>NZ_JARFNJ010000010.1:0-126950 GCF_029167165.1 Sphingomonas pollutisoli
ATAAGCGCGGGCATCGGCTGCGATGCCCGCCCGGCGGCGGGACGGCCAGCGGGGTGAGCCGGCCGTCCCACCGCCCTCACGGCACTGCGGGGGCTGATCCGCCGTGAGATCGAGGACATGGTTTCGCGCATCGGGATCGAAGGCCGCGCCGCATCGCGCGGGGCAGCGACGGCATCTGCGATGGAATGGCCAAACATCGCAGACACCGCCGCGCTCGCCGACGGGGCATGGGGGCTCCCCGCCAGTCCAACGACCTTCATATGATCCCGCATCCGCTGCATCAGAACGCCACTCCGAGGTCGATCTGCAGCACGTCAATCTTCAGCGGCGGGCCGACGATCTCGCTCGCGCTCAGCCAGCGCCCGCCGATCGTGATGCCGTTATAGGGCGCCCAGGCGCCGCCCAGGATGAAGCCCTTGGCGTTGGTGCCGCCCAGATGGAAATCCGAGTCCGTGAAGCTGTCGGGCACCGCGTCGCTCTGCAGATATTTATAGGCCGCGTTGATCGCCCAGGCGCCGCGCCGCGCGCGCCTCGGATTGACGCTGAACAGGTCCGGGTCGCCGATCGAGAAATAGGCGCCATAGCCCTCGTTGCCGCCGACGAACTTGCCCGGATTGGCGCCGCAGGCGAGCTGGTTCGCGTCGCCGTTGGTCACAACATAATTGTTGATCGGCCCGGCATCCTCGCCCTCGCGGCAGATGTTCTCGGGGTCGAACCCGAAATTATAGAGATAGCTGCCCGTCAGCCGCGCCTGAACGCGCTCGCTGATCGGCACGCTCACCGACCCGTTCACGTCGAGCACCCGATACGCGAACTTCAGCCCCAGATATTGCGGGTTGTTGGGCTGCGCCGGATTGGTCGCGAACTCCTGGTCGATCCGCCGCAAATAGAACAGCGTGTTGCCCTTGCTCGCCCAGAGCGGCCGCAGAATGTCGGTCGAGCACTCGATGTTCGTCGCCGAATAAGTGTCGCACGGCTCCGAAACATGCCCGCGCAGATAGGTGAAGTTGTGATAGGCCGCCGACAGGTCGACCCGCACCCCGCCGGCGAACTCCTTGGCGAGCTCGACCTGGCCCGAGAACATATAGCGGTCGCGCCAGTTGCGCTTGTCGCCCGAGGTCGACGGGAAATCGGTCGGCTCGAACTGGATCGGGAACGCCCCGCCCCGCACCGCCAGGTGGAAGCCGTCCTGGCGCAGGATCTTCGTCACGTCGACCTCGCCATAGACGCCGTCGAGCGCGAGGTCGGGGTCGAACATGAGATCGGTCGTGCGGAACGGATTGTCGAACCGGCCGAGCATCGCGGTGACGCCGTCCACCAGTTCGCCGCGCACATAGGCGTTCTGGATCCACACGTCGCGCTTCCTGAAGCCGCCCGTCAGGTTGCTGTTGGTCGAGATCGGCCCGGCATCATCGCCCGTCGCCAGCTGGAAGCCGAGCTGGAACCGCTCGGCAACCGTCGCCTCGATGCCGATCCGCGCGCGAATCTGCATGTTGTTCACCTTGTCGCGGATCGTGTTGATCTGCGGGATCAGCTGGTTGCCATTGCCCGAGACGTCATAGGGCCCGCTCGAATTGAACGCCGGCACATCGTAGAAACTGTTGGTCGCATTGTCGCGCGAATAGAGGCTCGAGGCCGAGCGGACGCGCAGGTCGCCGTGGATGCGGATATTGTCGACCCAGTCGGGCGCGGCATTGTCGGGCGCCGCCCAGCGCTCGGCCTTGGCCTGCGCCATCACCTCGTCGCGCACCTGGGTCGCGATCTGCGCGCGCACCGTCTCGGGGACATAGGGCACGCGCACCGCGCCCGCGGGCGGCGGCGTCAGCTCGGCGGTCGCGGCCGGCGCCTGCTGCTGCTCCTGCGCGGCCAGCGCCTGCGCGCGCGCCGTCAGCGCCGCCGCCTTGTCGGGCGGGATGATCCCTTCCTCGATCAGGAGCTTGACCATCGTCTCGACCGCACTGTCGCGCCGCGCGGCCGGCGCCGCGTCCTGCGCCAGCGCCGGCACGGCGCCCACCAGCGCCGACGACAGCAGCGCCGCCATCCATACCGTCCGCCGAACCTTCAATCCCTGTGACATCAACTATCCCCTTTGCGCCCAGCGGGCGTCGCAAATCCGATCACATTCCAGGCTTCCGGCCGCGCAGCCGCAGCCGATAGGGAAACACCATCGAGGCCGGCGGCGCGTTGAGCCGCATCTCGTTCAACGCCGCGGACAGCCGCCGCACCGTCTCGCTGTCGCTCCCGCTCGCGAGCCGCGCGCCCGTCACCCGCCCCTCCGGCGTCACCGTCAGCAGCACCTCGGCGTCGAACACCAGCCGGTTGAACCGGTCGTCGCCGTCGATCCGCGACTGGAGCTCCGAACTGAGATAGCGGCGGTAGAAGCCCTCGCTCATCCCGCCTCCGCCCGGCGCCGCCCCGCAATTGACGAGGCAGGTGCCCGTGCTTCCCGGCGCGCCGCCGCCCGCCCCCGAGCCCGACTGCACGCCATAGGCGTCCGTCCCGGCCTGCGCGGGACCCGCGATCGTCACCGGCGCCGCCTGCTGCTGGGGCGTCTTGGGCGCCTCGACCGGGCTCGGCTGCGGCTGCTCGGTCGGTTCCGGCGGCTTCTCCTTGGGCTCGGGCGGCGGCGGAGGTGGCGGAGGTGGCGGCGGCAGCATGCTGATCTGCTGCGCGCTCGGCGCCGGCACCGCGACACCGCCCACCGCATTGAGCTGCGTCCAGACGAACCAGGCGAGCGCCGCCAGCAGCGCCGCCCCGATCGCCCAGGGCAGCACCCGCTGCACCGCGCCGGATCGCTCCGGCTCGAAAGTGTCGAAGGTCGGCGCGGCCATCAGCGCTCGCCCTCCCAATAGACGAGCGCGCGCTCGCGTCCGGCATCGAGCCCGGCGAGTAGCCGCCGCGCGCCCGCGATGTCGCTGCCCCAGCCCTCGATATCGAGGCCGGCGCTGCGCGCCTCGGCGACAAGGCCAGGCCAGCGGGACACCCCGCCCTCCCCTCGTATCGCCGGTCGGTCCATGCCACGGGACATCTCAAGCCCCGCCCCCGGCCGTCGGCTTGCCGGTCACCAGGCCGACCTTGTTGAGGTCGAGCTGGCGAAGCAGGTCGAGCACCTCGGTGACCTTGCCATATTGCGCGACCTGATCGCCCTTGAGCACGATCGGCACGTCGGGGTTGCTCGCCTTGGCGTTCCTGAGGCGCGCCTCGAGATCGCTGAGCGTCACCGGGAAGGCGTCCATGAACACCTGCCCGTCGGCGCCCACCGTCAGCGTGATCGTCTGCGGCTGCGACAGGCTCTGCGCGCTGCTCGCCTTGGGCAGATCGACCTTGATGCCCTGCACCGAGGCCGTCGCCATCAGGATGAAGATGACGAGCAGCACGTACGCCAAGTCGAGCATCGGCGTGACGTTGATCTCGTTATAGACCTTGCGGCGGCCTTCGACCTGCATGTCCGTTCTCCCCTGCCCCGCCTCAGGCCGCGATCTTGGTGTTGGGCCTGGGCGCCGGCGGCGTCGCGGCATTCTCCTGCATCTCGGCGAGACGCGTGATCAGCCGGTCGGCGAACACCCGCATGTCGTCGGAGAGATGCTGGATGCGCCCGGCAAGCCAGTTGTTCGCGAACAGCGAGGGGATCGCCGCGAGCAGCCCCGCGACCGTCGCCATGAGCGCCGCCGCGATGCCCGGCGCGATCGCGTTCACGTTGACGTCGCCCGCGCGCGCCACGCCGGCAAAGGTGTTCATCACACCGATGACCGTGCCGAACAGCCCGATGAAGGGCGCGCCGGCGACGACCAGCGCCAGGATTCCTACCCATCTGTCGAGCTTCTGGTTTTCGCGCACGACGACGGCATCGACCGCCGAGCGGATCGCCTCGACCGCGGCGCCCGACAAGGGCACTAGGCCGCGCTCCTTGCGGCGCACGCCGAGCTCGTCCACGCCCATCTCGAAGATGCGCGCCAAAGGCGACTTGTCGAGCACCGCGCGCTCCACCGCGCCGACATCGGCATTGCCCTTGAGGCTCGCGAGCTGCTCGTGCATCGCCACATAGCGCCGCGAGAACGCCCGGTCGCCCTTCTGCGCGGCGCCGAGATACCGCGCCTTCCAGACCGTCACGCCGATCGACAGCGCCAGCAAGAGCATGCACAAGCCGATGACGAACGCATCGACCGTCTCGACCTTGCCGAGCACATAGAAGAAGTTGCCGCCGCCCTCGCTCTGCCGCTCCGGCGTCTCGGCGACCTTGACCAGCTTGCCCGCCGGACCCTCGCCCTGCGCGCTCGCCAGCAGCAGTGCGGCCGGCCGCGCCGTCTTGGCGAAGCGCGCCTCGTCCAGCTCGCCGAAATAAGGCCGCCCTGCCCCGCCGCCCAGCGACAGCGGCCCGGCGAGCGCCGGGAGCGCACCCGCGGCATTGGCCGCCTCGACGCCGTTCACATAGAGCTTGAGCGTCTGTCCATCGGCGACGAAGCCCAGATGCGTCCATTCCGCAGCCTTGACCGGCGCGTTCGCCTGCAAACGCTGCTCGCCGACCAGCGCATAGGGCACGCCGTTCGCGATCCCGACCACCAGCGGCCCATAGGCGAGCACCGCCTGCTCGCCGGTCTGCTGATCCTGCTTGGCCCAGGCGGTGAAGGTGAAGGGGCCTCCCGCAGGCAGCGTCAGCGAAGGACTTGCCGGAACCACGATCTCGCCCTGTCCCGCAAAGCGCGCGTCGCGCGCGACGATGCCGTTCTCGTTGACCGCCGGCGCGCCGTTCTGGCCGTTGTTGCGATTGGCGGTCAGGTCCTTGAGCGGCTGGCCGGCCGCATCGCTGAAATGAAAGGCCGCGATCGTGTCGGGATCATAGCTGCCCGCGATGTCCGAACCCGCCGGCGCGTTCTTGTTGCCGTAATAGATCCAGATCGAACGCTTCTCGCCGCCGTTCACGTTGGGAACGCTGACCCAGAGCGCCGCCAGCCCGTTCTGCGCGTCGAACCGCTCGATATGGAAGGGAAGCGGCGTCTTGCCGTCACTGTCCACCACCCGCAGGTCCGCACCGTTGTCGTTAGCATCGGTGAAGGTGAAATTGCCCGAGTGGAGCCGGACCAGCACCAGGGCGCGCCCCGCCGCGCCCGACATGTTGACGCCCGAAGGCGACGTGTCGACCGCGACCGCCCGGCGATAGGGCCACTCCTTGTTCCACCACCCGGCACTTTGGCCAGCGGCTTCCTGGGCCAGCGCCGGCCCCGTCATCAACGGCGATGCGAACGCGCTGAGCGCGATCAGCCAGGTCAATATCAAACGGCCCACGTCGCTAACCCCTTTTCCCTGTCATTTGGCTGCCCGCATGCCGGGCGTTGATCGATGATGCGCTCATGCGCGCCGGAACGTCACTGGCGCCCCAGCCCCGCGTCCCGGGGTTCTTCCCCGCGCGGCGGGTGAGGGAGTGCGACCCCCGCGCCGGGGGAACCTGGCCCAGACCAAGGACCACGGCCGCCCCTTCGGTCGGAGCGGAACGGCCACCGGGACGCGGACCCGAGCGGGCTCCGACCGACTGGCAAAGCCGGCGGCGCGGCAGCACCCGCGCCCGCAGGACCATAGGGAGGACAGCGGCGACCGCCATCAGAACTCGCCTCTGACGGAAAAGCTGTAGCGCGGGTCGCCCTTGTCGGTGACCGGCCCGGCTTTGAGCGGCACGCCGACCAGGAACTCGCCCGAGAGCAGCTTGAATATCTGGAAGCGCAGACCCCCGCCGACGCCGACCAGCCGGAAATCGTCGGTCTGGCCTTCGGCAACCGCACGCACCCGTGCATAGCCCGCGTCCGCGAAGGCGAAGAAGCGCAGCTCGTCGACGAACGGGCCGAACAGAGTGCCGAGGCTCGGCGAGCGCAGTTCGATCGACGACACGAACCCGTCGTCGCCGACCGCCTCGGACACATAATAGCCGCGCACGTTGGAGACGCCGCCAAGCGAGAACTGCTCGTTGGTGATGAGCGGCGAATCCGCGAGCTGGCCTGCGAAGCGCAGCGCAAGCTGGACGTCGCTCGGCAGGAGCCGCGTGTAGTTCATGTCGAGATTGAGGTGAAAGAAATTCTCGTTGGCATCGATCGCCCGGCCGCGGAACTGGTCGGCGACGACGCCGGTCGTGCCGTCGCCGAGCGAACAGATCGAAAGCCCGCCGGGAATAACCGATGCCGGATATTCGAAGCAGGCGCGCCGCTTGATGACCCGCAGGCCGCCGGTGACGCCGAGGCTGAGGCCATAGGTCTCATGCTCGTCAGACCCCGACAGCGCATATTCGGCGACCAGCGGCACATAACGGATATGGGTCGGCTGCAAGGCCGTCTCGCCGAGCGAGATCGCTTCCTTGAACGACTTGAAATCGGGTCCGAAGCTGATCTGCTGGAAGGTCTTCTCAGAGGGCAGCCGGTAGGTCGCGCGAAAGCCGATCTGGTAGCCGTTGCCGAGCACGTTGGTGCCGCCGAGCGCGGCCACGTCGCTGTTCGACTTGTAGCCATAGAGCAGGAACGACCAGGGCGTGCCGATCAGCGGCGCGCTATAGGACGCCGAAATCACCGTGCTCTGGTCGGGATCCTGCGGCGCGATCGAGCCGGTCACCGAGAGCGTATGCCCCTGCCCCCACAGGTTCGTGTAGCGCACCGTCCCGCTCGCGCGCAGCGGATCGGTGTTGGGGCTGTTGTCGTTGTTGAGCTCGACGCTCGCATGCCAGGGCGCACTGTCCTCGACCTTCAGGTCGATATCGACCGTGCCCGGTGCCGCGCCCGCCTTGAACCGCGGCGTGATCGTGCGGTCCGGAAAGCGGTTGGCGGCGCCGATGTCGCGCTGGAGCGCGGCGAGGTTGATCGGCTGGCCCTCGACCAGCGAAGGCACCTGCGCGCGCGCGGTCTCGGCCGAATGGTGCTTGGCATCGACCACCTGGACCTGGCCGAGCGGCGCCTCGTTGACCTGGAGCCGCACGATCCCCTGCGCGAACTGGTCGCTCGGCTGAACCGGGATCTCGACCTCGACCGCCTCATAGCCCTTGGCGGCATAGGCCGCCTGCAGCGCCTTCTGCGCCGCGACCACGTCGGCATTGCTGCGGCCGGGCCCGAGATAAGGCTCGATCAGCCGCTCGATCTCGGCGCTCGGCAGCTTGGTCGCGCCGAGCACGTCGATCGCCGAGATGAAGAAGGTGTCGGGCGCGCGCTGCGGCTCGCCCGCCGGCGCTGCAGCGGCCGGCGGCGCATCCTGGGCCCGTGCCGGCGCGCAGAGCGCTACGAGCGAAAGCCCCGCGCACAAGAACGCCGCGCGGCGCGCGCGAACCGCGCCAGTTGCAACCCCGACGGCAATCGTCCCGCTCTGCACCAACCACCCCTTGCTCAGATTGTCGCTCACGGCCTTGCTCACAGACGCACCAGCCCGGCCGTCACCGCGATCGCGACGGCATGAATCCGGTTGGCGGCGCCGAGCTTGCGCACCGCCTTGCCGATGTGGAACTCGACCGTGCGGCGCGCGATGCCGAGCGGCCGCGCGATCTCGCCCGCCGTCCGCCCGGCCGCGGTCAGGCGAAGGCAGGCGATCTCGCGGTCGGTGAGCGCCCCCGCCTTGCCCGCGAGCAGCCGCCGCGCCGCCCCATGGAAGCGCGCGCCCGCCAGCATCAGCGCCGGGCCATGATCGGCGAGCAGACCCTTCGCGCGCCTGGCCGCGCCGAACAGCCCCAGCACCGCCGGCCCCGCCGCATAATCCTGCACCGGAATCTCGAGCCAGGACTCGCCCTCGCGACCGCCCGTCACGCCGCTCAGAAACGGCGTCGAGCCGTCGCCCAAGCAAATCTCATGGACGGACGGCGCATCGGCGACCCTGCCGGCCTCCAGCCAGCGCGGCGCCCGCCAGCCCTCCTCGGCGCGCATGTCGGCCGAGGCATGGCCGAGATGGACATAGCGCCCGCCGCTGAGCCGGAACGCGCCGGCGAAATCCTCGAGCCAGCCGGCAAGCGCCCCGGCGCTGTCGCAGTCGTCGAGCCGCCCGAGCCGGTGCAGGAGCGCCGCCGCCGCGGGCTCGCTCCAGATGCGGCCGGCCGACAGGGCGGGATCGAACATCCCGCCGCCGCATCCGTCCGCGACCGGCCCCATGACACACATTGCGACTTACCCCCAGCAAGGCTTCTCATTAGTAAGACAGCTGGGGAGGGGTGGTTTGGCAAAAGTTTTTTGTTACAGAATAATGACATGACTTGCCGCGGCGGGGCGACCGGGAAGGTCAGAAATTGTCCGTGCAAATGAAACGAAAATGTTATTCTTGAATGTGGCGCCAAATCGTTCCGTTGATGCAAAGACCAATAGCCGATCATGGATTTATCGACCGCGCCGCCTTGCGAAGATTCCGGCTGTTCATGCCGACAGGACCACGGTGCCGACTGCGCCGACGCGGCAGCACCCCATCGCGCGGACTTGGAACAGCCGCCGCCGCCCGCCCTGCCCGGGCGCGATCAACCACCGTGCCTGCCGGCTGAACTCGGCACCCCGATCTGGGCGATCGGCACCACGCTGTTCTTCGCCATGGCCGCCGCCCTGATCGCGCCGCCGTCCCAGCCGGCGCATGCCCAGGCCGCCGGGGCCGGCCGCATCGCCTTCGACATCCCGGCGCAGCCCTTGGACGCCGCGCTCGCGCGCTATTTCCAGCTGACCGGCGTCCAGCTCCTCTACGACAGCGCAGTGACGCGCGGCCGGCGCTCGTCGGCGGTGCGCGGCAGCTATGCCCCGCGCGAGGCGCTGCGCCTGCTGCTCGCCGGCACCGGCCTCGTCGCCCGCTACAGCGGCGCCAATGCCGTCTTCATCCGTCCGGCCAGTCCCGCCGACGACAGCCCGCTCGTGCCGCTCGGCCGCGTCGTCGTGCGCGAGCGCGCGCCGGTAGCGCTCCCGGCCGCCGACCGGCTCGCTTATTACAGCCGGCTCGAGGAGCAGCTCCAGACGCTGCTGCGCGCCGATCCGCGCACCGGCCGGCTCAGCTTCTCGGTCACCGTCGAGCTGAGGGTGAACGCCGAGGGCCGGATCGCCGGCCTGGCGATCCGGCAAGGCTCGGGCAGGCGCACGACCGATGCGGCACTGGTCGCGGTGCTCGACGGCGCCAGCGCGCCGCCCCCACCGCCCGGGCTCGTCCAGCCGCTCGCCATCACGCTCGCCGGCAAACCGCGATAGCGCCCGGCGCTACAGAAACAGGTAGTTCCGCCCACCGTCTCCCCCGCCTAACCGGCGGCATCGACATCACCGCACGGACAGGGCCTCGCCAATGCTGGACAGGACAGGCAGCGTGACCGACGCTGCCGATTCCGACTTCGAAGCCATCCTCGAAGCCGGGCGGCGCGCCGTCTCCACCGAGGCCGAGGCGCTCTGGCGGCTCGTCGCGAGCCTCGACGACAGCTTCGCGCTCGCGGTCCGCGCGATCCTCGCCACGCGCGGGCGCGTCGTCGTCTGCGGTCTCGGCAAGTCGGGGCATATCGCCGGCAAGATCGCCGCCACGCTGGCAGCGACCGGCACGCCCGCCCTGTTCCTCCATGCCAGCGACGCGGTCCACGGCGACCTCGGCATGCTGACGGCCACCGACACGCTGCTCATCCTCTCCAACTCGGGCGACACCCGCGAGTTCGGGGTCATCATCCGCCGCGCGCAGCATTTCGGGCTGCCCATCCTCGCCATCACCTCGAGCGAAGCCTCGGCGGTCGGCCGCGCCGCCGACATCCGCCTCATTCTCCCGCCCGCCCCCGAGGCCTGCCCGTTCGGCAGCTCGCCCAGCACCTCGACCACGCTGATGCTGGCGCTCGGCGACGCGCTCGCGCTCACCGCGATGCGCCAGCGCGGCACCACCGCCGCCGACCTGCTCGCGCTCCATCCCGGCGGCCGCCTCGGCCTCGACCTGGTGCGCGTCGACAGCTTCATGCACAAGCGCGCGAAGCTGCCGTTCGTCACCCCCGAGACGCCGATGGACGCCGTCGTCACCGAGATCTCGGCCAAGGGCTTCGGCATCGCCGCGGTCGTCGACCGCCAGGAGCGCCTCGCCGGCGTCATCACCGACGGGGATATCCGCCGTGCGATCCTCGCCCACAGGACCCCCAACAGGACGACCGCCGCCGACATCATGACAAGGCGGCCGCGCACGCTCGAATCCGATGCGATGGCCCGCGACGCGCTCGCGATCATGACCGAGCAGCGCATCACCGCCGTCCTCGTCCTCGACGGCGTGCTGAGCGGCAAGGTCATCGGCCTCGTCCATATCCACGACCTCCTGCGCTTAGGCATCGCATGACGCTCTCGCTCGTCGGAGGCACCGACCTCGCATCGCGCACGGACGGCGTGGTCATCATCGTGCCCGCGCGCCTCGACTCCTCGCGCTTTCCCGGCAAGCCGCTCGCGCCGCTGCGCGGCGCCGACGGCACGCCCAAGAGCCTCGTGCAGCGCAGCTGGGAAGCCGCGCGCGCGGTCGCGCCGGCCGTGCCGGTGGTGATCGCCACCGACGATGAGGGCATCGCCGACGCCGCCGCCGCGTTCGGCGCCACCGCGGTCCTCACCTCGCCCGGCTGCCGCAACGGCACTGAGCGCTGCTGGGAAGCCGTCCAGGCCGCCGGGATCGACGCCGACATCATCGTCAACCTGCAGGGCGACGCGCCGCTCACGCCCCCGCTCGCGGTCGAGGCGCTGATCGACACGCTGCGCGCCGACCCGCGCCTCGCGGTCGCGACACCGATGATCCGCTGCCCGGCGCTGATGCTCGACCGGCTGCTGTGCGACGCCCGCTCCGGGCGCGTCGGCGGCACCACCGTCGTGTTCGACCGCTTGATGAACGCGCTCTATTTCTCCAAGCGCGTGATCCCCTATGTGCCCGAGCGCACCGCCGATGCGCCGGTCCATCTCCATATCGGCCTCTACGCCTATCGCCGCGACGTGCTCGGCCATTATGCCGAGCTCCCGCCATCGCCGCTCGAACTGGTCGAAGGGCTCGAGCAACTGCGCTTCCTCGATGCGGGGATCCCGATGCGCATGGTCGAGGTCGCCGACCCGCCGGGCGGGCTTTGGGAGGTCAACAACCCCGAGGATATCGTGACCGTGGAAACCGCGCTCGCCGCGCGGCGGATCGACTGATGACCGCCATGCGCCTGCTCGGCCGCGCGGTGGGCCAGGACCAGCCGCTGTTCCTGATCGCCGGCCCCTGCGTCCTCGAATCCGAGGCGCTCGCGCTCACCGTCGCTGCGCAGCTGCGCGCCCTCGCCGACCGACTCGGCCTGCTCGTCGTCTTCAAGGGCAGCTTCGACAAGGCCAACCGCACGTCGAGCGCCTCCTATCGGGGACCGGGCATCGACGAGGGGCTCGCCATCCTCGCCAAGGTGCGCTGCGAGACCGGCCTGCCGGTGCTGACCGACATCCACGAGCCCCGCCAGGCGGCGGCGGTCGCCGAGGTCGCCGACATCCTCCAGACGCCTGCCTTCCTCGCCCGCCAGACCGACCTCATCGCCGCCGCCGCGCGCTCGGGCAGGCCCGTCAACATCAAGAAGGCGCAGTTCATGGCGCCCACCGACATGGCGCCGGTGCTCGGCAAGGCGCGCGAGGCCGCGCGCGAGGCGGGGCTCGACGAGAACCGGTTCCTCTTATGCGAACGCGGAACCAGCTTCGGCTACAACCGCCTCGTCAACGACATGACCGGCCTCGCGGTCATGGCCGAGACGGGCGCCCCGATCGTGTTCGACGCCACCCATTCGGTGCAGAGCCCGGGCGGGCTCGGCACCAGCTCGGGCGGCGATCGCCGCTTCGTGCCACTGCTCGCCCGCGCCGCGGTCGCCGCCGGCGTCGCCGGCCTGTTCCTCGAAACCCATCCCGACCCGGACAAGGCGCTCTCCGACGGCCCCAACAGCTGGCCACTCCACCGCCTCGACGCGGTGGTGACGCAGCTCGTCACGCTCGACCGCGCGGTCAAGGAAAGCTTCGCGGTCGAACCGGCGATGCGGCGCTGACCCGCCGATGTCGCTCGCGCGCAGGCTCGAAGCCCGGATCCTCAAGCGGCTGCTGGCGCTGGTGCGCGAGGATTCCAGCCCCAACCTCAACGCGCTCAACGATGTCACCAAGAACGTCCGCATCATCGAGCTGAACCTGAAAGCGTTCGGCTACGACCTCGCCCGCAAGCTGGCCGCCGCCCTGCCCCCGCCCGGCCCGACCACGGCGCGTGTCATCGGCCTCGCCTCCAAACCCTGCACCCAGGCCGATATCGAAAGCGACTGGTGCGCGCATTGGACGAGCGAACTGCGCACCGGCCGCGTCTATCACCGCAAGCTCTGGGAACTCGCCTATGTGCTGCAGGCGCTCCACGAGCACGGCATGCTGGCCGATGGCCGCAAGGGGGTGGGGTTCGGCTGCGGCGCGGAGCCGATCCCGAGCTATCTGGCATCGCGCGGCGTGCGCGTCCTCGCGACCGACGTCGCCGATGCAGATGCCCGGGAAAAGGGCTGGGCCACGACCGGCCAGCATCTCGGAACCCGCGCGCATCATCCGCAACTGGTCGATCGCGACACCTACGAAAGGCTGGTCGACGTCCACACCGTCGACATGAACGCGATTCCCCCGGACCTTGGAGGCCACGACTTCTGCTGGTCGATCTGCGCGCTCGAACATCTCGGCAGCATCGCGCACGGTCTCGCGTTCATCGAAGCCTCGCTCGGCACGCTGCGCCCCGGCGGGCTCGCCGTCCACACGCTCGAATATAATATCGAGAATGACGGGCCCACGCTCGACAACTGGATCACGGTGCTGTTCCAGCGCCGGCACATCGAGGCGCTCGCGCGCAGGCTCGAAGCGCAGGGGCACAAGGTCGCCGTCCTCGACTTCGATCATGGCAGCCAGCTAATGGACCGGTTCATCGACCTGCCGCCCTGGGCGTTCGACGATCCGACCGGCGGCGCCGGCCTGCCGGGCGAGCCCCATCATCTCAAGCTCGCGATCGACGGCTTCATCAGCACCTCGTTCGGCATCATCGTGACCAAAGGCGAGGGACAATGAGCTGCGCCGGGCTCCGGGCATTCGATCTTGTCAGCGACGGCCTTGCCCGTAGCTGGCCTTCGGGCCGGGGCGCAGCTCGATGCACTCGCTGCGGCGGACGAACCAGCGACGTGGGATTCCGCAATGCCGCGCGACCGAATCCAGTTCCGACCGGGTGAGCAATGCCGCCCTAGATATGAATGAGACCGGCGCTGACCGCGAGCGCCACAGCGCGCAGCTTCGAGTTGGTTCCGAACTTGCGGCTCACCTTGCGCAGATGGAACACGACCGTCTCATGCGCGACGCCCAGTTCCTTGCTGCTCTGCGAGATCGTCCAGCCGAGCGCGGCCAGCCGCAGGCAATCGATCTCGCGCTGGGTCAGGAGCGCCTGATGCCCTGTGCCGGCGACCGGCAGCAGCGTCTTCGCCAGCGCATGGAACTGCGCGCCGACGAACGCCAGTTCGGGCGCGCGCTCCTCCATGAGACGGATCGCCGTCTCCTCCTCCACGCCGTAGAAGCTAAGATAGGCCGGCCCCGCGGCATAGTCCTGGACCGGCACCGCAAGGCCCGCGCCGACCCCCAGCGCCCGCTCTTGCGCCAGCCAGGCACGCTGCGTCTCGCTCATCTCGCGGCGCTCGCCGGTGGACCAGGGAAAGGGCGTGAACGACAGCTTGATCCGCGACACCACCGGATCGCACAGCGCCCAATTGTCGCCGTCCGGCCCGAAATCGTCCCGCGCCGAGGTCGACAAGAACCGCACCGGCGGCGGGCTGTCCTCCAGCTTCATGCCGCTGAGCACATGCCCCAGATGGATATAGCGGCAGCCGTAGAAACCAAGGCCGCGGGCGAACCGGCGAAGCCAGGTCCGCAGGTCATCCGCCGTCCCGCAGCTGCTGATGCCGAGAAGCTCGTCGATCGCGTCCGCGATGCCGGCGGATCCCGCCTCGATCGCGCCGGCCGCTGTGCCCCTGTCGCCGGCGATACGCTCGAGCGCCTGCCCCCCTGCCATAAATCCAAGTCCTCGCACTGCTCCTAATAGGATGACAGTTGGCAGGGGGGCGTTTGGCAAAAGTTTTTTGTTACAAATCGGTGACATCATGCTAGGATCAAGCCGGAAATGGCCTGCCGAGCCGTGCTGCGGCAACCTTTGCCTCCCACGCTTTTTTTACGAACAGAGGCCACCGCCGACCGGGCATGAGGCTGTTGCCGCGCGCCCTGGCGAACGGCTTGCCTATCCCGTCCTTACCGAAACCGCCCCCTGCGCCTCAGCTCAGCACCACCACATCGCCGGGAAGATGCATGACCTTCACGCCCAGGCCCAGCTCGGCCTGCCTGAAGAATGCGTCGAGGCCGTCGATCCGGTAGGTGCCCGTCAGAAGCCGCGCACCGAGACGATCATTGGCAAGGAGAACCTTGCCATGCCGGTAGCGGTTGATCTCGGCGACCACCGTGCGCATCGGCATGTCCCGGAATATCAGCGTGCCCTGCCGCCAGGCGGTCAGGACCGAGGCGTCGATCCCCGCCTCGACCGCGCCGACGCGCTCCCCGTCATAGCGCACTTCCTCGCCGGCCCGCAGGCGGCGCTGCTGCTCCTGCCAGGCCAGATCCACCGTCCCGGCAAGGCAGGTGATGCAGACCTCATCGCCGTCCCGCCGCGCATTGAACCGCCCCGACCGGCCGATGCTGGTTCCCTTGCCCGCGACCAGCGCCGCCGCGCCGCCTGGCGCGCTCGTCAGGAGCGCCTCGCCGCCGATCAGCTCGACCGCCGGCATCGCCAGATCCTTGCGCAAGACGATGCTGGTGCGCGTGTTGAGGTCGACGGTCGCGCCGCCCGCAAGCTTGACGAGCCGGCGCTCCCCGGCCGCGGTGCTGACATCGGCGCGCAGCGTTGCCGGGTCGGGCACCATGTCGAGCGAGCGGCCGACCACGAACAGTCCGCCGGCGAACGAGGCCGCGAGCGCCCCGGAAAGGACGCCGCGCCGGGACAGGCGCCGCCGCGGCACCGTCTCGATCGCGATCACCTCGGCCGACCGTGGCGTTCCTTCTTCCACCCGTTCCGCGAAGGCTTCGCGCACGAGCCGCTGGAGGCCGACGGCCGAGCGGAATGCCTCCTCATGCGCCGCGCTCGTGCCGCGCCAGGCCAGGAACGCCGCAGCATCGCGCTGCGTCGCCGAGCCTGACCGCAGGCGGACGAGATGCTCCAGCCCTTCGAGGCGAAGGCGGGCGAGATCTGCGTCGGTCCAGGCATTCCGGTCGGTCATTCTGGCAAGATGTCCACGCGCTCCATCGAGGGCGACAATCGATCACACATCACATGCCCTCTACTTAGAAGACAGTTCGGCGAGGCGTTTTTGCAAAGCCGCCGCTGAATTTTTTTTCGTCGCCTCGTGCATCGCCCGCACCGCCTGCAGCAATTCATAGCGGGCGGTGCGCTCGGCTAACCCGAATTCCGCCGCCACGACGGCATAGCTCGCGCCCTCGATCCAGACCCGCCGGAAGACCGCGCGGCGGCGCTCGGGCAACGCATCGAGCGCGCGCTGCACCGCCTCGAGCTCCGAGCGCCCTTCGGCAACCCGTAGTGGATCGGGCGCCTCGTCGGGCAGCTCGATCAATTCCTCGATGTCGGCGGCGCTCAGATAGAAGTCGTCGCGCTCGCGCTGGTTGCCCGCCGCGTTCATCGCCATCCGGTAGAGATAGGATTGCGGGTCACGCACCTCGGAGAACTGCACCGACTCGCGATGCAGCCGGACATAGGTGTCGTTGAGCGCCTCCTCGGCGCGGTCGACCGAGCCGAGCCGGTCAGCCAGCATGCGCGTCAGCCGGGGATAGGCCGATACCAGCGCGGCAACCAGCTTGTCCTTGGCGGAAGCGCTCACCAGCGGCGCTCCCGAATGCGATACGGGATGGGGTTCAGCGAAATAACGTCACCCCTAGCTGCCCGCGCGATCGGCAAGCTGCTGTTGCTGCTGCTGAAGCAACGAGGCATCGATCTCGATCACGAAATGCATTTCGGAAGGGAAGCCGGCCGGGATCGGCGGCAGCGGCGCCGCGCGCGCGAGCGCATCGAGCGCGGCATCGTCGAGCATGTCGGAGCCCGAACTGTCCTGGATCCAGCTCTCGAGCACCTTGCCCGTGCGGTCGATCCGGAACGCCATGTGAGTCACGCCAGACAGGCGCAGGCGCTTCGCGCCGTCGGGATAGTGGCAATTGCGCGCCACCAGATCGTAGAGGCGACGCTGATATTCGCTGATGTCGGCCCGCGCCTGCGCGCCGGCGAGCGCGTCCGACGATGCCGGTGCGGCCGTCATCGCGGGCACCGCGACCGCGGCCTTCTCGCGCGGCAGGACGCTCGCCGACCGCATGCCGATCGCCGGTCCCGCGCCGCGATCGTCCAGCACCGGACGGTGTTTCTCGCGCTTGCGCGGCTCAGCCTCCCCGTCCGAGCGCGCCAGCCTGTCGAGCGGGATCAGTTCCACGACAAGCGGCGCCGTCGAACGCTCGGGCGCGAGCATCCGCGGCGGAACGGAGAAGACCGACAGCAGAAAGCCGCCGACGATCGCCCCATGCACCACGCACGAGCACGCAAACCCCGCTATGTTGGTTCGACTTGGCCAAGACATGCAGACTCGCAGATTCACCGACGGCTGTGCGTCCTAAACAGCGGTTCGAGACGACGATGTGACATACCGACCATTGCAGGGTTCCACAGCTACAAAATCACGTAGCCCCGCCAGCCCGCCCTCAGGTCTATGCACGGAATTTATCTCGACAGTTTCGCCGGAGCCGGAATTCCATGGCCGACCGCAAAACGCCAACCCGCGCGGCGCCCCTCGCGCCAGCGCCTCCCGACCTCCATGGCGAGGCGCTGGCCTGGCTTAACCAGCTCGCCTCGGGCACGGCCAGCAAGGCCGACGACGAGCGGTTTCTCGCATGGCGATCACGCAGCGCCGCCCATGAAGACGCCTATCGCGGCGCGATCCGGCAACGGCGGCTGACCGTCCAGGTCTTCCAGAGCGATGCCGCGCCCAGCGGCCCCGGCACAAGCGAAAGCATGGGGCCAGACGCCGATTCGGATCCGGCCCGGCCCGCCGGCTCCGACGATGACGGCGGCCCCTCGGTGCTGATCATGTTCATCGACAACGACCCGCGCATCTCGCTCCATGCCGACGACGCGGCGGCCTGGTCGGCGCTCGTCGCCCATGTCGCGCGGGACTGGCGCGATATCGATCCCGACGAACCGCCGCCCAACGACGAGGAGGAATGCGTGCGCGTCTATTTCGACCGTCCGACCTATTTCTACCTGATCGGCAAGCCCGAGATCGAGGGCGACACGCCATAGATCAGAGGCCGGCGGAGTGAACCCTCGGAGCCGGTCCACCCGCCCCACGAAGTCAGTCCCAACAGGAGAATGAAGATGATCCTGAAGCTGCGCTGGATCCGCCGTCACCGATGGCGGCGCAGCCATGCGTTCGACAACGTGGTCGAACAGAAATGCACCTGGCTGCGCGCCACCCATGGCGACAAGGCACTCGACATCGCCCGGGCAAAACTGACGGGTAGCCGGCGCGCCAGCCGCAAATGGGTCTGGCAGGCGGTCGTCGCCCGGCTCGAAGCCGAAGCGGTCAAGCACGAGGCCGCGGCATAGCCGGCGCGGCAAAGCCTCCGGCCCTGCTGACAGAAAATCCGGTCCGATGGTGAGACAGGCAGGCCCGCTCAGGTGCAGGATTCACGAAACGATGCTGCGATGGGACGAGCACGTCTGCCGCAGGCTTGCGCGTCCGGCCTACAGCAACCTGCCCGATGACGAACATGGCGCCAAGCTCACCGATTTCCTGCTGACCTTCGCCGCCGGCAGAGCCCAGGCCCGCTATGAGAACGGCCTGATCGTGCCCCGCTCGCTGTTCCATTCGCGGATCGCCCTGCTCCTGCTGGCCGAGGACGGGCGCACGAGGCGGTTGGTCCGCACACCCTATGGCTATGGCAGCGCCATGGAGATCCTCGTTCCCAAACATGAGGAAAAAGGCCCATGGGGCGCCTTGTGGCGGCCTCGCGACGGGACGCCCTGACCGGCTCGGGGACCGGCCTGCGGGCGGACGCCGATCATGATCGGCTGTCAGAAAACTTGAACGCCGCTTAATATGACGCCATATAGCGTCATATAAACGGGTTTTATCGTGGAGTCACGGCTATGGGCCTCGCACAATATGCCGACAACGGCCTCTTCGCGCCGCGCAAGATCGCGCAAGCGCTGCGCACGACAAGCGAGGAAGTCGCGCGCACCGTCGGCCTCGGCAAGGACGCTGTTCAGCGCCGGGACCGGATCATCTCGGACAAGACCCAGCGGCGCCTGCGCGAAATGGTCGAGATCCTCAACAAGGTGGAGCCGCGCTTCGGCTCGGCCATCATGGCCTATGCCTGGTACCGCTCGCAGCCCCTTGCCGGTTTCTCAGGGCAGACGCCCATGCAGCTCGTGCGCGACGGCCGCGCCGACGAGGTTCTCGACTATATCGATGCCGTGGATGCCGGCGTCCACGCCTGATCCGTGCCGCTCGCTTATGAAGGCAAGCTCTACCGGGCGCTCAATCCGGCCTATGCGCGCGAGCCCCTGTCCGGCCGCGGGGCCGCGCTCCATGGCGGCCGCTTCAACGCCAGGGGCGTGCCAGCCCTCTATACCTCGCTCTCAGTCCTGACCGCGCTCACCGAAGCCAATCAGATCGGCTCACTCCAGCCCACGACGCTCGTCTCGCTCGAGGCGCAGATCGAGCACGTCTTCGACAGCCGCGACGCGGCCGCGCTCGCGGCGCAAGGCATGGATGCCGCCGCGCTCGCCGATCCGGGCTGGCGCGACAGCATGAAAAACACCGGCGAAGCGCCGACGCAGACCTTCGCCCGCCGCCTCGCCGACACCGGCTATCATGGCCTGCTGGTCCGCAGCTTCGCTCCCGGCGCCGACGGCGACGATCTCAACCTGATCCTCTGGCGCTGGGGGCCGGCGCCGCCTTCCCGCCTCACGCTCATCGACGATGAAAACCGGCTTTCCTGACCAGGCGATCCAACAATGGCGCGGCCTTCGTGCGGGAGAGCGCTCGCCAAGGCCGTCAAGGACCGGCTCAACGGCTGACCAGACAAGGATCCGCCGCACCGCAAGCGGCGGATCGTCCCTCTATCAGCGCCTCCCGGCCGTGCTCGCGAACTCCTTGGGTGTCGCAACCTTCAGGTCCGGGAACAGGCTGCGCATATGGCCCACGTTCCAGGTCACGATGACCGGGATTTCGTGAACCACGGCCGCTTCGCCGATCAAAAGATCATAGAGTCGCGCACCGATCCCGCCGCCCTGTGCATAGCCCCTGACCACGTCGAAGGACTGCGCCGGCGTCAGCCCCACAAGCTCGGTCACGGCACGAACACTTTCGAGCGCCGCCCAGGCCTCCTCCGCAGTGAACCGGAAGGGCCCTCGTTCGCCCCGGCGCGTCAAGGTGCTGTAGCTTTCCGCATAACTATGCGCCGCGACCGCAAAGTCCCCGCGCCGCTCATCCGTCAGCAGTTCGATCGACGGCTTGTGATACTCATGGGATTCCGCGAGCAGCGCGATGACGACATTACTGTCAAGCAGCGCTTGGGCCTTCAATCGTCACGCTCCCGTGCGGCCTCGAGCGCGGCATTGGCCTCCTCGAGGCTGACACTGGATCCGCCCGCAGGCCGCACCAGGATGGGCCCACGCAGAACGAGCTTGCCGACCGTCACTGCTACGCCAGGCGGGACATAGCCGCGTAGCGCATCTTCGACCACCTGCGTCGCGGTCATGCCCGTCCGACGCGCCAATTCATGCGCCCGCGCATGTGCGAAAGCGGAACGGACATTGAGCTGGACATGATCGGCGCGGGACATGACGATTCTCCGGCCAGTAATATAGGGCGCCATGCGTTCAACGGCTAGCCGAATCCAGTTGTGGCTAGATCGCGGCCTATTCCGATCCAGACAAGAATCGTGACGCCATGCGCGCGCTCGCGCCACTCGTCGCCGCCAGCTTCGCGCCATAGCGCATCACCGTCCTGGGATCGCGCCACCTGTAGGCCTGCATGATCGCGGGCAGGCTTTCGTCGGCCGCGAAATTGTCCTGCGCCACGCCCACCCGGATCGAATGGCTCGACACCGCCTTGACCCAGCGTTCCAGCTCGGCCTCGCTCATGGCGCCGAGCAGCTTCTTCGCGTGCGCCGCGCGGATCAACCGACGGTAGATGAGCGTGATCGAGTTGGGATGCAGCGCCTCCCGCCCCACCGACCGCACCGAGCCGTCGAAATGCGTCTCGACCCGGCGGAACAGCGGCCCCTTGTCGATATGGGCTGCCTCGCGCCAGCGCGCGATCGCGCGCATCGTCGCCGGGGAAAGATAGGCATAAGCCCCTTCCCCTTCCTGGTCGGTCTTGCTCTTGGGGATGAACTGCGTGCCGGCGCCTTGCGCGTCCGGCCCTTCGATATGGGCGACGTCGATCGCCACCAGTTCCGAACGCCGGCCAGCACTGTCATAAGCGGTGCGCAGCAGCGCCTCGTCGCGCAGCCCGAGCAGGTCGCGCCGACAGGCTTTGACGAGATGAACGAGGCACACGCCGGACGCCGGACTGTCGAAATCGGCGATGTCGCCCTTGAAGCGCAGCGCCCGCGCCTGGCGCTGCGCCACGCCCCGCGTCTTGCGCGCCGCCTTCTTCTCGAGCCTGACCAGCGGCGCGGCGGTGGGATCGTCGAGCCCGGCCATGCGATAGGCCCAGCCGATATTGACGATGTAGCGCTCGATCGTCGCCATGGCGCGGATTTCCTCGACCGAGGAATCGATGCCGGCGAGCGCGCGAATCCAGGCGGCGACATCGCTCGCGGCGGCGACGTGCGGATCGACACGCTGGCGACGGCACCAGTCACTCCAGATCGTCAGGTCGGACAGGAAGGCGCGTCGGGTATTGTCCGACCAGCCCCGCACGGCCGCGGAGACCAGCTCCGCATCAAGCACGGCGGCGGTGCCGACGAGAGCCTGCACATCGCGGACGACAAGATCGGTTGCCGTGCCTCCGGTTTTCGTGTCCCCGGTCACGTCGGCGATATCCTTTTACGCCGATGAGCCGCTGGCAAGATCCGCCGGCCGGGCTTCCCAACGCTCGCGATCATGGCGGCGCCAGTCGGGATCGATCGAAACCATCGCCTGATCGGCCGCATCGATGACCGGCCGCGCACGTTCGGAACCGAACAGGGCTACGGCCGCGTCATGAACGCCCCACCCATATTTCTGGACCAGCAAAGCCGCGAGACGCGGCGTTTCGCGTCCGGCGGCGACATCGCTCTCCCGCCCGCTTGCATAGTCGCGCACCAGCGCCGCCAGCTGCTCCACCGCGATCCGATCGTCCATCCGCCACTCTTCCGCGCGCACCTCACCCTCCTCGACGATCATCGAGGAACTCTGCGCGATCGCGTTCGGCAGCGCCGGCGCACCATTTGCGGATCGGCGCTTCCCAGATGAGCGCGAGCGTCACGACCAGGCCGCCGAGGAGACTCGCCGCGACTAGCCAGGCGGGAAAGCCAAAGGCACCCGAATCCGCGCGCGCGCCGTTTTGCCCAACCGTGATGACGAGCCAGAGCGTGCTCAGCAGCCGCAGCAGAAGCAGAAGCGTCGCCATGTCCTGTCCCCGTTCCAGTCCGCCAAACCGCGCCGGCACACGCGTCGTCCAGTCGTTACCATCGAGGTCTTCTATTGTATAGAGTATTGATAACGATCCATTATCAACACTAGGCATCCCAGCAAACTGGACGGAAAACCTTCCAGCGGATAGAAATACAGGATGCCACCCCCCACCCCTGCCCTCACAGACGTGCCCTGGACGCCGCGACTGGCAGGTTTCCTCGAAGAAACTTCGCGCGAGATCGCCCGGCTCGATGCGCGAATTTCCGTGACTTGCGTCGGTTCGGCCTGGAATTCGCGGTCCTCGTGGACGGGTTATAGCATGGCACTCCAGCTGCAGGGCGCCGAAATCGACGAAGCGGAGGTTTTTTCGCACGCCGCCGACGTCACGCTACCCAATCGATCGCGCCGCGAGACACTCACCGACCCCTTCGATGGGCTCGGCACCTGGCAGGCGTCGCTCAGCGCCGCCGGGCGGCATTGGCGCGAGGATCTGCCGTTTTCCGCCGAACTGCCTGAAAGCTGGAGCGAAGCGCCGACGCTCGTGCGCGCGCTCGAGATCGTCCGCCAGTTCGCACGCGCCGACCGCGGCGCCGCACCCTGGCTCCATCTGCCCATCCTGCTTCATCGGATGGAAATCACCGCCTCCCCACTCCCCTGCCTCGTCGCCGGCGCCAAGGCGTTCCGGTTTCCCCGCCACGACGCGGCTGCGACACTCACGGCGCTGCTGCGCCAACTCGCCCGGATCGCGGCGCAGGGACGCGAGCGGCTCGACGCCATCGAGGCCGACCGAAAGCGGGCGATCCAGACGATCGCGGCGCAGCGGCGGCCCGGCATGATGACGCCGCTCCTCGCTTTGCTTCAGCACCGCCCGGTGCTCTCGCCGGAAAAGGCCGCCCAGGCGCTGAAGATCACGGTTTCGGGCGCGGGCAAGCTGCTCGCCAAGGCGGCAAGCGCCGGCCTGGTGCGCGAGATCAGTGGGCGCGGCTCGTGGCGCGTCTATGTCATGCCCGATCTGGCCGTCCATTTCGGGTTCGCGGCCGCGCCGGCCGGACGCCCGCGCAGCGTCCCCGAGCCGGCACCCGAACTCGAGGCGGTGATCGCCGACTTCGACCGCGAGATGGCCGCGATCGACGCGATGCTCAACCGTCGGCCAGGTTGAGCTGCCGCCTCGCCCGCTCCGACGCCCCTTCCCCAAAGTCGAAGTCCCGATTCGGGCAATCCTCAACCCTCAAAGCGTTCCCGAAAGATCGACTATCCAATTTGTCCACATCAGGCGGCTGGTTATGGACCACCATAACATATTGATTTTAAGTGATCTGTTAGAATCGCCCGGGCGAGCCGCATCACCAAGATCGCGGTTCGGTTTGACGATTGAAGCCTTTTACGCCAATTTGCGCCAAAAGGGCTTCAAATCGGGGATTTATGGCCGAATTGAATTCAGAAGCGGCGCGAATCGCCGATCTAGCTTCAGCCGGCGAGAAGATGGTCGAACGGCTGCGGCAGCAATCGATCCTCCCAGAAGCCCGCAAAACCCTCAATGTCACTTGGGGAATCGCCGAGGTCGCGCAGATGCTCGGCTGCTCGCCCAATCGCATCCGCAAGGCCGAAGAAGACGGACGCCTGCCCGAGATCGAACCCGAAAATGGCAAGCGGCCCGGCTATTCGATCGACCAGGTACTCAACATGCGCGAAGTGCTCGACGCGTCGCCCCGGCGCGGGGCCAACGATCGGCCAGCGATCATCGCTGTCCAAAACTTCAAAGGCGGCGTCGGCAAATCGACCGTCACCACCCATCTCGCCCACAAGCTCGCGGTGGGCGGCTATCGCGTCCTCGTCGTCGACTGCGACAGCCAGGCGACCACCACCACATTGTTCGGCTTCAATCCGCATTTCAACGTCAGCCGCGAGCAAACGCTCTATCCCTATCTCTCGATCGACCCGACGCAGTCCGACCTGCTCTACGCCATCCAGAAGACACCCTGGCCCAATGTCGACCTCATCCCCTCGAACCTCGAGCTGTTCGACGTCGAATATGAGCTCGCGGCGACCGGCGCCGATGGCCAATCCGTCCTCACCGCCCGGTTCCGCAAGCTCAAAACCGGCCTGTTCGACCTTGCGCGCGACTATGACATCGTCCTGCTCGATCCGCCGCCCGCACTCGGCACCATCAGCCTCGCGGTGATGCAGGCCGCCAATTCCCTTCTCGTCCCGCTCGCCGCGACGACGCCGGATTTCTGCTCGACCGTCCAGTTCCTCTCGATGATGGAACAGGTCGTCGCACAGCTCCAGAGCGCTGACATCGATGTCAGCTACGAGTTTGTCCGTCTGATCTGCTCAAAGTATAGTGCGGGCGACCCCAGCCACGAAATGGTCCGCCAAATCATGGATCAGACCTTCGGCCCCGCCATGTTGCCGGTCCCGATCTTCGAATCCGCCGAAATCAGCCATGCGGCGATGCGGATGATGACCGTCTATGAGCTCGAGAAACCGATCGGCGCGCCCAAGACCCACAAGCGCTGCCGCGTCAATCTCGACGAGGCACTCGGACAGGTCGAGCAGCTCGTCCGCCGGTCGTGGGGCCGTGTCACGCCCCCGAATGCAGAAGGGATTGTCGATGAAGCGGCCTGATCCCACCATCGAGATGAGAGCGAGGCGCTAGAATGGCCGGCAAGAACCAGCGAGCCTATCTCGCCAACCTGCTGTCGAGCGAACCGCAACCCACCACGCCGCCCGCGGCTGCGGAGCCCGCGACCGAAGCGGCCCCCTCCCCGCCCCCGCGCAACGCCAGGCTCGCCGGCAGCACCCTGCTCGGGCGCGAATCCGCGCTGGCGCGCCTCGCGAGCGGCGAAATCCAGCAGGTCGCGCGCCGTCTCGTCGATCCCGCGCGCGTCAAGATCTGGTCCGGCAACGCGCGGATCTACAACCGGCTCACCGAAGACAATTGCCGCGATCTTATCGACGCGCTGATCGCCGAAGGCGCACAGCGCGTGGCCGCCGTCGCGCGCCGGATTGAAGACGATCCCGACCACGACCTCGAACTCATCGTCGGAACGCGGCGCCATTTCTCGGTGAGCTGGCTGCGGGCCAACAATTACCCCGAGTTCCAGTTGCTCGTCGATGTGGTCCAAATCGACGACGAAGCGGCCTTCCGGCTTGCCGACATCGAAAACCGAGCCCGCAAGGACGTCTCCGATATCGAGCGAGCGCGCAACTACCGCGCCGCGCTCGATGCCCATTATGGCGGCAAGCAAGTCCGCATGGTCGAGCGGCTCAAAGTCTCGAAAGGCTGGCTTTCCAAGATGCTCAAGGTCGCGGAACTGCCCGACGGCATACTCGCTGCCTTCGCCTCCCCCGATGACGTTCAGCTCGCCCCTGCCTATCCCCTGGCCCAGGCATTGGACGACAAAGGCAAGGCGAAACTCGTTATCGAGGCCGCCCGGAAGCTCGCCCGCGAGCAAAGCGACCGCCAGCGGACGGGCGCCTTGCCGCTCCCGGGCCCGGAAGTTATCCGCCGCCTTCTGGCCGCAACCACCTCGCCGCGCGCAGCGCCGAATCGATTCGTCGTCCAGAGCGGGTTTGGGCGCGACGCCCTCAGCATCATGTCGGCCAATCGTCAGGGCGTCACAATCCGACTTCACGCCGGATCGGGTGCGAGCGAGGACGAACTGGTAACAGCGCTGCGCGAAGCCCTTGCCCATCTTTCCGAGACGGGGCACGGCTTGCAGCCATGATGTGCGGAGACGAGCGAGCGGCGCCTCAGAAGTTTCCTCGAAGAAACTTTTTCAGCCTTCGTCACGGAAATTTCCCGGCCATCGCGCGAGCGACTTCCCAAAAGTTTCTTCGAGGAAACTTTTTCGTCCCCCTTCTCACGGAGCCCCGGAACGTCCAGTGAGCCGCCCCAGTCGCCCCCACGTCAACGACCAGCTCGATCTCTTCCTCCCTTACATCGAGGACCTGCCGCTCCGCGATCAGCGCGAGATGATGGAGCGGCCCTTCTTCTCGCTCGCCAAGAGCAAGCGGATAAAACCGATCGACTATCTATCCCCCGATGGCCAAGCCTGGGTGCATGTCTCCGCGAACCCCACTTACGGCATGGCGACGATCTGGGACGCCGACATCCTCATCTATTGCGCCTCTACCCTCGCCGACATGCAGCGCCGCGGCTTGAACGACATCCCGCGCAAGCTGCACCTCATGCCCTTCGACCTCCTGCGCGCAATCGGCCGGCCGACCACCGGCCGCGCATACGAACTGCTGGGTCAAGCCCTCGACCGGCTCGTCTCGACCACGGTCAAGACCAATATCCGCGCCGAGAACCGCCGCGAAGCGACATTCGCCTGGCTGGACGGCTGGAACCAGCTCGTAGACAAGAACACCGAGCGCTCACGCGGCATGACGATCGAGCTCTCGAACTGGTTCTACGAGGGCGTGCTGATGAAGGGTGGCATCCTCGCCATCGACCGAGCCTATTTCCAGATCTCGGGCGGGCGCGAGCGCTGGCTCTACCGTGTCGCACGCAAACATGCTGGCGGCGCCGGCGAGGCCGGCTTCGCGATCAGCCTGCCCACCTTGTTCGAGAAGTCCGGCGCCGAGGGCCAATATCGGCGCTTCAAGTTCGAGATCGCGCGCATCGCGGAGCGCAATGAGCTGCCCGGCTTCAGCCTCGCCATGGAGCAGCTTCCCGGCAAGCGCGAACCGCAACTCCGCATGACCCGGCAACCCGACGCCAGGCCGACCAGATCGCTACGCGCCAAAGCCCCCGAAGCCGGCGATACGGCGCCCCCCCCCTCCCCGCCCACTCCGTCGAACGCGCCCGAAACGATCGCGCTCGACGGCGCTCCGCAGGCCAGCTCGCTCGAGGTTTCGCGGTTGCTCCGCCGGACGGTGACCAGCCTCGCGACCCGCGCGACCGCAGGCGAGATCACCGACGAGACGATGAACCACCTGCGGGCCAAATATCCGGGCTGGGACTATCAAAATCTCCATATGCTGTTCCGCGAATATATCGAAGGCGACGAATCACGCACTCCGGTCAACTATCAGAGCGCATTCATCGGCTTCGTGCGCCGCTATCACGAAAAAAACCGCCACACGCTGCGCGGCTGACCGCATGGCATGCCGGCCGTGCCGTGCTCAAACCCCTCAGGCGTTCCCGATGTGTCGTGTCTCTCGGAGGCCGGTTGCCTGCCGCGCAATCGAAACGCCACAAATCCCCTCCAAACCCATGCCAATTGAACGTCCTTTCGCGCTTCGAGCGCAGAAAGGATTCAATCCGCCCGCCCGAACCCCATCCACGCACCGCTCATCGACACTTCGGGAACCTCATTCGACCTTCCGGGAACGGGCCATCGACACTTCGGGAACGGCAGGTTCGACACTTCGGGAACGATTCCCCGACACTTCCGGAACGCTGATCGATCCGCGACTCGTGGGATTCCGCCTTGCGACTCGCAAACGCCGCGCCCCTTAACTCCATAACTCTTCAATAAACCTATTCTAACCCTCCCAGAGATCATTTCATTTTAGGGAAAGGGGAGAAAAGGGCGCTTTACCGCAACCCGCGCCCCGAATTGTCGCCGTCCGCAGCCCGCAATCGCATCCAATCGACCGAAAGAACATATAGAGAACTGAGCAAATCTCATGTCGGCCGTCCAGCCCCCTCGACTGAAAGGGAGACCAACGGAGGGGGACTGGCTCTACCGCGCACCGCCGTCTGACAAACAACCGTTCGATCCTACCACATCGAACACTCTTCGAGCCCCAGCACCCCGGCTCTGCGAGCCGGCCACAAGGGAAGGGGGAGGGAGCTTGGCGGCCGAAGGAAATAATCCGCCGGTCCCTATGTCTCTTCCGATACGGATCCCGACCGATGTTGCACCAACTCAGCCCGACCGCCCGTCTCAACGGCTTCGCCCGGGCCCATGAATATGCCTGCCGGCGTTCGGAGGCCGGCGACCGCCAGCTTGTCATCGTCAGGACGGGCATCGCCATCCAGCCCTTCCGCGTCACGACAACGCCCAAGCCGACCGATCAAATCATGCTAAGCTTTGCCGAATGAAGCGCATTCTCTTCCTTGCCATGCTTGCGGCCGCGCTCCTCCCGATCGGCACCGCGACCGCCCAGAGCCTCTCCGCACGCGCCCGGTCGCTCGATGGCGACACGATCGCGATCAACCTGCGGATTGCAGGCATCGATGCGTTCGAACGGCGTCAGCGGTGCGAGCCGCGCCCGGGCCAATGCCAAGCCTGTGGCAAGCAGGCCCAGGACTATCTGGCCCGGCTGTTGCGCGACCGGGACACCGCGATCGTCTTGCGACCGGAAGCGAGCCACGGTCGCCCGGTCGTCACGGCAAGCGTCGCCGGCCGCGACGTCGGGCTCGCCATGATCGAAGCAGGCTTCGCAATCGCCCGGCCGGACTATCTTCGCGACGATCCCGCGCGGGCCACGCGCTATCGGGATGCCTACAGGCGCGCATTGGCGGCAAAGCGCGGCGCGTTCGTGGGCCGGTGGGTCGATCCGGCACGCTGGCGCCGGGGCGAACGGCTGGCCTGCGAGAAGCGTCAGTGACCCGGCCGCGTTCAGTCCCGGCGACTGCTCCAGTCGGGGCCAAGCGCGAACCGAGCTGGAAACGCGCCAACCGGGCCATCCGCCTCGGCGGTCACATAGGGCGAGCGGGGCGCCCTGGTGGCATGGGACGCCTCGACGGCCTCGTGCGCGACCGCGCTGCGCGTCCCGAGAAGCTCGATGAGCCATCCCAGATCCTCGAGCCGCTTCGCCGCGCCGCGCCCGGCCAGCGCATAGTAGATCGCCCGCTGATAATCGTCGCAGCGATTGCCGAGCAGGGTCGCGAGGCGGCACCGACTGCCGGGCACGTCCTTGCCGATCGCGATCAGCACGTCCTCGAGCTCAAGCACCGAATAGAAAGCGTCGTTCAGCCCGACGCCGATCGACAGCGCCGCGATCGCCCGCCGCTCGGGCCGCAGTGCCGGATCGAGCGAGGCATCGGTCAAGAGGATGTCGATATCGAGAGGTTCGAAGGCGTTTTCGGGCAGGGGCATGGCATTCTTCCGGTTGGGGAGGTGCCCTCGAACATAAAATGAACAAAGCTGTCCCACAAGCTTTGGACATCGTGCTGACATGACCGCCATGCATCGACCTCGGGGCCGCATGTTCGCAAGTATCCGGTTACTATCATTGGGGATAGCAATCCACCGGGCTAACCGCCGATATCGCCCCGTGACCAAAGGGGGCAACGCATAGTCGCGCGAACGGCTTGACGGACATGGTCCTGTCCCGCGATGATGACGGCGCCCGGGGATGAAGACAGGCTTCCGATCGGCCGCCTTCTCCCGCACGGCAAAACGCGTGCCCTTTGGTCGAACCGCAAGCCGACCGCGCGCCAGGGAGGTTTGCGGTTCGATGTGGCTGATCGAGCGATATTCCAACGGCCGGTCGATCGACCGGATCGCGGTGCCCGAACCCGTGCGCGCCGCGCTGGTGCGCTGGTATATGGGGGAGGGGGGCCGACAGGAGGAAGCCGCCAGCATCGTCCTCGTGCAGCAAGCCCGGATCGGCGAGAAATGGATTGCCTGCGACTGTCTCGGGAGCGAGTGTAATCCGCCGATCCTGACACCCGCCTATCTCAGCGAAAGCGAAACCTATTATCTGCGCCGCCTGACCGCCGCCAAGCGGCCCGAGCATCGCGAGAGCTGCCCATTCCATCGCGAACAGGTTATCAGGACCCAGGAGGACGTCGAAGGCCACGAAACCGCGCTGGAGCGGCCCGACGGCTTCTTCTCGGTGCTCAAACCCGCTCCCTGGCGCCTCGCGCAGCAGCCCGTCGCCGACGCGGCCGATCACCGCGTGCACAGCTGCTCGGTTCCGCGCCTCGCCCGGCTGCTCTGGCGGCTGCTCGACGTCTCGGCGCGCAACGTCCTGCCGCCGCTCGCCCAGGATGCGCCTGAGCGCAGCATCGCCACCGAGTTCAGCGCCATCATGGCCGCCGCCGAGCATATCGAGGTCGCGCCCGGGATCGCGCTGGCGCGGGTGCTGTGGACGCACGGACGGGCCTATCACAGCCGGCGAGTGTTCGCAGGACTGCGCGACCAGGCCAAAAGCTGGCCGCGCGGGCACGAACCACAGGGCTTCCTGCTGGTGTTCGCCGACGAGGTGCGCGGCCAGCAGGTGATCGCCGCGGGCTCTGATCCGATCCCGGTCGCGACGCAGGTTGTCTCGCCCTCAGTCCATGGTGTCCGGGTCGCCGGCCCCTATCTGGCGCTGATTGTCGTCGGCAAGCTGCCCGAGGCCAGGGGCTACAGCGCGCTACGCGCCTATGCGCAGCCGATCTGCTCGGGCCGGCGGTTCGTGCCGGTGGACTCGGCGTTCGAGCGGGCGACCGCGCTGGCGCTGCTGCGCTACCAACGGCGGCTCGACCAGGCGGGCCATGATTGCCGCATCGTCAAGCCGGCGTTCGACACGCTGACGCCGCTCGGCAGCTGCCGCCCCGATTTTCTGGTCGAAACCCTGTCCCGGGAAACCGGCGCGATGGACAGCGTGATCGTCGAGGCGCTCGGCTTCGATACTGAAGACTATGAGAAGACCAAGGCAATCACGCATCCGCGCATGGCGATGATCGCACCGATCGTCACCATCGACGCCGGACAACTGGAAAACGGCGAGCTTCCCGGCCGTCTCGATACCGCGCTCGGCCTCCAGCGAAGCGGCTGATGCGCCTCACCAGTCGAGCGTGACGCCGAACGCCGTGACGATCGCGAGGATCATCGGCGTCGCCAGCAAATAGCGGCGCTGCCAGCGCCACCAGGTCCGCGGCACGAAAGCGATCGCTCCGCGCACGCTGGCAAGCTGCGTCCAGGCACGCTCGCGATAGAGCTCGACGCCGACCGCGATCCCCGCAGCGAGCGCTGCCATCAGGCAACACAGGGCCGTCGCCGCATAGAGCGCTGCCCAGTTCTCGAAATCGACCACCGACATTCGCTGTACCAACCGGCCTCCAGCTTCTCCACCCGATGCTTCCACTACGCGCCATCAGGCCGGCGGTTGCAAGCGGGAGAGCGCAGGATCCGGCGCGTCGGCAATACCGCCGGAGCCCGCCATGCACGAACCCGCACGCCCTTTGGGCGACATCCCGAACATCGAGATCATCGTCGGGCTGCCGCATCTGCGCAGCGGCGCGTTGCTCGAGCGCGCTCGCCACCGCCGTTATCCCGTGCTCGTCTCGGCCAACGCCTTCTCGTGCTGGGATCGCAGCGCCGGCTATCCCGTCTGGCGCGGCTGGAACCTCAAATCCCTCGCCAATGCCGCCGGGCTGGTGTCGATCGATCTCGATTCCGCCGGGTTCGTGCTCGCCTCGCGCTATCGCGGGCTGCCCTGGTCGGTCGACGACTATGTGGCGCTCGCCGCGAGCCATCCGTTCCGACGCTGGGCGAGCCTCGACCTGTGTGTCGAGGAAGAGATCGCGCGGAACCGCGATGAGGTGCTCGACCGGATCGCGCGCACCGTCGCGCTCAACCATGCCTGTCATGTGCGCGCGCTCGATGCCGGCAACGCCGCGAGCTTCATGCCCGTCCTGCAGGGAAGGGAGCCAGGCGACTATCTGCGCTGCCTGGACCGGATGCACGGGCTTCTGCGCCCCGGCATGACCCTCGGGGTCGGCTCGATGTGCCGACGGCCGATCCACGGTTCCGAAGGGCTGCTCGCCGTGCTGAGCGCGCTCGATCGCGCCTTGCCGGACGATATCAGGCTCCACCTGTTCGGGGTGAAAGGGCTCGCGCTCGGCTGGCTCGCGCCACTGGCGAGGCGCGTGGCCAGCATCGATTCGGCCGCATTCGGCGTCGCGGCGAGGCGCGAGGCCCATGCCCGAGGGCAATCCAAGACCGACGCCTTCGTTGCCGATCACATGGATCGCTGGACCGGCACGCAGTTGCGGCGCCTCGAACTGGGGAAGGCAGGATTCCAGCACGAGCTGTTGCTGTCCTTGCCGCTGGCAGCCCTTTCTCCTTGGGAAACCGCGCTTGCCGGCGCGCGCGAGGAGATACGAGCCTTGATCGAGACGGGGGAGATCGGCCCCGACCAGATTACCGAAGGATGGATCGCGCAGTGGGCGGCGGACAGCGATCAGGACCAGCCAACCGAAAATAGTTGATCGCGCTATGGCGCTTGATGGCCGAGCACCCACTCCAGCGCCCTGTCATATTCCCCATCCAGTGCCGAGATGTCGGCGCCTGCCTGTAAGAGCCCATGTTTGGCGTCCGCGACGCGGCGCACAGTGAGGCCGCGCGCGCGAAGCTCGGGCCGGACGATCCCCGCGTCCAGCAGCTCTACCGCTTCTGCGCGCAAGCGGGCTTCTGACGCAGACAGGCCGCCCCGCCGCAACGCGCGCCACCCTACCGGTCCCACGCCGGCTTCGGCACCTGCCGCATCCTCCAGCTCGAACCAGCCGGCTATCGGTCCTGACGGGTAGCTTGTGCACCGATCGACCGGCCGTCCGCGACCAGGCGGCTCGGCGCCGCCGCTGCCGGAGGGAAGGGGGGAGGGCGGTGTGCCGCCCAAGGGAATCCCCGGCGATCATGCCGCGGAAGCTCGACGCGGCGGCGACTCTGAGCACATATGGAGAACCGCAATGCCCATCGACACCATCAACACCGCCGACGCCGAGGCGCTTGCCCCGATCCTGCTCGCCGGGCTTCAACGTCTCGGACATCTCGGCCGCGACGCCGCCGCCGCCCTGGCGGCGCTGGTCAAGGACGAGGATGCCGAGTTCGACGAGGCAGCCGACTGGGTTGCCAGCATTGCCGCGGGCGATCATTTCTAGGCGCTGCCCGGCCGGGCCGGTCCCTCCGGGGATCGGCCATGGTCCCGATTTGAGCGCCGTCCTGCTCCCAGGAGAGGCTCCATGACCAACTTCCCCACCATCTTCGTCGACATGGACGGCGTGCTCGCCGATTTCGACAGCGGCTACGAACAGATGCTCGGCACCCGCCCGTCGATCGCTGCCGAGAATGTCGACTGGCAGGCGGTCTGCCGGGTGGAGAGCTTCTACGCCCGGCTTCCGCCGATGCCCGACTTCGCCGATCTCTGGCGCGGGCTCGAACCGTTCCGTCCGGTCATCCTGACCGGCGTGCCCTCTTCAGTCGCAGATGCGCCGGCGCACAAGCGCGCCTGGGTCGATCGCCATATCGGCCAAGCGCAGCCGATGATCGCCTGTTTGTCAAAGGACAAGAGCCTGCACATCCGCAATCCCGGCGACGTCCTCATCGACGACTGGGAGAAATATCGTTCCTTGTGGATCGGGCGAGGCGGCCGATGGATCACCCATGTCACCGCCAGAGCATCGCTGGCCGAACTCACCCACCTGCTGGCCTGCTAGCCCGATGGGCTCATGCCGGAGGGACATCGCGCGACGGCTTCGCCCGTGCGACGCACGCGCCTCCGTCGTGAACCGGAACTTCCCGATCTTGACGATTTACCGGATTATCCCTATTTACCGGGGCGCTATCGCAAGCCGAAAACCGGAACCCCGCGTCACGTCGAAGCCTGGAAACCCGCGAAATCCGCACGCAGCCGAAGATCCCGACACGCCGAAATCCGTCCTCCGAAACCCGCGAAGCTCGAACAGACTGGAAACCGCCATGGCGAAAAGCATGGAAATCGTTCCGTCCGGCGAATTGCAGAAGCAGTTCGGGCGCTATTCCGACGAGGCGATGATCCGCCCGGTCGGGGTCAGCAGGAACGGCCGCGTGCGCTTCGTCATGGTCCCCGTTGACGAATATCGCCGCCTGCGCCGCCGTGAGCGCGTCGCGGGCCGCGTGGAGGATCTGGATGAAGACACCCTCGAAGCGATCCGGGCCGTCGAACCCGCGCCCGAGTGCGACGACGCCTGACCGGGACCTGATGCTGCCCAAGCCGGGCGAGGTCATCAACTACAGCTACCTCTGGGAGTACGAATATCGCGCCGGCCGCGACGAGGGCATCAAGGACCGCCCCGTGGCGGTGGTGATCGTCACCCGCTCGGCCGACGGCTTCGATGATGTTCTCGTCGTTCCCATGACGACCACGCCGCCGGCGAGGGACCAGCATGCGATCGAGGTGCCGGACGCGGTGCGCCGCCAGTTGGGCCTCACGGCCGAACGATCCTGGATCATCGTCTCGGAATGGAATCGCTTCACCTGGCCCGGCTACGACATCCGGCCGGTCAAGAAGGGCGGACCCGGCGTCAGCTACGGTTTCCTGCCGGCGGGACTGTTTCGCCGCATCCGCGATGCGATCGTCGCCGGTGCGATCGGCCGCCCGATCGACCGAAACGCCTGACCCGCCCCCTGTTCGCCCCGTCTCGCCAAGCGGCGGGGCCGCTGCCGGCATGGAGCAGGAGAGGGGAGGGGGGAGTGATCGGGGCAGGCAATGAGGAGACGGTTCCATGTCCGATACAACACGCCCCTATCATGGCGACGACATCGCGGTCTGGCCCGACGGGGACTGGGCAACGCTCGGCGACGTCCGCAGGGGCGATTTCGACTGGCGATCCGACGACTATGAGATCGTCCGCATCGAGGATCATCAGCGGTTGAGGGATCTCGGCCTCGCGGACGAACTCGACATTCCCACGCAATAGGGCACGCCATAACCCAGGTTCAGCGATCGGACCGAACCGCACGCGAGGCAGCGTCCCGCCACCCGAGGGGTGGCGGCGGGCAGCGAAGGGAAGGGGGAGGGCGGTGGCGGGCTGAAGGAGCGCGTCATGTTCGCTCCGCCCGTCAGCGGAGCACCGCCATGTCCCGATCCCGTCCCCCGGCAGTCCATGCCCCAAACCACGCCGATGTCTATTCCCGCATCACCGCCGAGATCGTCGCCGCGATCGAGGCGGGCGCGGGCAGCTTGCGCATGCCCTGGCATCATGACGGCGCCGCCATCACGCGGCCCGAGAATTTCAGCTCGCGCAAACGCTATCGCGGCGTAAACGTGCTCCTCCTCTGGGCGGCCGCCACGCTGCACGGCTACGGGAGCGGCCAATGGGGCACCTATCGCCAGTGGCAAGCCGCCGGCGCCCAGGTCCGCAAGGGCGAGCACGGCACCACCGTCATTCTCTGGAAGGAGGCGGCGTCGCACGACGATCATGACGACCAGCCGGGCAAGGCCCGAGTCTTCGGCCGCGCCTTCACCCTGTTCAACCTCGCCCAGGTCGACGGCTATGCGCCCGGCCCGGCCGCGGTGCTGCCGGACCGCGCCCGGCTCGGCCAGGTCGACGCCTTCTTCGCGGCGCTGCGCATCCCGCTCGAGGTCGGCGACCATCAAGCGCACTACCGCATCGCGCAGGACCGGATCTTCATGCCGCCCTTCGCGGCGTTCCGCAGCCCCGCGCATCATGCCGGCGTGCTGATCCACGAGGCCGCGCACGCGACCGGGGCAAAGCACCGGCTTGCCCGCAATTTCGAGGAGCGGTTCGATCGGGCCGGGCGCGCTCTCGAAGAAATCTGCGCCGATCTGACGGCGGCGTTCATCCTCGCCGACCTCGGCATCGCCCACCATCCGCGCCCGGACCATGCCGCCTATATCGCTTCCTGGCTACGCTCGCTCAAAGACGACCCCCGCGCGATCTTCGCGGCCGCGAGCAAGGCGCAGCAGGCGGCCGACTGGATGCACGGCCAGCAATCCGATCGACTCGCCCGCGCCGTCTGACGATCCAGCCGGCTCCCCGCGATCACGGCCAGGCTTCGGCATTTGAGCCTGGTCAAGCCACATCCATCGACGTGGGGAACGACGTGGATGTCCGCACCAATGCCCCTTGAGAGGAAATAGTATGACATGGCTCGTCCGCAACCAGAGTGACCGCGCCTTGTTCTGGTCCGGCGCCCAACGGTGGGTCGATATCGCTTGTGAAGACCTCGCGGTCTTCGATGACCGCCGTAAGGCTAGCTCGACCCTGCCGATGGGCGGAGAATGGGTCGACAAGGACCATCTTGCCGACAGCTCCGGCTCGACGGCCAGGCTCGACATCAAGGTTCAGGCGTCGGCGCACAGCGACGACTACCGCATCGACGTCGATTTCGATGCCGCCCCCTGGTTCGCCCAGGCGAGCGAGCAGGATATCCTCGAGCTGGCGCAATGCGAATGGGGCGGCGACTATCCGGCCGACTCTGTCGCGCTTCATATGGCCGAACAGAATACCGAGCTGCAGAGGATGTTCGACTATATCTCGATCGCCGGCACGGAGCGCGATCCGGTCGGCTTCGAATGCTATGTCGATGGCGACGACGCCCGCGCCTGGCTCAACCAGCAACGACCCCATCTCCTGCCGATCATCGCCCGGATGGACGAGGAAAACGAACGTACCGAAGACGCGCGAAAGGCGATCGAGACCGCACTCAAGACCATCGGCACGGCCTGAGCTGCGCCGGCATATGCACCCGGGCGGAGCCTGAACGCAGGTTCCGCCACCTCCTTCTCGAAAAGACGTTTCCCCGGGCGCTCGTCGCGGCCGCGCGAACCCATGCCTTCCTTCCCTGCCACCCACGACGGAGACGCATCATGGCTTCTTCCAACGCTCCCTCGCGCGCCGAGCGGATCGCGATCCTCAACGACAATGCCCGCTGGGCCTTCGACCGCACCGTCCGGCATGTCGTGACGCCGGCCTGCGTCGCGGCGCTGGCGCCCGACGACACGCAGTTGCAGCGGGTCTGGGCGCGCGCCCGTCTGCTCATGGCGCTGCGGCAGGCCCGGTTCAGCGGCGATACGCCCGAACGCGACCGCGCCGAATTCACGATCGACGGCCACCGGCTGCGCTTCCGGATCGACTATTACGACCCGACGCTCCGGTTCGGCTCGGAAGATCCGGCCGATGCGGCGTGCACCGTGCGTGTCATCACGATCATGCTCTGCGGCGAAGACTGAACTGCCGCACCGGCGCCCGATCCACAGCAGGTCCGGCCAGCGGCCGATGGCCGCGCGCCACCGGGCGCCCAGGAGGAAAGGGGGAAGGGAAAGGCGAGCCGGCCCGATCCATGCCGGTGCCATTTCCGTTTCAGGAGACCTCCGCCATGATCCCTTCCGCGCGGCCCGACAACTGGGCCGACCGTGCGGTGGCCGCGCTCATCGCCGCCCATGACCGTTCCGGCCTTGCCGGCGCCCAGGCCGAATGGAACGCCATCGTTGCGCGCGACCGGCCCAAGGCGTTCGCGGCGAGCGTTGCGCTCAGACGCTTCCGGGAAGCGCTGAAGGCCACCTGCACCGACCCTTGATCCGCTTCGCCCGCATCCCCCGCGGCTGAGCCGCCTTTCCATCGCCCGCGCCTGTCGCGGCCGGCCGTCGCCCCCGGGCCGGCCGTGCCGCGTGCCTTGCGCCTTCACAGGACGACCCGCGCCATGGCTGTGCCATCCGATCCCATCAAGGCGATCTGCAAGCTCCTGCAATCCGCCCAATATCGTCATGACATCCACCGGCTGTTCTCCGATTGCATGGAAACCGCCGCCATCGCCATCTCCAACGCGGTGGACCTGCGCCAGCGCGACGCGCGCGAGGCCCGCTACATGGAGATCGTCGGGCGCTACGATCGCGAAACCGTCGAGATGTTTCCCCGCGTGCTGGCCGAACTGGCGCTCGCGCTCGAGGAGGAGCACCGAGACGTGCTCGGCCTCGTTTTCGGCGAGCTCGGCGTCGCCAACACCGTGCGCGGGCAATTCTTCACGCCTTATTCGCTCTGCCGCACGATGGCGGCGATGACGCTTGGCGGCGGCGACAGCGCGAAGACGCTGATCGAGGAAAAGGGCTTCATCTCCGGGATGGAACCCGCCTGCGGCGCCGGCGCCATGGTCATCGCGCTGGCGGACGCGCTTCATGCGCAGGGAATCAACTACCAGCGACATCTCCATGTGACCGCCGTCGATATCGACCCGCGCGCGGTCCACATGGCCTATCTGCAATTCTCGCTGCTCCATATCCCCGCGCATGTCGTCGTCGGCAACTCGCTGTCGCTGGAGACGCGCGAGAACTGGTACACGCCGGCGCATATCCTCGGCGGCTGGAACGCGAAGCTCGCCAAGCGCGAGGCGACGCGCGGCCCCGTCGCACCGCTTCCGCCAGTGGCGGAGCCTCCGCCGGCCGCGCCTCGGGGCAAACCCGAACCCTATCGTGCTCCTTCCCAGCTCAGCCTGTTCTAGCCCCAGCCCCGATGAGAGGATCGACGTCATGCGTATCCGCCATATCCAGATCTTCGCCGACGTGCTGCGCGCAAGCGGCCCCACGCTCGCCCGCGAATATCACAGCCTGATGACCGCCGAGGAGCACGAGTTCCCGTCCGAAGCCGCCCGTGCCCGCTACGCGGCCGTGGTCCACGCGGTCGGCATGATGACCGACACCAACCGCTTCCTCGCCGGGCTCGCGGACCTCGGCTACGAGGCGGGCGCCACGGCGAGCCGCGCGCCGGTCAAGCCGGTGTGCCGGATCTGCGGCAGCGAGGATGTCAGCCGCAACGCGACCGTCCGCTGGGACCAGGACCTGCAGGACTGGACGCTGACCGGCATGTTCGACAACGCGACCTGCGACGATTGCGGCGCCGAGAGCGACGCGCTCTGCGACTGGCAGGCCGTCGAACGGCCACCGGCGCCGCTGGAGCCCGCGGTCGGCGCGCGCGTGCGCATCATCGAACGATCGCGCATCGGCGGCGACCGTTTCAAGGGACGGGAAGGCGAGATCATCCGCCAAGGCCGGTTCGGCTTCTATGTCCGGCTCGACATGACCCCGCGCGAGCGCGTGCAGAAGGTCGAGCTGGTCGAAGCGCCGTTCCTCACGATCCTCTCGCTTCCCGCCGATCCGGTTCTCCCGCAACAGGACACCGCCATGTTCAACAGCTTCCAGCGCCAGTGCGCAGCTGTGTTCGGCGGCGGCGACTTCGCGCATGTGACCACGCTCGACGAGGTCCGCGCTTGCGACGACACGCTGTTCACCTTCCTGATGATCGAACTGTCCGGCCCGGAGGACTGCACCGACCTGCCCGAGGCGGTGCGGCGGCTCGAGCAGGCGCAGTGCGACATCCAGGGGGTTCTCGACCGGTTCGGCGAGGAGGAATCTTGAACCGCTTTATTGTCATTTCGGGATGCTCGGGCGGCGGCAAATCGACGCTGATCCTGGAACTGGCGCGGCGCGGCTATGCGGTCGTCGAAGAACCCGGCCGGCGCATCGTCGCGGAAGAACTTGGCGGTTCGGGACTGGCCTTGCCCTGGGTCGATCTCGCGGCGTTCGCGACACGCGCCGTTGACATGGCGCTGCGCGATCGGGACCGGGCGCGGCACATACCGGGCCCGGTGTTCTTCGATTGGGGATTGATCGATGCCGCAGCGGCGCTCGAACATGCGACCGGTCGGCCAGCTTTGAAAACCTATTCCGCGGAACGCTACAACCGGCGCGTGTTCCTGACTCCGCCCTGGCCGGAGATCTATGTCAGCGATCTCGACCGGCAGCACGGATTGAAGGACGCGATCGAGGAATATGACAGGCTGCTGATCGCGTTCGCGTCGCTCGGTTACGACATCGAGGCGCTGCCCAGGATCACCTTCGCCGAACGCGCCGACATCGTCGTCGATGCCTTGAAACAGGTGCTTTGACGCGCACATGGCACGACGGCCCGCGATCCCCGGCGATCGCGCGTTGCGCGGAAGTCAATCGCTCCCGGCGCAACGCGCATCCCATGCTACCGGCTGCTCGCCTCGAAGTCCGCGCGCAGATGGGCCGTGTCGTAAATGATCGTGATCTTCCGGAAGCGCTGCGCATCCTCGGTCAGCTCGAAAACATCGACACATTCGAATTTGACGAGCTTGCCGCTGCCGAGCGTCCAGTCATATTCGAAATGCAGGGCGATGGCCGGGCCGCCGCTCGACGTGTCGAAGACATTGAGCAGCTGCGTTTCCGATCGCTCCGTGTCGGCAAACAGATCAGTATAGAACGACCGCGCGTCGCGCACGCCGTAGAGGGGAGACGACACCTGCGCGTCCGGCGTAAAGAGCGCCAGAACGGCATCCAGATCGCCGCTGTTCAAGCCGGCCAGATAGTGTTCGCAAAGTTCGATACTCGTCATGCCTGGTTCCTGAAAAAGGCCAGGCCGACGTCTCTCATCGAAATTCGCCAGCCTGGCGGTCTCGATGAATCATGGTCGATCCGAGCCGCGTTTCAGACGCGGCGATAATAGGCTCGTTGCGGAATCGGATTGACCATTGCTCGCCTATGGCCGCGGCCGATCGCGCCGGTCAAGCCGAATGGATCATGCGGATATCCGTCTCGCGCCTGCCCGGGCGAACCTGCTTCCGACCCGACGGACAAGGAAAACCGCACGCGCCCGGCGCGGCCCACGATGTGCGCCAGGCGCTGACGCGCCGGGGAGGAAGGGAAGGGGGGATGAGCATGGCGGAACGATGAAAGGACACCATCATGACCGACTTCCAGACCAGCATTGTCATTCTCCCGGCCATTCCCGCGCAGGACCTGACGCCGATCGAGCGGCTGCTCCTCGCCACCATGTTCGATCACCGGATCGAGGGCGACAGGATCCATTTCCACAGCTGGACGGGCATGCGCGAGAAGCTCGTGCTCACGCTCGCCGAGCTGCACGGCGCCATCCGCGAAACCCGGGGCCTCTCGCCCGCCGTGCTTCGTCTGCTCGGCGACAGCCTCGATCTTGCGCTCGGCTGCGGATCGCATCTGGTCTTCGACCTCGAAGGATTCTCCTGGGAGCATATCCTGCTGGACATCGTCCGGCGCTCGGCGACGCTCGATCATCTCGCCATCGTCACCGGCTATGCACCGACGCAGGCCGAACATCGCCCGGAGGCGATCGGCGGGTTGGTCATCGTCGTGACGGCGGACAGCATCGCCGGCAAATCGCTCGACGATTGCCTCGCCGAGCTGCTGCAGGACCCCACGGACGACATGGCCGAACCGCTTCAGGCCGCGCGATCCGGGCTGCCGCTGCTGCATGTCGTCTGCCGCAATTGCGGGGGCGGGCGCATCGTCCGCGATGCCTGCGCCACCTGGGACACGCCGTCCGGAAAATGGGTGCTCGCCAGCGTCCACGACTGCGATTTCTGCGAGGCGTGCAACGCGGAAAATGTCGATCTCGCGCGCTGGGCGCCGGTCGACGGCGCGGCGAGCAGCCTCTGGCCGCCGATCGCGGGCGACCGGGTGCGGGTCGTGGACGGACCCCATGAGGGGCGCGAAGGGCTGGTCCGCGTTAAGACCATCGGTCGCCTCTTCGTCACCCTCGACATGACCGGCGACGAGCTTTGTCCCCCGACCTTCCTGATGCCGCCCGAGCAGCTGGTGGTCCTTTCCCTCGCGAATCCGACAACGCCGCGCCCCTCCTCGCGGAGTCACGTCCATGGACAGCCGTGAGAAATATCCGATCGAGCCCGGCATGTGGATCAGGACCGAGGAGGGGGAGAAGCTCTTCTTCCGGCGCTATTCCTCGACCGGCCACTGGGGCTTCTTCGCCGACGGCAACCACCACAGCGCGCGGGAGCACAAGCTTCCGCTCGCGGGCCTCAAACCCTGGCACAGGGACGCACGCCCATGAAAACCCAAGCCATGACCAGCGGACTTCGCCTCACGCTCAGCAAGACCGAGCTGCAAGCGCTGCTCACCCTCGCGCGCTACGGCGCACGGCAACTCGAGACGAACGGCCACTCTTATCTCGTGCCGAGGCGGCAGGAAGCCGTTGCGGGCGACGTCATCCATGGCCTCGAGCGCGGCCTTGCCGATCTCCAGTGGAAACAGGCCGAGGCCCAGGCGCGGCGCGACGCGCCCAAAAGGGAGGCGGCGGCCCGCGCGGCCCGCGAACATCATGCCGAGGTAGACGGCTTTTTCGTCTGGGGCATGCTCGGTGACTGGACCGATCTCTCCGACGATCCCGACCGGCGCCAATGGGCCGACATGTTCCATCCCGACACGCAGCCGCGTGAGCAAGGGGAGATCAGGCGCAACGTCTGGCGGATCTTCATCAGCAAGCGCGGTGCGGCAGCGGGCGACCTTGTCGTTCTCCCCGGCGACTGCACGCAGACCGCCGATCGCGGCGAGATCGAACCGCTCACCCGCGCGATCATCGCCGGGCACATAGGCGCGGCATGACCAGGCCCGGCGCGATCCGGCCCGACGTAGTTCGCCTCGATCAAGCCATCGCCGACCTCGGCCATCCCAAGGTCCAGGTGCTGATCGTCTCGGACGGCCGGGACGATGGCGACTGGCCCGAAAACCCGATCGACGATCTGCGACCGTCCGACTGGCCGGGCTACGACGTCCATGATCCGGTCCGGCGCGGCAGCCACAGCGTCTGCTTTTTCAGCCCGCAGGCCGAGGCGCGCTTTCCCGGCCACCGCAATGTCGCGATCCGCGTCGAGTTCCTCATCGCCTTTCGCTGATCCCGTCGGCCCGGCGTCCGCCCGGTCCCCTCGCCGCGCGACATCCTGTCCTCCCGGCTCCGGCGCCAGGCGCGCGAGCGCGCCGCAGCGGAAGGAGAGAGGGGGAGGGGAAGGGCGAGCATCGGGCTCGGACAACAGGCGGCTCTCACCCTTCACGGGGCGGACCTGCCGCATTCCACGAGGAGATCCCCCTTGACCACGCCAGAACCGCCCCATCCCACCATGCTGCCGCTGTCCAGGATCAGGCCGGGAGACAATCCCAGGCGCTATTTCGACCGCCAGAAGCATGAGGAAATGGTCGTCTCGATGCGCCTGCGCGGCGTCCTCCAGCCACCCCTGCTTCGCCCGACCCCCGGCGGCGATGGCGACACCTACACCCTCGTTGCCGGCGAGCGCCGCTTCAGGGCGGCCCTCGAAGCCTTCGGTCCTGACGGCGCGATCCCGGTGTTCATCCGCGAGATGACCGACCAGGAGGCGCTCGAAGCCGCCATCGACGAGAACGACAATCGCGACGACGCGTCGGAAACGGAACAGGCGGATGCAGCGGCCCGCCGGCTGGCGGCATGCCATGGCGACCGCGCCGAAACCGCCCGGCGGCTCGGCTGGTCGCGGGCGAAGCTCGATCGCCGCCTCGCGCTCGCCGAACTGTCCGAGCCGGTCAAGACCGCGCTCGACGAGCGCCGCATCAAGGTGGGCCATGCCGAGCTGCTCGCCGCCGTCCCCAGGGACAAGCAGGACAAGGCGCTCGAGACGATCCTGCGCGCCGGCCTTGACGTCGGCAAGACCCGGGACCTGCTCGCCAAGGTCACGCAAAGCCTGGCGACCGCCTGCTTCGACAAGGCTGAATGCGTGGCCTGCGCGTTCAACTCGGGCGTCCAGCGCGTCCTGTTCGAAACCCATGTGGAGGACGGCTATTGCACCAATGCGGCTTGCTTCCAGCTCAAGACCGAAGCGGTCGAGCAGGCCCGCCGCGAGGAGCAGGAGCGCGCCGCGCAGGCGGCAGCGGCCGACGCGCTTCCCTCCGACGATGGCGAAGACGATGAGGAGGACAACGCCGACCTCGACACCATGGCAGCGCAGGACGATCCGGCGCCGGCGACAGGCGATGCCGCGTCCGCCGGCACGAAGGGCAAGCCTGCGTCCGCGGCGTCGACCCCGGCCGGTTCCGCGGCGGGCGCCGCCAAGTCGGCCGTCACCGCCAAATCGATCGCGGGCCGGACCAGGGAGCTGCGCGAAGCGACCTGGCGTACCGCGCTCGCCCGGGCGCTGGCGGGAAATGCCGAACACGCCCGAACCGCGATCCTGGTCGCGGCGATGTCGGGCACGCTCTCGCAGATCAAGCCCGACACGCTGACGGCGCGCGCGGGCCTGCTGGTCGATGCCTCGTTTCCGGACCTCGACTATGGCGGCAAGATCGCGGCGATCCGCGAATTGCCGGACGGCCAGGGCGCGACGGTGCTCTCCGCGATCGGCGCGGCCTATGCCAAGGACGTCGCCAGCTTCGAGCATGTCGCCGACCTCGCCAGGGCGTTCGGGGTCGACCTGCGCGACAGCTGGCAGGTCGACAAGGTCTTCCTCGAGCAGTTCACCAAGGAAGAACTCAAGTTCATCGCCCGGGAGGTCGGCCTCATCGCGCATATGGGCGACCAGGCGTTCGCCAAGCGGCTCGGCGGCAAGAAGGCCGAGCTTGTCGGCAGCATGCTCGCCGCGCTCGGGTTCGATTGGGCCGGGCGGCTGCCGAGCGCCATGGCCCTCGACGGGACATACGGCCCGCCGCCGGCCCCGGCCGATGTCTCCCGGCAGACCGACGCTCCGATTGCGGAACTCGCCGCCTGACCCGCTTCCCCGCTCCTACAGACAAAGGACGACCATCATGCTGATTTCCAGCCTGCTCCCCCTCATCAAATGCTATTCGCTCGGCATCGATCTCGTTGCCGGCCCCGAGGACAGCGTCACCCTGACGATCCTGCCGCGCAAGGTGGAAGGCGCCGACCGCAAGCTCGAACCCGGCGAGGCCCGGCCGATCGCGATCACGGGAACCGCCGCGGAGATCGACGCCGAGCTCGGCCGCGGGCCGGAGGGCGCGCTCGGCCAGCTCATCGCCGCGCGCAGGACGCTCGCCGACCAGATCGAGGAGCAGCGGCAGGCGGCCGAAACCGCGAAGACCGCCGCAGCGGAGTCGATGAAGGCCAAGGCCGCGGCGGCGCTCGCCAAGAAGACCACGCCCGCCACGCCTGCGAAGGCCCCGACCCCGAGCGGCCCGCCGGCCGATGCCAAGCCGGAGGAGCCCGCCAGCCTGTGGGTATGACCTCGCCGATCTTCCCTCCGATCGACCTCTTCCATGACCCTCAGCCGGAAGGCATTCCCATGCAGATCAATGTTCTGACTCCAGTTTACCGCTACGACGGCATCGAGCTTCCGGTGCCGTCGCATCTCGCCGGCGACCGGGCCGGGCTTCGCGCCTATCATGCGACGCTCTATCCGGCGATCCTCAATGCCGAGATGGCCGATGCCGGCGTGATCGGCACGACCCACGTCACCGAATATCGGCGCGCTGTCGGCACCAAGGGCAGCTGACCCGTGGCACGCCGCAACAGAGCGGCCATCCCGCCCGAACCCCGCAAATCCCTCCTCGAATGGATCGAGTCCGACGATGGCGACAGTACCGGTTCCACCCCTCCCGCCTGCTCGCGACAGGCCCAGTCGCTTCATGCGCGGATCCTCGCCGATCCCGCCCATGACAGGGGCGAAACGCCCGAGCCGCTCGCGCCACCCTCCGGATTGCGGCTCGCGCCGCTCGGCTGACTTTGCGGGGCGGCCGGTCACGCTCTCGGCCGACATCCCGGCCATGTTCGACGCGCCGCTGGCGGCGCATCACCGGCTGATCGGGCGCTGGGCCGCCGCGCGGGACATGGCGGTCCGGCGCTATACCCGCGTCGAGGCCCGCCGCCATATCGAGCGGGTCTTCAGCAGCGCGGTGCTCGACATATTGCGGCCGATCGAACTCGCCGATTTCCGGGTGGTGGTCCTGCACGGCACAATGGCCGAGCCGCCGGCGCTGGCTCTGATCTGCGACGATCTGGGGCAACTGGACCTCGGATGGATTGAGGACAGCGATGCCCCGATTGCCTGGCGCGCCGCGGTCTATCGAACGCTCGAACAGACCCTGGGCTGTGTCCTCCCGGTCTTCGCCTATGGCGACCTCTTCGAGGAAATGTCGATGTATTATTGGGAGGGGGAAACCGACGACGAAGCCGCCCGCGAGTGCCTGATCCATCATCAGGGTGTCGATCCCGACGAGATCGACGAGCAGGCGCTGCCATCAGCCATGAGAGCGCGGCGCCCCGACTGGATGATCGGGGACAATGCGGCGCCATCGGACCAGCTCCCGGCCGGACTGCGCCGCAAGCTCGACACGCTCGACAAGGCGCGCGATGCCGTCACGGGCGTCCCGCCGGACCAGGACATCTGGCACGTCGATCGCGAGATCGTGGGCGCTTACCTCCCCGGCTATGACGAATGCGCGCCGATGCCGCCGCTGACCCTTGTGCCCTTCGAGCAGTTCGCGCGCGAGCTCGACGACCTTGCGCGCCAGGGCATGGAAATGGGCTTCATGGACGTCGCCGGCTTCTGCCAGCTGGAGCAGGTCGACCGGATCGACGGCTGGTTCGCGTCCCTGACGCTCGGCGCGCAATTCCTCTTGGCCGTCCAGGACCTGGTCCAGCTCGATCCAACCACCCTTTGAGGTCTCCCATGTCCAACCATTCGACTCAATTCGAAGCCACCCATGGCGGCCTGATGCTGGCCAGGGCGATCCTGCTCTACCGGAGCGAACCGATCCGCAACGTAAGCCCCTATGTGGCCCCGCGCGAAGGAACGGCGGCCTTCGCGAGCATCCATACGATCAGGCATGACAAGGACGGTCGGCCGACCATCGCCGCGGGCACCCCGCTGACGCGTGCGCATCTGCGGCAATGGACCGACGTCCTTGGCCGGACGACCCGACCCGAGATCCTGCCCGGCCATGTGCTGGTCGCGCATCCCGAGATGCTCGCCTGGTGGGTTCCCGAAGCGGTCCGCGCGGGCTATTTCGCGCTGTCGAACCCTCCGGCGGGCCTTCAGCTCCTCTCGGAACGAACGGTGGTGCCGGTTCCCTATCCGGCGCATCTGTTCGTCGCCACCCGATCCGGCCTCGGCGTCTATGCCCTGCCGGCGAACGAGCGCCCCACCGCCGACACCGGACTGCTACATTCGCCGGTCCTCAATGTCTTCGTCAACGGGCAGCTTTGCTGGGGCAATATCCCCCAGCCGAAGACGCCCGGCGTCGCTTCCATCCCCGACTATGAACGCGCGTTGTTCGACAGCTGGTCGACGCATCCCAATCCGGGCCAGGAGTTCACCATCACCGGGAAAGGCGGCCTCGCGCGGCTCTGGGACGATCTCGCCGCGCGCAAGGCACGCCGTTTTCCGGTGAAGCGTCTCAAGCCCTTTAGAGCAGATGCGGGCAGGAGGGCCGCGACAGGTGCGATGACCTTCGGCCAGCTTATCGCGGGCGCGAGGCGATGACCATGTTCGCCGACGATCCGACCGCGGCCGCGGTTCTTGCCGACATGCCCTGCTATCCGGTCCCGCACCAAGGACGCTCGCCCGGCCTCGATGCGCTGCGCGCGGCCCGCACGGGCCACGGTCTGGCGATCGGGAAGGACGGCGTCATGCTGGTCCTGCGCCGGCCCTGGCTCGCGCTCGATGTTCTCGTCACGCCGCCGATCGACGCCTATCTTCCCTATGGCAGCGTCGGCGCGCCCAGGGCCGATCTGCGCTGCGGCCGCATTCCCCGCGCCCATCTCGACGAGATTCTCGATCATTTCCACGCGGCGCTGCCCAATGAGGCGGCCGCGTTCATCCTGTGGCACGAGACGACCGGAGAATTCGTCGTGCGTCTGCCGGCCATCGACGAGGCCACGCCGACCCGGCTCGTCTACCGCCCCCCGGTCCTCGAATCCGGCTGGCATCTGGTCTGCGACATCCACAGTCACGGGATCGGCCGCGCCTTTTTCAGCGCCACCGACAATGAAGACGACATGCACGCGACGAAGATGGCGCTCGTCTTCGGCCGGCTCGGCCAGCCGGACGGCCCGATGACGGCCTCGCGGCTGTGCGCGGGTGGCCTGTTCCTGCCGATGCCGCGCAGTCCTTTCGCAGGAGATCACCATGCAGCCTGACGCCATGGACCGCCACTATCTTCCCGCCGCCTTCGCCCATCGCACGATCAATATCCTGCTCGTCGGTTGCGGCGGCAACGGCAGCCAGATGCTGATGGGCCTGGCATCGCTCGACACGGCGCTGCGCGCGATCTCCCCGCGATCGCTGCACGTCACGACGGTCGACGACGATATCGTGACCGAAGCCAATCTGGGCCGCCAGCCTTTCTACCGCTGCGACCTGGGCAACTCCAAGGCGCACACGCTCACCGAACGGATCAACCTGGCGCATGGCCTCGACTGGACGGCGGTTCACGGCCGCGCTCCGCAAGCGATCGGGGTCGATGACTCCCATATCCTCATCAGCTGCGTCGATACGGCCTCAGCCCGCCGCGCGCTCGGGGCGGCGCTCGACCACGCAAGGAGCGTCCCTGTCTACTGGATGGATCTCGGCAATCGCGCCACCGACGGACAATATCTGATCGGCTGCCCGAGCCGCGCGGTCGACGAATATCGCCGCCTGCCGACCGTGCTCGAATATTTCCCCGAGCTGGCCGACGAGAGCCAGCCCGACGACGATGCGCCGTCCTGCTCGATCGCCGAGGCGCTCCGGCGCCAATCGCTGTTCATCAACCGGATCGTCGCGAGCCACGCGCTTGGACTCCTGTTCGATCTCCTGGGGCGCGGTTCAATCGGCCACGCCGGTGGATTCATCAACCTCGCCAGCGGCCAGACCGTCCCGATCCCGCTACCGCGCACCGAGTGAAGCGCAAGCGCATAACCTTCCGCGGAGGCCTGCCGGCCGACATTTCCCCAGGCCCTCCGGGCCGCGAGAGGAAAGGGGGAGGGCGATGGCGATCATCATGGAGATCGCCACCATGCTCACCACCCGCAGCCAGCGCTGGCGCGAACGCCGCGCCCGCTATGTCGATGACCTGACCGTCATCGACCCCAGCGACTTCGCGGTTGACCAACTCGACCCGTCGCCGGCACGCCAATTCGTTGCCGCGCACCATTATCTGCCGAACTACCCCGCCGCACAGGTCGCGGTCGGCCTGTTCGGCAAGCAGGCTGCCCTGGTCGGCATTGCCGTGTTCGCCACGCCGTCGACGGCCAGCGTTATCACTCGCCATACCGGCTTCGCCGACCCGGCCCGGGGCACGACCCTCGCGCGCTTCTTCCTGTTGTCCGAAATCCCTGGGAATGGTGAAACCTGGTTCCTGTCGCGGGCGCTTCGCCTGCTGCGCCGCGAGCGGCCCGGCATCGAGGCCGTCGTCTCCTATTCGGACCCGCAGGCCGGCCATATCGGCCAGTGCTATGCTGCGTTGAGCGGCGCTTTCCGCGGGATGACCCCGCCCAGGACCGCTTACCGTATCGCGGGCACCCCGATCTCCGGGCGGAGCCTGTCCAAGATCCGGCTCGGCGAGCGCGGCGCGGCGGGTGCGATCGACCAGCTCGTGCGTCTCGGCGCGCCACGACCGAATATCCAAGAAGCACCCGACATCTGGTTAGCCCGGCTGCGGCGCGATCGCATCCTGGTTGCCGAAAGGACGCTTGGCCTGTTCGCGTACAGCTTCGAGCTCACCCCCGCGGCGCGGCGGCAGGGTCGGGCGCTCCCGCGCAAACCCTATCCCAAGCAACTCCCGCGGGCGCATCCGCAATTTCCGTTCATGCTTGCCCGCTGACGCGCGGGCCCCGTCCAGGGGACACTCGACATGACCGACCGCTTCGATCCCGCGGATGCGGGATGCTGGATGGCGCACGGCCGTCCGACCCACCACGCCCATGCGCTCGCCGACGCCTGGCGCCGCTTCCCCGACCTGCCGAACGATGCGCCGCTCGACGCGCGCATGGCGCGCGCCCGCGAGCGCGTCCAGGCGCTTCGCCCGCTCAACGAGGCGATCGGACTGGAGTGCGAGCGGCAGCGCGTGACCGCGAACTTCACCTCGATCGAGCGCCAGCTCGCACAGGGCAGCACCGACAGCCGCCATGTTTCGATCCTCCACGCCCGCGACGTCCACGGCTATGGCTGGGACGCTGCGGTCGCCTATGCCGACGGGCGCTACGCAGCCCGAGCCGGATGGATCGCGCGCGCGCCTTCGCCGCCGCGACCGGGCGAACCGGATATCCGCCGTCCCGCTTATGCTCAAGGGTTTCTGGATGGCGGCGGCCAGCCCGACGACCTTTTCGACGTCGCCCGCCGCTCCTTCGCGGCAGCTTCCCCGGAAGCACTGCGCACGGATAGTCCGCGCGCCGCACGGTCGCTTCCCAGCCAATGGCCTAGTCCGACCGACGTCCCGGCGCCCGTTTCATGGCGACGGCGCCTGCTCTTGCTCGGCGCCGGCGAGGTCGTGGCCGGGGAAATCGACATCCTTGCGATGCTCCGCGAACGGCCCGGACATGAAGCCGCGACGATCCTCGTCATCGATGCCGCAACCGGGCTGCGCCCGCTATCGCTCCTTACGGACCCGGCGCCCACCGATGGCGCCGCGCTGCGCCGACTGCTGCGCGAGGGCGACCACGCCGATATCCTGGTCGTTGCCGACGCCGCGGAGCTCGGCCGTCTCGACGCCGACGCCGCTCTCCTGCCGCTTGCCCGAACGATGGAACGGACCCGCAATTCGGTGATCCAGCAGCGCGCGCAATTCCGCCGCTGGCTCGCTCGCGGCCGCGCGCCCGGCGACCAGTTCGCGGGCGGACATATCAGATGGAGCAAGATGGCGGCCGGGCTCTCGGGGCGCCTCGGGGACTTCACGGCGCGATACGCCGGCCCGGCGGAGCCGCGCGGCCACCGCATCGTCATCGAGGACGGAGATGGCCCGGCGATCGGCTACCGCACCGCGCTCGGCGAGGCACTCCATCCCGAGATCGTCATCGGCAACAAGCGCCATGCGCGAAACGCAATGACCGAGCTCTTGCGCCAATTTGCGGCTTCGCTCCGGCTCGTCTGATCGGCGAACCCGGCGCCAGGCGCGCGAGCGCGCCGCAAGAGGAGAGAGGGGGATGAGGGGCGAACAGTCCCGGAGAACCCCCATGCGCCTTTCGGTTCGCCTGAGCCTCGACCAGTTCTTTCGCGGCTTCGCCACGGGTCCGCCCGGCATGCCCCGGCCGCGATCCCGCCGAACGGACAAGATGTGTCCTGATAGGTCGCGCCTGACCAACGGTCGCCACCGGATCGCTTCACACCAAGCCTGAATCGAACCCGCCATCGCCGGCGGCAGCTTCAGCGTGCCCGCCACGTCACCGACGTCCGGCACGCCGCGTCCGCGCGTCCGCCGCGCCTCCCCGGATTCCCCCATCAATCCAGCCGCGCCCACGCAGGCCCGGCTGCGCGGAGTCATGTCCATGACACAGTTCCAGATCCTCTATCCCCACACCGAGAACGAATGGCGGCCGCTCACGATCGGCTTCCGCTACGCACCGCACGAGGGCCAGCAATATCTCTGGTCAAGCTACAAAGAAGCCGAAGCCGCCCGCCAGTGCCTTCTGCGACAATCGCCCGATGCCGAACTGCGCATAACGCTTGCCGGCGGGAACATCGGCGACCTCGACTGGCAGACGCGCGAGAAGCTGCGGTTCGCCGACGGCGCCTATCAGCCCACACCCTGGCATGACGAGCCCTGGTATCAGGCCCGGCACGAGGAGCACTTCTGCCACATCTCCGCCGCGCAGCCGGGCAAGATCGCGTTCACCGAGAACGCAGCCAAGGGCCAGGCCGACCGCCAGCTGGTGATGTCGCCCGGCCGCTATCTCCACCGCTTCTTCAGCGAGTATCTCGACAACAATGCGATCGAGGAGTGGTGCGCCAGGCTCTCGGTGCTGCTCCAGGAACATGCCCTCAAGATCACCCAGGACGCCGACGAGATCGAGGAGGTCTATGTCGGCGGCCCGAGCAGCTGCATGGCCCATGAGGCCAGTGTGTTCACAAGCCGATGCCACCCCACGCGGGTCTATGCCGGGCCAGACACGGCGCTCGCCTATATCGGCCCGCGTAAGGACGCCTTGGCCCGCAGCGTCGTATGGCCGGCCCGCAAGATCTACACCAGCATCTACGGCGATGTGTCGCGTCTCAGGCTGCTCCTCGAAAATGCCGGCTACACCAAAGGAAGCCTCAACGGCGCGCGCATCCGGCGCATCGAATATGGCGACAGTTTCGTCGTCCCCTATATCGACGAGGGCGACAATCTGCGCGACGACGGCAAGTATCTCGTCATCGGCGAGGGCGATATTTCGTCCGACAACACCAACGGGGTGGCGGACGCTCCAACCTGTTGCGACCATTGCGACCGCGAAACCGACGACCGCGACACGGTCCACTTCGCAGACGGCAGCACCGAGGAATGGTGCTATGATTGCAGCGGCGATCACAGCACCTACTGCGACTATAACAACTGCCGCTATAGTGACGATGAATCCTTCGTCACCGTCTACAACAACCGCGGTGCGAACACCGTCCTCGAGGAGAATGCCGAGGATTACGGCGCCGTCTATCTGGACGACCGCGAGGAATGGTGGGCCAAGAGCTCCTGCCGCCAATGCGCCGCGACCGGCCAATGGTTCCACGCCGAGGACCTCACCGAATATGAAGGCGAATGGCTCAGCGAGGACCATGTTCCCGAGCCGTTCGACGATGACGACGAGGCTCTCGCCAACGCCCATATCCTGACCTGGCACCAGTTCCAGGAGGAGATGGCCGCGATCCACGCGGAGGTCGCCCTCTGGGAGGCCGCCGGTGCGCGCGCCCAGGCCGAGCGCCTGCGGCGCGAGCGAGCCGAGGCCGCCCAGCTTCGTATCGATACGCTGCGCCAGAATATCCAGCCACTCGCCGACGATGCGCCGCCCAGCCCGCGCGGAGATCCTCTCGCCGCCATCGCGACGACCGCGCCCGTTCCGGTCCACGCCTACGCAGGAGCCTGACCCATGACCTATTGCAGCGTTGCGGGCCGCGCCGGCCTGCTCGAAATCCTGTCATGGGCACGCCCCCATGACAGCGCCGCCGAACGCGCCTTTGCCCGCGAATTCCTCGATACCGTTCCCGGCATGACCGCCGACGTCTTCGGCAACCGGATGCTCGCGATCGGCGATGCGCCCCGGGTGATGTGGAGCTGCCATATCGATACCGTCGCGCGCCGCGACGGATATCAGCAGGTCTGCATCGACGCCGCCGGGGTTGCGGCGCTGAGCGACGGCAAGCCGGGCATGTCGCTCGGCGCCGACGACGGGGCCGGCATCTGGATCATGCTCAACATGATCGCGGCCGGTTGTCCCGGCTTCTACCTGTTCCACCGCGGCGAGGAACGCGGCTGCCTCGGATCGCGCTGGATCGAGCAGAACAATCCCGCGCTTCTGAAAAGATTCGACGCGGCCATCGCCTTCGACCGCGCCGATTTCGACGATGTGATCACGCATCAAAGCTATGGGCGGACCAGTTCGGACGCGTTCGCCAAGAGCCTGGCAGCGGCGCTCAACAACCTCGACCCGGACTTCCGATACGAACCCGACGACACGGGTATCTACACCGACACCAACGAATATGCGGGCATCATTCCCGAATGCTCCAACCTGTCGGTCGGCTATCACGGCCAGCACGGCCCCCTGGAAACGCTAGACGTGCGCCACTGCGAGAAGCTGCTGGCCGCGATGCTGCGGTTCGACGCCTCCCGTCTGACTATCGCGCGCGACCCATCGGTCCAGGAGGACGATCGCTGGGACTGGTTTGAAGGCTATCGCGGCAGTCGCGACGACTTCGTCGAGGCGGTCGCCGAATATCCTCGGCTGGCCGCACAGATCCTGCAGGAATGCGGCATCACCGCGGACGAGTTCCGGCGAGCCGCCTGGGAGGAAGAAATGAACGACCGCGCCGCCTACCGTTCGCTCATGCCGTTGTAGGGCGCCAGTCGCGCCGGCGATCCGAGGGGGCTGTCCCCGCCACTCCCTTCTTCCATTCCATCGTTCGACGGAGCGATCCCCGTGGCACGCGGACAACCCCGCCGGACATTCGCCACATCCTCATAGCAGCGCCATCGCCCGGGTTCGCCCGCGAACGGGCGGCCAGCCCCGCGCCACGTCCGGCCATCCTCTGCCCCTTGCAGGCGATTTTCTCGTCCCCGCCCTCCGGGCGGTCGACGCCGCGCCGGGAAAGCGAAGGGGGGAGGGCGGTGGCGGTTCAAGCCCAAAGGAGACCGACATGACCGACTTTCCTTCCTTTTCCTCCGTCCAACCCGCGATTCCCGAAAGCGACATGACGCCACTCGAACGACTCGTCCTCACCGCCATGTTCGACCATCTGTCCGCTCCGCACGGGCTCCAGTTCTACAGCAGGACGGGCATCCGCGAGGGGCTGGTCCTGCCGCTCGGCCAGTTGCGCGCGGCCGCGATCGAAAGCCACGACCGGTCGCCCGCCGCGGTCAACCTGCTCGAAGCGGCGATCGACCTCATGACGCTGGGTGACGGGACGATCGGGTTCGACCTGACCGCGCAGGCCTGGGAAACCCTGTTCCAGGATATCGTCGCCCGCTCGGCGACCATCGGCCGCATCACCATCCTGACCGTCCATGGCGGGATCGCCGTCGAAAACGCGCTCGCTGCGCCCGGCGGCAGCGTCACCGTCATCACCGCCGACCGGATCGCCGGCAAGACCCTCTACGACTGCCTCTACGATCTCGAGGCCGATCTGTTCGGTGTCTCCGAGGAGCCGCCGCTGCTCGAGGACCGGAGCGGACCGGGCGACGCCGACATTCGCGCGGTCATCGCGGACATGCTGCGCGCCGACGACCGGCTCGCCCCGCTGGCACCCGGCGATGTAGCCGAGGGCGATATCCGTCGGGCGCGCTCCATCGCGGACATCGACGGCAATGACGACGAGGCCCGCTGCCGCGCGCTCTACGACATCGCCAGGACTGCGATCGCCCATGCGCGCAGTCGCACGGCCCGGTTGCGATAGGCGCCCGACAACCACGGACCCGCCCGCGTCGCTGGATCCTGTTCCAGACAAGGACAACCGCCCATGACCCGTGGCCCCACCTTCACCTATTCGCGCTGGCGCCACGGCGGCTGGTATGTCCACGGCGTCACCTACCCCAGCCGGGCGGTTGGATGCGTCTCGAGAAACTATCCCGACGGCAAGTGGCGTATCGTCTGCGATCCGCGGCCATTCGAGGAGCGACCGACCTTCAAGACCCGCGGGGACGCCGCGCTGGCCGAATGGCGGCTCGTGCAAGAACAGATCGCGTCGGGAGATGCCCCGCCCGATCCGTGAGCACGGCCATTGGAATGCCGGATCGCGCCCTTGTCGATCACGCCCTTGTCGGGCGGCTGTGAAGGCGAGGGGGAGAGGGGAGGATGCGCCGCCGGGACGACGACCTTGCCCCGTTTCGGCCCTTTCCCCCCTTGCACAAGGAGAATGATCGTGCGTCTCACCGATCATATCGCCGCGCGCCGGCACCTCTACCGCCACCCGCGCCCGTTCGCGCCCTTGCTCATGGTCATCGACATTCCCCGGACGCTCGCCGGCGACGGACTGGCGCTCGGCCGCTATTATCCGGTCATCGTCGAAAACGAGCAGGAGCTCGGCGAGTTCGAAGATTTCCTGTCGGCCGACCGTGACAGGCCGGTGCCGCCCAACCTGCTGGATCACCGTCCGAGCAGCATCGAGGTACCCGGCGTCACCTTCTTCGAATTTGCGCCGAGCGAACCCGGCTGGCCCTGGCTCCTGCTGTGCCAATGGCCGGCGCAGCTCGCCGGACAGCTCGACAGCGATCCCGACCTGCTGGCGCGCGGCGCCTATACGACGGAGACGTTCGCCAGCCGGCGCGAGCTGCTCGCCGGGGTCACGCTGCTGCTCGGCATGATCGACAAGACCCATCCCGCGCATGTCTTCCTGCGCGTGTGCCCGATGGCGGCGCAGGCCTGACATCCCCGGCGCCCGGCAACCGGGCGATCGCCCAGATCACCGATCCATCAAGCGCCGGCACGCGCGTCGGCGCCGCACTCCAGCTTGCCCTTCGCGCGCCCGACGGCAAGCCTCACGAAAGGACGGCCCATGACCAGCTTCACTGCGACCTACAGCCCGGAAGACAACAAGCTTCGCCTCTACGCATCCACGCGCCTCGACGAGGAAACCTATGCCCGCATCAAGGAGGCCGGCTTCCGATGGGCCCCCAAGCAAGAACTGTTCGTCGCGCCCAAATGGACGCCGCAGCGCGAGGATCTCGCCGTCGAACTGGCAGGCGAGATCGAGGCGGAGGAGATGACGCTCGTCGAGCGCGCCGTGATCAAGGCCGAACGGCTCGACGGCCTCGCGCACAAGCGCTATGCGCAAGCCAATGCCTTCGCGCGCCGCGCCGACGAACTCAGCCAAGCCTTCGATATGGGGCAGCCCATCCTGGTCGGCCATCATAGCGAACGCCGGGCGCGCAAGACACAGGAGCGGATGCACGCGGCGCAGAGCGCGGCGGTGAAAGCCGGACAAGCCGCCAACTATTGGCTCTCGCGCGCCGGCGGAGTCGAGCATTTCGCGAACATGAAGGGCGACCCGCGCGTGCGCGCCAACCGCATCAAGACATTGCTGACCGAACTGCGGGATCTTCAGCGCGGCATCAACGCGGCCCATGCGGCGCTGGCAATCTGGGAAACATGCACAACCGACGCCCAGATCCGGCACGTCCTCGGTCATATGGATTCGCGCCGCACCTGGTCGAGCTATGAGCTCTATTCCAAGGTCGACAAAGGCGAGATCACCCCAGCGGACGCCCGGCAACAATGTATCGCTGCCGCGACCCTTGCCGTCAACGGTCCGACGCGCCGACGCTGGATCGAGCATGTCCTCAATCGGCTCGCCTTCGAGCGCTCGATGCTGGGTGACGTGCCCCGCTATGAGGGCGCGCTGACCCCGGTCATCCTCCAGGCCTTCGCGCGCGAGCATGGCGCGGAAAGCCCCAAATGCACCGCCACCGATCCGGGCTTCTTGCAGCTCGAAAGCCCGGTGCCGCTCCCTGCACATATCGCGTCGGAAACCGCCCTCGAATTGAGCGAGGACGACTGGCGCGACCTCATGCAGTCGAGCGGCTACATCGTGACCGAGAAAAAAGCCCGCCGCGCCTCGGCCAAGCCGGATAGCGTGCCGCTGATCAATCTCACGCAGGAACAGGCCGAGCAACTGCAGCGGATATGGGACCTGCACATGACCGCAGCGTGCAAGGGCAAGCCCGGCGCGGCCAAGGCGGCGGAGGTGCGGAAGACGACCCAGGCGATCTACTCGGCCAATTCGAAAGGGGACTACGATGTCTTCAAGACGATAGAGATCGCCGCCGATGCCCGCCGCGTGCGGATGGAATGGCAAAGGCAGGAGCGCGTGCGGTCGGGCGAGCCGGTCGCCCGCATCCGCATCTCGACGATCGGCAGCGAATTCTACAAGCCCGACTCAGTAGTGGTCCTCACCGACAAGCCCGGAAAGCCGCTGCCGTTCGATCTCGATGCCGTCGAAGCGGCCGCGCGCCGCGCCGCGAGCGAGGAGACGGCAGCATGAAACGCAGCGTCTATACACGGCCCGCCAAGCCCCTGCGCATCGCGGCCAAGGCACGCAGCGACTTCGACAAGGTCGACATCCCGTCCGCCCCCGAGATCGTCGCCGTCGACAAAGCCACCGAGTGCCATGTGACGCCGCCCGAGGTCGCGGCACGGATGGTGCGCTATCTCGGTCCGGTCGGCGACTATCTGACACTCGAGCCGTCCGCGGGCACGGGCAATCTCTCCCGCGCGCTCCTCGAAAGCGGGCACAGCCGCTGCGAACTGGTGCAGGTGGAACGCCATATCGGGGTTGCAAGCCAACTCCGCCGGTTCGGGACGGTGATCAACCGGTGCTTTCTCGACTATTCGGCGGAGGTGCGCGGGAAGGTCGAGTTCCCCCGCGTCCTCATGAACCCGCCGTTCAGCCATGCGCGCCAGCATATCGCGGCGGCGCTCGACCTCATGGGACCCCATGGGCATGTCGAGGCGCCGACACTGGTCGCGCTGGTGCCCGACAGCTTCGAGGCCGAAGGCATGGAGGTGCTGGAGCATCTGCCCCACGACACCTTCGCGACGGCGAAGGTGCGCACCAAGATCATCCGCATTCGCCTTCAGCACCCGAAGGCAGCGTTCACGAGCCTCGACGCCGAGCGTTGCCAGGGACTGGTGCTGAACGCGCCGGAGTTCTTCGCCGACAAGGACTTCGTCGCATGGCTGCGCAGCGACGTTCCCAAGTTCACCTGGCATCGCGGCGACGCGCCCGACGAATATTCCGATGTCGTCGTCCTGGTCGACCCGGACCTTGGCGGCGAAGGCTCCGATTCCGACATGCCCGAGCATATCTGGACCGCGATCGTCGAGCAGTGCCGCACGCATCTCGGCGCGTCGCCGGGGCAAAGCCACTATATGGTGCGGATCACCAATCTGGCGAACGACTGAAAAGATGCGATCATTTCCGTCGCGGCTCCCATCTTCGTCAATGGCCGGCACCGGCCGGCAAAATCGCTTCCGCCCGGTCGCGCCGCGTCACGAGCGACCAGATCTCCCCGGCAATCTCGTCGGGATCGATGACGGGGAAGCTCGGATCCAGTTCGGTCCCGCCGGCGGTCGCCGCGCGAAGGCCCGCCGAACGCTCGATCATCGCGCCGATGTTGACCGTGCCGACATAGACGCCCCGCGACGCCACCTCGGCGTTAAGCGTGAGCGCATAGTTGCGTGCCGCAGCCATGGCGGGGCCAACGCCGCTCAGTCCCGGGATCGTCACCAGCGCCGTCAAGCCCCCGACAATGACGATGGCGCCGTCTCCGCGCGTCAGCTGGCGCTGCAGCACCGCATGCGCCACCTCAATGGGCGCATAGGTGAAGATGTCCGTCACCGACCGGAGCCCCGCAGCATCGAGGTCGACCGCGGGCACGAAACCGACATCGGACGGAACCGGCGCATAAACCGCGACATCGATGCCGCCGAAGCGCGCCTCGATAGCACGGACGAGCGCAGGAATGGCGGTAAGGTCGGTCAGATCGCCGGGAAAGGCGGCGGCCTCAATGCCCGCGGCCGCGAGCTCGGCGACGCGCTCGTCGAGCGGCCCGGCGCTGCGCGCGACCAGCGCGACCCGGTAGCCCTCGCGTCCGAAGCGGGTGGCGAGGGAGGCGCCGAGCCCGCTTCCCGCGCCGAACAGGGCAATCGTCTTCTTGTCGGTCATCGTTGGTTCCTTCGTAGGTAGTATGTTCAGTTGACCAACTATGATTGTGGGACTTATGCTTCACAAGAACGCATATTTTCAGGACGACCTGGTCACATGGCTATGCCCGCCCCACCCGATCAGCCCGGCACGGATGGGGTGTGCCAGCGCGTCAACCGGATGTTCGGCCGCATCGGCGACAAATGGACCATTCTCGTCGTCACGATGCTGATGGACCGGCCAAGGCGCTTCAACGAACTCAAACGGCTGATCGGCGGCATCTCGCAGCAGATGCTTTCCCGCACCCTCAGATCATTGGAACACGACGGGCTGGTGACACGCACGGTTCACCCCAGCGTGCCCCCACAGGTCGAATATGGCCTGACCCCTCTCGGCCAGTCACTCGCCCAGCCGCTGACGCAACTGGCGATGTGGATGCTCTCCCATCTCGACGAGATCGAACAGCACCGCGCACTGCGCGATATGCAGGAAGGACAGCTTCCGGCCGTCCGTCTCGCCGAACCCTGAGCGTCGGCCGGGGCACGACAGACACCGGCTACGGCGATCTTCTTCGCGTCACCGCCCTGCGGGCGGGCGGCATCTCCCGCGAAAAGGAGAGGGGGATGGGCAGGGCGTATCCAGCAACGGAGCCTTGCCATGACCTTCTCGCCGTCCCGCCGCTACGCCGTCGCGCTCGATCCGTCCGGTCTCGACACGATCGCTTCGTCCCTCGCCGCGATCCTGTCCGCGATCGACGACTGCAAACGCCGCGGCCTCGATCACAACGCCGATCCTGCCCTGCTGCTTCTCGCCCGTCATCTCGGCATGATCGCACAGGCACGCGGGCCAGCCGACGACGCCTTGCTGCGCGCCTGCGAAATGGCCGTCGAGCGATCCTCGCGCCAGCCGCTGCTCCCCCAGCTGATGGCCAGCGACCTCGGTTACGACGCGCAGGCCAAGGACGCCTTCCACCGGGAAGGCCAGAAGGCGCTGCGCGCGCTCGCCAAGGCCCTCGCGCTGCCGCGCGCCGACTTTTCGGTGCGATCCCACCGCGGCGGAATCGCCAGCTCGGGCGAGGTCATCCTCCACGGCGAGCAGATCTATGTCCAGCTCGGGCAAAGCTGCCTCGGCCACGGGCGCGAGATCATGTTCCGCAGCGTCAGCAGCCGGCAGGACTATAGCGGCGGCGGCAATCACTGGGCGTCGGTCGAGGAACTGACGGACCCCATCACGCTGGCCGACCGGATCGCCCGGGAGCTTCGCCTCGAAAACGCGCTGGTGGCATGACATGGCGATAGCCATCTTCAGCTCTACCGAATCAATGCCGCGCTGACGCCGATCCTACATAATATCATCCCACGGCACGACGATTGAGCACCGACCCACCCAGGAAGGACGCTGCCATGAGCCGCCACGAACTCGCTCCCAGCTCCGATGCCATCGCCCGGGATGGCACTCTCTCGGTCGCGATCGGCTGGGATCCGCCGCTCGCCACCTATTTCGCCATCGTCCGGCGTGAGGACGAGGATGTCGATGACGAGGCGGCCATCCTGCTCTGGATCGGCACGGGCTATGAGGAAATCCGCGAACCGGAACCCGCGCTCGAAGCCATCCGCCCGTTCGCATCGTTCGACGACGATTTCGCCCGCGCCCTGCGGGCCGACCGGCTTCGCGAAGGCAGCCGGCCCCGCGCGCCCTGGGTGCGCTGACCCAGCCCGCCTACGGAGCAGGAGAGCCATTGCGAAGGAGCACCCCCGGCTCCACGCCCAATGCGTCGGCGATCCTGCCGAGCACCGTCACGCTGGCGGAGACGTCGCCCCGCTCGACCGCCCCCACATAGCGCGCGCTCAGCCCGGCACGTTCGCCCAGTTCTTCCTGCGTCCACTGACAATCATGACGTAACCGACGCACATTCATCGCCATGATCTCCCTGAGATCCATGACATGATGGGAACCAGTATCGGAAGGATCGTTCTAGGAACGATAGTTCCGATTCGTTCGAACGCATGCTAAACATCGTCTCGACCACCACCGTGCAAGGATCAGGCCGGAATCGACCGCATGTCCATGACGATCGAGCTTTGCGAGACGCGCGTGACCCTGCCCGTCGGGGCGCGGCCGCTCCGCTTCTGGGGCGCGGTGATGATCGACGGGCAGCGCGCCTTCCTCGCCGACAACCACACTCGCGACGGCCGGATCCGCTTGCGTGCGCTCCGTGGCTTCGATCGCACGCAGGTCGATGCCGAACTGGCGCACAGCCGGCCGCCGGTCGAGGCCGAAGGGCACAGCTTCCCGACGACGCTCGAGCTGGAGGTCGCCATGCTCGCGGATCGCGCCGCGATTATCGCCGACCTGCGCCTTCGCCTGCGCGATATGGTGCTCGCGATCGAACAGGACCGCGTACGCGCCTACCCCGCGACGCCTGCGAACCGCATGCTGATCGAGCTGGTCGCCGTCGCCCGGACGCCGGATGCGGTGCTGCTCGAGGAGGACGATCCTCTCGCCTTCGAGCGCGCGGCGGACCTGATCCTCGGCCGGCACTGAGCCGCGTTTCCCGGCGTCAGGGCGCGATGCGCCCACGGTCAGGCAAGGGGAAGGGGGAGGGAGAGGGTGGCCGCGATGAAGCGGCCCAGGAGATACTCCCATGACATCCTCCCTCATCGTCGGCCCCGTTCCCTATGAGGAAAGCTGCGCCCAGCTCGGGCATACGCCGGACTTCGAGCGCATCGCCCGGCTGGAATGCACGCTCCATCGCGCCGCGCTCGTCGCCATGTTCGGTCCGCCGCCCGAAGGCGTCACCATCGCCGTCCGCTCCAATCCCCACGACTTCGGCACCTATTACGATCTCGCGGTCCGGGTCGACGACGGCGACCCCGACGCCCGCGCCTATGCGCTGCGCCTCGAGGACGAGGGACCGGGCCGCTGGCACGATGCCGGCTTCACGGCGCCGGTCGACTATGGCGAGCGCGGCGCGGTCATCCACGTCACGCATGGCGACCTCGCCTCGGGGATCCGCGCCGCCGTCCTGACGCTTGGACAATTCCCCGACCGCGAGGCCCAGGCGGCCATGCGCGCGAATCTGGTCGCCGCCTATCCCGAACATGCCGGGGCGCCAGCCGCCAGCTCCTGACGCCGCTCCGGGCTCAGGCCCGATCCACCCGACCCTCCCCCCCAAAGCCCGGCCGCGCGCCGGGCTTTCGTGTTTTTTTTTGGAGATTCCCATGTCCGACATTCTCATCGACAGCGCCTGCGACCTGCTCCGCGCACTCGGCATCGTCGCCGCGACCTTCGCGCTCGACGGCGGCGGCGACTCCGGGGAAAGCACCCTCGCAACGGTCCGCTATGCCGACGGCCGCGAGGATTACCGCCTGCCCGAACTCCCGATCGCGCTCCACAACGACGGCCGTCCTATCCTCCTCGGCGGGTTCCTCGAAGACTATTCCAGCGACCTCCCCGACGGCGACTGGGTCAACAATGAAGGCGGCTACGGCACGGTCACCATCCGCCCGCTCGAAACCGACCCTCATGAGCGCGTCGAATGCGACATGACCTACCGCGCGGACGACGACTATGATGACGACGACTATGACGAGGATGACGATCCGGACGATCCGGACGATCCGGACGAACCGGACGCGATGCTCGACGCGTTCGAGATCGCCGGGACGGCCGCTGACGACAGCCCGGACCTCCTCCCCGACATCGCCCCGTTCGAGAAGACGGCCTTTGAGGAGGCAGGCGCATGACCCGCCCCTCCAACGCCTTCGGCGCGCGCAAGGCGTCCGCGCTGCGCGAACTCGCCGCCGCGGTGCCCGAGATCGAGGCTCTCGCCGAAACCGAGCCGGTCGACGCGCTGACGACGGTCATGGCGTTCTCCACCGTCAGCATCACCATCGCCCAGCGCGAGAACGATGTCATGGCCTATCCGGCCTGCCAGCCCGACATCGCCACTCACCCGCTGGCGGCCGAACTGGGTGATCTGCTCGCACAGGCGATCAGCGAACCGCTCCTCCAGCCACAGATTCACGGCCATTTCGATCCGGCAAAATGGCTCGACACGCACGGCTTCGCCCAGCTCGTCATCCGGCTGGTCGAGGCAGGCGCTACGCCCTCTGCCATCATGCAGGCGACCCATATCGCCGGCCGGGCGCTCACGACGCTCCGAGACATGGCGACGACACTGGGCCGGTCGCATTTCCGGGTCATCTGCTCGCGTGACATCGGCTTCGTCCAGCGAAACCAGGTCTATCTCCTGCCGGTCGCGCAATGGACGCTTGCCACCCACCTGTGCGGCCAGCCCGAACGCGCGCTCGTCATGACACGACGGCGCCAGGCGCTCGACATCTACGCCGCCGTCGCCAAAGCCTTGCTCGAACCGCCGATCAGCGCCGCGATCGACGAGGGCAGACCGCTGCGGCGCGTGCTGGCCGACCATCTCGACATAAAGACGGCGCATCTGGCCCGGCTGCGCGGCGTGCGGACATTCGCCGAGGCGCTCGGGGCTGCAACCGACCATCAGTCCAAGATCGACGCCTTGCGGCTACACGAAGTGCCGCTCCATGAATGGCCCGAAGGGCGCCAGTGGGAAGCCGACATATTCGATTCCAGAGCGATCCACGCGCTGCTGCGTCCAGACTATATCAGTGCCGCGTCGGGCGGGGAGGATGCGATCGCCGCGCTCAGCGAGGATCTGCTGCGTCCGCTCGCGGGCAGCCTCGCCGGACCGGTCGACCGGACGCACGGCTATGAACTGCAATGGTTCATCAGCTCCCTTACACCGCCATCCCATGTCTCGGGCGGCGAGGCGCACCGGCTCTGGCTACGCGCGCTGCGTCACGCCATCATCGGGCCGCGCGGCGTCAAATCGTTCGGAGAAGCGATCGAGGCCTGGCACCGCCGGGCGGCGACGCTCGCGGCGGTCCGTCATGAGAACAAGGTCGACCGGCCCGGCTGGCCCGCCTTGTGCGAACCCTGGCGATCGGCCGACGGAGAGCATGCAATCGTGCCGCTCACCGGCGCCGGCGATCTCGTGGCCGAGGGCAATGCGCTCAACCACTGCGTCGGCGGCTATTATCCGCAATGCCGGCGCGGCGACACGCAGATCTTCTCGCTTCGCCATGCCGATGGTCAGCGCGCCACGCTCGAACTGCTGCTGTCGCAAGCGCCGAGCGGCAGGCTCGCGATCAGGGTCGGCCAGTTCAGGACCCACTCGAACCGAACGCCCGGCGCCGGACCCCAGGCGATCCTCCAGCAGTTCCTGACAGACCTGCAAACCGGCCGTCATCCGATCGCCCATGCGAGGATCGCGGCCCACCGCAAGGACATGGAGGGGTCGGGGGACCATGCCTATCGCAACGCGCCCCTACCGCTCGACCATGCGCGCATGGCATGGCCGCTCTACCGCGTCCTGCTTCCCAGGGGCGTGCCTGACAGCTTCGACGAATGGTGCGTCACCTCGGGGCTGACCGAAGCGTTCGGCACGATCCTGGGCGCCGTCACCCGCCGGGACCAGCAGGTCCAGACCAAAGGCTCCCAACAGGAGGCACTTCCATGAACCCTTACGATCATGCGCGCTCGTCCGCGCGAATCCACGGCGGAAGCTGGACCGACTATCATGCCCTCCACGCCTGGTTCGACGCCTCGAAGGCCGCCCACTGCCACTTCACCCATCGCGCGCTGCGCCATCATGAAGAAGGCATCGCCGAGGCCGTCGCCGTCTTCGGAACGACCGTCCGCAATGTCGACGGCGTTACCGTAGCGGTCGATACGCTGGCGCGACAGCATATCCAGGAGGACTGCCGCTACCTGCCCTCGGCGGCGGACTGGCTCGCGGACTTCGACATGCCCGCCTGGTTCCCGGCCGTCCTGCCCGACGCGGGCGACCTCGCCGCCATCAGCGCGCGGCGCTTCGGCGGCGAAGCCCGCCACTATCTGCCGCTTCACCGCTGGTTCCTCGCCACGAGCGCGTGGACCGGCGGCCCGGCCCATCTGTTCTTCCGCCATCAGGCCTTCGGCATCCATGAAACCGAGCATCGCTTCGGACCCGCTCTCGTCAATGGCGACGGGGCCGTGCCGACCCGGGTGGTCGCTGAACATCATGTGCGCGCCATCCTCGGCCGCCTGCCGGCGGCGCCGGACCTGTTCCGGCGGATGAAAGGCCAGCGCTGGATGCTGCAGGCGACCTCGCGCGACCGCATCGGCCTTACCTGATGCCTTGCCAGGCGGCGTCCCGCTCCGCGAACTCCCAATCGCTGCCAGCTTCGCCATCTGCCGCACCCGTCGCCTCCGGCGCCGGGAAGGATCCGCGCCCTGGTTCGCCAGCGAAAGGGGAGGGGGAGGGCAGGGAGTGAGCCGGGGTGAGAGCCGGCTTGCCGCTCCTCCTTCACCATCCTGACCGACTGGAGAACCGATATGACCCTGTTGACGCGCATCGACCATCTCGAACTGCTCGACCGGATGCGAACCTTTCTCGTGACGCCCGGCAATCTCGCCGGCGGCGAGGGCGCCTTGCTTGCCGCCCAGATCGAGGCCGTGCAGCACCAGTTCCGGTCCTGGCAGGTTCCCTGGCCCGTCGACGTTCACCACGGCGTGATCTACCTGCCGTGGGACATCCACCATTTTCTCGCACCCACCAGGCGCGCCCTCGTCGCCGACATGGCCAGCTACTGTCGCGAACATTGGTCCGAAGTCGGCGACGACCGCGACCCCGCGACAATCGATGACGAAGCCACGGTCGAAGCCTGTTCGGGGCATCGTCCGGGGTTCCGTATCGGGATCGGGGTCAGCTCGATCGCTCCCGAACCGCTGACCGGCGGCGCCATGTATGTCGACGAACGTGTGCTGCGGATCAGCACCGAGCATCTCACCGCCGGCACGCGCGACAAGCTTGCCGAATGGACCGGAACGCGTGCGGCCGACCACCCGCTGGAAGCCCTCGGCACCTTGTTCGGATGGCTCGTTCCGACGGCTCGCCATCACATCGTCGCCGAGCTTCCTGAGGATCTTGCCCTAATCCTTCGCTTCGCTCGCACTCATGGTGCCGACTATGCGCTGATCGGGCCGCAGGGCGAGCTGATCGAGCCGCTGCCCCTGTTCGGTTGATCGGCAGGCCGGCGAAGCCGGCCTCACCACCCTCGCGCGCTTCCGCCCAACTTTGGAGCGGGAGCGCGCTACGCACCCTGTCTTCAGGAGAGCGCCATGCCCTTCTTCGAACAATATAGAGGCCTCATCCAGGCCAACATCGATCGCGCCGGCCAGCATCTCGTCGCGGTCTTCCCCGACGACGAGGAACCCGGCTTCGCCTACACGGTCGGCAATGCCGGCTACGGCCTGCCCGAACTGCTGATCCTCGGCAATTTCGCGCCGGACACCATGGGCAACATCCTCAACGATCTCGGGCAGCGCATGCGCTCGGCCGGACAGCCGCTCGACGGTGAGATCAGCCTCGGCGGCCGCTTCCCGGTGCGCATTCAACTGGCCGGGCCGGGCGCCGCACGGCGTTATACGCTGATGGCGGCACGCTATCTCGGCCATGACCGCTATAGCGTGCTACAGGTTCTGTTCTGCGATCCGCTCGGCATCTTTCCCGGCGAACCCGGATGCGATCCGCGCTACGATATTCCCCTCGCCTGACGGAGCCGAGCATGGATGCCTCCCGACGTCCGCGCCGCGGTCGACCGTCTGTTCGATCTTGCGCGCAGCGATACCGGGCAAGCCCGCCGGGTGGCGAACTTCCTGCTCGCTTGGCACAATGGCGCAGACTGCGGTGGTTTCGACCTCGCCGACCTGTTCGCGGTCGACCGCGAGGTCAGCACCGACATGGCGACAGTGTTCGCCTTTCTCGGCCAGCATCCCGGCGCCATCTATCCCGATGCGTTCGGTCATAAGGACGATATCGTCGTCCTGCTCCGATACTGGCGCGACCTCGCAGACGATTGAGTCTCGGCCAGCGGCGCACCGCCCGCCGCGCGGAGCATCGCGACATAGTGGACGCGCCCGGCCACCAAAGGCTGAACGATCACCGGCATCCCCGGCGAGCGACGGACCCGCCGGTCCCGAAGGGACCGGCGATGAAGGCAAGGAGGTGAAGGGGCAGGGAAGCTGCCCGGGCATGGGCCACGACCGTCACCGGCCGGGCGCCCCTGCGGCAGCTCCCTTCACCCGGAGCCTTCATCATGGACACAAGCAAAGCCGCGCGGTGGTCGGCGCCGGAACTCGCCACGCTGCGCGCCTGCTACCCCGACGAGGGATGCCGCCTCGCGGCCCGGCTTCCCGGCCGGAGCCCGCACGCCATCCAGGCCAAGGCCCACAAGCTCGGCCTCAAGACAGAGCATGGCAGCCCCGCCCCGAAAACCCGGTTGCAGGGCGGGGCGCTGGACGAAGCCATCCGGCTGCGCGAGGCTGAAGGTTGGTCCTTCGCCGCGATCGGGAAGCATCTCGGCGTCTGCGAGGCGAGCGCCTCCAACGCGGTGACGATCGCGCTCTGCATCCGACACGGCTACCGACCCGCCGAACGCGATGCACGCGGCCGTCTCACCGATGCTGGCATCGAGCGGCTGCGCTATGCCCTGAAGAAGGGCTTGAAGGGCGCCGAGATCCAGCTTCGCCTCGGCATCTCGGCCACCTGCGTATCCGAACAGCGCCGCCGCTATAATCGCGAACTGCTGTCGCGCGGCAAGGCGCCGCTGCCACCGCCCGGCGGCGGCATGGCCTATAGCGGCGCCAAACTGGACCCGGCACAACGCAAGCAGGTCGAGGCGCTGTTCATGCAAGGGCTCGGGACCGCCAAAGTCTCCCAGCGCACCGGCGTCTCGAAGACGAGCTGCACCCGGATTCGGGACCGCCTCGTGCGCCGCCTGCGCCGCAAGGGCGAGAGCCTGCCGGGATGCGATGCCGCCGGCATCCGGCATGTCCACGCCGAAAGCAGCCGGTTCGTCACCGACGCACAAAAGCAGGCGCTGCGCGCCATGCTGCTCGACCGCGTCCCCGTCCGCCGCGCCGCCCTCGAACTGGTGATCGGAACGTCCTCGGCCTATCGCCTCCGCGATGCGCTCGCCGCCGAACTGGCACGCGAGGGGCGATCCCTGCCGCCGCCAACGCTGCCCGGCAGCGCGCGCCGGAAGGTTTCGCCCGATCCGTTCTGGCCTCCGGCCGGCGCGCGGGATATCTTCGCCTTCCGCCAGCTCCTTGCATCCATGAGCTTCGCGGACGCCAAGGCGCATTGGCTGGCTACACGACAGGCCGCCCGCATCGCCGAACGGCATGCGCAGGCACAGCGCCCGCTCAGCTTCGAGGAACAGCTCGCCCGGGTCGCCGCCGGGAAGGCCGGCCTGACACGCGCCATCGTCCGCAGCCATCTCGAGCCGCGGGTCGCCGATCTTGCCGGCCCCGCGCGCGGCGCGCGCGACGTCGCCGACCAATATAATCACCTCACATAGATCGGCTACGACATCAGACCCGTCACCCCGGAGCCATCCTGTGTCGCCGGCCGGATGCGGCCGGCTCCGCCAACTCCGCGCTCAAAGGCAACGCTGCCGGGATCGATCAGGACTGAGCATCCGATCGCCGGCGGGATGTCAGCGGCAGGCGGTCCTGACGGACCGCGCGTCACTTGTTTGGCGGGGCGCGTCGGGGACGCCGCGCCCCGCATCAGCCTCGGAGCAGGTCGATCATCGCACCCTGCGCCACCCTCGCCAGTGTCCCGGCGTTGCAGACCCGCCCGCCGGGGTCGGCGGCAAGATGGAATCGGCCGCAAGCGGCCGATATTTTTGTTTGTTTGGAAGCCGCCTCAACAGAAATAACGGTTTCCACCGCTGCGCGGCGGACCCTCCGTGATTTCTGTTGCCCCCGGCGGGCGGGCCTGCGCCTTGGGACACAGGCGAAGGTGGCTCCGGGTGCGATGATCGACGGCGACGCCGCTCTCCTCGGCTGATCAATTATGAATTGCTCCGCAATATGTTTCTTTGTGGGTCGCTTCGCTCCCGGTTCAGGCTCAGGTTCACCAGGCACGATGAAATGTGTCAAGAAAACAATGAGATAGACCGTTTTTCGAGCCTCTTGTATAAAGAGGATGTCGGAAGGGGACGCGCCCTGGACGGCATCAACCCCGGCGATGGAAGCGCCGGAGCTTTCGGAGTATTGAACATGGCTAACATCGGTAACTTGAAGCGCAACGAGCAGGGTGTTTTCATCGGCCGTCTGGTCGCGCCCGACTTCTCGGTGACGGTCTATCTCGCGACCGTGGAGCGCACGAAGGAACGCTCCCCCGTCTGCGAGGTGATGGGCCTCAATCCGTCGCGCGATTGGGCGCGGCTCGGCGCGCTGTTCGAGCAGACCGCGCGCGAAACGGGCGTGATCTTCTATCAGGGTTCCATCACCCCGCCCAAGACCGACAAGCGTTATTACATCACCCTGTTCCGCCAGAACGACGGCAGCTTCAACGTCGTGCTGAACGAGCCGAGCAACAACCGCCGCGCGCCGATGAGCAGCCCCGAAATGGCTGGCAGTGGCGAACCGGGTGTCCCCGCCGATGACGGCCTCGGCGAAAGCACCGCGCCGAATACCGGCTTGCCGCCCATCCCCGCTGGCGATCCCGCGCCGATGGGCGATCCCGTCGATAGCGGCAATCGCCGCGGCAAGGCGAACAAGCCCGCCGAGGAACCCACCCCCGCCGTCTAAGCGATTGGCCCGGAGTGATGGAAGCACTCCGGGCCTTTCGTCCCCGCCATTCGCTTTCGGAGTGAAATCACATGGCACGAACGAAACCGAAATCCTTTAGCAGTTTCACCGACCTCGCGGAAGTCTATGCCAGCTTGACCAGCGCCGAGAACTTCGCGTCCAGCTTCACCGAAACCGTGATCGAGTCCCGCCTTTCCATCATGTCGGAACCGACCGAAGCGGAAATGCCCGATGCGCACACCGCGCGGCTTTGCGTGGAGGAGATCATTTCCGCGATTTTCCGCCTCACCAACGACACGCGACTTGAGGAATACGCCCAGAGCCTCGCTTGGGGTTTCGTCAATAGCTTCCATGTCGTCGCGGATCGCATCAACCGCACCGAGGATCGCGCCGCGCAGGAGCTTGGCGACCTTGCCCGCAGGTTCGATCCGAGCGAAGTCTATCAAACACAGGTCGAGGAAAAGCAGCAGATTTGCCAGTCGCTCGCGGAAGCCCGCGCCTCCATCGAAACCATGCGCAGGCATGCCGAAGCGATCTACGCGGCCGAAGCCGGCCGCCCATTCAACACCACACGCGGCAGCAAGACCGGCGGCGCCCTGTCCGCCTCGCAAATCGAAGCCATCGACTGGTTGAAAGCCCGCGAAGCGGCGAAGCATTTCGAGCATAATCCCAAGGGCGTTAACGTCCTCGTATCCGGCGGGGCGTGGGAAGATGTGGACATGGTTTTCCAGCTACTCGACGGCATCAAGGCGCGCTATCCGAACATGGTGCTTCACACCGGCGCGCAATGGACCGGCATCGAGCAAATCGGCACCGAATGGGCCGCCAAAAGGGGCGTTGACACGGTGCTTTGGCGCTTGAAGAAATCCCTCGGCAAGCGCGCCGGTTTCTATCGCAACGACCGTTGGGAACGCACCGAATTTGCCGAAGCCGTCATTGGCGAAAACTCCTATGTGCAGGTTGACCTTGCCCGAAAACTGCGGGCCAATAACATTCCCCTGCATATCCTTCGCAAGCGCGAACAGAACGGCGGGCGCGGCCCCCTTACCGTGTCCGAAACGCGCGCCGAAGGCAGGCACTTCACCGACCGCGACCGCGAACCGCTTATCGTCCCCGACCAGCCGCGCGAATGGCGCGGGACGGCGACGCCTTTCGAGCAGGGAGAGGACGCGCCCTTCGGCAACATGGGTTCGCGCTACTGACCACCATGCGCCGCCCTTGGGTGGCGCATGGCACCCCCGATCGGTCCGAGCGCCGCCTGACGGCGGCGCTCGCATCGCGCTAGCCCGCGCCGTCCCGCCCAGGATCGAGCGTGTCGAAATGAAGGGGCCGAGCGGCTACGCCGCTCGGCCCTTTTTTCATGCGGATAACCGCAGCGATCAGGCGAGCCGCCGCGCCGCTTCCGCCACCCCAAGCGCCGCGATCCGCTCCGCGATCGGCGCGAACTGCGCGCGCGTCATGTCCGCCAGTCCGGCGGCCACCATCACCGCGCCCAGCTCCTCGCCCACACGCGCGACAATCTCCCGCTCCCGCGCGTCCAGCTTCGCACGCTCATTTGCCAGCCGCGCCAGCGCGGCGGCATTGCTCGGTCCCTTTTTGGGCATGTTCGACTCCTTCGCACATCGACCATTCCCGTTTGCCGACCGGTATCATAGCCGCCCGCCGCACCGGCGGATAGCGGCCCCAGCGTCCTGCCCGACCTTGCGGCCACGCCAATACCCCGCCGGAGGCGGGACCAATCCCTCATCAGCCCGGAACGGGCGCCCACACGGCACCACCCCACCGACTTGGCAGCTCTCAGCACACCTTATGCACCAAGGTGCATGGGGTTATGCTTGCTTTGCAAGCACTTAGTGAATCACATTCCGTGCATCCCGTTGGGATGCACGGCGAGGAGGCAAGCGAAAGGGCGGATTTCGGCCATTTATGCGGGATGCAACGGGATGCGCACGGCAGGGTGCGTTTTCGTTGCCGCAGCTCGCGCCGTCCGCTAGAATGCGCCCAATCTTGAGGCTCCATCAGCCCCATCCGCAAGGGGGCTGTATGCGACCATCCAGCGTTCAGACTTCGCTTCGCCTCGAGGCCGAGCTGTTCAGCCGGTTCGATCGAATCGCCGCCCAGGAAGGCATTTCCCGGGCAGCTGCGATGCGCATAGCTCTTCGAACCTATGCCGATGCCGCCGAGCAGATCGGGTCGAGCCAGCGCCGGCTGGCGCACATCGCTGAATATATGCAGATGGCGATCGACGTGATCATCCGGGAACAGTTTCCCGAGTATCGCGACCGCTTGGTGGAAGAAACGCCGCGCAGGGTGGAACGCTATCATGGCGCGTAACCGCACCCGCACCGACATCCGCAGCGACGGACGTCCCATCCCTCTCACGCACCATTCCGCTCGCGGAGAGGTGCAGCGTAATTCAGGGAATTTCACCCGCGGCTCGCAGCTCCTCACCCATGAGGTGCTGATGTTCCTCGCGGGAGCCAAGCTCCCGTTCATCGTCTGGGCGATCGTCTTTCTTGTCGCCTATTCGCTGATCCTCGCCTTCACCCTCGACGAGCACGAGATCCAGCTCATCCTGATGAAGCTCTATGCCCTCGCCTGGGACTGGGTCGATTTCGATCCGATGAAGCGCGTGAACCTGACGTTGCCCGATGGCAGCGTGCGCCGCACGGTCATGGCGATCGTCCAGTCGGTCCCGCAGGTCGAGGCGGCCTGGGCGAAAGGATTGCGAGGTTTGCTCGGCGCGTTTCTGGTCGCCGGCTTCGCCGCGATTCCCTTGAGCATCTGGTTCGTCGATCTGTCGCGTAGGCGCGGAAAGTCGATCCTTCAGGAGCGCCATGAACGCGGCGCCATGCTCGTCGACCGCGATCTGCTGCAGGCCGAGGTGATTGAACATAACCGCAGCCGGTTCGAAGCCGAAGCCCGCGAACTATTCCCCGACCTGACCCCTCGCCAGGTGCTCAAACTCCCCTTCGAGACGCGCAAGGCCGGGGGTGTCCATCATCCCTATACGCTTGCGGGAATTCCCTGGCCGTACCGGCTGGAGCAATCCCATACGATGCTGATGGGGACGACCGGAGCGGGCAAGACGACCGCACTGCGCAACCTCATCGAACAGATGCGCCGGCGACAGGATACGGCGGTCGTTTTCGATCTGACCGGCGCCTATGTCGAAGCCTTCTACGATCCTGATCGCGATACGATCCTCAATCCGATGGACACGCGTTGTCCAGCTTGGTCGATCTTCAACGACTGCTCGAGCTACAGCAACTTCACCACTGCCGCGGCCGCGCTGATTCCGTCCGATGGCGGGTCCGCAGAACCCTTCTGGGCACTGGCCGCGCGCACGCTTTTCGTGGAGATGTGTGTCCGGCTTCAGGAGCGGGGCCAGACGACGAATCTGGCCCTGGCTGAGAACCTGATGACGGCCGACCTGAAGCGGGTTCACCGCTACCTCGTAAACACAATCGCGGATCCCTTGACGGCCCCGGAAGCGGCCCGCATGGCCGAATCCGTACGGGCCGTCTTCAATACCAACGCGCAGATTCTTCGCTTCCTTCCCGACGAGGGCGAGCCGTTCTCGATCCGCCGCTGGATGACGACCGACAAGGCCCCGGGATCGATCCTCTTCGTCACCTCCGACTATGACGATCTCGAGATGAACAAGGCGCTGCTGACGCTGTGGATGGATCTCGCCATCAACAGCCTGATGCGAATGCCCCGAACCCGCCAATTGCGGACGTGGTTTATGTTCGATGAGGTTGGCGCGCTTCACCGTCTGCCGGCCATCACCAAGGGGCTTCAGACGGCGCGTAACTTCGGTGGCGCGATGATCCTTGGCCTCCACAGTTTCCAGCGACTGGTCGAGGTCTATGGCGAGGAAGGCGCGCGCAATCTCTCGTCGCTGGCGCGCACCAAGCTGATCCTTGCCACCGGCGACATCAAGACCGCCGAGGAATGCTCGCAATATATCGGCAGCCGCGAAGTCCGGCAAATGGATGAGGCCTATAGCTATGGCTACAACAACACCCGCGACGCCTCGACGCTGACCCCGCGCAAGCAGGTCGAGCCGCTGGTGCTGCCCGACGACATCACGAACCTCCCCTCGATGTGCGGATATGTGAAATTTCCCGACGGTTTTCCGGCCGCGCGCATCGAGCTGCAATGGCATAACTACCCCAGCGTCGCCGAGGGGTTCATTGCCCGTCCGAACCTCATGCCGGTTCGCTCGCGACGCGCCGAGGCGGTTTTCGACGATACCGAAGAAGGGGAGGCAGGAGGCCGCGACGGTTCGGTGCAGATCACCGAAGCCACCGCCGAACCGATCAATGTCGCAAAGGAACTGGCGGCCAAAATCCTGTCCGCAGAATCGGACGATACCCATGACACGGAGGCGGGGCGGCCAGTGTCGCGTGATGCTGAGGAAAGTCCATCCTCGCAAGCGGAGACACCGGCAACAGTCAGTGGTTCCGAGGCGCGTGCCGCGATCGACAATAGCGCTCAGCGCGATGCCGAGCAGCGGACAGGACGGGATACGCCTGCACGCGCGCCGGATGTCGAGGACCAGACGCTGAGGGAACTGCGCGAAGACTATTCCGGCCGCTTGGCGGATCGCGACGACCTCGATCTCGGGCTTTGACCCATGCTGTCGATGAGCCCCATCCGTTCGGCCGCCGGCAGTGCGGAATATTTCACCAAGGACGATTATTATACGTCCGAAGAGTCCGCCGAGACCAGCGCATGGGGCGGGGAGGGGGCCGAGATACTCGGCCTTGCCGGCGAGGTGGACAAGGAGACGTTCGAGAAGCTGTTGAACGGCGAGCTGCCCAACGGGGAGATGGTCGGCCAGGTCGAGAACCGTCAGCCCGGCATGGATTTGACCTTCTCCATGCCGAAATCGGCGTCGATCATGGCCTATATCGGCGGCGATCGCAGGATACTCGCGGCCAACATGGCGGCCGTGCGCGAGACGATGCGATGGGTGGAGAAGAACCTCGCCGAAGGCCGCAAGGACATCGACAACCGGAAGGTTCCAATCCGAAGCGGCAATCTCGTCTATTCATTGTTCGCCCATGATACGAGCCGGGCGCTCGATCCTCAGGGCCATATTCACGCCGTCGTCAAAAACCTGACCAGGATGCCGGACGGCGAGTGGCAGGCGCTCCACAATGGCGCGATCTGGCGCCACAATACGGTGATCGGCGCCATCTATCACGCGCATCTGCGCGAGCGGCTGGAACAGCTGGGCTACCGGATCGAAAGCGCCGGCAAGCACGGCATGTTCGAGATCGCCGGCATCTCCCGAGCGGTGATCGATGCGTTCAGCCAGAGACGCACGACCATTCTCGAGAAAGCGGCCGAGCTTGGCATCCGCACACCCGAGGGCCGCAACGCCGTGACCATCAACACGCGTGATCCCAAGCTCAATGTCGTGGACCGCGAGAGCCTGCGCGCGGAATGGAAAGAGAAAGCGAGCGAGCTGGGCTTCACGGGATCGGAGCTCCTCGCGGAAGCGAAGGCACGAAGCACCGACCGATCCGCCACCGGCATTCTCGGCCGCGGCTATGAGGCGGTGTCGTCGGCGATCTCGGGCGCCTGGGCCAAGGTCGGAGAATTTCTCCGGCCCGCCGATCCTCTGGTCGACCGCGGGCTCGCGCGTCTTGTCCAGTCCCCCGGCACGGCGCGCGCGCAGTTCGCCGTCGCGTCGGCAATCCGGATCCTCTCGCAGCGCGAGGCCGCTTTCGACCGGCACCAGCTCTCCAAGACCGCGCTCGATCTGGGGCTGCGGGGCGTCGTGGTCGATTCCGTCGAGCATCGCATCGACCAGCTCGTCGAGCGGGGCGCGCTGGTTCAGGGCGTCCCGCGTCATGACGGGACGATCAAGGAACTTACAACCGCCGAGGCGCTTGCGACCGAAACCAAGATCCTGACCGAAATGGAGCAAGGCAAGGGAAAAGGAATAGCAATCCTGTCCGCGGCCGAGGCGCCGGACCGCCTGCGGGCGGTCGCAAAAGAGCCGCTCAATGCCGGACAGATCGCCGCCGGAGTGCTCGCTTTGTCGAGCGAGGACCGCATGGTCACGATCCAGGGCCTGGCCGGCGCCGGCAAGTCCACGATGCTGCACGCCGTGGCGCGCGTCGCCGAGGCGGAAGGACGCACGGTGATCGGCCTCGCGTTCCAGAACAAGATGGTGAGGGATCTGGCAAACGATGCCGGGATCGAGGCCCGGACGATCGCTTCATTCCTGATCGAGCATGGCCGCCATCTCCGGCAGCCGTCGGGGACGTATTTCGAGGAAGCGCGCGATGCGATGCGCGGCAAGGTGCTGGTCGTCGACGAAGGGTCGATGGTCTCGAACGATCAGATGCTGCGATTGCACCAGATCGCCAATCTGCTCGAGGTCGAGAAGCTCGTCGTGGTCGGCGACCGCAAGCAGCTCCTGTCGATCGACGCGGGAAAGGCGTTCGCCCTGATTCAGGCTGCCGGCGCGACCATGGCACGCATGGTCCAGAATCTGCGGCAGCGCACGCCTGAACTGCGCGCGGTCGCGGCGCTCGCCAATATGGGTCGGCCCCGCAAGGCGATGGAAGTCCTTGGCGGGAAGGTCATCGAGGACAAGGAGCACGTCGCCCGTGCGGCCGATATGTGGCTCGCCCTGAGCCCCGAGGAACGCGAGCGGACGGCCGTGTTCGCGTCGGGCCGTGACACACGCGCCGAACTCAACCGGCTGATCCAGGACGGTCTGGCCGCAGAAGGCTCGATCGGTGGACCCAGTCTCAAGCTGACCGTGTTCGACCGGGTGAATCTGACGCGCGAGGAATTGCGATATACCCATAATTATCGACCGGGCCAGACGCTCGAGGCGATGTTGTCCGTTCGCGCGATCGGCCTCGACCGCGGCCTCTACACTGTGACCAGGGTGCTTGCGAGCGGCAAGGTCGAGGTGACGGATGGGAAGCACCGCCATCGTTTCGACCCGAAGCAGATACCGCCTGATCTCAAGGAGGATCGGCTCGGGCTGGCGATCAGGAAGGAGATCCAGATTCAGGCAGGGGACCGGATTCGCTGGACGGCCACCGACAAGAAGCGCGGCATGGACAACAGCGCGCTCGCGCGCGTGCTTGCCGTCAATGGCAATGACGTCGTCGTCGAGACGGCCGGCAAGCAGCAGGTGACGCTTCCGGCTGGCGATCCCATGCTCGGCCGTATCGATCTCGCCTACAGCCTCAACATGCACATGGCGCAGGGCATCTCGGTCGACAACGCGATCGCCGTGATGTCGTCCTACGAGCGCAATCTGTCTAACCAGCGGCTGTTCAACGTCATAGTGACGCGGGTGCGCTACGAGCTTCATCTCGTGGTCGATGATGTCGAGAAGCTGGCGCGGGCCCTTGAGCGCAATACCGGCGATAAGACCTCCTCGCTCGAAACCACGGGTCGGGTGAATTTCAGAATTAGCGGGCTGACCGGAGGGGGGACGGGAGGGCCGATGAGTCCGGCACCGACCGCGCCGGCCCTCCCGCCCGAACTCGACAAGCCCCCCGATGGCGGCGAGTGGCCCGCCGCCGAGCCGCCGCCGCCCATCGTCGCCAAGCCCGCGGTTTCCGACGCTGAAAGTCTGAAGGCGCCTTCTCCCCCTGCGGGGAAAGAGGCGCCGGCGCCGGTATTGCCATTGCCCGAACGCAGCATCGGGCTCGATCTCTAGCCATTATCCGGCGGGAAACCCGCCTTGCGAGGGAGGTAGCGATATGGGTTGGCAGTTCAAAAGCGCCGGCAGTTTTGCCGATGAACGCGCTGCGCGGGATTTTGCGGAGCGAAACTATCTCGAATCCGGCGATGTCCGCACACGCAATGTCGGCGGGCGGATCGAGCTTGAAATTCGCCAATCCGCCCTGGACGGCCGTCACCTCCAGGATTGTGGCGAGGGGCGTCGCAATGGCTGGAACTGAGGTGGCCGACGTGCTCGCCCATGCGCTCACCGAGAATTTCGGGCGCTATCTCGGTCTCGCCGTGCTGATCCTGAGCGGCATGCTGCTGATCGCCGCCCTCGGCGGCTGGCGTGCAGGAGGGCGGCATGTTCCTCAGGTCGTGGCAAAACCGCTGCTGACCAGGCGGGAGCAGGCCATGCTCCTTGTCCTCGAGCAGTTGCTTCCGGCCTGCCGGATCCATGCGCAGGTGGCGATGGGAGCGCTTCTGGCCCCGCCGGGCTATCGACAGAGGCGGACAGAATATTGGGAGCGCAATGCCTATGCGCGCAAGATCGTGGACTTTGTCGTTCAGGATCGGGCGACGGGCGCGGTGATCGCCCTGGTCGAGGTGGACGATCGAAGCCACGATGCTGAACGGGACCGATATCGGGACGAAATGACCGCCCGGGCCGGGTATCGCACCATTCGCATCCCGGCGGCGGCGCGGCCGACGCTATCCCATGTGAGGCCAGCGATCGCCGGGCTCTTGCCGGGAGAGCAGGGGGATCGACCAGGAAATAATCAGTCGTGACACTTTACCCTCGGGGGCGAGGGTGAGCTTCGGAAGCATCGATATAGGCTGACGATCCCTCATGGTTGCCGGATGGAAGAGGGGAGGGGCAAGGACGCGAAGGCGAGACGTGACACTTTTGCGCGTCGCCGCAGGTAAAGTGTCGCAGGTGACAAAGCGCAGGAATCCCGGTGAAATCTGGCGATCGGGGATTCACATCGGCGCCGTTATGTGCTTGATTCGTTCCGCCATGACGAATGTTGCGCCGCTCCCTGGAATAACCGCCCACCAGCTCGACATGCCGACGCTGGTGGCCGTGGTCGCAAAGGCGTCGAAACGGCCGCGCTACGCGTTCATGCTGCTCAATCTGATCGCCGAGGCGGCCCGTCCTGACGGGAGCGCAGGTCCGCTCGTGGTGCAGGGCAGGGCGCTCGTCTCGCTGCGCGATTGGCTGTGCGATGCCCTCTCGCCGATGGGCGATCGTGATCCTCGCCGGCTCGCGCTTGCCGCGAAGGTCCGGGACGAGCTGGAGCGTAGCGGCCAGTTGCCCGACCAGCCCGGCCTTGGAGAGCGAGTGATCGAGGAGGAGGTTCGCGCGCGCGTTCGCCGTGCGGGCAAAACCAATCTCAGCCGTGCGGTTTCCGAGCTGGTCGACGCCGGTCTGCTGCGGCGGCACTATCAGGGCTATCGTGTCGACCATCAAAATCGCGGGGCAGGGCGCCAGGCCGTCTATACCCTGGCGCCACCGGTGCGGCGTCTCCTCATGCAGCCTGTGCCCAGGGCCGCCGCCCATGCCCGTTTCAGCCGCCAGGGCGAATTGTTCGGCTGATCGCTTGCGCGAGACTGGTGACGGCGTTCGATGCGGAGGGGCAGGGATGCCTATTCCCAGTCGATATCGTCGTTGCGGATCACGAGCATCAATCGGAGGCGATCGTGATCGAAGGACGGAAGGCCATCGATCTCGATCAGCTCGCAGCGGGTGGCCGCATCGAACACTTCCCGCGCGTCGAACCGTTGCGGACGATCGCAGTCTTCGACCCAGTTCTCCAGCGCCCTCGCTCGCGCATATAAGGCCGCGGCGGCATGATCTTCCGGTTCCAGTCGCTCGGACGCTGCATATTCACTGAGGAAAGCCACTTCGGTCATTGGGCTCTTCTCGAATTCCTCGCGGACGGCGCTGAGGATCAGCGACGCGTCATTCATCTGTTCGGCGGTGAACCAGAAACCGTTCAAGACCGTCAGAGCATGGCCGGGAAGGTCGGTTGCAGTGGCGAGTTCGGCCGCCTGGACCTTGGCAAGGGCGCTTTCTTTCCACTTTGCTAGCATTGCCGGTATGTCCATCGCACCCATGCCTCTCCATCGGGGTCAAAGGTTAGCAGGTTTCCCTTTCAGGGTCGGCGGTCCTGTAGGCAGGCGCTGGAGTCTCCGAGGAAAAGAAGATCGCGCGATCCGGGGCTGATGAATTCGATCGGCTTGTCTGCCATCCGAATACCTGGTGCAGGATGATTGCTGTCGAATGTAGCGCAATCCGCATCGGGCCGGTGAGCATAGGCCTTAGCGCGCTTGTCGCTGCGGATGGCGCGCCGGCTTCGAGCAGCAGGAGCAGTTGCCGTTCGTCCCCGGTCAGATCGGAAGCCGACGCCGTGCCGGCGTGGAAGCGGCGCCCAGACCATGCTTCGTGGAGGGAGAGCAGCGCATCGACGGCCGGCGCGAGAAAACCGGCGCGACACGACTCCAGCCTGGCGAACAGGATGGGGACGACTGGTTGGCGCCCGTCAACCGCCTCACGCCAGCAACGCACTGCATCGATCATGAGGGCTTCGGGCGCCGATGGAGCCGCAAGCGCAGGGGGGATGGGCACAGGGCTCTCCTTTCACACTCTCCCCCTGATATCTGTGAACAGGGGTCAAACTAGATTCGCGATGTTGCGGTAGCAAGTCTGCCTGCTGCGCTGATTAAACGCGAAAAAACGCCTCCGCGCGTGACTCTGGAAGTGATCTGTGCTTTCAAGGGTTGCTAAATTCCGACGATTTTGAAGATTACGAAGATGTCTCTTTTCAAAATTGCGCTTACATACTATAAGAGCGATAAGATATCTTATGTTAAATCGTGGGCATTTATCCTATATTAGGTTAGTATCGATTGGTTGATGCAATTAATCATGACAAAGGCAGTTCGCCTTGGCGATCATCCGCTTGCTGGCGACTCGAGCGAACGAGATTGGCGAACCATTCATGAATGTCGGGACTGAGGCCGCGCAATCCTTCGCCGCCCAATGCGAAAGCCGATCCCAACTCACCGGCCGCGCCCTCGCAAGCACCGCCCAGTGCTTCGAACAAGCCGCGGATATGGGCCTTGATCATCGCATCGGGATCGTCCGCATGGGACGGCACCGTATAGTCGATCGTTCTGGTCGTCACAGGCATGGCGAATCTCCATCAGACGTTCAGTCGCCGCGATTTAGAACGAATAGAGAACATGCGTCGAGTCATTCCTGACGGCAGGTCCGAGCGCCGGGACGGCCAACACGGCGGGCCGAAAGACTTCGGCTATGCCGGACGTTCGAGAATCGTCTGCGCAAGCCAGGCGACGAACGAACCATCCTGCCAATTCCGCGGCGTGAGAACGAAGCCGTCGCTATCCTCCGGCGCTGTTTTCCCGATCGCCCTTTCGGCCGCAGCGATGGCGATCCGCAATTCCTGTGTATGGCCATCGCGGTTGCGGATGGAGAGCAGCACGTCGCAGGCCGCGCTCTCAGCCGGAAAGGATCGTTCGATGGTCGCGTCGAGTCCATAGGCATCGAGCTTCGCCTGAAGCTCGATCAGCGCGGTCAAGGCATCGCGCTCAAGGGTCGAGCCTACCGGCACGAAACGGCGGCCGCTCAGGATCGGCTGGGCATAGCCGCGCACCGGCTCGGCTTGTCCAATCGGGTCGAGGCGGCAGGCGATCAGAACCAGCCAGGGGCCGATCGCGAAATCGGATCGGTCGATCCTGTCCGTCACCGCGAACGGGCTGGCATGGCCCGAAAAGACGATTCGATCGTCCACATCCCCGGCATAGAGCAGCAGAAAACCCTGCGCGGCGGCTCGACCATGAATCCGCGTAATCTCCCGAAGCTTCGTTGCCACCTCTCCGGCCCAAAAGGCCCCTGCCCGCGTCCAGAGCGCTTCGGCCAGATCCATGTCCGGCCCGAGGCGAAAGGACCGGGCCGCCGTCATGATCGCGTGGAATTCGTCGACGAGCGAGGGATCGGGCGTCTCCGCCGGCGGAAGGACGATGTGCGCGCCCGAGGCCGCGAGCAGGGACCATAGCCTCGATGCGAGCGGGGGCAATGACGGGACCGCCGATGACATGCCGGGTATCGGCGGCAGGTCGGGATCGAGCGATACGCGAAAATCGGGCGCGGCGATCCGGCCATCGCCGCTGCGGTTCACCTGGAGATCCTGTCAATGCCGCGAGAACACATCGTCACCGTCCTGCATCCGGTCGAAGCCGCGCGCTCGACGATATCAGGAATGGGGAAGCCTCCAAGAGCTTTGGCTGCCGTGCTCGCAACATTCAAACGCGCGCAGTCGCCTCACGCCAATTCTGGTTGTGAACAAGTATCGAACATTGTAACATGACCGTAAAGGTTCATCATGCAAAAGTTCGATTGGAATACGTTCGACGCCACTCAGGATCGCTCCGATGGTCCGGTGGTCTTGTACGCCCATGATGACGAAGGGCTGCTCTCCTCGCCTCCCGAAGATGTGGGCCGTTCCTCGAACGCCAAGATCGCTGCGAACATGTTCTGCGCGGTGCTTCTCTGCCTGGGGCTGGTCGCGATGAAGCTCGCGGTTTCGTAGCAAGCCTATTTGCGCAGATCGGGGTCGTTGAAGAACCCGATATTGTGGCTGCCGTCGACCTCCTGACGGACCTGCGATCCCGCCTCGACGTTCAGATTGCGGCCCGCGCGTGCCGCCGCGCGCTGCTCGTCGAGTTCCGCCCTTCCGGCATCGATGATCGCCTGCGCGTCGGGCGCGCCCGGCGCTTGCGGCGGCCCGCCACGGCCGCCGACGCGGCTGGGCGCATAGCGTCCGCGGACATCAGCCGCCGATCCCACATCCGGCCGCTCGACGTGGACAAGATCCGGGCGCCGTAGATCGCCGTCGATCTCCGAGCGGATGACGTCGCTGCGCTCGTCCATCCAGCGGGCGATCAGCTCCGCGCGGACGGCCTGGCGATGATGAGAAAGATCCGTCGCCCATAGATCGGGAACGTCCATGCTTGGATTGCGGGCTTGCTCGCGGCGATACCATTGCGTGAGATCCTGACTCAGATTCTCCGATAGCTGCATGCCGTGGTTCTCGGCATAGCTCGCGTCGCGGTTGAGCGACCGCGCGATCTCCTCGAGCCGCTCGGCCGAGCGCGTGTAGGAATGCGCCAGCGCCAGCGAATCCTCGCGCACGGAGGCATCCGAGCTCGTCGTCGACGAGCGGTTGAACGATCCCGCGCGCTCATAGGTGCCCTCAGAGGACGAGGCGGAATCCCCGCTCGCGTGATCGTCGCGCATCGAGCTGGAGGAACTGCTCTGGCTTTCCGCGTTTCTGGACCGCTGGGTTTGATGATCGAGAGAGGATTGCTGGTTGGCGTTGATGCCAACCGAGCCCGAAATTCCGCCAATTGGTCCACCAACCCCGCCCTGCCTGTTACCGCCCTGCGTGCCGGCGTTCCCTCCGCCCGTTCTGGCAGGCCGGCCCTGCCCCCCTCCGCCGGCGCCGACTCGAGAGCCGGCGTTGATCGAGCCGCCGACCGATTCCGAATAGATCACCCGCCGGTCGCGATTATCCGTGACCGCCGACCGCTCGCTCTCGCTCGACCGCTGCTCGATGCTCTCGCCGCTGGTGCCCGTGCGTCGGTCGAACTGCTCGACCGACGTGCCCGACTGGACGCCGCTGCTCGCCTCGGCGCCAGCGGTTCGCTCGTGCGACAGCGTGGTCGATACCGCGTCGCGATGCTGCGCGGTCAGCACGGAAGCCGCGGCATTGCGGAAACTCTGGGCCTGGCGCTCGGCCTCGCTCGCCATCTGGCGCCATTCAGCGATCGTACCCGTCGTCATCGTCGGCGTGAACGGCAGCCGCGAAATGGCGCCGCTGGTGTCGATCACGTCCATGCCGTTGCCGAAGCCGCCGACGGTCGCGCCATTGTCCTGCCGGACGGTGACGCCAGGCGCGCCCGACATATAGCTGGCGGCGGACAGCCACTGGTTGCTCTGGCGCATGTTCGTGGTCCAGTTGCCCTCGCTCACATTGCCATAGCTGTAGTTGCCGGTGGTCTGCTCGGCCGCCGCCTGCTCGGCCGCGTTCTGCGCGGGCGCCAGCATCGACATGCTATGGCTGGCGATGCCCATGGCGCCGCGGGCGAGGCCCGCCGCCAGAAACGGGACTGACATCAGCATGAAGCCCGCAATGGTGGCGGCTTCGGCATTGACCGCGCCGATGCCGGCGTAGGTGCCGAGGGTCACGCCGCCGCCGGCGATCCCGTTCGACGCCGATTCCGCCCGCGTCATGCAGATCATGTGGAGGATGACGTAGAGCGGTCCCCATGCGGCCAGATAGAAGAAGCCCGTCGCATAGCCCTTGAGCGCGGTGACGCCGGTCTGCGGCATCAGGAAGAGCGGGAAGATCACCGGGAACATGGCGAAGAAGACCACGGTGAGTACAATATGGAGTACCGGCACCCAGGCCATCGCCTGCTGCGCGATCGAAGTATAGGTGTTGCGCGCCTGGATATCGGCGCGCGTCGTCGCGTAGGTGTCGATCGCCGCGGCCCCTGCCCCGCCCGCCATGCTGTTGCGCGCCTGGGCGAAGGCATTGATCGCGCTGTTCTGCCGCAGGACGGTTCCGTAGGTCGGCGAGCCGCCGGTGAAGGCCTGCGCGGCGATGGGGACGTCGTGGCGCAGCTTCTCGGCGGCAAGGGTATTGCTGAGCCTCGGATAGGCGGACTTGCCCCAAACCGGCAGGCTGGCCTCGATCATCGGGGTCCATTGCGCGTCGAGCGTCTGCCAGGCCGTCCGGCAGGTCAGGATCGAGGTCGCCACCGAACCGTCCGTCTGGCGCTCGACCCATTTCTGGGAGCGCGCTTCCGAGCCCGGCCCGATCGCGGCCCAGAGGTCCGCGGCCTTGGCGAGGTCGGTCATCGACTTGAAGCCGAGCATCACGTCATAGAAGGTGCAGGACTTGAAATGCTCCTCGAGGTTGGTCGCGAACTCGGCGTCGCGGATCTCGAAATTGCGGGTCGCATCGAGCAGGCGCGATCCGTAGATCATGCCGTTGCCGCTGAAATTGAGCTCGCTCGGCATGGCGAACACGGTTTCTGCGGTGCGCGTCAGATAGTCGCCCACCTGGCTGGTGAAGCTTGCCAGCACGCCGAGGCCGAGCGGGACATTGTCGACCGTCGCCGGCGCCAGGTCCGGGTTGAGCCGATCGGTCACCTTGATATCGACCGTGGGCACCATCAGGCACAAATAGATGGCGGTGGCTTGCAGGAACCAGGTGAACCATGCTCTGTAATTGAGGGTGAAGGCGACCACCAGCAGCGCGTAGATCAGCCCCATCACCATCGCGACGCGAATCAGCGCGCGATAGCCTCCTCCCCCCGACCAGGCCGCCACGGCATTGAAGACATTGACGAGATATTCGCCGCCGCCGATCGTGAAGACCTCGAGCATCGCCCCGCCCCGCCGTTCAGTTGAGACCCTGGGCGCTCAGTCCCCGCGAGAAGTTGAGCGCCGCCGCCATCCCCGGCGTCATGCTATTCTGGAGGGTCGATTCGAGCATGATCGACCGATCGATGATCTGCATGGTGACGGCGAGCTTCTGATCGAGCTTGACGCCGCGCTGCGCGAATTTCTGGCGGGTCGCGGCGATCTGCTGCTGCCACTGTCCGGCGGTCGCCTGGTCGGCGGTCTGGTAATGGATCTTGGCCTGCTCGACGCGATCGAGGACATTGTCGAGCATGGCGTTCAGGATATCGACCGAGACGATCTCGGCCAGCGTCTCGATCTCGCCGTCGGTCAGGGCATATTTGGCGGCGGCCTGCACTGCGAGAATCTTGAACAGCGGAACGGTGGCGAGGTTCAGGAGCTGCTTCTCCGCGGCATCGATTGCGGTATCCGAGCGGATCTTGAGGCTGATGTCGCGGATCATCGCAGCGATCCGCGGCCGCAAGGCCGAAGATGCCGGGACGCTCAGCGTCTGTTCGCCGATGTCGAGGCAAGGGTCATCGTTGCAGCGCAGGATCCTGACCGGCGGTGCGTCGGCCGTGCCGTCGAGCAGCGCCGTCACCACCGCGTCTTCGGCAGGACCGTGGATGACGACGGTCCCGCCGACCGCCGGATCGTCGGAGGGGCGCGTTACGATGGTGCCGACCAGCGTCATGATATATTCGGAGAACTCTTGGTCGAAGGCACCGAACTTCGCGGACTTCTTCAAGGCCTCCCAGCTGTAGTTGTGCGGCTCGCCGACGAGCTGGCCGGCCATGGCCGCATCGCTGTTGCCGGCGATCGTGCTGTCGCGCTGGTTGCCGTTGTTGCATCCCTGCCGCGCCGCCGCCCAATCGCTGAACACGCCCTGGCTGTTGCCTACCGCCTCGCAGATCGTTGCCCGGGTCGTGTCCATCTGCGGCCAGATGCCGCCGACCAGCGCCTGCGCCGTCTCGCAGGAGTTGATGTTCATCTGGTTGAGGAGTTGCGCCTTCTGGCTGAACTCGTCCATCACCTTGCCGATCTCGGGGCTGACGGAATCGATCGCCAGCTTGAAGGCGAAGCCGAGCGCATTGTTGGCGGTCGCCTTCAGCATCGCGATGATCTCGGACGCGTTGATGAAGGAGAAGCTGCCCGAGAATAGGTCGATGCCGCCGCAGCCAGCGCGCGCCGAGGGGAGCTGGAGGTTGAAGGGCGAGACGCTGCGCTGCGGGAAGCGCGTCCAGAGATTGCCGAGCGAATAATAGCCGGCCGACTGCCCCTGGAAGGCGGTGGGGCCGGTCACATTGGCGGCGCCGGAAGCGTCGTTGAAGAAGCTGTTCATCTGCCCAGCGACATCGGCGTGCGCCGTCATCGGCACGGCGGCGAGATGGAGCGCTGCGGCAATGGCGGCGAGGCCGGCGGACCTGCGCCAGCGCGTGCGGCGTGCGGTGAAAGCGGGTCGGTCCATCAGTAATCGCTCCCGACGCTGGTGTTGGTGAGCACGAAGATCCGGTCCATCAGCTCGTCGGCGCTCATGATGCCGAAGCCGATCGGAACGGTGCGCTTCGTCGCGGTGTCGAACAGGACCAGCGCCGGCGTCTCATTGCCCGGAACGCCCATGCGGGCCCGCTGGCCGCTGTCGACGACATAGTTGGGGAAGTCGCGCGAAGGCCCGCCGTCCATCGACACCGCCATGACCGCGAGGCGGTGGCTGTCCGTGACCGACCGCAGCACCGGCCCGAAGATGTCGCAGGCCGCGCAGGACTGCGCGAAGAAATAGAAGATGCCGTAGCGCTCGCCGAGCCTGGTCAGGACCGCGTCGCGATCGGCCCGGCGATTGTCGAGCCAGGCGCGCTTGCCGAGCGTCGAAACCGGCCGCTGCAGTGTATAGTCGAGATCCGGGTTTTGCCACAGCGCCCGCTGCCAGACGTCGGAGAAAGTCGAGGCGCGGTCGAGCTGCTCGCGCTGGAAGCGCACATAGGCGATCACATTCTCCTCGGAAGGCTCGAGGATCGCCCGCGCCTTCAATTCGTCGAGCCGATGGGTGATCGCCGCGAGCCGCTCGGCGGCGGGCGGTTCGGGCGCAGGGGCTTGCGCCTGCGCCTCCGGGGCGGGCTTCGGCCGGTCGCAATAGAACCAGGTGCCGAGCCGGCGCTCGCCGCAATAGAAATCGTCCTGCGGCCGGGCGGTTTCCACGCCGTCGGCCGCGCCGCCCGCGGATTGTCCCATCGCCGGCGTCAGGCCGGCTGCGGCGAGGCAGGTGGCCGCCAGAGCCAACAGGACGCACACAGTGCGATGGTTCGAGGAACGGCCGTGCCGGCCCGCCGGCATGCGGATGCGGTCAGGGTCCACCGGGCGCTCCATGAAGCTCGTAATAGTTGGTGATCTTCGACTGGATGTCGGCGATCGTCTCGATCTCGTCGGGCAGCTTCGCCGCGTCCATGAACTCGGCATAGACCTCCGTGAAATCCATTTTCGACAGGTCGAGCCGGGCAAACTCGTCGATGGAGAAGCCCTTGCATTGCTCTTTCTTGGCGCTGTCCCAGGGCTTGCCGAGCTGGACGCGGCCCTGTTCCTGCAAGATGCGCGAGAGCTTGCTCTCGAAGCAGCAATAGGCGGTGCGCTTGGTCGAGCAGATGCCGAGGAAACTCGATGAGCAATAAGTGCCGAGATTGTGGCAGAAGCCCATGCGGTCCTTGATGTCGAGCATCTTCTCCTCGGTCGAGCAGGCGAACAGCGTCAGGAACGGCGTCGCCACGGCCGCGATCGCCGCAGGGCCGCCCGCGAGCGCCGCGGCGCCCGCGCCGACCGTGAGCAGGCCCGACACCTTGCCCGCACAGCAATTGATCAGCCCGAACACGGGTTTGTGGCAGGTATCGCGTTCGCCTGAGAAGACGGTCAGGTTCGCGGGATCGAACTCGTCGCCGGCCTGGCCGAGGGCATGGAGCGCCACCAGCGCGTCCTTGAACTCGGTCGAGGCCTCGCGGACGATCGGCTCGCAATCGCCGTTGATGCAATAGACGTCGTCCCCGCAGATATATTGCTTGTCCGACGCAGCCGGGCCGCCCGGCACCGGACAGCGATAGACCTTCTCCGTGACCTTGCAGGGGCCGCCGCCGGGATCCTCGTCCAGGCATTCGTTCCGATCGAAGGTGCAGGCGGCATTGCCTTCGAGGTCCGAGCAATCATCGGCCGGCTTCAGCTCGTTGCACGAATATTCGCGCCGCCATGCCCAGCAGTTCTGGTTGACGGGGACGCCGTTGATGATCCTGGTTTCGTTGCCTTCGGTGCAAATGTCGATCTGCCGGGAGCATTGCGCATTGCCCGCATAGGCCGCGCAGGCGCTTTCGTCCTGGTGGAGTTCGGGCTCGCCGCCGGCTTCCCGGGCGAACCAATGCTGTCCGGTGATCGGCATGATGAATGTCCCCGGCCCGGCCGATACCGACATTTCGGCGGAGCAGACGATCTCGCGGACAGAATAGTCGCCGCAGAACTTGTTCGGGTCGAGGCCGACGGCGGTGCTCGCCGGACATCCGCCGAGCGACTTGCCCGTTGCCCGGCACGTTCCGGCGGCCAGCGCTGCCGTGAAGCTCCCTTCGCGCGGGAACGGCGCGCCATAGACGGTGTCGCCGGCGACATAATAGTGGTAGGCGGACGCCCCGCCACCCTCCGCGACGAGCGGAACCTGGCAGTAGCGATAGGCGCTCTCGACCTTGGTGCCGGTGTTGCAGCTCGCCTCATAATAGCCCTCGGCGCCGGCCGAAGGCGGCAAGGGCGTGCAGCTCCCGGCCGTGCCGCCATAGGATTCGCCCTCGAGATAGGTCGAGGGGTCGTTCTCGATCGCGGTCGCGCGATGCGTCGTCGCGAGGATCTCGGCGTTGCCGAAGGTCGGCCGCAGCTTGTCCGGGTCGGTGACAGTGCGATAGCTGTCGTTCGAGACCGCCGCCGCGCTGGCATCCGAAACCAGCTTGTCGGGATCGTCGAAATAGGTCGATTGAGGCAGGGTCGTCCCGGCATAGCCGGGGACGACCTCGGCCTGGCTCTCCTCGCTCGGGACGAGGGCGCCGTTCTTCCTGGCCTCCTCGGCGAGCGTCCGACCCTCCTCGCGGGCCTGCTCGCGCGTCGTCTGCCCGATCACCGGCAGGGCGGTCAGCATGACGAGCAGGGCGGCGAGGCGATGAGGGCGCATCACGGCGCCTCCCGCCGGAGATTGGCGAGCGCGACACTGGCAACCGCCGCTCCGGATCCCCGCCCCTCGACAAAGGCCGACAGGGCATAGTCGAGCGTCACATTGCCGACGAGCCGGTCGAAGGGAGGAACCTGCGTCTTGCAGGAGAATCCTTCGCACAGGTCGAAATCGCTGGAGACGGCGACATAGGTCGGCACCGCCTGCACCTCGAACGCACGGAAGAGGCGCGGATCGATGCCGATCGCGGCGGAGCCCGCCTCGTCCCTGACCAGTCTGGCGATCGCCGCGGTGAAGCGTTTCGCGCTATTGTCCGGGAAGCCGCGAAAGACGACCACGCCCCGTGCTCGCGCGGTGTCGGCGATCAGGCGCTTGAGCGAGGCTTCGGGCATCGACAAGGAAGCGAAGACGATCAATTGCGGCGCCTCGCCCCTGGGCGCCGCGGCATTGGCGCCGGCGCCGGTGACGAGCTCGTCGAAATCGACCGGGCCGGACGGCCCCGCCGGCAGCTCGACGCCCGCCAGATCGCGCAGGGTTTCCATACCCTCGGTGCGCAGCTGCTCGGCTTCGGCGCGATGCGCTTCGCCCCGGTTGCGGACATGATCGGCGAAGGTCTCGGCGTCCGCGCGCAGCTCGGCGGCGCGTTTGCGGACCGCTTCCAGGTCGAGGCCATCGACGCTCTGGGCAAGCAGCGCGGACAGGCCGCTTAATCCCGCGAGAGCGCTGAGGCCGGCGAGAAGAAGGTGCGTCCTTTTCATCACAGCACGCAGCAGTTTCGTTTGCGCCAGACGAGATAGCCCATGTCCTCGCCGCCGGCGGGATAGGCGCGCCCCGCGTCGGGCGGCATGGTCGAGGCTCCGATCGCGGAGCAGGCGAAACGCCCCGACACGGTCGGGATCGGATTGACCATCTGGATGCGATATTGCTGCTTGCGCATGATCGGCATCAGATATTTCTCGCACAGGCCCTTGGAGCCCATCGTTCCCCAGGCGAGGCCTTGCCGGTGCATCTTGTAGGCGAAGCGCGACAGAGCGAGGCGCGAGGACTGCACATGGCCGATGCTCGCGGGGATGTTGCCGTTGAGCGGATACATGGACCCCTGACAGCCAGCGCACCAAAACAGGCTGTCGAGGGGAAGATGGGCGGTCGCGGCCACGCAGTCGCCCGCGCAGGCGGCGACGGCGAGCGGATTGGCGAACACCACGGCTTCGGGATTGATCAGCGCGGTGAGCGTGTCGTCCTGCCAGAGCGGATCGATCTCGGTGATGTAGGCGATGTCGAAGCTCGCCTGCTCGAAGCACAGGAAGTCGGTCAGAATCTCCAGCCAGTAGAGCAGCGGATAGACATACCAGTGGACATGCCATTTGGCGGTCGACTGGGCCCGCCCGCCGACCATCGAGGGGCCGGCCATATAGCCCTGGCCGATGTCGAGGCCAGGCGCGATCCGCAGGCCGCCGAGATTGGGAAAGCACCAGGGCTTCATCGACACATCGGCAAGCCGCACCGGCTCCCAGAAGCCCGCGGAGATGCCGATGCGCGGCAGGGGATCGGCGCAGGCGCAGATCGGCGAGGCGGGATTGTTGGTGTCGGGCCGGCCGCTCGGCCAGATCTTGAGGCCGCCGATCGACAGAGGGAAGAGGCAGCTCCAGCACACGTCGGTCACCGGGTTCACGAACTTGCCGTTGCAAGTGGGGCTGGCCGCGCGGGCGCCGCCGGGGGCGAAGGCCAGGCCTGCGAGGACAAGCAGGGCCATGAGGAGGATCGGACGGACCCGGCTCATGCGTCCGGCTCCTGTCCCATGCGGTCGAGCCAGTCCCGGTCGGCCGCCAGCTTCCGGCGCCAGTAGATGAGGCCGACCAGGACCACCGCGAGCAGCAGGCCGGCCACCGCCGCCGATGCGCCGCGCCCGATCGCAACGTGCAAGAGAGCCCGTCCAAGGATCGATCCGGCCAGCGCGACGCAAAGCCCGAGCCAGCACAGGCGCCAGCGCCTGAGCGCCGGCGTCTCCGGCGCCGCCATGGGCGTGCGCAAAAGATCGAGCCAGAGCGGCATCATCCCGCCCCCTTCGGCTTCAGAGGCACCTCGCGCACCCGCATCGCCTTGCCGTCCTGGGTGACGATCGCGGGAACGTGGCGGATGCCGAACCGCGCGGTGAGCCGGCCCTCCTGGTCGAAATAGAAGCGCCGCCGCCGTGCCGTCATCGCATCGATCGGCGATCCCGCCACCAGGATGATTTTCGCCTTGGCGTCGCCATAGGTGGCGGTCGCCCAGTCCATCTGCCGGGCATCGTCGCCGTCGACGAAGACGAGATCCTGGCGAACCGTCACGAAATCGAGCGGGTTCACGCGCGCACCGCGCGCCGCGATCAGGTTGCCCTTGTGATCGCGGATATCGCTCTCGAGCGTGATCGCCGGATCGAAGGTCCAGCTGCGCGCCTCGGTCGCATGGGCGATGCCGTCGACGGGCCTCGGCCTGCGGACGTGCCGCTCGGCGCGCCGTGCGAACTCGGCATTGGCCGCCGCGATCCCGCCGGTCTGTTCAAGGCGGCGAAGCTTCGCCTCGATCGTCGCCAAAAGGTCCGGCTCGACGATCGGGAAGGTCTGGCCGAGGACGCCGAGATCCCGCGCCTGGCTTGATGACAGGCCGAGCAACGCCAGCAGGACGGCGGCACCGGCGCGGGCGCGGCGGCGCATCACAGGATCGCGCTCCCGGTCCCGATGATCCGGCGGCGGCAGATGAATCCGATCTCGGCATAGCGCGAATCGAACCCGTCGGGATGATCGGTCCCGACATAATAGCAGCCCTGCGGGATCATGCCGGTCGCACCGGGCGTGAGCGGCTCGCCCAGACGGGTGCGTGGCTTCATATGCGCAACCACCCTGCCCGCGACGAGGACGAGGGCGCCGCGATGCTCGACGCGCTCGCCCGGCAGGCCGATGACGCGCTTGCCGAACGGTCCCGCGCGTTTCCCGAAATGCCTCGTGAGCAGCGCCGAGGCCGGAGGATCGAAGAAGATATAGTCGCCGCGCACCGGCGCCTTGTTGCGTTCGATGAAAAAGGCCCAGTTGGGCAGCGAGTCGCTTGCATTGATCAAAAGCGCATGGCCGTCGCGCCAGGCTGCGAGCGCCCCCAGGGCCAGACAGGCCCATAAAGACGCCGCGCCCAGGATCCACAGGCGCCAGCGCGGGCGGAAGGGCTCAGTTCGCGCCGCCGGCATCGCCCGTTCCTTCGGATCCCGCCATGCCCTTGAACGGCGACGGCGGCAGCGCGTCAGCGGGAACGGCAGCGCCCGGCATGGCGCCGCCGACTGCGGCCGGCGCGGCGGCGGGCGGAGCAACCGGCCCACCCTGCGGCATCGCGATCCCCGACGCATAGACGGCGCGGCGCAGATCGTCGGTCACGTCGGGCACGTTGCGGCTCAGCACCGCCTCGCCGACGAGAACGATCTGCCCTTGCGCGCCGCGCCGTTCGAGCTGCCGGTCGAGCGCTGCCATGAACCGGCGCATCTCGGCCTCGACCCGTTCGGGCGGAGCGGCGCTGCGCGCCTGCGCCTGGACATATTCGCCGACGATCGACGACAGCCGCACCGATACGATGTCCTGCCGCCGGTCGGCTCGGGCAAGAATCGCGTGGGTGACCCAGATCGCCCAGACGAGCGCGGCGATGACGAGGACGCCGCAGAGGAGCTGGCCGCGGGTGAAGCCGGCGAGCCCCGTGCTCGCGGTACGCGCCGGAAGCACGGGATGGGGAAGGTCCAGCTCGGGTTCGCGCTCAGACATCGCTCGCCGCTCCGGGGCGCTCGGGCGGCAGAAGATGGCGCCAGCGCAGGAGGAGGACGCCGGCGCATAGCAGAAGGTCGGCCGCCGCGAAGATCCATTTGAACTGCATCTGCCGGTCGAGGCCGGCCGCGACATAGCGGGTCGAGAGGTTGGCGAGCTGGTGCATCATCCCGTCGATCGAGGCGTTGCCGAGCAGCAGGAACAGCAGGAAGAACATGCCCCAGACGATCAGCTGGGAGGAAATGACGACGCCCAGCAGATGCAGGAAGAAATGGATCATGTCGCCGATCCCGAGACGCCGGGGACCGGGCGCGTCCCCGCCCTTTGCCGCTACGGGATCGCTCGCCGGCGCGCCCGACGCTTCGGCCTCCAGGCAGTTCTGGAGGAGGACGCCGACCCCGCGCGGGCGGCGATCCGGCGCCGGCTTGCGATCGGCACGCGCGAATTCGGGACTATACTGTGTCGCCATCCTGCTACTCCGCTGCCTGGCGGGCATCGCCGTCGGCGGCTGCCTCGTCGCTCAAGGGGAAAGCGACCTGTTCGATCGCTTCGTCGATGGGAAAGCCGCGCGCGACCAGCGTCTCGACCGCCGCGAAGGTGCGGGGGCTCGATGAATAAAGCGTGGCCGAAAAGGGATCGAGCACGAGACGGCCGATCGCCAGCGTGTCCGGTCCCTTTATCATGATGTCGGAATATTCGGTGCCGTGGCGCTTCAGGGACCGCAGCAGCGCGTCGGCATAGTCGTCGAGCGCCAGCCGCTCGTGCTTGCGCAGATCGGCGATCGTCTCCTCCTTCTGCTCGAGGATGACGAACCAGTCGCTGTTCTCGAGCGCCGCCACCGCGCCGCTCGCCTTGTAATAGTCGTTCAGGGACTGGGCCGCCGTCACCAGGCTGGCGCCATATTTGCGGCAGGTCCGGGCATAGACCTCGACGAAATCGGCCATCGCCCCGCCCTTGAGGAGCTGCCAGGCCTCGTCGATCAGAAGCATCTTGGGGATGGCCCGGTCGATGCGGCGCATCACCTGGCTCGAGAGGAACATGATCGCGGTGAGGACGACCGAGCGAAGCTCCTCGCGCGACGACAGGTCCGACAGCTCGAACACGGTCAGCCCCGCCGAAAGCTCGAACGACACCTCGCCGACGAAGAAGCCGCCATAGGTGCCGCGGCTGCCGAACGGACCCATCGCGATCGCGAGATCGGCCGCGAGCGGGTTGCCGCTGTCCGTGAGCGCGGCGATCAGGTCGTCGATCCCCGCGTTCCTGCCCTTCGCCGCCCAGACCGAGTTCACCGCACTGTCGATCAACCCGCGTTCGGTGTCGTTGAGGCGATCGATATGCCGGGCCATCTGGCCGACGATCGCCTTCAGCATCGCCATGCAGTCGAGCAGATAGTCGGGATCGTCCGCGGCCCGCTCGGGGTCGATCATGCCGAAGGGGTTGAGGCAGAATCCCGAGCTCATCGTGAACTCGACGAAGGCGCCGCCCTGGAGTTTGGCGCTGTGCTCGAATGAGCGGCCGTCGTCGATCACCACCACGCGGGCGCCGGCACCGCACAAGGCCGCGCACAGTTCCTGGAGCGACACCGACTTGCCCGATCCCGACTTGCCGAACACCGCGACATTGTGGTTGCCGGCGGCGTTCTGGAACGGGCTCCAGAAGAAGGGCTGGCCGCGCCTCCCGACCAGCAGCAGGTGCGGCACCGCGCCGCCCAAATATTCGCCCTGGAGCGGGGCCAGGCTCGCCGCGGTGGTGGTGAGCATGGTGCGCATGCGCTTCATGCGGTCGAGGTCGCGCGCGAGGCCGTTGCCGAGCGTCATCGGCATGGCGCAGAGCAGGCCCATCATCTGCAGGTAGCGATCGTCGTGCAGATCCCAGCCCGCCGCGCGATAGACCGATTTCAGGACCCGCTCGTCGGCATCGCCACGGCCCAGCGGCGAGATCGCGGTGACGCCGTAGAAGACGCGGACGAGCTTGCGTCCTTGCCGCAGCTCCTCTTGGACATATTGCCATTCGCGCGACTGTTCGCGCAGCTGCGGCAGAAAGCGCGCCGACTGCGAGTCCGCGAGGCTCGTCGTGCGCATGAACTTGTAGCTCGCCCGCCCCGACAGCGCATCGGCGTCGGGAAATTCGAGGCAGAGCGTCGTCGCCACCGGGCAGGGCATGCGCAGCTTGTCGGTGAACATGTCGCCGATCAGGCGGGCGACATCCCAGGGCGCCCAGCGGGTTGGCAGGTTGCGGACCGAAAAAGAGCGGACGTCGAACGTGTCGGGATAGATCTCGCCGATCTCGGGGGCGCCGTCGATATCGGCGCCGGTCGGGCGGAACCGCTCGGTGCGCAGCAGCATCCGGTCGGGTTCGATGCGGAGTTCGATATCGCGCCTGACCGCCTGCTCGGCGATCGGATCGAGCGCGTTGTAGGAGAGCGCGTCGTCGCCCGCCGCCGTCGTCGGCGAGGTGAGATCGTCGACCCAGGCGATGAGCGCGACCGGATCGAGCGCGCGGGCGCCGACATTGACGGACTGCAGGGTGGACATGAGGCTCTCGCGCACGCCGACGATGTCCTCGACCGAGATGGACGCGCTTTCGGGGAAGGAGAGTGAGACGAGGACGCGGTGGTTGCGTAAGGAGAAGGGCGCGTCGGCCGACAGCGATTGCCAGACGCCGTCCGTCAGGAACTCGGTGCGATGGCGCGCCATCCGCTCATAGACGCCGCGCGCTGCATAGCGCGGCAGATACCATTGGGAGAGGCGCTCGCCGACGCGCGGGCTCATCCACTGGGTAAACTGGACGCAGCCCGGTGACGGCACGCCTTCGGAAAGGAACTGGGCAAGGATCTCGCCGGTCCGCTCGGTCGATCCCACCATCGGCGCGGCCTCGACGACGAACCCGCGTGACGCCGAGTTGTAGAACAGCCCCGTCTTCTGGTCGTAGCTGCGATAGGGCAGCCAATGCGCGAGCATCGGCACGGCGAGGTCGGGCCGGGTGCGATCCGGCGCCCTCTGCTCGCCAAACAGCCGGGCAAGGAGCCCGTCGAACAGGCCCGCGCGATCCGTCATTGCGGATCCTCCATGCCGGACGGGAAGGTTCCGGCGCGGACGACCGGCGCCACGCCATCGGGCGGAGCCGGAGTTGCCTGGGGCGGCGCGGCCGGGACAGATGCGGGCGGCGGCGTGGACGGGGCGGCTTGCCCGGATGCTGCTTCGGCGCGACGCTGGGCGATCCGTGCCTCGACATCGGCCCGGATCGCCTCGACGCTGGTCGGGGCGCGTGCCCGCGCAGCGGCGACGGCCGCTTCCGACGGGGGATCGGAAGCGACCGCCGCCGGCGCCTCGGCGGCCATCGGCCGGTCGACCGCATCGGCGAGCGTCTGGCCGGGGCCAGCCAGCGCTGCCGCTGCGTCGCCCGGAGCCGCCGGGATCTGCCAGTCGCCCTGCTCGACGACGGCATGGACGGCGCTTGCTTCGTGCAGCCATCCCTGCTCGTCGATATAGGGCGAAAAGACGATGCGAAGAACCTTCTCGCGGGAGCGCGCGGGCGCGGCGGATGCCGCGCGCACGCCCGCCGACCGGCGCTCGGGCAAGGGAGGCGCTTCGGCCCGCGCCTCCTCGGGCGGCGCGATCACGCCAAGCGCCTGGTCGTCGATCATCGCACTCGGCGCGCAGGTGCCGCCGGGCGCCCGGCACAGGAAGTCGCCGCGGACATTGCCGCCGAGGAAGGACGTGCAGCCGCCAAGGCCGGCGAGCGCGGCAATCGGCAGCAGCGCGCGGTCGATGCGCCCGAGCGCGGGGCGGGTGGCGCGCGCGCTCACGAGCGTCCCTCCGCCAGCCAGCGGGCGAGGAACTCCTTGGGGCGAAACCCTTCGAGCATCGCGCCGTCCGACCTGACGATCACCGGCGTGCCGCCGAAGCCATGCTCGCGCGCGAAACGCTCGTTGGCGTCGAGGCCCGAGGTATTGCAGCGCCCGCTGCCGGCGACGTCGCGGCCGCCATAGGCCGCGCGAACCGCCGCCGCCTTGTCCCTTGCGCAATAGACCTGGTTGGCGAGATCGCGGCTGCCGAGGATCGAGATGGGGCGCTCGACCACGCGCACGTCCATCGCCGAGAGGGCCTCGTGCAGCGCGCGGCAATAGCCGCAGCGGAAATCGGTGAAGATCGTCACCGTGTCGCGCGCACCCGACTTCCCCCAGACGATCGCGCCGTCGCTCGGCAGACCGGCGACCGAGACGGTGCGCGGCGCCGCGGGCGCGGCGGCGGCCCGCGCGCCCAGTTCGGCACCGGCATCGGCCTCCCTGCCCCGGCCGGCGCCGGCGGCGCCGCCCAGCAGCATGTCCGGGTTGATCTCCAGCAGCCGCGCCGCGGTCAGGTCCTTGCGCGTCTCCATGTCGTAGACGCGGCCGATGACCAGATAGCGCCCGCCATGATCGACATAGAAGAGGTTGCTGCCGGCGGTGACCTCGCACAGTCCGGCGAGCTTGCCGCAGTCGAGCTTGGTGATCTGCGTCTTCGGCAGCCGTTCCTTCAGCCGCGCCATGACATCGGCACCGGAATCGCCGAACCCGCCCGCGAGCGCGAGGCCGGCGGCGCCGAGCGCGGCGACGCCGGCGATAGCAGACAGGGGACGAAGCGGAAGACGGGTCCGGCGCAGCGCCGCCCATCGGCTAGTTGCGGACATAGACACCCTCCAGGAAGACGATCTCGACGTCGATGCCGGTCGGCATCTCGATCACCGGCTGATATTGCTCGGCGCGCTCGATCAGATATTTGGACACCATGTCGCCGGTCTGGGACACGCCCTCGCCGAACCCACCCTGCAGGATGTCGCCGGCGGAAAGCTGCTCGCGGCGGCCGTTGGTGGTGATGTTGGTCCCTTGCAGGAAACTGTTGGCATTGGCAGAGAAGCCGCGGCCGAACCCGCCGAACAGGCCGGCGATGAAGGCCTGGGTGACGAGCGAGCCCTCGCGGCTGACGACGCGGCCGCGCACGCCGGTCTTGCCAGCATAGGCGATGAAACCCTTGACCTCGCTCACCGCATAGCGACCGCCGGGCTGCGGGCAGGTCATGCGCTGGAGCTTCACATAGACCTTCTCGGAACTGAGCTCGCCGCGCGCCGCGCCGTTGATGAGACAGCCCTCGATGCTGGTGGTGAGCAGCCGCCCCTTGTCGAAGACCGACCGCGCCGGGCCGGTCACGCGCAGCACGACCGGCAGCGGATCGGTCTGGCTGTTGACCCCGGCGCTCGCATCGACGCCGACGATCACGCGCGCTGAGGCGAAGCTGTTGGGGGGCAGATAGTTCGGGCTGTTGGAATAGACCGTGTTGCCCGCCGGCGCGCGGGTCGCCGCGCCACCTTCGCCGGTGGTGAAGGAGACGAGCTTGACCTCGCTCGCGTGCAATGCCGCCGGAGCGCCGCCGGCAGGCGGCGCGGCGTCGCCGGGGCGCTGATAGAGGGGCGGCGCGCCCGAACCGTAGAGCGCGGTCGGGCCGGGCGCCGGCGCGGGTGCCGCGCGCGCTTCGGCGACTTGGCGCCGCAGCTGCTCGTTCTCGGCCTGGTAGGCGGACAAGACCCGCTGCCCGTCGGCGGCCATCGCCTGGTTCGCGCCGCGCAGCTGCTCGACCTGCTGGGCGAGCTGGTCGACGCGCTGCTGCTGCGCGCCCATCGCGCGCAGCTGGTTCTCGGTCGACTGGAAGCGGTTTTCTGAAAGCGCCATCCATTCCCGGTCGGAGAGATTGCGATTGACGAGATCGGCGGTGGACACCTCGACCTCGGCGGTCTGTTTGTCCCCCTTGGCCGTGTCGCCCTCGCCGCCGGAGAAGATCCAGAGGCTCGAGAGCGCGATCCCGGCGATCCCCGCGCCCGCCAGCAGCATGCGCTGGCGCTTGCGGACCGCATCGTTGAGCCCGAGTTCGGGCGCGACCGGGCTGACATCGTCGGTTCCGGCCGGCGCCGAAGCGGCGCGGCGGCGCAGGAGTGCCCGCAGGCTCATTGGCTGCTCCCATTCTGCCAGACGAGATAGGCGGTGGTGACGCGGCCGGGGGCGAGCTCGGGCTCGGCCACCGATACGGCGAGCGCGCTCGCGGGCGCGATGACCTTGCTGTCGAGCGTCATCGTGTCGCGGCCCTTGTTCTCGATGCGCAGCACCCGGCCGTTCAGCATCTCCCCGCGATATTCGGCGATGAGCTGGACCTTGAGGGCGCCGATATTGGCGGGCGCGAGCGAGCGCTGCCGCATCTCGTAGCCGTCGATCACCCCGCCGCCGTACATGGCGCGGATGAGCGCGACGGCGGCCTCGCGCGGCCCTGCGCGCTCATGGCGCGCGCCCTCCGCGTCGCCGCGGGCGATCGCGGGATTGCTGACGAAGACCTGGCGCGCATCGTCACCGTCGATCCGGCAGACGAACTTGTAGACATAGCCGCGCCGCGTCGTGCCGAAGAAGGACAGCGACGGGCGGCCATAGCCCTCAGGCACGCTCAGATAGATATCGCCGCGCAGCGGCTCGTTGACGACCGTGAAATCGTCCTGCGCCGAGCCGGACGACACCTTCGATACCGATGCGAACTGGTCCTCGACCAGGCTGATCCGGGTGAGATCGCGCGCGGATGCGGTGCAATCGACCTGGGCGCTGTCGGCAGCCATCACCGTCTGGTCGGCCAAAGCGGGGGATGCCATGATGAGGAGCGAACCGCCAACCAGGACCGCGCCGGTCGTGCGGCTCGCGTGGCAGTCGATGCGCGAGAGAAAGGCGCAGCCGGCGGCCATACCGGCGATGAGGCAGACCGACATCATGATTGCTTGTCCTGCTGGTCGGCCGCCACCATGCCGAAGCCGACGAGCTTCAGGCTGAGGCCGGTATATTCCCAGGTGTAGCGGAAGGTCCGGGCTTCCCGGGAAACCACCTTGTTGCCGACGATGGTGATGAGTTCGCCCGTCACCTGCGACACGAGGGCGTGCGGATCGACGCGCATCGAGCGGATGGTGAAGACCTGGACGATGCTCGAGCCGCGCTGCTCCTCCACGATCTTGAGAAGCTCGGCCTTGAGCTGGCCCTGCGCGCGCGGGTGGGCGATCGCCAGCACCGACTGGAGCCAATAGTCGAGATTCTGGGGGCTGCGGTTGAGCGTGAGCACGGCGACGTCGCGCGTGATCATCTCCAGATAGTCCTTCGACACGCCCGAGCTCGAGATCGTCACCGGCGAGGTCAAGAGCGGCTGGAGGACCACTTCGCGGTCGCGGGTGCCGGCCACGAGGAGGAGGATCAGGCTGAGTGCGCCCAGGCCGGCGGCGAGCAGGGCCAGCAGGTTGCGCTGGCGCAGCACGCGCTGGCCGAGGGCGTGGCTGTGGGCGAGGTCCATCGCTCAGCCCGCCATCAGCCGGAGGTGGGAGGGCGGCGTGGCCCGGAGGCCCATGAATCCCGCCGGCAAATACCAGTAGGCCAGATGGAGCAGCCCGGATGCCCTCCGCCCTGACTTCGCTTTCTTGAGGCCCCACCAGCCGGCAAACGAGAAGAATGTGCCAATGAGGATATGCTGGGTCAGGATGCCCGCGACGAAGGGAATGACCATCGCGAGGGCTTCATCCAGCGTCCAGAGCCCGATCAGCTCGGGATCGTCCAGATGCTGCGGAACGACATAGCGGTCTGCTGCCATACGCCACCCCCTGCCCGGCGACGCCCGCAAGACGGCGCCGGGAAAAATGCCGCGATTCAGATGGTGGCCGTCACGGTCGAGGTGACGATCGGAATACCGGTCCCGGCGCCGACGCCGACGCCGACCGGAATGGCGACCTGGGAGAGCGAGAAGCGGCCCGAGGCAAGCGCGACGATGCCGCCCGCGAGGCTGAGGACGGTGATGATCTTTCCGCCGGAGCCTTCGAGAAAATCGGTGAACTTGGTGAGGGCTGTGTCGAAGGTGGTGTCGGCGCCGGCATGGGCGGCGCCGGCGAACAGCACCATGGCGAGCGCGAGCATCGCGGCGAGGAACAGGGCGTATTCCAAGGCTCTTTTCCGGTCATAGGTCAGCTGCATGAGCGAATTCCTTCCAGGCGAGATGAGGCGGGTGCTTTGCTGCCCCCGGAAAGGAACTTCGCCCGTGGAGACGCCCACGCAATGCGAGGCTGCGGCCGCGCCGCGAATCGGGCCGAGCGAGGGCCGATTATTTTTGCCTCGTCCGCGATTTCGGGACGGCGATGCCTGGCGGACGGGACAGGCTGTCCCGACTTTCGGGACGTGCCGTCCTGAAACTATGGATCGTGCGTCCCTTGTTGGGGGACGACCCCGACTCGGGCTAGACTGACGTGCAGTCGAAACCGATTCGGTGCGGGGCTGTCATGCTCCCGACATCCGGCCGGTTTCAAAAAGAGGACCCACCGCAAGCAGAGGCAGGAATGACGGGCCGTACACGCGCCTACGCTCTCGATATCTCGGAACACCTCTTCCTGCTCACGACCGAGGGCATTCGCTTGCGGTCTAATGAAACACGTCGCTACCAGACGCTGGCCAAGCTCGTCACCGACCGCCTGCAGGTCGAACCGAGGCTCGGCGTCGAGGATCTGGTGTCCTTGCGCGAGCATCTGGAGGCGACGCCGACCAAGGGCGGCATCCGGATCCACCTCAATATCTCGCGGACGAGCGCCAATTCGCTGATCGACGTGAAGAAGCGGCTGGCGCAGGAACTGGGCGGCGACCTGACCGTCGGCGATGCGCTCTCGATCCTGCTGTTCGACTATATCGCCGAGCGCGCCACCGACCTCGCGGTGCGCCGCAGCAGCCATGCGGCAAGCGAGCCGCGCGGGGTCGAGGACGATTGCCCGCCTTGATCCGCTGCACCGCAACAGGCTGAATTCGAAAGCGGAAACCTGTCCGTCCGGCTTGCCACACTCATCAGCTTATGATTGACTGCCCAACCCACGAAGGCGTGGAGCAAGTGCCTCCATGGAGCAAACGGCAGGATCGGCTGATTCCGGCCGGGCACCGCCCAGGGATGAAGCCGAAGGACAGGACTATATACCGCTGATCCGGTACGCGATGCGCTCGCGCGCAGTGAGCCTTCGCGTGCTCTCGACCCGCACCGGAATCGCCAAGACCCGGCTCGGCCTGCTGCTGCACGGCGACCCCGACCGGCGGACGGGGAAAGGCCGCGCGACGATGCGGCTCACCGAGTTCCGAAAGATCCTGTCGGCACTCGAGATCGACCCGATATTGGCGGTGATCCTGGTGGAGACGATCGGCGATTTCGAACTGCTCTACTCCGAACGCTATGCGCGCGTGGTGGCGATGCTGTGCAACATGTTCCGCGAGCTGCCGCTCAACGTCATCGACGAGCTCGAAACGCTCGAAGGGATCGACGGCACCGAGGTGCGCCCCGGCTGGGCAGACGTGCTGCGCCGCGCGGTCGTTCGCCGTGTCGTCGAGGAAATCAACGCGACCGCCACGCGCCGCGCCACCTTGAGCGACTTCTCCATCTGATCCGCTGCCTCAGAAGATCAGCATCGCCGCATGGCGCGACGCCGGCTCCTTGATGGCCGGTGGCATGTCTACCGGGCGGGACGCACCCGCGAGACGGCGCCAGTCGAGCAATATGTCGCGTACATAGGCCCGGGTGTTGGGGAATGGCGGCATTTCCCCGCCGCGTACCCGGCCCGGCCCGGCATTATAGGCCGCGAGCGCCAGATGCGGCTGCCTGAACCGGTCGAGCTGCTGGCGCAGGTAGCGCGCGCCGCCGCGCAGATTGTCGAGGATGTCGTAGCGATTGACCCCGAGGCCGGTCGCCGTGTCCGGCATGAGCTGCGTCAGTCCGAACGCGTTCTTGTGCGACACGGCATCGGGGCGATAGCGGCTCTCGTTGATGATCAGGGCATCGAACAGTCCGACCGGAATGCCGTGCTCGCAGGCGATACCACGCATCATGTCGTAATAGACGCGCCGGCGCGTCTCGGCGTCGACCGAAAGAAAGCCCGCCGGGCGATAGGGACCGGCGGCGCAGCCGGCCGGGTCGCCGACGGGCGTCTGCGGGAACCGGTCGCCGAGCATCCATGCGGGGATGGGAATGGCAGGCGGCGGAAGCGGCGTGGCCGAAGCCGCTTCGGGCGGCGCCGCGCCGGTTCCCTCGGCCGCGACGCCTGTGAAGCTGTCGGCCATCTGATATTCGACCCACCGGCGGCTGAGATCATGGACGCGGAACGCCGCTTCGGCGGACGCAGGCACTATCGCCTCGCCCGTCGCGGGCGGCCGATCGGATGGTGGCGCGGCGTCTGCCCCCTGCCCCGCCGCCATCGCGATGACCTGGGCGGAGCGAGATTGCGCGGTCCCGGCAGCGGACGTCGCCGCGATCCCAAGGGCAAGGAGGACCGTGACGGCTCGAAGAAAGGATCGCATCGCAGGCACTCTCCACAGCAATTGTGCAGAGTTGAGAACAGGCCCGATCGAGCTGTCAATCGCGACCGATTGCGCCCGCGGCCCGTCCCGGCGCTATTCAACTGGGCATAGGGCCTGCGTCGCGGCCGGCAGTCCCGCGCTCCCCTTGCGACGAAACCGCGCGCGCTCGCCGGCCAGCAACTCGGCCTCGAAGCCGGCGGAGAGCCAGGCGCTGCATTGTACATAGCCCCGGCCCATGGGCGGCGCATTGGACCACCAGGCCGCCTCGCGCGCCGCCTTGGGCAGCATGGCGCCGAGGATCAGCTCGATCTCGTCGAAGCGCAGCGTGACCGCATCCTCGCGCGAGCGCCGCCGCAGGAAGCGGCGCAAGGGATCATATTTGCTCACCCTGCTATGCGGACTGGCAGAATTCGCGGATCAGATTGTCCGCGTCGCGTCCGACCAGGCCGCCGAGCCGGCGCAGCGCCGCGCGCAGCCGCTCAACGAGGCGATAGCTGTCGATCACCACGAGCCGTGCATGCTTGCGCGCGGCGTCGGCGAGCACGGCGGCATCGGCGGTGTATCCCAGCGTCTCCGACAGCGGCTCCTCGACCGTCGACTTGATGACCGCGATCTCGGCGAGCGCGACCGGCGCCAGCATGAGTACGGGCGCCGCGCTGGCTCCGGAGGCGCTGCCGGCGGCCGCGAAGGCATGCCGCATCGCCTCCCAATCGGTCTCGACCAGGCGCACGACCCGGATCGGCGGCATCCCGGCTTGCTGCAGCTCGAAGGCCACGAGGATCTTCAGCAGCGCCGCGACCGTGAGGTAGCGCGGCGCGTAGGCGCGCGCCCGCGCCAGCGGGAAATCGAGGCGCGAAAAATAGAGCAGGCGCTGCAATACCGTTCGTTCGGCATCCTCATCGATGTCCCCGACCCACATCACGATCCGCGCGACGTCGGTCAGGCTGATCAGGAAGCTCCCCGGCGCGGCCCCGTTCCCGTCAGACTCCTCATGCCTCGCGGTGGGGTTGTGAACCCCCCGCTCCAATGCCTGCTTACCCTGCAGCCGCCGCATCGCCCGTACCGATGTTCTAGGGACGCTGGGCCGCCGGAGCTGCCGGCGGCAGGACCTCGCGCTCGAAGCTGATCGTCTGGATGCGCGCATCGAGCCCCTGGACGACCGCGGCGGTCAAGTCGTTGCCGAAATTGCCGCCAAGAACCGTGTTGCGATCAAGCAGCAGGCCGCACCCTTTCTGGCGATAGACCTGCGCGACGACCGGCTGAAACTCGGTGGAAACGCGGCCGAGCGCCTTGACGCGCGTCGCGTCGATCTCACGCGAGCGCTGCGCCGCCTTGGCATCGACCGGCTGCAGGCGCGCGGCCAGCGCCTGCTCGCGCGTCCGGCGCTGGTCGGCGGACAGCCGGGCGGACTCGGCGTTGAACGCACGAATATCGGCTTCGATCGGACGCCGCTCGGCATCGACCTCGGCCTGGGCCTGCTGCGCCAGTTCCCGCAGCCGCGCCGTCATCGCCTGACCGACCTTGGCGTTGGCGAACACCGCCTCGCGCGACAGGAGGCAGACGCCCGCGACCAGCGGCCCGCCCAGGCCCGCCGTGGCAGGCGCCGGACCCGCGGTTTGGGCGCGGGCCGGGGCAGTTGAAGCGAGCGCGATGGACAGCAACAGAAAGCGGCGCATGGGAAAGCAATCCTCTGCAAGGGAAAACAGGCGTTCAGGCGGCGACCTGATCGGGCAATGCAGCCTGCAGGTCGCCGTGACGGCGGACCAGCGCGGCCAGCAGGTCGAGCGATGCGAGATGGAAGGAGACGGCCTCGAGCCAGCCCTTCGCGTGCCATTCGACGATCGTGGGTCCATCGAGCGCATCGAACTTCGCCCGGTCGACGATCCTGAAACCCGTGAGCCGGTGCCGGCCGCCGCCGTCCAGCGTCAGTTCGGCGGTGCGCTCGACCAGCAATCCCCTGTCCTCGAGCGCGCGGACGAAGGCCATGCTGGCCTCCGCCTGCCCCTGGAACGCCTGGCAGATGGCCAGCGCGGTCTGGACGATCGCCGCCGGCGCGCCGTCCTCGAACAGCGGCTGTCCCTCGGTCCCGTCGGTGCAGATCGCCTCGCATCCGGGATCGATGCCCAGAACGAACCGGTCGGACTCGCCGACGCGCAGATAGCCGAACGGATAGCGGCGGACATAGGCGGGAACATAGCCTTCCCGCCAGACGATGCCGGGCGTAGCGGCATCCCCGGACGCATCGCCGAGGAAAAGATTGGCGCGGTCGATCCCGAGCAAGGCGAGCGGCGAGGGATCGGAGGCCGAGAAGACGATCGGATAGGTGCGCGCGGCCCGGGCGAATTCGCTGACCACGACCGGAATAAACGGCGCCTCGCGCGCAAAGCCGAAATCGGCGGTCTTCAGGCGCCATGCGGCATGCCGCTCGGGCGAAAGCGGCTCAAGCGACCGGGCGGCCAAAGGCTGGTGCGCCGGCGGTGGGGAAGTCTCGGTCATCCAGATCCTGCTGCTTGCATGGGGCGACGACGCAATCGGACGCGCCGCGCCGATGCTTCCTAGAAACCGGCCACGCTTCGGGGGACTACATATTCCTGTAGTCCCCAACGGGCACTGGCCTGGCGATATGACGGCAAGGGCAACCATTCTCCGATTCCTGCTGGTGACATGACGACGAACGGGCACACAGGACCGAACCCCGGCGGCGATGCCCGCGTCGTTTCGACGGCGGGCACGCGCCCGATCCTGCGCGCGCCGCCGTTCCGCGGCGCGCGTCCCCGCGGCCGGCCCGTGCGGGTCGATAGCCCTCAGGAAACGCTCTCGCCCGAGGCCCTGGCCGCGCTCATCGCCGCCGCGCGCGTCGGCGGCAGCTTCTGGGGCGTCCGGCCCCAACGGTCCTTCAGGACGCTGCTGCGCCTCCGGTCGCTGCGCGACGCGCGCGGCGCAGTCGACGCGACCGGCGGGAAGGCGCAGGATATCCTGGTGTCGCTGTCCGACCGCGCGCGCCGGCTCGCCGCCTCGCCTGTCCTGCCCGGCGTCGAAACGCTCTACGGAGACGCCGATCCCTGGGCGCTCATCGAGCAGGCCGAGCTGATCGTCGCCGGCCCGGACGACGAGATCGCGCTGCTCGCCTGCGCGCATGGGCGGACCGTCCTCGACCCCGGCACGCGCCAGCCGCTCGACCGGGCGTCCATCCTCGCGCGGCTCGCGGAGCGCATCGCCGCCTACCGCTATGGAGATCCCTATAGCGGCCGTCCGATCGATGCCGCCCACTGGATCACGATCCTCGGCGACTGGCGGCGCCAGGTCGACACGAACCGGCGCATTGCGGTCGCCGTCGGCATCGCCAAATGGAAGCGCGAGGCAGTCGCCAGCCTGCTCTGGTCGCCCGAACGCGTGACGCTCTCCCGGTCGATCGACCCAGCCTGTGTGTCCGAGGATAAGGCGATCGCGATCTGGCCTTCGCGAAGCCCGCGTGACCTGCCGGCCCGCGCCGCGCAGGCCGGCAGGCCGATCGCGCGGATCGAGGACGGGTTCATCCGTTCGATCGGCCTCGGCGCCCATCTCCATCCGCCCCGGTCGATCGTCGTCGACATGGACGGCATCCATTTCGACCCCGGCGGCCCGAGCGGCCTCGAACGGCTGCTCAATGAAACCGACTTCGAAGAGGCGCTGATCCGCCGCGCCGCCGACCTTCTTCACATGATCACCCGTTACGGCATCACCAAATATGGCGCCGGCCTGCTCGACCCGCTCAAGCTGCCCGACCGGCCGCGGCGGGTGCTCGTGCCCGGCCAGGTCGAGGACGATCTCTCGGTCCGTCTCGGAGGTGCCGGCATCCGCTCCAACCTGGAGCTGCTGCGGCGCGCCCGCGAAGCCGAGCCGGACGCGTGGATCGCCTACAAGCCCCATCCCGACGTCGTCGCGGGCCTGCGCAAGGGCCATGTGCTCCACAACGACGCGCTGGCGCACGCCGATATCGTGCTGCCGGACGGCGACATGGCGAACATCCTGTCGCAGGTCGATGCCGTCCACGTCCTCACCTCGCTTACCGGCTTCGAGGCGCTGACGCGCGGATGCGAGGTCGTCACCCACGGCCAGCCCTTCTATGCCGGCTGGGGGCTCACCACCGACATGGCGCCGCCGATCGCGCGGCGGCAGCGCAGGCTCACGATCGAGCAGCTCGCGGCCGGCGCGCTCATTCTCTATCCCCGCTATCTCGATCCGGTCACCAACCTCCCCTGCCCGCCCGAAGTGCTGGTGTGGCGCTACGCCACCCTGTTCGGAAAGGCCCGTCCGGGCCTGCTCAGCCGGCTGCGCATGGTCCAGGGACGGATGGCCGTCGCCGGGCGCGCATTGGGAGCGCTGCGCGCATGAGCGTCGAGGCCCGCAGCTTCCTGTTCCTCCAGGGTCCGCCCGGTCCCTTCTTCGCGCAGCTCGCCCGTCGCCTCGAGACGGAAGGCCACCAGTGCCACCGCGTCAATTTCAACGGCGGCGACCGGCTGAGCTGGCCGGCGCCGGCCGTCGACTTCAGGGGAACGATCGGCGACTGGCCCGCCCGCTTCGAGGGGCTGGTGCGCTCGCGACAGATCACCGACATCGTTCTCTACGGCGACTGCCGCCCGCTGCACCGCGTCGCCTGCCGGATGGCAGGACCGCTCGGCGCCCGGATCCATGTGTTCGAGGAAGGCTATATCCGCCCCGACTGGGTGACGCTCGAGCGCGACGGCGTGAACGGCTTCTCGACGTTGCCGCGCCACCCGGCGGTGTATCTGCGGCTCGCCGAGACGGTCCCGCCACTCCCCGACCATCCGCCCATTCCGTCGAGCTTCCGCCTGCGCGCCCGCGAGGCGCTGGTCTATTTCGTCGGGACATGGCTGCTCGCCGTGCGCTATCCGGGCTTTCGCTCGCACAGGCCCTATAGCGCGGCGGCCGAGCTGGGCGGTTGGATGCGCAAGCTTCTGTGCCGCCCGATCGCGCGCCGGCGCGCGGCGCGCGCGTTCGCGAGGCTGGGAAGCCGGCCCTATTTCATGTTGCCGCTGCAGCTCGATTCCGACCACCAGATCCGCACCCATTCGCCGTTCGCAGGAATGGCCGATGCGATCGCCACGATCGTCGCATCCTTCGCCGCACACGCGCCCGGCGACTGTGTGCTTCTCGTCAAGGAACATCCGCTCGACAACGGGATCCACAACTGGCGCCGGACAATCGAGCGACTGGCGCGCAGCTTCGGCATCGCCGATCGCATCCTCTATGTGGCGCATGGCGATCTCTATTCGATGATCGCGGCCGCGACCGGCGTCGTCACTGTCAACAGCACCACCGGAACCCTCGCGCTGGCGCATGGCACCCCCGTCGCCGTGCTGGGCAATGCCGTCTATGACCTTCCCGGCGTGACGCATCAGGGCACGCTCGATCAATTCTGGACCGAGCCCGGCAAGCCCCAGGTCGAGATCTACGACGCCTATCGCCGCGTGCTTGCCGCCACCTGCCTGCTGCGCGGCGGCTTCAGCAGCAGGGACGGCCGGGCGCACCTCCTTCCGGCCGCCGCCGCGCGCCTGTGCGCCGGGCAGGCATGGACCGGCACGCTGGACGTCGAACCATACGCAAGAGCCGAGGCATGATGTTCGTCGCGCGCAACCAGGATGCGTTCGAGCCATTCCGGCGCGCGCCGCGCCGCCGGGCCGTGGCCGAAGGCCAGGTGGAACCGGAGGTCGTGCTCGACCTGTCGCGGCTGCTCTCGCGCATCCTCCATCCCTCGCCGACGGGCGTCGACCGGGTCGAACTCGCCTATGCGCGCACGCTGCGCCGGCTGATCCCCGACCGGCTGCTCTTTGGCGCGGTCCATCCGACCGGCCTTTACGGCCGGCTGCCGGCGGCCGAGGTGGAACGCTTCCTCGATGCCACCGAAGCGCGGTGGGAGCGCGAAGGCTGGCACGAACAGCGCGTGCAAACCTATGTCCATAGCCTCGCGCAATGCTGGGCGCTGCGGCCGCGGCCGGTATGCGCGCCGAGCAGGCCGCGCGTGCTGCTCCAGGCCTCGCCCCATCATCTCCACCAGCCGCGGGTCGTCGCCGGCAAGCTCGCGCGCGAGCGCGCCCGGTTCGTCTGCCTCGTCCACGATCTCATCCCGATCTCGCATCCCGAATATGCGCGGCCAAACGGGCAGATGCTCCACCGGCGCCGGATCTCGACACTCGCGACCCATGCCGACGGGCTCATCACCAATTCCCGGGCGACGCTCGAATCGCTGATCGCGCGCGCCGGTCCCGCGCTCGCCCACCGTCCCTTGCGGGTCGCGCATCTCGGGATCGATACCTGCGCCGCGCCCGATGCTAGGCGGACCACGCCCGACACCGGCTATTTTGTGTGCGTCTCGACGATCGAGCCGCGCAAGAACCACCTGCTGCTGCTCAATCTCTGGCGCTCGATCGTCGAGGCGCTGGGCCCCGACCAGTCGCCCCGGCTGCTGCTCGTCGGACGACGCGGCTGGGAGAACGAGAATATCCTCGACATGCTCGACCGCTGCGAGCTGCTGCGCGGCGTCGTGCACGAGTTTCCAAGGCTCCCCGACCAACATCTGCGTCCGCTGCTGCGCGACGCGCGCGCGGTGCTGATGCCGTCCTTCGCGGAAGGGTTCGGCCTGCCGGTCGCCGAGGCGCTCGCCGCCGGCGTGCCGGTGCTTGCGAGCGACCTGCCCGCGCACCGCGAGGCCGGCGGACCGGTGCCCGAATATTTCGATCCGCTCGATGGCGTCGCCTGGCGTAGCGCCGTCCTCGACTATTTCGCGCCCGCGAGCGAGCGCCGGCGCGCGCAGCTCGCGCGTCTCGCCAGCTGGCGCCCGGCGACCTGGGACGAGCATATCGAGACGGCGCTCGCGCTGGTCGAGGAGGTCGCATGCGCGGAGGGCTGATGCAGTTGCGGGACGGGTTCTACACCCAGCGCCATGTGATCGGCGCGCTCGTCATCCGCGAGCTTCATACGCGCTACGGCCGCGACAATATCGGCTCGCTGTGGATGCTGCTCGAACCGCTGCTGCTCGCCTCGGCAGTCGCCTTCATCCATGCGAGCAACGACACCGGCAAGCACGGCGCGGGCATCCGGATCGTGCCCTTCGCGCTCACCGGCTATATGGTCTTCATCATCTTCCGCGCGATCGTGAACCGCTCGGAATCCGCGGTAGAAGCCAACCGGCCGTTGCTGTTCCACCATATGGTGACGATCTTCGATCTGCTGTTCACCCGCGCCTTGCTCGAGATCATCGCGACCTCGGGCGCGCTCGCCCTGCTCTACGGCCTGTGCATTGCGCTGGGGCTGGCGGATTTTCCGGGGCGGCCGCTGCGCCTGATGGCGGCGATCATGCTGCTCGGCTGGCTCTCGTTCGGCCTCGCGATGTGCATCGCGACGGGCGTCCATTTCAGCAAGGCCTTCAGCAAGTTCGTCCATCCCGTGACCTATATCATCATGCCGCTGTCGGGCACTTTCTTCCTCCTGGAATGGATACCCGAGCCCTATCGGTCCTGGCTCGGCTGGTCGCCGATCAACCAGATCTTCGAGATGGTCCACAGCGGCGTCTTCGAAAGCTACGACAGCCCCTATTTCAATCCGCTCTATATCGTCGGCTGGTGCATGGCGCTGACCCTGCTCGGCCTCCTCCTGCTGCGCGTCCTGCGCCGGCACATCCATCTGAATTGAAGCCCATGACCATCCAGCCATCGCCCCTGCATGCCCTCAAGGCCGAGACTTCGGAAGATGCCACGCCCCAGGCGCGCGGGCCGGGACTGCGGCCGCTGCTGCTGCCGCCCTACCCGCGCAAGGGCGGCGGGTCGCCGCCGCCAGCCGGGTTCGAGGACGGCGACGACGGGTTCGACGAGCAGGCGCCGCCGCGCCGCACCGGCTGGAGGCGGCTCCTCCATCCGTTCGTGCTGCTGGTCATCTTGCCCACGCTGCTGGCTATCGCCTTCGAATATCTGGTCGCGGCCAACCAGTATGAATCGACCGCCCAGTTCATCGTGCGCACGCCGCAGCAGGCCGCGCCGATGAACAGTCTCGGGCAGATGCTCGGCATGGCGGGCAGCGCGACCAACTCCGACGTCCACAGCGTCGACGCCTATCTCCTGTCGCACGATGCGGTCGACGCGCTCGGGCGCTCGCGGCTGATCGGCATGTTCCGCAGGCCGGAGGCGGATGTGGCGACGCGGCTGTGGTTCGCGGACCCCGCGCCTGAGACGCTCAACGACTATTACCGCAAGAAGGTCGATATCTCGACCGCCAGCGACACCGGCATCACGACGCTTTCGGTGCGCGGTTTTCGCCCCGCGGACGCCAAGGCGCTCGCCGACGACCTGCTCAAGATGGGCGAACAGCGCGTCAACCTGCTCAACCAGCGGATGTTCAACGACGGCCTTGCCGCCGCGACACGGCAGGTTCGCGAGGCGGAAGCCCAGGTCGATGCCACGCAGAAGGCCCTCACCGCCTTCCGGCAGGCGCGCCGCGATATCAGTCCCGACCAGACGGGCGCGGCGCAGCTGCAGCTGGTGACCGCGCTCCAGCAGCAGGCGGCGCAGGCGCGCGCGCAGTTCGAGGCGATGGCGGCCAGCCTGCCGCCGAGCGCGCCGCAATATGCGGCGACCGCGCGCAAGGTCGCGGCGCTCGACCGGGAGGTCGCCGCCGCGCGGAGCCGGTTGACGGGCTCGGAGCAATCGGTGGCCGGCGGCCTCGGCGAATATGAGGAGCTGCAACTGCGCCAGCAACTGGCCGCCAAGCAGTTCGAGGCGGCGCAGGCCGGCTTCCAGTCAGCGCGCGAGCAGCTCATCAAGCAGCAGCTGTTCATCGTGCCGGTGGTCAAGCCCAACATGCCGGGCAAGGGGCTCTATCCCAAGCGCCTGTCCACCGTCGCCATCGTCTTTTTCGGGCTTTTGTTCGCCTACGCCATCGGCTGGCTGATCGTCGCCGGGGTACGCGAGCATGCAGAGTAACGTGCAGGTGCCATGATCATCGACAAGCTCAAACTCAGAAAATCCGCAGGCGTTAGGGTCTCGCTGCCGGTCCATGCGATCCTGCGCGAGGCCAACACCGCGCGCGAGACCAAGGATCATCGCCGCGCCGCCGGGCTCTTCCGCAAGGCGCTGGACCGGGATCCGACCCTTGCCCATGTCTGGGTCCAATATGGTCATATGCTGCGCGAGACCGACGACCTCGACGCGGCGGAAAGCGCCTATGGTGAAGCGCTGCGCCTCGCGCCGGCATCCGACCCGCACCTGCATCTGGGGCATCTCCACAAGGATCGCGGACAGATCGGAAAAGCCGCGCGCAGCTACCTGGCCGCGGCCCGGCTCGATCCGCGCAACGGCGATGCCATGGCCGAGCTACACGAACTCGTCGCCCGCAACATCGAGATAATGCCCGAGGATATCATGGCCCTTGTCGACTTCGACCCCGATCATGCCTTCGACGAATCCGATCCGGTCGCGGTCGCGACGGCGACTGCCCGTTCCGCCCTCGACACCCTGGTCCGCGTGCTGCGACAAGGCGGTGGAGACGACCGGCTTGCCCTGCTCGAAACCACCGACGCCCTGCGCGAGCAGCTCGGGAAGCATGCCGATGGCCTTGCCGGGGGCGAGGCGGCCTGCGGCCAGGGGACGGCGATCGTGTTCGACGTCTCCGATCTTCTCTCCTATTTCAGGAAGGCGCGGTTGCCCACCGGCATCCAGCGGGTCCAGATCGAGGTGATCCGCAATGCCTTGCGGGACAATCGCCGCGAGACGATCAAGGTCTGCGTCTTCCTCGACAGCCGCGACGAATGGGTCGAGATCCCGCGCGGCCTGTTCCTGCTGCTGTGCAAGCTCAGTCTCGAAAGCGGCGACCGGCAGACCGCCGAATGGATCGCGGCGACGACCAAGGTGCAGCTTGCCGCGACCATGGCCGAGGCGATGCCATTTCCGCGCGGCGCCTTCCTCGTCAATCTCGGGACATCCTGGTGGCTGCAGAACTACTTCCTCTATGTGCGCCAGGCCAAGGCCGCCTACGGTATCCACTATGTCCCTTTCGTCCATGACCTCATCCCGGTGAAGGCGAGTGAGCATTGCACCAAGGAGCTCACCCAGGACTTCATCAGCTGGGTGACGGGCGCTTTCGAGCATGCCGATTATTTCTTCGCCAATTCCGAGGCGACCAAGCGCGACCTGATCGAGGTCGCCGCGACACTCGGCCATGCGGTCGACCCGGACAAAGTCGTGGTCGTGCGCCTGGACGCCGATTTCCGCAAACCCGTCGCCGTCCCGCTCACCGACAAGACCCTGTCCGACCGGGGCATCGGTCGAGCCGACTTCGCGCTGTTCGTCTCGACGATCGAATCGCGCAAGAACCACATCGGCGCGTTCGACGCCTGGCTCAATCTCATCCGTACCCATGGCGCGCGGCGCGTGCCGAAGCTCGTATGCGTGGGCAACCGGGGATGGCTCAACGATACCGTCTATGCCCGCCTCGCCTCCCATGATGCCTTGCGCGACCGCGTCATCATGCTTTCGGGGCTCTCCGACGCGGAACTGGACCTGTTCTACCGCTCCTGCCTCTTCACACTCTATCCGAGCAACTACGAGGGCTGGGGCCTGCCCGTCACGGAATCGCTCTGCTACGGCAAGGTGCCGCTCATCTCCGATGCTTCGTCGTTGCCCGAAGCCGGCGGCGAATTCGCGCACTATTTCGAGGCGGGATCCACCGCCCGACTCACCGCCGCGCTCGAGCAGGTCATCTTCGACGAGAGCTTCCGCCGCGACAAGGAGGACAGGATCCGGCGCGACTTCGTGCCGCGATCCTGGGGCGACATCGCCACACAGATATCGGCCGCCCTCCAGCGCTGGGCGCAAGAGGACGCCGAGGGTGAGGCCAGCGCTCGCTCCGTCCCGGTCGCGACGCTTGGCGCCTATCATCCGATCGTGCGGAACTTCGAGACGCGCATCTGGCCGGGCATGCGCTCGGCGGAAATCTTCCGTGCCGGCCCGGGCTGGTGGGGGCCGGACAATTGGGGCTGCTGGACGAAGCCGCTCGGCGGCACGCTCGAGATCGGGCTGCGCCAAGAGATCGACGAACCCGTGCGGCTCTATCTCCAGCTCCACGGGCTTCCGGCCCGGGATTGCCCCTGGACAGTGACGCTGGAGAACGGCGCGGCGCAAAAGGGGCACCTGCCCTCCGGCGCCTTCAAATGGATTCACTTCGATATCGATCCCCTTCCCCGCGACCATGTCCTGCAGATCACGATCGAGGGCGCGGTCAGCCTCGACCTGCGCGAGGTGACGGACGGGAGCGATCCGCGTGTCGTCTCGGTCGGCGTCGGGGGCTTCTTCCTATGCCGGACGAAGGATGCGGAAGCGCGGGCGGCGTTTCTCGAAGCGGTCGCGCTCGGGAACCTGCCAGACCTTGCCTTCAACCGCGATACCGACAGCATAGCCGCCGCCATAGAGGCGCCGTCGATCGCGCATGGCTGAGCCGGACGCCTCGACCCGCGCCAGGGACAGCGCCGCCGCGCCGGCGGCCGGCGAACTCAGGATCGTCGAGTCCCGTGCCGACCGCCCGGCGGCGCCGAGCGCCTTCGAGCTCTACAAGGCCGCGCGCCTGGGCTTCAGCGAAAAGGCGACGCTCGACGACCTGTGGAATTGCTACAGGCTGTTCCTGCGGCGCGCGCCCGACGAAACCGGGTTCAACAGCCGCGCGAAACTCGTCCAGAAAGGCGTGACGGTCGCGGAACTGACCAAACCGTTCATCGCCAGCCGGGAGTTCAACACCCTCGACAAAGGCAAGGCCGCGCCGAGGACGGCGCGCATCGAGGTCGACGGGCTTGTCCTCCATGCGCCGGCGCCGCCCGCCGATCAGCCGGCGGACGCGGGGGAAACCGCCTCCAGAGCCCATCTGCGCGGCATGATCGCCAGTCTGCTGATGCCGGGCCAGTTCATTCTCGATATCGGGGCGGGAATCGGCGAGTTCGCGATTCACGCCGCGCGCCGGATCGGCCCGAGCGGGCGGGTCGTGGCGCTCGAGCCGGCCCCGCAGCTCATGCGCCTGCTGATCGCGAACAGCCTGGCGCACGAGGCCGCCAATATCGACATCCTCCCCTTCGCCGCGGCCGATGGCGAAGGATTCGTGTCGCTGATCCAGCGCGGACAACGGCTGACCTTCGCCGACGTCGCCCAGGCCGACCTCCTCGGCGAGACGGACGCCCAGATCGTCTATGCCCGCACGATCGATTCGATCGTCCCGGAAACGCAGAAGGTGGACATCGTTCGGATCGCGCTCGCCGGCTTCGAGTTTCGCGCCCTGTCGGGCGCCGCGTCGCTGCTCAAGGCCCATCGCCCCGCCATCATCGGCGACTATGCGCCCAGGCAGCTCGAGCAATATTCCGGCGTCCCGGGCGAGGCCTATCTCCGCTTCCTCAAGGCGTGCGGCTATTCGAGTTTCGTCGCCATCCCGAGGCGCGACCGCGCGCTGGACCTGGGCGACGACATCGCGGCGCTGGCCGGATTGCCCGCCAGAATGGGCATCGGCGCCATCGACTTCCTCGCGACCTAGAACCCCGCCGTGGCAGGCCCCCGCGCCCCACGGCCGACCATCGACAGACGCGGGTTTCGCCAGCGCGGCGCTCGCTCAACCATTTTTGCAAAGGCCGACCATGGACACGCCTCCCCCCATCATCCTCATGTCCTTCAACCGGCCGGACTATCTGGAACGGGTGCTGGTTTCCCTGAAGAACCAGCACGACGTGACGCTGGATGCGCATCCCATCTATCTGTTCCAGGACGGCGCGGTGAACCCCTATTCGGGCAAGCTCCATGCCGCCGACGAGGATATCGCGCGCAACATCGCGTTGTTCGAGACTCATTTCCCCAAGGGCACCGTGCGGCCATCGCCCGACAATCTCGGGGTCGCCCTCAATTTCGAGCGGGCCGAGCAAGAGGCGTTCGAGATCCTCGGCGCCCGCTACGCCCTGTTTCTCGAGGACGATCTCGAACTCGGTCCCTTCTACATCAAGACGATGCTGAGGCTGGCGGAGCTCGTCCTGCAGAGGAGCGACATCGGCTATTTCGCGGCCTATGGGCAGCATCGCGCGACACTGGCGCATCAGGCCGCCCGCGCCGACCAGATCATCGCCCTCAACCATAATTGGGGCTTCGGGCTGACGCAGGAGCAGTGGCGGCGGTCGGCACCCTATGTCGAACAATATCTCGAACTGGTCCGCGGCATCGACTATCGGGACCGGCCGAACGAGACGATCTTCAAGCTCACCCAGTCCTGGGGATGCGGCGCGCCCGGCTCCAGCCAGGACGTCATCAAATCCATCGCCTGCCATCTGACGGGCGGATGCAAGATCAACACGACCCCCGCCTTCGCCCAATATATCGGCGAGACGGGCCTGCACTCGACCCCCGAGCTGTTCACCCGAATGGGTTTCGGCAAGACGCAGGTCATGACGCAGGATATCTTCACCAAGGAGCGGTTGACCGACGAGGACATCGCGCACGCCCGCACCGCGCTCAAGAAATACGCGGAATTCGTCCTGCCGATGGCGCGGCCCGACGCGAAGATGTCACCCGCCCACAAGAGCGATCTGGAAAAGCGCCTCATCGGCACCTTGTTCGAGGTGTTCCTCGAACGTCCGGCCGATCCTTCAGGGATCGAAACCTACAGAAGCGCCTTTCGCACCCATGATTTTCCGCGGGCCGCCGAAATCATCGCGCGCGGTCTCATGAACTCGCGCGAGTTCAGGAATCTGGTCCACAAGAAGAACCCGTAACGGGCAGCCGGTCGCCGTCCTCGCTACCGGACGGCCTTCACCGCGCGGCATCGAGCAGGATATCGAAATGCACCCAGCCCTGGGGGAGCAGGCCCTTTTGCGTGGATTCGGCATCACGCCGCGCCCAGATCGCCATCAGTTCCCCGGTCGAGGCGACGGGCGTGAACGACCCGTCCTGCTCGACCAGCTCGCCACGGGGCGCCAGCGAGAACAGGTGATCGGCCAGCGTTTCGGGCTCGATCCCGCCCTGCGCGCGCAGGCACAACGGGTTGAACTCGCACAGGATCTTGGGGCCGAAGGCCGCGATCGTGCCGGACAGGCCCTGCAGCACGCGCTGCTCGAACCCCTCGACGTCGATCTTGATGAGGTCGATCCGCTCCTCCTTCAGCAATATCTCGTCGCCCGCAATGGCCTGGACCACCTCCATATCCTGCAGAGCTTTCGCCTCGCCCATGACCTTGGCATTCGAGGCACTGCTGAGCGAGATCATATGCGCATGGTCGCTCAACCCGAAGGTGAACAGCCGGACATTGTCAAGGCCGTTGGCGGCGATGCCGCGCCGGAACAGGGCGGCGTTCTGCGGGTTCGGCTCGAACGCGATCACTTTTCCGGGCGGGCCGATCCTGGCCGCCGCCGGAAAGGACATGACGCCGATATTGGCGCCGATATCGACGAAGGTGGAACCGGGCTCGAGCCGTGCCTTGATGGCATTGGCGATATGCGGCTCCCATCCGCTTCCCGCCGCGAGATGACGGCCGAAATCGGGATCGGCCGGATCGAAGACGACCTTCATGCCCTCCGAGACGTCGGCGAGCGCGAGCGTCTGGCTGGTCGTTTGGGTGAATTCCTCGCTGCCCAGCAGCGCCAGGCGCAAGGTTGGCAGGTCGAGCACGCCCGTCTCGATCTTGACGGCATAGTCGTCCAGCCCGCCCGGATCGACCGGCCGCCCCAGAATCCAGCGATAGGCCGCTTCGATATCCGCAGCGATCTGCGCCCTGCGCTCAGACATTCCTATTCCCCTTGGGCAAACATTAAAGGATCACCTTGTCGGACGCAGGCACAGGTCGAGATGCGTGCCGCCGGCACGGGCACAGGCCTTCCAGGCGCCTTCGATCGTCTCGACCGCCCGGTCCGGGTCGACCAGCTGGCGCGGCTGATCGCGGTGGAGGATCTCGGTGCCATAGCCGATCGTTCCCAAGACTTTCAGAAGCCGGGCCATCTGCGGCCCGGATCGCGGATCCGCGCGGCGCGGCGCATATTCGAGGAAGATCACCGGCCGGTCGCGGCGGATGAGTTCGATCGCCCCGCGCAGGGCAAGCGCTTCCACGTTCGCAGCGTCCACCCGCAGGACATCGACGCCGCGCAGGAACGGCAAGAGCAGGTCGAGCGGAACCCGTGGCGCGCGATCGGACGCGGCCGGGGCGCGTGTCTCGCTCCCGTCCAGCGCGGGCGACGGCGCGATCGGCAGAAGCTCGACATTCTCGAGCCTGTTGCGCGCGATATTATGCACGAGGAGCCGCCAGTCCGACGGGTCCGGTGCCACCGCATAGACGCAGCCACCGTCCTCGACGCGTTTTGCGGCCGGCAGGCTGAACAGCCCCCTGCCCGCGCCGAGGTCGAGTACAACCGATCCGGGCCGGCAATGGTCGAGGAACGCGGGCAGCGCCCACGGCTCACCCTCCCCCGGCGCTGCCGGGTCGGCGGGCACCAGCAGCGAGCCGCCCGCCACGTCCCGTTCGACATGATCGGCGAACGCCGACGGCGCGCCGGCGCCCTGCCGATATTCCGGCGCCCCGACCAGCAGGGAGGTCAGCGTGCGGTGGTCGAGATAGCCATCCCAGATCATGTTCGCATAATGGGCGAGCCCTTGCGCATCGGCCTCGCGTCCGAGCACGGCGTGGTAAAGCAATTGCACGAGCCATTCGGCCGACCCGATGTCGGCGGGACCGGTTTCGACAGGTCCGGTTCCGGCGCGCGCGCCAGGATCGCCGTCGGACAGGGCGGCGGCAGGTCCGGCGCCGGAAGCCGGCAGATTGCCCAACACCGTCTTTGCGGCGACATAGGTGTAGGACAGGCCGAAGATCGACGCCCGCTCGTCGGGGATCACTTCCAGGAGACGGAAGCCCTGTCCAGCGAGCAGCGCGAGGATATCGGCCTGCGCCACGCAGTGGAAATCCGCCCTGCCGGCATCTTCGGCCGAGAGATGCGCCGCGACGTCGAAATCATAGTCATAGAGGCTGGCGGGCAACTGGAAGACCGCGCAGCCGCCCGGCCTGACCGCGCCCAGGCAGCGGCGAAGCATATCGAGGATGACCGGCGGCGGCGCATATTGCAGCGCCGAGAGCGAATAGAAGAGATCCGCCTCCGGCAGATCGCCGCGCGCCTCGCCCAGGTGCAGCAGCCGCTCCGCCCGGCCCTGCGCCAGTTGCTCCGCCCGGTGCCCGCGCGCGACATCGGCTTCGAGCAGCTCGATCGCAACGAGCCGCGATGCGGCCTGCGGCCCCGCCCCGAGCAGCCGGAACGCCTCGACGCCGAGCACCGTGACCGCCGGCTGCGATTCCGGCCGCCATCCCAGACGCTCGAGCATGCCGAGCAGCCCGGCCCATTCCGCCTGGCCCCGCTCCAGCGCCAGCGCGAGGTTCGAGCGGACGCTGCGCTCGTTGAACCGCAGCTCGCCGCGCGAAAGCCATTTATGGCGTTGGCCAAGGCCGTTCCGGTGCCAGCGATCGCAGGTGACCCGATAGAGATCGTCGAGCTCCTGCACGCTGGCGCTGGTGACGGGCGCGTCCTGCGCATGGGCCGAGCGGATGACGGCGAGAGCCTCGGCCAGCCGGCGATGGCGCGCTTCGGGAGAGTTCCAGATCGCCTCGACCAGATCCCACAGATCCGGCGCGCTGGCGATATGGACGCCCGCGACCGCGACATTCTCGAGCTCTCGCCCGAGGAAGAGCTGGAAGCCTCGCGCCACGTCGGCAATGCCCGGACGCCGCGCGGTGCCCGGCGCCGGCCGGGTCGCGGGTTCCGGGCATCCCTCGCCTGGACTCATCGCGTGAGGACCCGCGCGGTGTAGAAGGGCGAGAAGAAGAGGTTGAGGATCTGGATCGCCTTTTGCGGGATATTGGCCCCCGCATTCGCCACATAGACGACGTCGCGCGGCCGCATCTCGAAGCGCTGGGTCAGAAAATAGGACCGGGGATCGCGCATGTCGATGCGATAGGCGACGGGCTTGGCGCCCTCCACCGGCGAGCCGTCGAGCTCGGCCTGCTCGTAGCGGAACACGAACACGGCCGCCGGGTCGGCCTGGTTCTCGTGCGGGCCGGCGGCGCGGCCCAACGCCTCGGCGAGCGACACGCGCAGATTCTGGAACGGCACCTCGGCCGGATTGCCCGCCGCGCCGAGCATCACATAGGTGCGCGGCCGGAACGCCACCGAAATCCGGTCCTGCGGCAGGAGTTCGAGATCGTCGGCCGAACCGGGATCGATCGCGCTCAAGGGCTGCTCGGCGCTCGCCGTGCCCCGGCTCAACCGCACCAGGGAATCGCCCGACGGGTTGGCGGCGCCGCCCGCGACCGCGATCGCGTCGAGCACGCGCTCGCGTGCGAGCGTCAGCGGCATGCGCCCCGGCTTCCTGACTTCGCCCTGGACGAAGACGGTGTTGTTCACATTGTCGCGGATCGACACCATCACCTGCGGGTTCTCGGAATTGGCGCGATAGGCCTGGGTCAGCACCGCGCCCAGCTCGTCGGGGGTCAGGCCCGCCGCCTGCCGGCGCCCGACCCAGGGAAGCGTGACCGTTCCATCCTTGCCCACCACCACCGGCGGCAGGGTTTCCCCTGAACCGCTGGCCGTCGCCGTCGGATCGGCCAGCACGCTGCGGCCGCCGAACAGGGCCGAACCCACTTCGAACACCGACACCTGGAGAATATCGCCGGGGCCGATCCGGTCGACCTCTCCCGGCAGCGCCAGCGCGGCCAGCCGGCCGCGTCCGGTCGAGGGCGAAGCGCCGATCTCCTCGATCACGGCTTCGTCCACGTTGACGATATCGAACCCGCCGAGACGGTGCTGCGCACGCACGATGTCATGCGCGGTGGGACCGCTCGTGGGCAGCGAAGCGCAGCCGGCGAGCAAAACGGGCAGAAGGGCGATCGCGATACCCTTGGGCGCGCGGATGAGAGAGACAATCACTTAGGTGCTCCGGGACGAGACTGAGGACGAACGCTCCTGCGGAGCAGCCAGCAGGTGCGCATGAAAAGCCTCGAGGGCGGCCTGATAGGGCGCCAGCGCGAAGGCCCCGGCGCGCGCCCTCCCCCGTTCGACAAGACGCGCGCACAGATCCTCGTCAGTATCGAGCCGGGTCATGGCGCGGCCGATCGCGGCCGCATCATAGGGATCGACCAGCAGGGCCGCGTCGCCGACGATCTCGGGCAAGGCGCCGGCATCGCCGGCGATCACCGGCACGCCGGCGCGCATCGCCTCGACCGGCGGCAGGCCGAACCCTTCATAGAGCGACGGAAAGACCAGCGCGCGCGCGCCGCGCAGCAGGAGGCCCAGATGCTCGGCCGACAGATAGTCGATGCGGCGGACCTGACCGGCGCGCATGAGCGCCTTGCCGTGTGCGCCGTTCAGCAGCCGCAATTCTCCTTCCGAGCTCCACGCTTCCGGCCCTGCGATCACCAGCGGCCGGTCGATCGGTGCACCGAGATAGGCTTCGATCAGGCGGCCGACATTCTTCTTGGGCTCGGTGGCGCCGTAGAACAGGAAATAGCTCCGCGGCTCGAGATCGAACAGCGAGCGGAGCCGGCGCGCTTCCGCGTCCGGCGCGTCCGCGCGATCGAACGACTCCGATACCGCCTGGTGGATCGCGGTGACTGCCTCGGGCGCAAGACCCAGACAGTCGAGGATATCGGCTCGCGAAGCCTGTGAGACGGTGAGGATATGGTCACCGGCGGCGACGCAGGCCCTGAGCAGCCGCTCGTGATAGGCCTTGTCCTCAAGGCTCAGATAGGGAAGCTTGAGCGGCACGACATCGTGGATCGTATAGACGTTGCGCGCACCCACCAGCCGCACGGGAACCGGATAGGTCCAATGCATGATCGCGGGCGGCTCGGCCATGCGTACCGGCATAAGGCGCCCATAGCGCTTGAGGTAGCGGCGTCCGATGTAGAACAGCCGGTGGTAGGTGAACAGGCGCTCGAACTCGGGCACCCGTGCAGCGACGCCCTGGCGCACGACACGCCCGGCGACCGGCACCTCCACCAGATCGCGCGGCGCCGGACCAAGGAGCGCACGGCGCACCCGACCCCAGGGGGTGATGCGCGCGGGTGGCTCCTCACCCGAACGGCCTTCGGCAAGCGCGGCGAAGAAGAGGGTCTCACGCTGCTCGCGAGCACTTTTAGGCGGGACATTGAGTCCGTAGACGAGATCGATCCGCCGACCCAGGCCGTGCAATGCTTCAGCGAGGGTGCGGGCGTAGGTCGCTACCCCCGTCCCCTTCGCGAGCGCGAGGTTGAAGCCGTCGATCCCGACGCGCATGTCCGGGGCGAAGCTCAACGGGCTGCCTTTCTATCGTCAGGGAGCGCAAGCGCCTGCGCATACAGCGCGCGCAGCCGCCGCGCGTAGCGTTCGGGCGTGAAGTGGCGCGCCCGCGCGAAACCATCAGCGCGCAGCCGCGCACACAAGGCGTCGTCGCGTTCGAGCCGCCGGATCGCGTCAGCGATCAATTCGGTGCGCTCCGGGGGGATCAGGAGTGCCGCGCTGCCCGCAACCTCCGCGGTCGCACCGCGATCGCTGGTGAGCACCGGGCAGCCGAGCGTCATCGCCTCGACGATCGGCAGCCCGAATCCTTCGGCAAGCGTCGGAAACAGCAAGGCCCGCGCACGGCGCAGCAGTCCCAGCAACTCGTTTCGCGGGAGGTAGGGAAGCCGGCGAACCCCGGGCATGGCCGCGAGGCTCTCCTCGAGCAGATCCTCGCCGGGCACGCGCGGCCCCACGATCACCAGCGGAAGCGCAGCGCCGCTCTGCGCGTGGGCAGCGGCAATCGCCGTCAGGTTCTTGCGTGTCTCGACCCGGCCGCAGAAAAGGAAATAGCGGCCCGACCGCAAGCCCTCCGGCAAGCGTGGATCGGCCTGCAAAGGCGCTTCCACCGCCTGCCAGGTGCTGACCACGCGCCCGGCATCGACGTTCAGCCGCGCGACGACCTCGGCGCGCATCGCTTCGGTCACCGTCACCAGCAGATCGGCCCGTTCGACGATCGCATCGAGGATGCGCCCATGCCGGTCCATGGGGATCGGCGTCAGTTCAGGATGGGTGAGCGGAATGAGGTCGTGGATCGTGTAGAGATTGCGCGCGCCGACGACATGAAGCGGAACCGGATAGGTCCAGTGCATCACCACAGGCGGCTCCTCGAACGCCACCGGCAGCGAGCGGCCATGCAGGTTGAAAAAGACCTGGGCTTCGCGAAACAGGTCGGGCACCTGCGGCGCATCGGGCGCGTCGACAGGTGCCGTGGCGGTGCGCGGACTGCGGCGGGTCGCCGCCAGCCAACGCAGCGCGCGCGAGCGTGGTTTAGGGGCGTTGCCATCGCCCAGGATCAGCGCTTCGGCGCCGGCCTCGCCGAGGCAACGGGTCAAGGTGTGCGCATAGATGCTCACCCCCGTGCCCTCATTGTCCTTGAGCATCCGCCCTTCGATGCAGACACGAACCGGCGCGCCGCCGTTCAGTGTTTCGACGCGATGGACATAGGATGGATCGTAAAGGCGTGCGAGACGCTCGCTATTGCTCAGAGAGTCCGTCAATTGATCTCTCCGGCAAATATATACAGCAAATATCCCGATTTTTTATTTATATTCTGTTGCGATATGTTCGGAAATCGGGCACGGAATGGGATATATATTCGCACAGGACTAGCGCGATGATCCGTTTTTCGAATGTCGGCATGACCTATCACGCGCGCAATCTGCGCAAGACGGTGCTGCGCGACACGAGCTTCACGATCCGTCCCGGCGATGCGATCGGCATCTGCGGCGCGAACGGCGCAGGAAAGTCGACCCTGCTGCGGCTGATCGCCGGTATCGAGTTCCCCACCGCCGGGAAGATCAGCAAGCGCATGAGCGTTTCCTGGCCGATCGGCTATACGAGCGCCTTCCAGTCGAGCCTTTCCGGAGCCGACAACGCCCGCTTCATCGCGCGCATCTACCGTCGCCCGGTCGCGCCGCTGCTCGCCTATGTCGAGGATTTTGCCCAACTGGGCGCCTATCTCTACCAGCCGGTCAAGACCTATTCCGCCGGCATGCAGGCAAGGCTCGCCTTTGCGATCAGCCTCGCGATCCGCTTCGACTGCTATCTGGTCGACGAGGTCACGGGCGCCGGGGACGAGCGCTTCCGCGAACGCTCTCACGAGGAAATGGTCACGCGGCGCCGCGCCGGAACGCTGGTGATGGTCTCGCACGCGCCGGCAACGCTGCGCGAATATTGCACGAGCGGTGCGGTGCTGGCGGAGGGCAAGCTGCGGCTGTTCGCAACGATCGACGAAGCGCTCGACGTCCATGCCTGGAACCAGCGCCGCGCGGCCTGAGATCGTCCCGACAGTCTTCATCGCGGCAGCACCTGCTTCGATTTCTCTCTTGGCCGAATTCGACCGGTCCCACCGGCCGTCGAAGGATTCGCGCACGGCATGGCCCCCGCGCCGGGCCTCCATGGCCGATCGGCGTGACGGTTTGACCTACATGATTTCTTAGTCGCCCTGTCCGAAGGAGCGCGCGAGCGGCGCCGTTCCGCGATTGTCGCGCGCCAGCGAAAATCTTCGTTCGACCGAAAAAGCGTAACATTCCGGAGTCCACGCGCGCGCGGGTCATGCGAACATTCCATGCCCGTTACGGAAACAAACAAGGGTCTGCTGACCAGATGCGGACCATCTGCTGGAAGCCGGTCGGACCCCTGTGAAAAACCACAGTATTTTTGGCGTGCGGTCGCCTTTTCGTAACGCTCGTGAAATGCGGCTCGCCTAACCGCCCGCGGTCAGGGGGATTATGCGCTCACCGTCCGCTGGATGCGTGGAGATCGTCCACGGTCATGCGGGGGTGTTGCTGTTGTAATGTCGCGCGATACTTCGCCCTATATCGTCGGCGACTATTGGCTCGACAAACGCCGCGACGGCAAGGCGCCCGACATCTGGCAGATCGCCCACTACGATCCCGGCGCCCGCTCGATCCTCTACAAGAGCACGCGCCACAAGACGCTCGAGCCCGCCAAGAAGGTCATCCACGCCTTCGTCGAGGTGGAGCGCGCGCGGAAGCCCGGCGATATCGACGACGTCAAGTTGATCCCGCAGCTGCTGCTCTACTATGAGGAGCATGGCAAGGAGGCCCGCAGCCCGCACACGATCGCCTGCTCGCTTCGATGCTGGATCGGCTTCCTCCAGCAGGACGAGCTGGGTTCCGACGTCACCGTCAGGCAATTGGGGCCGCCGGTCACCGAGCGGTTCCGCAAATGGCGGATGGGATCACACAGCTACACGACGCTCTGGCAGGGCAAGCGCTACGAGGTGAACTCGAAGGGCGTCGCCGGTGAATCCGTCAAGCGCAACATCGAGGGCCTGAAGGCCGCGCTCAACCACGCCGCCAACGAGACGCGGATCGCTTACGTTCCGCGCCTCCCCAATGTGAAGCAGCAGCATCGCTCCCATCCGCGGGACACGCGGCTGAGCCTCGCCCAGCTCGGCGCGATCGTCGCGTTCACGCGGCCGGCGACGGGCATGAATCGCTGGGTGTTGCTGATGATCGCCTCGGCCTGCCGGCCCAACGCCGCGCTGGCGTTCGATCCCGCGCTTCAGCACCACGAGACGCTCATCGACCTGCATCCGCCGGAGTGGCGGCGGACGAAGAAGGTCAATCCCTGGATCCCCTGCATCGAGCCGCTCAAGCCCGAGCTGGAGGAATGGCGCGCCGCGCCTTTGCCACAGGTAGGCTCGCGCCGGTCGGCGTGGCGAACGATGCGGGCCGTGCTCGGCCTGCCCAGGGCCTGCATCCCCAAGACCGTCCGCCATACGGTCGCCACCGAACTGCGCCGCCGCGGCGTTCCCGGCGCGGATGTGAGCGGCCTGCTCGGCCATATCGATCCGGCGATGCACAAGACGAGCGGCATTTACGCCAAATATGACCCGACCTATCTCGCCAAGGCAAAGCAGGCGCTGACCGAGATCTGGAACGAGGTCATGGCCGAGGCGGATCGTTGGGATAGCGCCTATGAGCGCGTCCGGGGTCCGCACGGCCGCCAGATCGTCGCCGAACGGATGCGCCTCGCTGCGTGACGAGTGCAGCGCCAGATTGCGAGCAGCACTTGCGGCCATGCCCGTCCTCAAATGACCTTGCCTGCATGGCATGAGAGTTGGATGCGCGGGCGTTCAGCGCCCGGCGACCGCTTCCACCCCCTTGCCGCGCCGGCGCTGGAGCTTGGGCAAATCGCCACCGGCAAGATCAGAATAGTTCGTGAGCGTCACCGGCGGGCGGTCGGGAAACTCGGCGACGAGCTTCAGGTTGCCACCCATCGCGGCGACGTAGCTTTTCAGCGTCGAGAGCAAGAGGTCCGTCCGTCGCTCCAGACGCGAGACATTCTCCTGCTCCATGCCAAGCATTTCCGCCATTCGGTCCTGGGTCAGCTTCCGCGCCTGCCGCAAGTCGCGCAGCGTCATTTCCTCGGCAATCAGCTCGGCGGCGCGGGCGTCGATCGCCTCGCGCTGCGCGGGCGTGAAAGTGGCGCGGAACTCTTCAAGCGTCTTCGTCATACTCGACCTCCTTTCCGATCGGCCAGATCTTTCAAATGGTCGTCGAACCGCTCGTCTGCCGTCGCGATCAGCGTCTTGTAGAAACGCTTCTCGTTGATCCCAGATTTGTCGCCCGCGACGAGCAGGATGGCGATCCGCTCGGGATCAAACGCGAACGCAAGCCGCCACACGCCATCGGCCGCCTTGAACCGAAGCTCCTTCATATTGGCGTGCTTCGAGCCATTAAGGGTGTCGCAATGCGGCCGTTTGAGGCCGGGACCGAATTCCGCCAGCAATGCTGCAAGCGCCGCGATCTCGGCCCGCACCTCGTCGGCAAACTCGGCCGCTTCGGCAAAGAACTTGTCCTCGAACCCGACGTCCCACATCCATGTTCCCCAATATGGCCCGACGAGTAATGCTGTCAAGTGCATATGCGTTTCAAGGCATATTTCAACATCCCCGCGGCAGCGTTCCTGCACCCCCAAGCTTCGCTGCGCAAAAAGGGGACACGGTCGTCAAAGCAAAGCGAAAGTAGCTTCGGCGCTCCTGTCGGCAACCATTTCCACAAGGGACTCTGGGCCGAATTCCGAGTCGCTTAGGCCGTTGCTGACCATTTTTCGGACCACTTTGGCGACAGCTGGGGCGGAAGCCTGCCCGCAATCGACCATAGGACATTGGAATCCCGTCCAAGATTGAAGCCGTCGCTCGCTGGCGCGGTTTGGTCGGACGGC
>NZ_JARFNJ010000011.1:0-113966 GCF_029167165.1 Sphingomonas pollutisoli
CCTAATGACGGCGACAGCGTTCGCTAAAAGTTCTCCCTTAGCGTACGTAAAACACACTTTCGTGTAGTGACCCCTACAAGCATATCGAGCACTGGAGCGTCGGACCCAAGGGCGTGAGCCACCATCCAGCAACGCCAATGGAGCTCTCGGAAAGTGATCAGGCGGATGTCGCATAGCGCTTGAATGGACAACGCGAAGGCACCTGCCAAACAGCCTCACCGACCGGCACCCCGCGCAGCGGGACGATGGCGGTGGGGTTGTGTCCCTCTCGTGTAGGGCACCCATCGGGATCAAATAAGCGGTGACCGAGTGCACACTTCAGCATTGCGACTGTCCGTTTTGCGGCGTTCATGAGGATATCATTGTTGCGCGGAATGATCTGGCGGTAGCGCTGCGCGACACGACGCCCGTCACGCACCTTCACACGCTCGTGGTCCCGATACGTCACGCCGAGACCTCTTTCGATCTGTCGCCTGACGAACTGAACGCTACTCACGAACTCTTATGGCGCCTACGCGAAGCGATCCTCGCGGACGATGCTACCGTTACAGGATTTAACCTAGGCGCGAACGTGGGCTTAGATGCCGGTCAGACAATCCTTCATTGTCATATTCACCTGATTCCACGTCGGCACCGCGATGTAGGAGACCCCAGGGGCGGTGTCCGCGGTGCCGTCGCCCGCGCACGCATCCTTGACGATGGCGACCTCGATTTCGACGAAGCCGCCGGATGGATTGCCGACCTTCGCAGGCGGTATCCGAGACTGACGCAGCGACGGATAGCGGCATTCCAACCGCTTCCGATCATTTCCGAGACGCCGGCCACGCGTCGGGCTTTCGCGTGTTCAGGATATCTGAAATAACCAATATCGATCCTCCAGCCGTGGGGCCGGCATGTTAGACGGCAAGCGGTTTGAACATGCACATTGGCCACACGGCCCTATCCATCTAGAGGGATTTTTTCCGACATCCGTTGGTCGTCGAGATATCAGATCAATTCCTCAAGCAGCAGCAGCGCGAGGAAGCCGACGAAGAACATCGCGCTGATAAGGGGGCTGTCCGGCTTCTCATGCGCCTCGACGAGCAATTCTTCAGTGACGAGGTAGAGGAGCGCGACAAGCCCGAAGCTCAGAAAGCCGGAAATGACGACCGGCGGAAACCCAGCAACCGGCAGCGCGAGCAGCGTTCCCAGCGGCATCAGCAGCGCGAGCGCGGTCGTTATCGTCACGATGCGCAGCTTGGATGTGACGGTTTCGCCCAACTCCTCGGTCACCGTGACGCCAAGGAACAGGACTTCGAGCGTCAGGGCGATCGTCAGCAACAGCCCCGCCTTCGCGCCGGCGATGAACGCAAGACCCAGCACGAGGCCATCGATCAGCAGATCCGTGCCGATGGCGCCGATCAGCGCGAGCGGGCCACGGACGCGCTTTTCCAGCGACTTGAGCCCTAGCATGACCACGACGCCGGCCGCGCCGCCCGCCAATGTCGCCAATGGCGCTCGGCCATGCATCACATCCGGCAGAATCTCGGTGGCGGCGGCGGCGAAGACGACGCCGGCGGCGAGGTGCTGGATCGCGCTGGTGAGCTTCGGCCCTGGCCGTCGCCCTACGGCGAATATGGCGCCGATCAGCACCGCAAGGACGGGAATGATCGTATAGGCGAGTGCTGTCATTCATCGGTCCTCGGCTTGCCGGACGCGCCGGCTAAAGCGTCCGTGTCAGAGTCGCTGGTCGGCCACGCCATCGTCATACGATGTGATCAGGTTCCAAGGCGCACGGCGTCCCGGCATCCGTTTCGATCTGGATCGTGGCGTGATCGATGCCGAACCTGTCTTTGAGGGTTTCGGCGATCTGCACGGAGAATGCATCTCCGGGATAACCGTCCGGGACGAGCAGATGCACGGTCAGCGCGGTCTCCGTCGTGCTCATCGGCCAGACATGGAGATCGTGGACGCCCTTCACGCCCTTTTGCTTGCGCAGAAAGGTGGCGATACGCGCGGGCTCGATCCCGGCTGGGGCGGCCTGGAGACTCATATTGACCGAGTCGCGCAACAAGCCCCAGGTTCCGATCGCGACCACGACGACGATCACCAGGCTGGTCACGGGGTCGATCCAGGTGCGGCCAGTCAGCACGATCGCGAGCCCCGCGAGGACTACGCCGGCCGACACCGCCGCGTCGGCCGCCATGTGCAGGAAGGCGCCGCGGATGTTGAGGTCGTCCTTTCGTCCCCGCATGAAGAGCAAGGCCGTCACCGTGTTTACGACAATGCCGATGCCGGCGACGATCATGACCGTGGTGCCAGCGACCGGCGCGGGCTCGGCGAAGCGCCGGATCGCTTCGATCGCGATGACCGAAATGGCTACCAGCAGGAGCAGCGCATTAAGCAGGGCCGCCAGGATCGATGAACTGCGCAGACCATAAGTGTATCGTCCCTGCGGCCGGCGCCGGGCAAGTGTCGCGGCCCCCCAGGCGATCAACAGACCCAGCACATCGCTGAGATTGTGGCCGGCATCGGCGAGCAGCGCCATCGAACCAGCGATGATGCCGTAGGCCGCTTCGACGACCACGAAGCCGATATTGAGGGCAATGCCAATAGCGAAGGCACGACCGAAGTCAGCCGGCGCGTGGCTGTGCCCATGTCCGCCATGCCCGTGATCATGAGCAGCATGACCCTCATGGCCATGCGCGGGATCACCATGGTCGTTATGCTCCGACATATCAGCCGATCCTTTCTCATGCGTCACGCGATAGCTCCCCCAATATTGTCGCCGCCCAGCACTTCGACCGCTTCGAGGGTGATAAGGCCGATGCCTTCGATGTCGCCAAGGCTCGCCGCAAAGGCGCGTAGGCTTGCCTCGGCGTCCACGATCTCGATCACGAGCGACTGATCATCCTCGAGAAGATGGGGCCGATGTAAGTGGGCGCTGCGGCCGAAGCCGAACAGCGCCTGGACGACCGTCGCCCCTGCCAGTTTTGCGTCACGCGCCCGCGTGGCGACCACCTCGAACACCTTGCGGTCGCCGAAGTAAGCAGCCTCGTCGGTGTAGATGCGCAGCAATTTTGCTTGTTCGCTCATCTTCTTATCCTCTCTCACGATGTTGCTGGCGAGGCATTCAGCGCCTCTTCGCCACGCTGTTTTGCCGGCCTACGACCGATCCGCTCGCCAAAGCCCAGCACCACCTTCGAAATGGCGGGAAGCACCAAGAGCGTCAGGACCGTGGCCGCGATCAGGCCACCGATCACGACGGTCGCCAGCGGTTTCTGCACCTCGGCGCCGGTGCCATGGGCAAGCGCCATCGGCACGAACCCGATCGCAGGCACGAAGCCGGTCATGATGACCGGACGCACCTTCTCGAATGTGCCTTCGATGATGGCGCGACTGAGTTCAATGCCCGCTTCCAGCTTCTCCCGGATAGCGGACATCACGACGAGGCCGTTCAGCACCGCGACGCCCGCCAGACAGATGAACCCGACAACCGCCGAGACGGAGAAGGAGATGCCTGTCAGCCAGAGGGTGAAGACCCCACCCGCAAGCCCCAACGGGACGGCGAAGAACACCGCCGCGGCCCGGGCAAGTCCGCCCAGCGCCATGTAGAGCAGCCCGAAGATTGCCAGGAAGCACAGGGGCACGACGATCGACAGCCTCTGTGCGGCCGCTTGCAGGTTCTGGAACTGGCCACCCCATTCCAGATAGGAACCCGATGGCAAAGCCAGCTTGTCGACCTTGGCCTGCGCCTCCGCGACGAAGGAACCGACGTCCCGCCCGCGAACATTGGCCTGGATGACCACACGCCGCTTGCCGTTTTCGCGGCTGATCTGGTTCAGGCCTTCGCTGAACCGGAACTGCGCGACCTGCGAGAGCGGAACAGAACCCCTGTGCTCTCCGGCCTCCTGGGGAAGCAGGACCGGGAGCGCGGCGAGGGAATCAAGGCTCTCCCGGGTAGCGGCGGGAACCCTGACCGTCACTTCGAACCGGCGATCGCCCTCGAAGAGCAGGCCCGCTTCCCGGCCGCCCATCGCGGCCGCGACCGTATCGGCAACCTCCTCGATGGTGAGACCGTAGCGGGCGATCGCCGCACGATCGAACTTCACGTCGAGCGTCGGCGAACCGCTGGTCTGCTCCGCCTTCACATCCGCAGCACCAGGAACCGTCTGGAGCAAGCGAACGACTTCCTGTGCCGTGGCACCCATCTTGTCGAGATCATCGCCATACAGCTTGATCGCGACATCGCCGCGCACGCCAGCGATCAGCTCGTTGAAGCGGAGCTGGATAGGCTGGCTGACCTCGAAGGCGTTGCCGATCTTCGTGCCCGCCCGATCCTCGATCCGCTGGAGCACGTCGGCCTTCGTATTGACGCCCTCCGGCCATTCTTTCTGCGGTTTGAGGATCACGAAGCCATCAGAGATGTTCGGCGGCATCGGATCGGTTGCGACTTCCGCCGTACCGGTCTTGGAGAACATGAGCGCCACCTCGGGCAGACTGGTCACGGCGCGTTCCACCTCCCGCTGCATCGACAGGGATTTTTCGAGGGAAACCGAGGGCACCCGGCTCGACGCCAGTGCGACGTTCTTTTCATCGAGTTGGGGGATGAATTCCTGCCCGAGAAAACCGAACACCAAGGCCGAGGCCGCAAAGAAGGCGAAGCCGGCACCGATGAACGGCCAGGGCCGCGCCACGGCTTTGTCGAGCAAGGGCGCGTAGCGGGCTTTGGTCTTGGCGATGATCCAGACCTCCTTTTCCGAGACTTTGCCACGGATCAGAAGGGCAACCATCGCCGGAACGAAGGTCAGTGCGAGGATGAAGGCCGCGACCAATGCCAGCATAATCGTGATCGCCATCGGCGAGAAGGTCTTGCCTTCGACACCGGTGAACATCAGCAACGGCGCGAAGGCGAGCAGGATGATGCCTTGTCCGAAGACCGTCGGCTTGATCATCTCCTGCGAGGCCCGCATCGTCTCCTCAAGCCGCTCGCGCAGGTTGAGCAGCCGCCCTTCATGCTCCTGGCGGTGGGCAAGCCGCGCCAGGCAGTTTTCGATGATGATCACCGCGCCATCGACGATCAGGCCGAAGTCGAGCGCGCCCAGACTCATGAGATTGCCTGGGATGCGGAAGGCATTCATGCCGATCGCCATCATCAGGAACGAGAAGGGAATGATCAGCACCGCGATGATCGCCGCACGGACATTGCCGAGCAGCAGGAACAGGGCAGCCGCGACAAGGATCGCGCCCTCGATCAGGTTCCGCTGCACCGTCGCGACCGTGGCGTTGACGAGCTTCGAGCGGTCGAGCACCGTCGTCACCTTGATGCCCGGTGGCAGCGACTTTCCGATACCGTCCAGCCGTTCACCGACAGCGCGCGCGACGACGCGGCTGTTTTCGCCAATCAACATCAGCGCAGTGCCGACTACGGCTTCATGGCCATTCTGGCTGGCCGCGCCGGTGCGCAGTTCGCCGCCGGCCTTCACATTGGCGACATCCTTGACCGCGATCGGCAACCCGCCACGCGTGGCGACGATCGCGTCGGCAATTTCGTCGATATCGCGAATACGCGCGTCCGCGCGCAGCAGAAACGCCTCGCCGCCCCGGTTGAAATAGTTGGCACCCACCGCGAGGTTCGATGCCTCGAGCGCCTTGGCAAGCTCGGAATAGGAGATGCCGTAGGAGGACAGCTTCACCGGATCGGGCTCGACAATATATTGCTTGGCGTAGCCGCCGATCGAGTCGATCCCCGCGACGCCCTGCACCGTGCGAAGCTGGGGCCGGATGATCCAGTCCTGCACCGTGCGCAGATAGGCGGCGCGGCCCACTTCATCGGTCAACCGCGCTCCTTCGGGGGTCAGAAAGCTGCCGTCCGATTGCCAGCCAGGCTGACCGTTGCGGATCGTTGCGCCTTTCCCACCTGGATTGGCGAAGTCGACTGAATACATCAGCACTTCACCAAGGCCCGTCGTGACAGGGCCGATTTGCGGTTGCACACCTTGCGGAAGCGTATCGCGCGCCTGGGTCAGCCGTTCGCTGACCTGCTGGCGGGCGAAGTAGAGGTCGGTCTTGTCGGTGAAAATCGCCGAGACCTGACTGAATCCGTTGCGCGAGAGTGAGCGGGTGGTTTCCAGGCCGGGAATGCCGGCAAGCGCCGTCTCGATCGGGAAGGTCACGCGCTTTTCGATTTCGATCGGCGACAGCCCACGCTCGACGGTGTTGATCTGTACCTGGTTGTTGGTGATGTCGGGCACGGCGTCGATCGGCAGCTTGGTGAGCTGCCACGCGCCGAAGCCAGCGATGACGAGAAAGAGGAGAACAACCGCCCAGCGCGCACGGACGGAAAGCGCCATAAGGTTCGCGATCATGGCCTATTCCTCCTCGCCTGCGCCCTTGCCGAGCTCGGCTTTGAGCAGGAAGGCGTTCCGGGTGGCGACGGCTTGGCCGGCAGGGAAACCCGATACGATTTCGATCCGGCCGGCACTGCGCTGGCCGGTCGTCACTGGCGTCGCCTTGAAGCCCTTGGCGGTACGGACGAACACGACGTCGCGACCGCCCACGGATTGCACCGCTTCTTCGGGAACAACGATCGCGCTGGACGTAGCGCCTCGGCTCGGAATCATCCGCACGCGCACGGCAAGGCCGGGTTGAAGCAGGCTGCTGGTCACGTCGAGAACAGCAGTGGCAGCGCGCGTCTCACCACTCAGCGTGGGGGTCACCGCCCGCACCCGCGCATCCACGGTACGGCCATCAGGCAGTTCGACGATCGCCCTGTCGCCCGCTTCGAGGCGAGCGGCATCGGCAGCGCCGACCGCGGCTTCGATCTGGATCTGACGCGGATCGGCAACCCGGAACAGTTCCGTCTCCGGTTGCACAAAGGCTCCCAGACTGACCTTCATCGCGGTCACGCGACCCGAGATCGGGCTGGCGAGAACAACGCCCCGACCATCGGACGTGATATTGGCGGCGCCTGCTGCCACCGCCGCTCGCCGGGCTTCCGCGGCGGCCGAGGCCGCATCCGCCTGCGCGGTTTCGAGATCGACTCGCGCGGACACCTTCTGGTCATAGAGATAGCGTTCGCGGGCGAGAGCCTTTTGCGCCAGCGTCGCCTTGGCGCCGGCAGCGGTGCGATCCGCTGCAATCTGCGCCGCGTCGCGGCTTTCGACCACCGCCAGCGCCTCACCGGCCCGAACCGGATCGCCAAGCCTTTTCAGGACACGCGTTACGGCGCCCCCGGCCCTCGCGGTCACGATGGCTTCACCGGTCGGCGAAGGGGTGATGACGGCCTGGGAAATGATCTCCGCGCCAAGCCCGCCAGCGGTGATCGTCTCGGTGACGACGCCAGCATCCTTGATCGCGGCCGCTGATATCGTGATCGTATCGGCGGGCGCGTCGGCATTCGCCTCGTCGCTCTTTGCAGCAGTCTCGGCCGTGGCCGCTGGCGTGTCGCTCGTGCAGCGCGCGACGGTAAAACCGCCGACCGCGGCGAGCAACACGGCGCCCGCCACGCCGCCCAAAAGGCGCTTGTCTTGGATCATAGGATATCTCCGGAATGGGGCTGGCCTGGGCGTGACGGCTCGGCGATCGGCCGCGCAGATGTCGCCGTCATGATAGGAAAGTGCGCGTTGAAGCACGCCAATGGGAAGAACGGCTGCATCGCTCAGCGCTCCCCCACTTCAGGTGCGGGGGCGGTCAGCCGCTCAAGCCGCGCTTCGGCATCGTGATAGGCCGCAAGCGCATCGGTGAACGCGGCGCGCGTCTCGGCAAGCGTTCTTTCGGCCTCCAGCAGGTCGAGCTGGCTGAACTTGCCCTGGGCATAACCGACACGGGCAATCCGGGCCGTCTCCAAGGCGGCCGCAAGACCGGGGCCGCCCGTCGATCTGGCTGTCGCCGCCGCATTGGCGAGCTGGGCCTGTGCGCCAGCAATAGCTTGCTCGGCCTCGATGATCGCCAGCCTGCGATTGGCGTCGGCACGATCCTGTTCGGCCCGAGCCTGGCTGACGGCCGCGGAACCGTTGTTGAAGACCGGAAAGGGAATCGCGATCCCGATAACGGCGGCCATATCATTGGTTTGCGCAAGGCGACGGGCGCCCGCGCTGATCGTGATGTCGGGCACGCGCTGGGACCGTGCGAGGCGAACCTGGGCGCTCGCGGTGGTCACGTCCGCCTGCGCGGCAGCGAGCGCCAGCGTTCCATCCGGGGCGACCGGCATTGCCGGCCCATAGCCGCCGATTCGATCGAACCAGGCCAGATCCAGCGCGCCGTCGATGGGTTGACCGATCAGGCGCGCGAGATTTCCGCGCGCTACTTCCGCCTCACGGGTCGCCCGTTCCAACCCGAGTTCGGCGTTGACACGCAGTACGTCGGCGCGCTGCTGGTCGATCGGCGCTCCCGCCCCTGCGGTCACGCGGACGCGCGCGGCCCTGAAGGCATTCCCTGCGATCTCTGCTTGCTGACGGGCGATATCCACGCGCCGCTCGGCGGCGGCGGCTTCGATATAGGTCTGCGATATACGCAGATTGAGATCCGCAAGCGCGATCGCCGCATCGATGCGGGCGCGATTGCTGCGGGAATCGGCGACCGCGATCCGGGCCGAACGCTTGCCGCCCAACTCGATCGGCAGGGCAAGACTCGCCGTCGTCTCGGCGCTGCGCACGCCGCGATAGTCGCCCGACCCCGCGACATTCTCCGACTGCACCTGAATTTCAGGGTTGGGCCGGAGGCCGGCAATAGTGCGTGCGGCGCCGGCGGCGCGTATGTCGGCACTTGCCGCATCGATACTGGGAGATCTGCCCCCAGCGAGGGTGCGAGCACGTTCGAGTGTGAAGACAGGTTGATTGGCAGAGGGCGGCGATGTGGCCGTCTGCGCCTGCGCGATCGACGCGCAGGACGTTACGACCCATAGGGCCGCGATGACACGATACATGGATAAAGAACTCCTGACGAACCTTGAGAGCCCGCCGGTCGACGCCGATGGGAGCTAGGAAATCGTCAGGCCTGTGGAGGTCGTAGCGCCGGGTCGGCCGCCGCGGCCGCCAGGGCTGTCACCTGTGCCGGTCGCGTCATCGATCCAATCGAATCCTGTCCAAAGGACTCGACCTTCGCCATTGGTGCCGCGACATGATGGCCGTGGCAGCTGGCATGATGGTGGGGATAGCCCTTGTCGCTATCCGCAGGCACCTGATCGCCGTCGCCATCGGTATGGCCGATCTCGGCGGCGCTATTGGCATCGATGCAGACGATCGGCTCCATTGCGTGCGAGACCGATCCCATCCCCAGGGACAGGAATACGGCCAGACAAGCAAAAAGGATCGTCAATCGATGCATCTACGCTCCCTTTAGCAACTACAGGCTCGGAGAGACCAGCGAATGTTGTGCCGGACCTTCACTTGATGGTTTCGGCCACAGTTCTGCGCGCGCTTGGGCAATGATCTGCAGACCACCCCAGATACCCAGGGCCGCCATGATCAGAGCGACCGCCAAATCCGGCCAGGCGGTGCCCGTGCCGACGACACCGGCCGCCGCGAGCAGGACGGCAAGATTGCCGATCGCGTCGTTGCGTGAGCAAATCCAGACCGAGCGCATGTTCGCGTCGCCGCTCCGGTAGCGATAGAGCATGAACGCGACGCTGCCGTTTGCGATCAGAGCGATCACGCCGACGATGCCCATTGTCTCAGCCTGTGGGACGCGGCCACCCAATGCGGCAAGGACGGTCGTGACCAACACATAGAGTCCGAAGGCGAGGATTGTGCCGCCCTTAAGCAGCGCGGCGCGCGACCGCCATCCCAGCGCCATGCCCGCGACCCCGAGGCTGATCGCATAATTGGTGGAATCGCCCAGAAAATCGAGCGCATCCGCCTGCAGCGACCGCGATCCCGAAGCGATACCCATGACGATCTCGCCGGCGAACATTGCCAGATTGATCGCAAGCGCAATCCACAGCATGCGGCGCCAGCGCGGATCGGGGGTCTGCGGTGTGTCAGACTGGCAGCTGCTACAGACCATGGTCATGTACTCGCGCAAATATCATGAGAGCCCTATGCACCCTCTAGTCACTAGAGGGTCAAGGCGAATATTGCTCAAGGGCGCAGACTGCATCAGCCGGTCGCCACGGTCGCGCGGCGCCGGTTGAGGACGAATCCGCCGACCACCGCGAGGAGCATGAGCAGTTGGGCGGCCATCGACTGCAAGGTCGGGAAGATGCCCAGCATCGAGACGCGGATTCCGCCGGCGAGCGGGGCGATGTCGATGATGCCGGCTTCCTGCAGCGCGGCCACGCCCTTGCCGGCGAGCACGACGGTGAGAACCGCCATCAGCCACGCGCTATAGGTGAAGAACTTCGCGATCGGCAGGTCGCGGCTGTAGCGCAGCATCGCCCAGGCAATGAGTCCGAGCAGCAGGACAGCTGTGCCCGCGCCCGCCAACATCATGCCGCCATTGCCCTGGGTCCAAAGCGCGGCATAGAACAGGATCGTCTCGAACACCTCGCGATAGACGACGATGAAGGCCAGGCCGAACAGGAACCAGGCCGACTGCCGCGACAGCGCGCGCGACATCTTCTCTCGAATATAGCGCTGCCATTGATCCGCCTGGGCCTTGCCATGCATCCAGATTCCCACGGAGAGCAGGACGACGGCGGCGAACAGCGATCCGAACCCTTCGGTAAGCTCCCGGCTCGCTCCACTGATTCCGATCGCATAGGTAGCGATCGCCCAGGTCAGGCCGCCCGCCGCCAGCGCCCCGATCCAGCCGGCATGGACATAAGGCAGCACTTCGGGGCGCTCGGCCTTGCGCAGGAAGGCGATCATCGCGACGACGATCAACAGGGCTTCGAGCCCCTCGCGCAGCAGGATGGTCAAGGCGCCCAGGAAGGTCGATGCGCTGCTCGCCGCGTCCGGGGACAATGCCGCATCGGCGTCATCGAACAGGCCGTCGAGCACCTGGACGCGAGTGGCAATCTCGTCAGCGGGGCGACCTTGCTGGAGCGATGCCCGGAACTCGCCCATGGCACTTTCGATATGCCCCATGAGCGTTGCGTCGCGCGCGGTCAGCATCGGCTCGAGCGGTTCGAACCCGTCAAGATAGGCGGAGAGCGCGAGTTCCTGGGCGGCGTGGCGGTCGCCACCACGATAGGCGGCAAGGCTCCGCGCCAGCTTTTCGCGCGCGACGGCCAGCGATCCGGGGGCCGGCTGGATCACCACCTCCGGGTGACGGCGCAGATAGGCGATTACCGCGTCGGCCTTGTCAGGTCCCACGGTCTTGGCGAGCGTTTCCGGCGTCAGTCCCGCGAGCGCTGTCAGGTCGGGAATGGCGTGCCGGAGACGGGCATCGGATTTCCACAGCCGCTCACCCTCGGCTGCCCGGGCGTCGGAAAAGGCGAAGCGACCGGCATAGAAGGCCAGCGCCCAGCGATCGTCGCTCGGCAGGCTCGCGAAACTCTGCATGGCCGTACCGTCGATACCCTGCTCGATGACCTGATAGAGCGCGAAGGGGCTGCGCTGCCGCGCGCGCACGATTTCTCTGAAAGCGATCGGCGGTGTCGCGAGCTTTGCAGCGTCGGGGCCGTGCCCATCTCCGGTCATGCCATGGCAGCTCGCGCAATTCTGCGTGAACAGGGTGGCGCCGCGGGCCAGGTCGGGCGCCTTGGCCGGCGCGAGGGGCACGGGATAGGCCTTGAGCAGATCGGCGGCGAGGCCATGCGCCATGCGGGCGACCTCTTCGGGTGTTCCCTTCGCGGCGATCACGCCCTGGAGCCGGTTCGCGCCCGCAATGAGCGCGGCGCGCGCCGGCGTGGGCGGCAGGGCGGCGAGACGGGTCGATACCGAAGCCGCGAATTCGGTCATCTCGGCATATTCGGAAGGACTCTTGACCCGACCGCCACTGACGGCACCGCCATAATCGACTGCCATATAGTCGAGCAATCGCCACGCCGTCTGCACGTCGGTGGTATTGGCGTGGGCAATGCCGCTAATCCCGACCATGCAGAGCAATGCTGCGAGGATGGCCATGAGACGCCGGATCAACGGCATCGGCGCGCGCGCGAAGGCAGGGCTGGAATCGAGAGATTCGCGGAGGTCTGGGCGGGACATGCAGGCCTGATAGACCCTCTAGCCACTAGAGGGTCAAGCGGTTTTGCGACTTAGTTGCAATAGCGCATCGGCCTCTCGATCGTCATCCCAGGCGCTCGGCCTCCGGTGCAAGTGTCTCGATGATGCGGCATTCGGAGATCGTGCCTTGCCCGCATTGGACGATGAGGCTGCTGAGTTCGGAACGAAGCGTCTCCAGATCCCTGAGCTTGCGATCGATATCGGCAAGATGTTCCCGCGCGATCAGATCCACCGCGGAGCAGGAAATGTCCTTCTGATCCGCCAACCCTAGCAGCGCCTGGACCTGATCGAGCGAAAACCCCAGCGCCCGCGCGCGACGGATGAAGCTGAGCCGCGCAAGATGCTGCGGCGAATAGACGCGATAATTGCTCTTGGTGCGTTCTGGCGCGGTGAGCAGCCCGACGCTCTCGTAATAGCGGATCGTCTCCACCTTCGTTCCCGTGGCGGCGGCGAGCTTGCCGATGCTGAGCGACCCCGATGACATCGATTACGACCCTGTAGCGACTTCAGGCTTTTATAGATCGGTGGCAAAAGGAGTCGAGCAGGCAGTGGCGCCGGACCAGACCGGCGCCATCGAACCTGTCAGGGTTGCTTGTGGATAGCGGTCACCTCGCCGGCGCTGCCTGTCAGCGTGACGTCGAAATCGACCTTATCGCCCACCTTCGCTGCGTCGGTAATTGCAGGCGCCGCTTTGAATGCCATGGTCATCGCTGGCCACTTGGCTTCAGGGATCGGGCCATGATTGAGCGTGATAGTGCCAGCGGTCTTGTCGATCGCGGTGACCGTGCCATGACCCTTGGCCTTGATGGCCGAGGTTGCGGAGGGCGCCATCGCCATATTTCCCATGTCGCCGCTCATAGCTGCGGCGGGTGCCGCCTGGTTGGTCTCGGCCGCAACGGGCATCTCCGCCTTCTTGCCGCACGCAGCAGTCAGGGCGACGAAGCCGAGGGCAATGGTCAGTCGTATATAGTGCATGGTCTTCTCCTTGCAGGTTAAACGGGTTGATGGGTGGGCTTGGTCTTCGGTCTGCGCAGCAGCAGATAGGCGGCAGGCAGGACGAACATGGAAAGCAATGGCGCGGTGAGCATGCCGCCGATCATCGGCGCGGCGATCCGGCTCATCACCTCCGAGCCGGCGCCCGATCCGAGCAGGATCGGCAGCAGGCCTGCGAGGATCACCGCGACCGTCATCGCCTTGGGCCGGACGCGTAGCAGCGCACCTTCGCGCACCGCCGCTTCGACCTCGGCGGCATCCGGATGGCTCTCGCGCTCTTCAAGCGCGTTCTTGAGATAGATCAGCATCACCACGCCGAACTCGGCGGACACGCCGGCGAGCGCGATGAATCCGACGCCCGTGGCGACTGACTGATTGAAGCCGAGCAGGTAGAGCGTCCAGATCCCGCCGGTAAGCGCGAACGGCAAAGTGCCCATGATGAGCGCGGCTTCGTCGAACCGGCCGAAGATCATGAAGAGCAGCACGAAGATGATCAGCAGCGTCGCCGGCACGACCAGCTTCAGCTTGGCGACGGCGCGTTCGAGATATTCGAACTGGCCGGAATAGGCGATGCTGACGCCCGGCGAGAGCTTCACCTCCTTCGCCACCGCGCGTTGCAGGTCGCCGACCACCGAGGCGAGATCGCGCCCACGCACATCGACATAGACCCAGGTAGAAGGCCGGGCATTCTCGGTCTTGAGCATCGGCGGCCCCTCGGCGATCGAAACCTTCGCTACCGTACCGAGCGTGATCTGCTGGCCCGACGGGGTCAGGACCGGCAAGGTGCGCAAACCTTCGAGGCTGTCGCGCAACTCGCGCGGATAGCGGACACTGATCGGATAGCGGGCAAGACCTTCGACCGTCTCCCCGATCGTTTCCCCGCCGATCGCGCCCGAGACGAGCGATTGCACGTCGGCAATGTTGAGTCCGAACCGCGCCGCCGAGGCGCGGTCGATATCGACATCGACATAACGTCCGCCGGTCAGCCGTTCGGCGAGCGCCGAACTCACGCTGGGCACGGTCTTCGCCACGGTTTCGATGTCATGGGCGATGCGATCGAGCTGGACGAGATCGGAACCCGACACCTTGACCCCGATCGGGCTCTTGATGCCGGTCGCCAGCATGTCGATCCGGTTCCTGATCGGAGGCACCCAGACGTTGGCGAGGCCGGGCAGCTTCACGGTGCGGTCAAGCTCGTCGACCAGCTTCTCCGGCGTCATCCCCGGCCTCCACTGATCGCGTGGCTTGAACTGGATCGTCGTCTCGAACATCTCGAGCGGTGCCGGATCGGTGGCGGTCTCGGCGCGGCCGGCCTTGCCGAACACGCTCTCGACCTCGGGCACGGTCTTGATCAGCCGGTCGGTCTGCTGGAGCAGCTCAGAGGCTTTCGCCGCCGATAGTCCCGGCAATGCCGAAGGCATATAGAGCAGATCGCCTTCATCCATATTGGGCATGAACTCACCGCCGAGGCGTGTAAGCGGCCAGGCCGTGGTGGTAAAGGCGAGCGCGGCGATCAGCAGCACCGTCTTCGGTCGCTGCATCGTCCAGTCGAGCGCGGGCCGATAGATATTGGTCAGCCAGCGATTGACCGGGTTCGACTGCTCGGGCGGGATTTTCCCCCGGATCAGCAAACCCATCAGTACCGGCACCAAGGTCACCGACAGAATCGCCGCCGACGCCATCGCATAGGTCTTGGTGAAGGCGAGCGGTGCAAATAACCGGCCCTCCTGTCCTTCGAGTGTGAATACCGGAATGAAGGAGAGCGTGATGATCAGCAGGCTGAAGAACAGGGCCGGGCCGACCTCGGCGGCTGCTTCGGTGATGACGATCCAGCGTATTTCGCCCTCGAGATGCTTGTCCGGGTGATCCTGCTCCCAGCGCTCGATCTTCTTGTGGGCATTTTCGATCATGACGACCGCCGCATCGACCATCGCACCGATGGCGATGGCGATGCCGCCGAGCGACATGATGTTCGCATTGACCCCCTGGAACCGCATCACGACGAATGCCGCCAGTACGCCCAAGGGTAAGGTCAGGATCGCGACCAGCGCCGAGCGGACGTGCCAGAGGAACAGGCCGCAGACTAAGGCTACGACGATGAACTCCTCGATCAGCTTGTGGGTGAGATTCTCGACCGCGCGATCGATGAGTTGCGAACGGTCATAGACCGTGACGACCTCGACGCCCGGCGGCAGGCTCTTCTTGAGATCGGCGAGCTTGTCCTTGACTGCCGCAATCGTTTCCCGCGCATTCTTCCCCGAGCGCAGGATCACAACACCACCAGCGACTTCGCCCTCGCCGTTCAGCTCGGCGATGCCGCGCCGCATCTCGGGGCCGATCTGGATCGTGGCGACGTCGCCCAGACGCACGGGCACGCCACCGGCCGCCGTCTTCAGCGGGATCGCCCGGAAGTCGTCGAGCGTCTTCAGATAGCCCGAGGCGCGGACCATATATTCGGCCTCGGCCATCTCCAGCACCGAGCCGCCGGCTTCCTGGTTCGCTTTCTGGATGGCATCGACCGCCTGCGCATGGGTGACGCCGTAGGCCGCGAGCTTCACCGGATCGAGCAGCACCTGATACTGCTTGACCATGCCGCCGATGCTGGCGACCTCGGCGACGCCGGGGACGGTCTTCAACTCGTAGCGTAGAAACCAGTCCTGAAACCCGCGAAGCTGGGCAAGATCGTGCCGGCCGGTCTTATCGACAAGGGCATATTCATAGACCCAGCCGACGCCCGTCGCATCGGGACCGAGCGCGCTACGCGCGCTCGCTGGCAAGCGGCCTTGCACCTGGTTGAGATACTCGAGCACGCGGCTGCGCGCCCAGTAGAGGTCGGTGCCGTCCTCGAAGATCACATAGACGAAGCTGTCGCCGAAGAAGGAATAGCCGCGCACCGTCTTGGCGCCGGGCACCGACAGCATGGTGGTGGTGAGCGGATAAGTGACCTGGTTCTCGACGATCTGCGGCGCCTGGCCGGGGTAGCTGGTGCGGATGATGACCTGGGTGTCGGAGAGATCGGGCAGCGCATCGATCGCGGTCGAGCGCACCGCCCATACGCCCACGCCGATGAGCGCCAGTACGCCGATCAGGACGAAGAAGCGGTTCCTGACCGACCAGCGGATGAGATGGGCGATCATTGGCCCGCTGCCTTCGCCATACGCCGGATCGTCGGTCCGGCCGATGGCTGGTCGAAGCCGAAGCGGACGCGATCGCCCGTCTTCAGGCCCCGCGCGATCTTCGGGTCGGGAAGCTGGAAGGTCATCGTCATCGCGGGCCAGCCGATGGCGGGCACCGGTTCATGGCTGAGCGTCACCGAAGTGGCGGTGATCTGTTCGATCTTGCCGACGGTCTCGTAAAGTGCGCCCGTAGCTGCGGGCTTCGCGGCCGCGGTTGGCGTGGCAGCTCCGATCGGCCGCGCTTCGACACCGGACAAACTTGCCTCGGAGTCGATCAGGAACTGGCCCGAGGCGACGATCTTTTCACCTTGGCTGAGGCCCGCCAATATCTCGGTATCGTCACCGGATTCGCGCCCGGTTTGTACCTCGGCGGGGCGATAGCGGCCCTTGTCGAGCGCGAGCATCACCAACGTCCGCTTGCCGGTGCGGATCAGCGCCTCGGACGGCACCAGCAATGCCGGTTGCGTACTGCCGCCGAACGACACGGTCGCGAACATGCCGGGCCGCAAACCCCGGCCGCGATTGGGAAGCTCGATCCGGACCGTGAGCGTCCGGCTGTCGACCTGAGTCGTGGGCAGGATCGCCGAGACACGGCCCGACAAGGTTTCGCCAGGGAAAGCGGCAAGCGTAGCCTGCACACTTTGTCCGGGTTTGAGCGGGCCAGCGATCGCTTCGGGCACGGCGGCATTGAGCCAGACGGTGCCGAGGCCGTTGATCTCCGCGAGCGTCTGTCCCGCCGTCATGGTCATGCCGGCGCGCACGTCCAACGTCTTGATCACGCCCCCGGTCGGCGTGGAGATCGTGACGACGTTATGCGGCCGTCCCGTTCGCTCGACCGCAGCGATCGTGCCGGGCGACATGCCGAGCAGCATGAGTCGCTGACGTGCCGCTTGGGTCAGCGCCGCGTTGCCGGCATGGCGAACCGCCAGAAACTCGGTCTGCGCGCCACCCCATTCGGGAACGAGTAATTCGGCGAGCGGTGCGCCCGCGCCGATCAGGTCGCCGGGTGCCCGGGCATAGACTCGCTGGACAAATCCCCCTGCACGAGCCTGGACGATTGCGACATCGCGCTGGTTGAAATCGATCGTGCCGGTGGCGGTCAGGCTGCTCGCCAGTTCTCCGCGCCGGACTGCCACCGTGCGGAGTCCCAACGTCTGCGATGTCGCAGGATCGATGCGGACGCCCGGCGCATCGCCACCGCCTTCATCGGCATATTTGGGGATGGTCTTCATCCCCATCGACGAAAGCGCATCCGGATTATTGTAATGCTCTTGCGGCACCATCGGATCGTACCAGTAGAGCGGCTTGCGGCCGGCATCGGCACCCTGGGCGGCTGATGGTGCGTCTGACGGATGGCTTGTCCAGCGCGCGATCCCGTAGCCGCCAGCTCCGGCGACCAGGGCAATGACAAGACCCGTGGCCGCGAGGCGGGGGCGGATCGTGGAGGCGGCTTCAGTCATTGGTCGTCGCTCCGATAGGTGAGGGTCAGCCTTGCGCCATCGGCGGCGACCAAGGCTTCGCGGTCGAGGGTAGTGAGGGTGGCATCGGCGAGGGCGGCATAAGCGTCGGCGATATCGACGAGGCTGGCGCGTCCTGCGGCGTAGCTGGCTGTTTCCAATTTGACGCGCTGATCAGCGAGCGGCTGCAGCGTATCCCGCGCGCGCATCCATTGCTCATGATGCATGACATGGTCGGCGAGATCGGCATCGAGATCGGCGACAAGCGCGCGCCGGGCGGCTTCGCGCTGGGCCAGCACCCGCCCGGCATTGGCCTGAGCCTCGGCGATCTGGGCGTTCTGACGATTGCGGGTGAAGAAGGGCAGGCTGAGGGTCACGCCTGCGGAGACATAGTCGCCGAAGCGGGGATCGCGGCGCTGGTAGGCCAGGTTGACGCCGAAGTCGGAGCGCCGGCCGGCATTGGCCATTCGGACATCGGCATCCGCCTGGCCGGATTGGGCATCGATCATCCGGATCGTGGGTTGACGATCCAGGCCCGCTCGCAGCGCGATTGCATCGACCGCAAAATCGGGGATCGGCCCGGCAATCTCAGGCGCCGGATCGCCTGTCCAGCGAGTCAATGTCGCACGCGCACGCGCGACGTTCGAAACCAGTTCGCTGCGGCGATCCTGCAGTGCCGCGACTGCCTGCCGCCCTGCGAGGGTCTGCGCTGGCCGCGCATTGCCCGAAGCGACCGCGCTGGTCGTGGTCCCTACCACGCGCTCGAGCCGGGACAGTACGTCGTCGAGCGCGGCAAGCCTGCGCTCGGCATAGGCCAGATTGATCCAGGCAAGTGCAGTGCCGACCTCGACGGTGCGGGCCTCGACCGCCGTATCAGCTTCCGCCGCCTTGATGTCGCTATCGGCACGCGCCTGCTGGGCATGGCGCCTGGCGAGATTGGGAATGTCTTGGCTGACGCCGACCCGCGCCATGGTGAAATCGTCACGCTGCGGCTCGAACGCGAGCGGTCCCGAGATCGGGAAGCTTTCGACGCTCACGCCGAGCGTCGGATCGGGCAGCGCGCCGGCGGCGCTGCGTGCCGAACGCGCTGCATCTGCGCCGAGCGCCTTGGCCTTGAGAGAAGGCGCTTCCTGCCGGGCACGCTGGAGCGCAGCTTCGAAGGTGAGCGGCCCGGCGGACGCAATGCCGGGAAGCATCGCGAGCAGCGGCAGACATAGAAACAATCGCATGGAAATCTCCTGATCGCGAGATCAGGCCGGCATCGCGCACTATGACGGGCACATCAGTGGCGGCGGAATGGGGGGCATCCCGCCGCCACTGCTGGCCTAGCCGTCTATGCGACCTGAAGCGGCCAGAACCTGTACCTAGCCGACCGACGAGGCTGACGAAGGCGGTGCCATGCTGTGCATCCGCTTCATGCAATCAGCAGCGCCGGTGGTGCTCATCTTCATCATGTCGCAGTCGCAGCTTGCCACCTGCGTGGCATCGGACACCCAGACTCGGCGGGGTGCCGTAAATGGCGCACGTGGGCCATAGTTTGGCGACTGGCGCCATTCGTAATGGCCCCGGGCACTGGCCGTCGGCGCGTCCTGCGCGAAAGCAGGGGCTGTGATTGCGAAGGTGGAAAGCGCGACCGCGATCGCCGCGGCCGACAGGTTGATCGTCTTCATGATTCAATTCCTCGAGCTGAAAGATATTTTCAGCGCGGGCGATTCAGCACTCCGGCAGCCGTTAACGGCCGCGGAAGACACGCGCCCGCGCGCGAAGGTCAGCCAAGGAAGGTGGGTGGTTCCGGTTCAGGTCCGGTGTCATGGCCGGTGAGGGTGACCAACGTCGGCCAGAACGCTCCGGCTATCGGTGCCAGTTGGGCCGTTGACGGCGCGGCCGAATCTTTGACGCCGAGCACAGCGCTGCACGCGGCCATCGCCATGCAGCCGGGCTTGGAGCCCTTGTCGGTCTTACCGGCTTTGGAAGCGCAGTCCATGCAGCCTGTCACCATCTTGCAGTCCGGCATGGAGGCATTGGAAGCGATCTGATCCTGCGTCATCAGCAGGCACGGCGCCGCGACCGCCATCCCGTTTCCGGCGAGGCCGAACAGGATGCCAATACATAAGAGATGGCGCAGTAGCTTCAGCACGGCGTGAAAATGCTCCTCCCTTCTACGGGAGTCAATTCGTTGCGGTTGCCAAGAAGGCTACTGAGGCAGGAATCAGCCATCTCGCGCCAGCCTTTCTATGATTGGGTAGTCGGACCGCGCGTCGCCATGGCAGCGTTCGGCTAGATCTACGAGCGTGCGTCGCATTGCTTCTAAGGCCTTGGCCTTGCACTGGAGCTCCTCGGCCAGCGCCTTCACTTCGGCGCTCGCTCGGCTCCGGTCATTCCACAGGTCGAGCAGGATACGGATTCCTCGATCGGAAAGCCCAGATCGCGCGCGTTGGCGATGAAACGCAGCCGGTGGAGATCGGCGGCCGAATAGCCGCGACGGCCGCCGTCGCGCCGCGGTGTCGTGCAGGATCAAGCCAATGTTCTCAAGTGGCGGATCATCCGCTGCGAGACACCGCTCGCTTCCGACGCTTGGCCGATGTTCAGAGCTTCACGTCATTGAGCCTGAGCGCGTTCAAGACGACGGTGAAGCTCGACAGCGCCATCGCGGCGCCCGCGAACATCGGCGACATCAATACGCCCGCGACCGGATAGAGCACGCCAGCCGCTACCGGCACGCCGATGCCGTTGAACAGGAACGAGAAGAACAAATTCTGGCGAATATTGCCCATCGTCGCGCGCGCGAGCCGGCGCGCACGCACCATCGCCGCGAGGTCGCCCTTGGTCAGCGTCATGCCCGCGCTTTCGATCGCGATATCGACGCCCGTTCCCATCGCCACGCCGACGTCCGCGGCGGCGAGTGCGGGCGCGTCGTTGATGCCGTCGCCGGCCATCGCAACGGTCGCTCCCTTGGCCTTGAGCTCGCCGATGATCCGCGCTTTGTCCTCGGGCTTGAGATCGGCATGCACCTCGTCGATCCCGCCGATCTGGCGCCTGATCGCTTCCGCCGTCTCAAGGCTGTCGCCCGTCAGCATCACGATGCGCAGCCCGTCTTTGCGCAGTTGCGCGATCGCGTCGCGCGCCGATTGTTTGAGCGGATCGGCGACGGCGAGCAGCCCTGCCAGACGCCCGTCGATCGCCACCAGCATGACGCCGGCGCCTTCGCTGCGGTGACGCTCTGCAGGAGCATCGAGCGGGCTGGGGTCGACTCCGATCCGCCGCATCTGCGCAGCATTGCCGACGACGACCGCGCGCCCCACGACCCGGCCGCTGATCCCGAGGCCGGTCTGAGATTCGAAATCCTCCGCCGGCGAGAGCTTGAGGCCGGCCGCCTCGGCCGCTGTCACAACGGCATACGCCAGCGGGTGCTCAGAACGGCTTTCGACAGCCGCTGCGGCAGCGAGCAGAGCATCCTTGCTGAAACCGCCGTCTCGTTCGACGGCGATGAGCTTGGGCTTACCCTCTGTCAGCGTGCCGGTCTTGTCGATGACCAGCGTATCGACCTTGTCGAGCGTCTGGAGCGTTTCGGCGTTCTTGACCAGTACGCCGGCACGCGCGCCGCGTCCGGCACCGACCATGATCGACATCGGTGTGGCGAGTCCTAGCGCGCACGGGCAGGCGATAACTAGCACCGCGATCGCATTCAACAGCGCGTGACCGAAACGCGGTTCGGGGCCGACCAGGTTCCAAGTCACGAATGCCGCGAACGCGATCAGAACGACCAGCGGCACAAACCAGCCCGAGACACGATCCGCCACCGCCTGGATCGGCGCGCGGCTGCGCTGCGCCTGGCCGACCATCTTGACGATCCGCGCGAGCACGGTGTCCGATCCGATCGCCCGGGCTTCGATCACCAGGCTGCCGGTGCCATTGACCGTGCCGCCGGTAACCGCAGCCTCCGCCTCCTTGACCACCGGCGCGGACTCGCCGGTGAGCATCGATTCGTCGACCGGCGAGCGGCCCTCGATCACCACCCCGTCAACCGGGATCGCTTCGCCCGGCCGCACGCGCAGCCGGTCGCCGACGGTGATATCGGCCAGCGTGACTTCGCGTTCAATGCCGTCGGCATCGAGCCGATGCGCGGTCTTCGGCGCGAGGCCGAGCAGCGCTCGGATTGCCCGGCCGGTCGCGGCGCGGGCGCGAAGCTCGAGCACTTGTCCCAGCAGCACCAGCGTCACCACGACCCCGGCCGCCTCGTAATAGATCGGCATCATCGCGCCGTGCTCGCGGAAGCTTGGCGGGAACAAGCCCGGAGCGAGCGTCGCCACCAGGCTGTAGAGGAATGCTGCGCCGACCCCGATCGTGATCAGCGTGAACATATTGTAGTGGCGGCTCCTGAGCGACGCCCAGCCCCGTTCGAAAAAGGGCAGCCCGCCCCATAATACGATCGGCGCGGTCAGCACGAGCTGGATCCAGGGCGACAGCATCGGATCGACGATGTGGATGCCGATCATCTCGGCGCCCATGGAGACGGCGAGCAGCGGCAGCGTGAGCACGCCCGAAACCCATAGGCGCCGCGTGAAATCGACAAGCTCGGCATCGGGCGCGTCGTCGAGCGAGGGCTCCTCGGGTTCGAGCGCCATGCCGCAGATCGGGCAGGTCCCCGGACCGTCGCGGCGAATCTGCGGGTGCATCGGGCAGGTCCAGATCGCGCCCGGGCTGGCCGCGGGCTCCGGGCGGCGATCGTCCGGATAGGCTTGCGGGTTCGCGACGAACTTGGCTTGGCAGTCCGCGCTGCAGAAATGATAGTCTTGGCCGTCATGCGCCGCATGATGCGGCGTGGTCTCGGGGTCAACGGTTATGCCGCAGACCGGGTCCTTCGCCTCATCGTCGGGCTTGGCCTGGCTGGCGCAGCAATCACTTCCGGGACGCGCATGGCGGTCGGCATGGTTCATCTGGCGGTCCTCCGATGCGACCTCATGTGGGGTTTGACATCATGGCAGGGTCGGCCCTAATTGATTCGAGCAGCCGGTCGGCATGTTGCTTGCTGTTCGGCGCTTGTCCGCGGTGACGAAGCGCGATCCTCCCCTTCATCATATGGATAAGCTCTCGCTCGGTCACATCGGCGAAACGATGCAGGTCGGCCGTCATGAAGCTCCTGATCGCCACAAGGTCGCGGTAGTCGCGGACTCGGGCGCGGCGAAGCAGACCTGGCATAGCCCCGATCGACACATTCGCCAGCGACCGCGATGAGAGCTGAGTGGCGCCCTCAAGAGGGGAAAAGCGGACAACCGCCACTCGCCGCACCATGGACGCCACGTTCGGCGCTAGCGCAGAGCACGAAAGAAACTTCGCCTCCGCACGCTCTCGACCGCTTCTTGCCACGCCGATGAAGTTAGCACGCCCAGACGGGGATAGGAGAGGAGCAGCTGATAGGCAGCCGAACCGCCATGTCCGCTTGCAGCGACGTCGAACGCTCCCAGCCGCCGGAGCAGAGGAACAGCCTCGATATGCCCGGCGATGATCGCCACGCCGATCGCAACGTCCACCCAGACGCTGTGCGTGCCCAGCGTGACGAAGCCTGCAACCAACACTGCGACGCTATAGGGTAGCGTGGACCTAACCACGGGCGCCATCGCCTCGACAAGCCTCGACCCTTCGCGTCGGAACCTTGCGAGCGACCACGCTTCGTAGATATTCACGCCCATCGCACAGGCAGCGGACGAGGCGATCCAATCCCATTTGGGTACGATGGGGTGGCTCATCTGCTCGATGAGGCACCAGACGACCACCACCACCGGTAACCCCAGTCCGGCGCAATAGAAGGAGGCCAATTTGCGCCTCGTCGGACGGCCCAGGAAAAGGCTGCCGGCAAGAAGAGCTTCGATCGATGCACAATTATAGACCACGATCGCGAGGCCCGCGACACTGGCGGACCGGACCATGACCCCGATGATCAGGAAAAAACCCGAAAAGTTAAACTGAAGCCGGCACCCTAGCTCAAGGGCCGCCCGCAGCTTGTCCGCGTTCGTTCCGAGACTTTCCCTCGCTCCGCTAGGCATCCAACCTCCCTGCGGGCGGCCGGGCACACAGAAACCTCAAGCGCATGCCCGCGGCCTCGTTGATCATGGCCCTGCTTCGAGCACCGCCCGCGACCGGCGATCCATGGTGCCCTCGTCTTGGCAACCTCCGCAACATCACTGTATCCTCTCACGCCCGAGATTGGCGGGCGCCTTGTGTGTCGAGGACGTCGAGATGCGGCGAGGACACACTCCCACCGCGCTCGGCACGGTAGGAGTCATCAGCCTTTCGGCGAGTATGGGGGACTCCATCCCCTTGCCGGCACGGCGACCTGCATCACACCGGATGGCAGATTTGGGCCAGCCACGCTACTGTCGTGACTTGTTCTTCGCGTCGCGTCAACAGTCGTAAAACGGGCCCGGCAATGCTTGCTTGCGCGGCCAAAAAGCTCGCCATAGGATGGTGCGCGGCAATGGATTCCTGCCTGGCCCGAGAGCCGAACCGCCTGCAAGGCTGATGATTCCTACCTTTTTGCGATTACGCACCAAGGAGGAATTGTGCCTGGACGACTGCCTACAAGCATTTCACCCATCCGCTGGTCAGGTCACGCACCCAAAACTGTGACGGGAAAGGACGATGCCGCGTCGCGGCCGTCGCCGTTAGTAATCGAGGGTCTCCAAACAGTGATCGGAGATCAGCTCATTCACGATCAGCTCGATCTCACCGTAAATCGCGGCGAGATCCTTGGGTTGGTCGGCGGCTCAGGATCGGGCAAATCGGTGCTCCTCAAATCCATCATCGGACTGCTGCGCCCTGCGGCAGGAACGATCCACGTATTCGGAACGGACATTTATTCCGATGACGAGACGGCCGTCGCGAACGTGAAACGGCGTTGGGGAGTCCTTTTCCAAGCAAACGCGCTCTTCTCGACGCTTACAGTCTGCGAAAATGTCCAGGTGCCGCTCCGCGAAAATGCGCGCCTGCCGCAGGAGCTACTGGATCAGATCGCCGCGCTCAAAGTGCGCCAGGCCGGCCTTCCGGACGATGCTCTGTTCAAATATCCAAGCGAGTTGTCGGGCGGCATGCAAAAACGGGCGGGCGTGGCGCGCGCGATTGCGATTGATCCGGAACTGCTGTTACTCGACGAGCCGACCTCGGGTCTCGATCCGATCATGGCAGGGCAAATTGACCGGCTGATCCATGACTTGGCCCATGGCCTGGGTCTGACCGTCGTTCTGGTCACTCATGACATCGACACCCTTTATGCGATCTGCGACCGTGTCGCCGCGCTCGCTGACAAACATATTGTCGCCGTCGCGCCCGTTCGCGAGCTTGAGCACTGTCAGCATCCCTGGGTGCAGGAATATCTGCTGGGCAAGCGGTCCAGGACAGGAGCCATGTCGATCCTTGAAGCGGAGCAGAGAAGCTGATCAGGCCGTCTGAACATTTTCTGAAACCGTCGAAGCGCAGTTGCCGGAGCCGGCAAAAGGGCCGGCCGTTATGATCGAGGTCGCTCATCACCCCGACACCTTGGCGCGATTGCTTCGCCTTCTCGACCAGTTAACTGTCGACCAACCCGAGTTGGCCGATACCGAGGTGACCGTGGCTTCACGGATCGAGAGACTTTCGAAGCGCGTCGAAGCAGGACGTTTCCAGCTCGCCATTGTCGGCCAGTTCAAGCGCGGAAAGTCCACGCTGTTGAACGCGATCCTTGGAGTCGACGCCCTTCCGACCGGCGTTGTTCCGCTGACGGCGATTCCGACGTCGATCGCTTATGGGGATCAAGCAAGGCTCGAGGTCGATTTCACCGATAGGCCCACAGAACGTCACGCCCCTGGCTCTATCGATGAGCTGCGCGAGAAGGTCGCCGAATTCGTAACAGAAACAGGCAATCCCCATAACCGGCAGCACGTTGCCGCTGTCCGGCTGAGCTTGCCTGTTCCCTTGCTTTCCGACGGCCTGGTGGTGATCGATACACCGGGAATTGGCTCGACCGAACGCCACAACAGCAATGCTGCATTGGCGGCTCTGCCGGAGTGTGACGCCGCCATCATGGTTCTGTCACCCGATCCCCCGATAACCGAAGCGGAGATCGCATATCTCGCGCTGATCAAACAACATGCTGCACGGATCATCCCGGTCCTGAACAAGTCGGATCTCGTGACATCGGCGGAGCGCCAGACAATCGGCGACTATGTCATGGCGATCCTTTCAAAGAGCGGAATCGAGGAGCCGCTGTCGGCCGTCGCAGCTCGCGGAACGCCGGTCTTCGGAATCGTCGAACTCAGGAGCCGCATCCAATCGCTGTGGCAAGAGCGAAGCTGGCTTCTCGCCCAGGCCGCCATCCTCAAGACCAAGGCGGATTTGTCCGAGCTGGCGTTCCAGAACGACATCGCCCGCGCGGCCATGAAACTTCCCGTCGAGGCTCTCGATGAGAAGCTCGCCGCTATCCGTGAGGGTGTTGACAAGATCATGGAGCAGCAGCGTGTGGCCGGCGATCTGATGGCCGGCGAACGGCAGCGCCTCCGCAACTTCATCGATGAAGAGGCGGCCGGGATCCGGCAGCGTGCGCAGAACCATCTCCGACAGATTCTTGATCCCACAATCGACAGTTCGCACGACCGACGCGCATTCACGGTGATCGCGGCGGCGAGCACCCGTTTCTTCGAAGACGCTTATCGCGAGCTGACCCAAGTCGTCCGCATCCGCTTGGACGCCGCGGCCGAGCGTGCCCGCGACCGGATTCTGCCGACTCTCGAGCGGATGCGCCAGATCGCGATCGACGCGCTCGACGTTCGCTTCGTCGTTCCCGCCGTGACGATCGAACTGAAGGCGCCGCGCGAACTCGCCTGGATCGAGCGTCAAGCAGAAACGATGAATCCTTTGCCTACCGGCTTGACCGATGGGCTTCTTCCCTCGGCTTGGCGCGACGCGCGCCGCCGACGGCGGCTTCTTCAGGAGGTCGAGCGCATCACGACGCAGAATACGGAAAACCTGCGATGGACACTCCGCCAGCAGGCGGAGGACATCTTGCGTGGATTCGACCGCGAACTGGACCGTCAATTAGAGGATGCGGGACGGTCGATCATGGGATTGGCCCGTCAGGCGCGGGAGGTGCGGAGCGGCGCGGCGGAGGCGGCGGCGCAGCAGATCGCAGCGCGGGATCGGCGAGCTGCGCTGTTGGGGACGGCCGCGACGATCGCATGAGTCGGCATTTTCGCCTGGGGGGTGAGAAGCGTCCATGAGCCGCAATCGCCGTGTTCATCGATGTCGCGCAAGGATCGACCGAGCCGGTCGAAAACCAGTCGACAAGAAATCCGGCGCTCTCTTTGCCGACCGGTTTCTTCATACGTGGTTCTATGCCGTATCGATAGCTGTCGTCGAACCTTCAAAGATCTTACGATACAGATCTTCACCGAAACTGGTCCTGAGCGGCTCGCCTTCGAGGATGCGGAATGATCGCCGACCCTGATCGTCACGGTCGGCGCGCAGAAAGAGCGATGCTTCATCGTGCCGCTCCGCCGCCCGATGGGCATATTCATAAAGGTGGGTGACGAAGACGACCCGGGCGCCACCCGCGCACAATGACTCCACGATGTCGTCGGCGATATCCGAGCCCTCCCGCTCGGTCGTGGAGGCGAACGACTCGTTCAGCAGCATCAGCGCACCGGCACGAAAATGGTCGACGATATCGCTCACGCGCGCCAGCTCCTCGTCGAACTTTCCGCTGACAAGTCCGGCATCTTCCTCCCGCTTGTAGTGCGTCAGCACGTCGCCACAGAGGCTGGCGGCAAAGCGGCGCGCAGGAACGTACATCCCGCATTGCGCCATGAGTTGGGCAACGCCGATCGAGCGGAGCAGCGTAGACTTTCCGCCCTGATTGGCACCGGTGATGACGACGAGCGACCGGCCTCGAGCATGCACATCGCTCGGGACGACTTTCCCGTCGAGATGGAGTCCGAGCAACGGCTCATAAAGCCCATCGCAGTCCAGCGATGGCGCCGGCAACGCCATATCTGGCATGCACGTCGGAAGGTCCGCCGCGTTCAGCGCTTCGTGGAGCGTCAGGCAACCGACGTAAAAGGCCGTTTCGGCTCTCAGCATCTCGAAGAAGTCCTTGAGGCTGCCTGCGGCGTTGCCGAGCGCCTCCGCCGCGATCGCCACGCCACGGTTGGCAAACTCCCGAAGCGCTCGATTGCCCGATTCATCGCTCGGCGCGAGAGAGAACCCGAACGGGCCCAGCTCCTCGCGGAATAAGGACGGGAACCAGCGGCGCAGAAGCCGCTGCAACCAGGTCTGGTGCCAGACCGGCGACTGATGAAGCCGATACTCGCCGGGGACATTGCCGCCTTTGAGCGATGCGCTCATCGTCAAGCCGTCACGCAGGCGAAGCTCATCGAGCTGTTGCGCCAGCTGCGCGACATAGTCTCGATTGAGATCGGTCTCGATCATCGAGAAGAAGCGGAGCCAGCCGGGCGCTTGGAATTGGGCGGTCGCGTCCCCGGCCAGACTGCGTAGTTTCGCGATCGTGGCGAGCGTGTCGCGCAATAGGTCGATCGCCCATCGCAGCACCGTGTCGGGATAATCCCGCGACAAGGTCCCAAGGAAATGATGTCTATGGAGATCGATGCCTTCGGTCGCCAGGCTGTGCAGGGCTCGAACGGTCCGAGGATTGGCAAGCACATCCGCCAGCATGGCTTGCCGGTAGCGGACAACCTCGAGGTCGTTCGCGACGCCCGTTAACAGTTCCCGGCGTACCGCCACGAAGATGTCGTCAGCGCCGTCTGCCATCATTGAGAACAGGGAATTGAGTCCCAGGTCCTGGATCAGCGCGTCGGCATTCCACGGCAGCGCCGCATCGGGGCGAAAATCTTCCAGCCCATGGGCGCGGCGGCCGCTACGCGTCAGTTCGTGCAACTCCATCGAGCGCGACACCCAGCGCCAGTCGCTTTCCCGGTCGGGAAAAAGAAGATAGGCCTTCATTTCCTGAGCCGTTCCGCAATTTGCACGCGGGTCAGGCCATATTTGCCGGCGATCGCCCGGGCATAAGCAAGGCCATCGGCCGGCCGGCGGTCCAGCCGATAGGTTCTTCGCGCTGGATCGTCCGGATCGACCCCGCTGACCATGCTGATCATGGTATCACTCATCTCGCTCAAACCGTCGATGAAGCTCACCCATATGCATAGCAGGTCGAGTGTGACGAGACGTTCGGTGATCCGCTCGCTGAGCAGCTTGGCATCGCGAAATGTCGTCGAGGCGAAGAGTTCGTTCATGATGATGATGCTCTCGCCGCTTGCGCTGCTCAGGACCGCCTGCATGCGAACAAGCTCGTCCTGGAGCTTGCCGTTGGCGCTGTTCGCCACCTCGGGATGCTCGAAATGCGTCAGGATTCGATCGAACAGGTGCAGCCGCGCCGCGCGGCCGGGGACCGGAAGTCCCAGGCAGGCAAGATGGTGAAGCTGACCGAATAGGCGCGCAAAGGTGGTCTTGCCGCCCTGATTGGGGCCGGACACGACGATGATCCGCTCTCGTCCCGCCAGGGAAAAGCTGTTGGTGACGATCGCATCCTCGCCGCCAAGCAGCTTCTGCGCGAGCGCAAGATCGAACGCCTCGTCAGCATGGACGTCCTTCGCCGCGACGACATCGGGCAAACAGAAGCTGAGGCCGCTGCTCTTCAGCGGCGCGATATGATCGAGATAGGTGAGGTAGAATTGAATCTCGCGATCGAAGCGAACGACAATCTCGTCGCCGAAGCCCGCGCCATATCTGGACGCGAACTCGCCGAGCGCGGAGAAAGGGCTAGGGAAAGCACGCGCCACCTCGCTGAGAATGCGGCCCTCGATGAAGTTCAGCTCCTGCTCTTCGGGAATATGAAACCCGAACCTCTCCTCGTCCCCCTGAGCGAAGCGTGCATAGCTGTCGACGATTATGGCTCCATAGTCTGGCTGCCCCTCGAAGGGATCGATCCGCACATCCAGTCCGCGAATGAGGATCGTGTACCGGATGGCGACAAGCTCAGCCGAGACATCTTCTGCCTCGCCCGCCAGCGCCTGAAATCCCGCGGACTGCACATAGTCGCTGAGAAATCGCTGCCAGTGCCGCAAACCGGTTGATCTTGGCGGACCGGCGTCGAGATCGGCCTTGAGCCGCGAAACGCCCTCGCAATAACTGCGTGCGGCTTCCAGCACACGCGCCTGCTTCTGAAGCGGGTGGCGATGCTTCTCCGCCCGTCCCAGTCCTTCGCGCATCCGCCGCATGGCGCCCGCGAACGCGTTCAACTGTTCTCGAAGCGTGTCACGTTGCAGATCACCTACGACTGCCTGGCGGTATTGGATATCGTCGAGGCTGCCGAGCGCCTCGCGATAAAAGGGGACGAGGTGGTATTCCTCTCGCCCTTTGGTGGCGCTCGCCACGATCTGGTCCAGATAGAGATCCCGAAAATGAGCCGGCTCAGGAACATCGTTCTCATGTCGCTTCCGGTCGCTAAAGAGGATCGAACCAAAGGGTGAATCCGTCGATCCCGCCGACGGCAGTTCCGACGTCTCGTCTTGAAAAAGGCGCGCGACGCGCGGGTCCATTACGGGCTCCTACCGTTTACGACTTGCGGCAGGAGTCATCAGCCCAATGGGCGGTTGGTTCAGGCGGACTCCATCGCCCATTTCACAATCCCTGGAGGGCGAAGGCAGTTCCCGGCGCCACGGCCTCCAATTCCCAACGCAGAGTTGGCCTTCGGACTTTCCTGTTCTATATCATGGGAACAAGGGATGGGGTTCCCCTTTGTAAATGCCGCCGTGGCTGATGACTCCTGCCAAGACGCCGATCGGCGGGAGCACGGTCATGAACCTCGAGACGGGCCCAGTCCCCGAAACCCCTCGTGCCCGACATGATCCAGGCGATGGCTCGTCCGCGGAAGCGACAGTCTCGCGACTACGCCGCCTCCATGATGGCGAGGAAGCGTTGAGCGATGTGGTCGCGCTTGGGGATGCGGCGCGCGTGCCGCTTGAGACACTCCTAACCGAACGTGAGCCGAGCGGCATCTATCAGCCTCGCATTCTCGCAGCCCGGGCGCTCGGTGCGATCCACGCTAACGACATCCTTCTCGAATTTCTTCAGAATCCCCGATTGCTGTCCGACGCCGTCGAGCGTGCGGGCGAGGAGGCAGTGATGAACGGCGCCGCGGAAGTGCTCGCTCAAAACCGTTTCGAAGCGGCATTCGAAACCCTTCGCGCAATCGTCGCTGCCAGGCCGCATCTCATCGGCACCGTCCATGCGCTCGCCGCCTTCGGACGCGCGGCGGCCATTCCCGAACTGGTCACCGCACTTGGCGACGACGGCAGCCGCCACGCCGCTGAGGAAGGACTTCGGCGTTTAGGCTTGCCCGCCTCCAGATGCCTCCTTGATCGATTGGAACGGCTCGCAGCCGACCAGAGCAGGCACTTTGAGACCAACGTCCGTCATCGCCATGCCATTCTGGCAATGCTCCTCGCGCTAGGCCTTCCACCTGGCGGCTGGCCTGTGGTCGTGCCTTTCATGAACGATCCTGATGAACGCGTATCCGCCGCCGCGTGCGGGATCGCGCTTGTCCATGGACCGCCGATCGCGCGCTATGATGCGCTCAAGCTGCTCCAGCAGATCGCCCGGACCGCCGACCTTCGCCTTCGGATAGAGATAGACGAGATCCTGAAGTGCGCTGACGCCGATGAAATCGAGGACAGCCGACGAATATGAGGAGCTTGGCCGATCGTTCATTCTTCCGGGTCTTCGATCTGCTCGTTGCGTCGGCGAACCCGAATGGCAGTGCGAAGCGAACAAGCTGGAAGATTGCCGGTACGGTCTGGAACCGCGAACGGCACAGCTTCAGCGGCGCCAGCCATTCCTTCTCGATGGAGACGATCCTGGTGGAACATGACGCAGCGCCCAATTGGTCCCTGCTGATCGTGAAGGAATATTGGTGGCTAGGCGCCCAGGACAAGCCGCTCCGGGACTTGCGCTGGGCGAAGATCGTGAGTGGGAGTTCGCAAGCCGCGCTTAAATGGTTCAAGGCGCGAGGCGAAATCTAAAGATATTTGGGGTTTGCCCGTCGTCCGCCTTGGGGGCGATGGACGCCGCCGTTTGGCGCTCCCTACGTCCATCGCCCGCGGCCATTTGCCACGGATGACCCATCTCCATGACCTGCGACCTCCTCGACGAGTGTGACATCCGGCCAGGGAATAGCTCGCCGCGTTCACCCGAGCAGGAGCAAGGCGCCTATCACGGCTGGGATCGGCCGCGTCCGAGCGAGTACTTTCATAAAACTCAAGAGCGATCTCTTTCTAGTCCAATGAACTGGCAACGCGGCTTCGCTGCGCGCGAAGAGCGATCGCCCACCATAGCAAAGCCCAGCTCCCGCCGATCACCCACCCCGCGATTACGTCAGTGGGCCAATGGACGCCGTTATAGACCCGCGAGCATCCAATCAGGGCTGTGAACAACATCGCCGCCACCAGGACGTAGATCCGGGTCGCACGCGCCGTTTGAGCCCGAGCGAGCAGAACCCCGAGCGTCAGGAACACCACGGCCGAGTTCGTGGCATGTCCACTCGGGTAGCTCAACGAATGTATCTCGACGAAATGGGGGACGATGGTCGGTCGCGCACGCGCAAAGCTGACTTTCAGCAGCTGCCCGATCAGGCTTCCGCTGATCGTCGCGGCTGCGATCAGCGCTGCGGTGGTCCACTTTTTCGCTGCCAGCAAATAGCCAACGACCGAGACGGTCAGCAGCGTGAGCGCAGTGGCGCCTCCCAAGGCGGTGATGTCGACAAGAACGGGCTGTAGCCAGGCGGGGCCGATCGGCACGGCGAGATTGCGCGGCTGACGCAAGGACAGGAGGAGCCAACGGTCGAAATCCGAGGTTCCGTCCTCGCGGATTTCGGAGCCTAGCCGGATGACCACAAGCAGCGCGGCGGCGACAATGATGAATGCGACGATGAGCGTTGCTTCGCGTTTCACAAAAGCCAGCCGCGACACGCTCATTGTGTCTCGCGGCATTCGGGAAGACGAGCCGTCCGCGTGCTCGACAACCGGAGGCATGGGGTTCGGCACCGCTTCAACCAAGGGCCAGGCACGGGGCGATAAGGGCGATCCCGGCCCAACCCCGCACGGATAGAGGCTCGCCCAGGGAGTCGATTGCGATTACGCTGGTGCGATGAAGCGTCGCGCGATCCGAGCCGACTTGCGCGACCCCAACCTTGGCGAAGATGACGGCGAGCGTCGCGAAGGCAGCGGACAGTAGCGCCCGGAGTAGCCAAGAATGCGAGAGAAATGGTATGCGTGCAAGATTCATCGAACTCGGGATCCCATGCACCTGGCCTAACGCTCGAGAGCCATTTCCGGCAAGATATCTCCATACATTCTCTCAGCCCGGGCCGAACATTGGGAATTCCTAACCTGACCCCAGATCAGCCGGTCAGCCGCGGCAAGCGCGGCGTCGGTGAAACGCGAAACATGGCGTGTTCGATCATCCGACCAACTGCCAGATTCCCCATGCTCCGACGGGAAGAATGAGGAGGAGCGCCCAAAGAACCCCGCGCGTGGGCGTGCGTCGCCAAAACACCCTGGCGTACAGCAGTAGAAAAGCGAGTGCGATCGCCTTGCCGAGAAACTCTGGAGGAAGTGTCGGACGACCTCCGGTGAGGATCCAGTCGGTGCTCGCGGCAGCTACGATGCTCGCGGCCGCCAATATGAAAGCAGCCGGAAGCCGTTGTGCGATCGGCCCTCGCTTACCCTCCTCGAACGTCAATTGAACCGCGCCGGGTTCGCCGGAGGCCATTGGATGTGAGTCACGCTGCCATATCGATGTTGTCCGCGGCAGCATAATATTGTTCTTCGGCTTCGGCGGGCGGGATGTTGCCGATGGGCTCAAGCAAGCGGCGATGGTTGAACCAATCGACCCACTCGAGCGTGGCGTATTCGACGGCTTCGAAGCTGCGCCACGGGCCACGCCGGTGGATCACCTCAGCCTTGTAGAGTCCGTTGATCGTCTCGGCCAAAGCGTTGTCATAGCTGTCGCCGACACTGCCGACCGACGGCTCGATCCCGGCTTCGGCAAGCCGCTCACTGTATTTGATCGAGACGTATTGGCTGCCGCGATCGGAGTGATGGATGAGACCGCCGCTGCGCGTCGGTCGGCGATCGTGAAGGGCCTGCTCAAGGGCGTCGAGAACGAAGCCAGCATGGGCGGTTCGGCTCGCTCGCCATCCGACGATCCGCCTGGCGAACGTATCGATGACGAAGGCGACGTAGACGAACCCGGCCCAGGTCGCGACATAGGTGAAGTCCGAGACCCAGAGCATGTTCGGCGCCGGCGCGCGGAACTGCCGGTTGACGCGATCGAGCGGACAAGGTGCTGATCGATCGCCGATCGTAGTACGCACCGGCTTGCCGCGGATCACGCCCGCCAGCCCCATCGTACGCATCAGCCGCGCGACCGTGCAGCGGGCGACATCGAACCCCTCGCGCCGCAACTGCCGCCAAACCTTGCGGACACCATAGACCCGGAAGTTAGCTTCGAACACGCGCCGCACCTCGATCCTGAGCGCAGCATCGCGTCGCGCCCGCGCCGAAAGGCGCAGTGGATCCCGTCGCTGCGCGACATGGGCATGGTAGGTTGATGGGGCGATCGGCAGAACCCTGCAGATCGGCTCGACCCCATGAACAGCACGCTGATCGTCGATGAACGCGATCATCGCTTGAACGGGCGGTCGAGCTCCGCCTGAGCAAAATATGCCGACGCCTTGCGCAGAATCTCGTTCGCCTGGCGCAACTCGCGGTTCTCGCGCTCCAGAGCCTTCAGCTGCGCCGCGACATCGCTCGGCACACCGGCGCGGGCGCCACTGTCGATCTCCGCCTTCTTCACCCACTCGTGCAGCGTCTGCGCTGCACAGCCAATCTTCGCTGCGATCGACACTACCGCCGCCCAGCGCGACGGATGGTCCTTCTCGTGTTCCAGCACCATCCGCACCGCCCGGGCGCGGACCTCAGGTGAAAACTTGTTCGTCGTCTTGCTTGTCATAGCCCCTTACTCTCAGGAGTTGGGGCCTCCGACAAACCCGGCGCGGTTCAAATCCCGCGATGATCACGAGCAGAATGAACGCGACTGGCAGGAAGAAAAGTATCTGCGGCAATGGGCCGTAAATTGTCCAGACAGTCACCAGCGGGACATCAACGTGGGCGGGAGTCACGAGCCCCGGATCGCTATCAAGCAGTGTTCGGACCATCTTGCGGGTAACTTTCGACCCGAAACGCGCCCGCGAGCGAGGCGACGAAAGCGCGTGCCGCTCATGCCGCCCTTACTTCCCTCCATCTCTCGCGTGTTCCGATCGCCGGATGGCCTCCATGATGATGCTAGCTGCCTCGTCAGGGCCGACCCATTCACTCACCGTCGCCCACTTCCCCTTCTCGAGGTCCTTATAGTGCTGAAAGAAGTGAGCGATCTGGTCCCGAAGCGTTTCCGGCAGGTCTGCGTGGTCTGCCTTGGAAAAACTGGTCCAATTCTGAAGAGAGCCCGTCGGGCATGAGAATTGGAGAATTATATGGGACGTCAGCGATTTACGCCGGAGCAGATCATTGCGAAGCTGCGTGAGGTGGAGGTGCTGGTCGGGCGGGGCTCGACTGCAGTCGAGGCCTGCCGGCAGATCGGGATAGCGGAACAGACGCTGTATCGGTGGCGCAAGGAATATGGTGGCCTGAAGGTCGATCAGGCTCGACGGATGAAGGATCTGGAGCGCGAGAATGCGCGGCTGAAGAAACTGGTGGCCGATCTCGCGCTTGACAAGGCGATCCTGCAAGAGGCGTCGAAGCTGACTTTTTGAGCCCCTCCCGTCGTCGTGAGGCGATCGAGCAGGTCCGTCGTTCGATACCGGTATCGGAGCGACGGACCTGCCGTGTTCTGGGTCAACACCGCTCGACCCAGCGTCATCCACCGAAGGATGATGGCGAGGAACAGCGCCTGACAGCCGATATCGTCGCGTTGGCAACGGATTATGGTCGTTACGGCTACCGCCGCATCCATGCGCTGCTTTGCCATGCCGGCTGGCGGGTCAGCTTGTCGGTAGTCGAGCGGATCTGGCGGCGGGAGGGTCTCAAGGTTTCCAAGCGGCAACCGAAGCGTCGTCGGCTATGGCTGGGCGACGGCTCGTGCATCCGGCTGCGCCCGCAGCATCGCGGGCACGTGTGGTCCTACGACTTCGTCGAGGATCAGACGCACAACGGTCGCAAGTTCCGGATGCTCAACATCATCGACGAGTTCAGCCGGGAATGCCTGGCGATGGTACCGCTCCGGCGGTTCCGGTCGAACGACGTGATCGACGTGCTGACCGACCTGTTCATCGAACATGGACCACCTGAGCATATCAGGTCCGACAATGGTCCCGAGTTCGTTGGCACCGCCGTGCGCGAATGGCTGGGCGGGCTCGGCGTCACCACCCTCTATATTGAGCCGGGGAGCCCGTGGGAGAATGGCTACATCGAAAGCTTCAACGCCCGCCTGCGCGATGAACTGCTCAACGGCGAGATCTTCTACAGTCTTGAGGAGGTCCGCGTCGTCACCGGCTGGTGGCGCGATCATTACAATCGGGCGCGGCCGCACAGCAGCCTTGGGTATCGCCCGCCGGCGCCGGAAACGATCAAGATGCCAGCCTGGCCGCTCGGCTCCGCTACGCTCCGCCTCCCGCCCAGGCTGGCATCGGAGGCCCGCATCAACTAACTACGCAACCGGACCAGTCGTCGCGGGCAGTCCATGCGCAGCTATTCGCCTTAGGATAGAACGGGTGTAGTGCATCAACCGGGACGGCGATGATTTTCTCGTATTTGCCATGTTCGTCGGACAACACGAGCGCGCCGATCGGTCGCGATCGAATGACCGAGCCCGGCACAACAGCAGACCAACTGATGACGAGAGTGTCGAGAGGGCCGCCCTCTTGGGAGAGGGTGTGCGGAATAAAGCCGTAATTGGCTGGGCAGAACATCGCGGTGTGAAGAAACCGCTCGACGATCATGAGGCCGGATGTTTGATCGAAGTCATATTCGACCGGCTGCGTCGATCCTTGGGGAATTTCGATCAGAACATGAACGTCCGAGGGTGGGTTGGGTCCGGAGCTGAGTTTGCTAATGTCCACGATGAATCCTTCTCAGATGGATACCGACAGCGAAATCCGGAAGTCGCAGACGAACAAGCCGAAAAACAAGCGTTCCCCGGTGGTTATCAAGCCGCTTAATCCCGGCAGGCTATTAAACTGCCACCTATTAGGCGCCGAATGATGACGCGCTCCTCGCGGCCGCGTCCCGTCTTTCTTGGGGCAGCTGACCGGCGGCGAAGCCGCATTGCAGGAACGCATGTCCTTTGAGATGAGAGTCGGAATGGAACAGGCCTGGCCGCCCGCGTCGGCACAAGTTGGTGCGCTTCCCACCACGAGCGAAAGATAGGGTATCGACTGCACTCCTCCTCTGGACGGTGAGCAGTCTGGACAGACTCCTACCGTCGTGAACGGTAGGAGTCATCAGCTCCACAAGGGAGCGGTTACCGGGAGAACTCCATTCCCGTCGCAACCGTGAGGCCGCGATACGATCGTCGGCGGAGAGCGATGGCGCGAAGCGCTTTCCAAGCTCAAATGCCTCTCCTGTTTATCGTTTAATCGCTTCATCGAAGCAAGCGCCTTGAGCCAAGGTGTGGCCCAGCCCCCTTTCGCGGGAGCAGACCGACAGCGGCGGTGATTTGGACAATCATTGGCGCTACCCCGCCTGCGGTTCGAGAACGGCCCCGGTCGGCTTGTCGCGCGGAAGCGTCAGCCTTACGAGGACCGGCATCGCAAGCAGAACCAACGGATATTGCAGTAGCAGGCCTGCGATGATCGCGATCGCCAGCGGCTGCTGGATGCCTGACCCTTCACCAATCGCCAGGGCGAGCGGAAGCAGCGTCAGGATTGCGGCCGCGGTCGTCATGGTGATCGGCCGCAGTCGATTGCGGCTTGCCTCCCGCACCGCGTCGCGCATCGGCATGTGGTGGGACAGCTCCTCAAGCTCTGACATGTAGAAGATCGCCATTTCGGTGCCGATGCCGATGATCATCGTCATGCCCATCAGCGCCGTGATGTTCAGCTCCACCCCTGTGACCCACAGGGCGGTGAACACCGCGGTCGTGGAGAGGAGCGAGCAGACGATGATGATCGTCGGTCGCCAGAACTGGCGGTAGAGGATCAGGAGCAACACGAACTCTGCGATCAGCGCCGCGAGGAAGACCTTGGTGAGACCGGCGAACGCGATTTGCTGCTGCGCGTAGAGACCCCCGAGCTCATATCGGATGCCGGGCGCCAATGTGCCCGGCTGATCGAGCAGCGCCTTCACATCCCCAACGGCAGCCCCGAGCCCGCGGCCCTCGATCCGGCCCGTCACCGCCACCATCGGCTCCAGGTTCTCGCGCGTGATTTGCGGTTGCCCGGTGACGCGGGTGATGTCGGCGACCCGATTGAGCGGAAATACATGACCGTCAGGGGCCCGGATCGGCAGTTGCGCGAGTCCGGCTTCGCTGATCGTCATCATGTTCGGTAGTCGGACGCGAACGTCGACCGCTTTGGTGGGCTGCGGGATCGAGGTCGCGACCGAACCGGTGAGCGCGGTGTTGAGCGCCGCTTCGATGTCAGCAGGAGCCATTCCCTCGACGGCGGCCCGAATGGGATCGACCCGCACATTAAGCGCATCGCCCGCGAGTTGCACGCCGCTCTTGACCTCGACCACGCCGTTCAGCTTGCTGATCGCTGCTGCGACCTTCTCGGCTTCCGGACGAAGGGCCGCCACATCGGCCGAATAGAGCTTGATCTCGATCGGCTGCGGCACCGCCGTCAGGTCGCCAATCAGGTCTTCCATGAGCTGGAACAGTTCGACTTGAACGCCCGGCACCTTCGCGTCGATTTGAGCACGCACGTCGCTCATCACATTCTCGGTGGACTCGCTGTGCCCCGCCTTGAGCCGGACGAAATAGTCGCCGTGATAGCTTTGGCCGAGGCTGCCGCTCAGATCGGTGCCGAGGCGGCGCGAAAAGGTGAGCACCTGTGGGTGCGCCATGATGATCGCGTCCACTTGGGCGATCTGCCGGCTGGTTTCGTCGAGCGAGGTGCCGGGGACCGTGTAATAGTCCATGTTGAAGCCGCCCTGGTCGACCTTGGGCATGAACCCGGTCGGCACCTTCGAGTAGCTGAGATAGCCGAGAGCCAAGAGCGGCACGAGGATGACCGCAAGCACCCAGGGGCGGCGAGCCAGCCCGTCGAGCGCGCGATCGTGGTGGCGCGCGAGCCAGCCTTCGCCGGCCGTGCCGGGGTCATGCCACTTCTTGAAATCGACGATATGACGGGTGAGCACGGGCACGACGAATGCCGTCATCGCCCACGAAATCGCGAGCGCTGCCGCCATCGTGATCGAGAGCGCCTTCGAGAAGGCTCCCGTCACGCCCGTCAGAAACGAGAGTGGCAGAAAGACGATCAGCGTGGCGATGCTCGAGCCGGTGAGCGGCGCCATGAACTCGCGTGCGGCGGGCAGGACGGCCGCTTCGCCGCCTTCGCCTTCCCCGCTTGCGCCGGCGCGCCGCGCAATATGCTCGACCATCACGATCACGTCGTCGATGAGTAGCCCGACTGCGGCGGCGATGCCGCCCAGGGTCATCAGGTTGAAGCTCATCCCCAACATGCTGAGTACGAGGACGGTTGAGGCCAAGGTTGCGGGAACGACGATCACCGCCACCAGCGTGACTCGCCAGCTTCGCAGGAAGAACAGTAGAACGGCCGCAGCCAGGACCAGCCCGATCAGCACCGCATCGCGCACGCTGGACACCGATTGCGTGACGAGCTCGCTCTGATCGTACCAGTTGACCAGCTTGACCCCCGGCGGCAGCTTGAAGCCGGCGAGCTTTTGCGCGACCGTCTTGGCGATCTTGACCGAATTTCCGTCGGGCTGCTGGTAGATGTTGAACAGCACTGCCGGGCGACCGTCCTCGATGACGCGAATCCATTGCGGCACGACCCCATCTTGCACGGTGGCGACATCGCGCACCCGCACGACGCCGGCAGGATCGGCCCGAACGACGATCTCGCCGATCGCCGCGGCGCTGATTAGACTCCGATCGGCGAGCACGAGCGACAATCGGCCGCGATCCTGGACCTGACCAACGGCGCTGAGCACGTTGCCGCCCCGGATGGCGGTGGCGAGGTCGCTCATGGCAAGGCCGTAGCTGGCGAGCCGATTGGGATCGGCCAGCACTTCTACCTCAGCGGTATCCCCGCCTTGGACGGCGACGCGCGCCAGGCCTGGGATCGCCGAGAGCAGCGGGGTTATCTGATAGCGCGCGAGATCCTGCAGTTCGACCGGCGAGGCGGTCTTCGAGACGAGCGCGTAGGAAATGACAGGGAAGACCGTGGGGTCCATCCGCCGCACATTGTAATTTGTGCCTGCGGGAAGCGACGCGAGCGCGCGGGAGATTGCGGAGTCGACGAGAAGCGTGCTCGCGACCATGTCGCGGCCCCATCCGAAATCCACAGCGATTTGGGCCGAGCCGCGCGTGGTGTCCGAACGAACGTCGATGACGCCGGGCACGCTGCGAACAGCCTCTTCGACCGGGCGCGTGACCAGAAGCGCCATCTGGTCGGCGGGACGGCTCCCCGCATCGAGATCGATGAGCACACGTGGGAAGGCGACTTGCGGAAAAAGACCAGTCGGGAGCGACATAGCGGCGACAAGACCTGCCAGCGCCAGCGCCAGCGCGACCACGACGAACGCCCGCGACTGGCGACCAAGGAGCTTTTCGAGCATCAGCGGGCGCTCGAGCGGACGGGAGCGCCGTCGTCGACCTGGTAGGCGCCATCCACAATCAAGCGGCGGTTGGGATCGATTCCGCCCTCGACCACATCGACCTGATCACCAGGCAGCAACAGATTAACCTTCACGGCGCGCGCCTTGCCGTTTACCTGCTGAAAAATGCGTGGTGGCCCATTGGCCGCAACGACTGCACGGTGCGGCACCACCCAGCCGTTCACGACTCCGACGGCGATTTCCCCGCGCAGGGCCTCATTCGGCAGGAGCGCGCCGGCGGGGAATGAAAGGTCGATGTCGATCAACCGAGTCTTCAGATTAAGAACCCCGTCGATCCGGATGACGCGGCCTGGGATCGAGGGACCACCGTTCAACCGTGCGATGCGCGCCTGTTGTCCCACGCGAACGCGCGAAGCCTGCACGGGGTCGAGGCCGACCGTCGCGACGATGCTGCCCGTTCGGGCGATCGTCATTATCGGAGCGCCCGGCTGGGTCCGGTCGCCTTGTGCGACGGAAACCGTCGTGACAATGCCCGCGAACGGAGCGGAGAGCGCGCGCGTGGGCTGCCCCGCTCCCGAGCGTTGCAGGGCGCCGATAGCAGCTTGTGCATCCGACACCGCCTTGTCGGCCTGCGTGAGCTGGTCGCGCGTCGCGAGCTGCTGCGTGAGGAGCTGCGCCGTTGTTGTACGCTGCTTTTGCGCCGTCGAGAGCGCCGTCACGGCTTGCTGGTAGGTGCTGACCGAGGACGGATCGGTAGTGAACACCGCGAGAAGTTGACCAGCTCGCACGATAGAGCCGGGTGTAACCGCGAGTCGGGAGACTTGCCCCGGCTGGGGCACGCTGACCGTTTGCGAGCCGCTGATCGCCGGTGCGGCGCTGCCGTAGGCCGTTAGCCATTCCGGCGCTTGCCCGCGTTCTATTTTCTGGAGGCTGACCAGGACCCGAGGGGTGGGAGCCGGATCGGTCTTCGCCGAGCTGCCGCACCCCGCCAGAAGGATCAGACACAAAGGAGCGAGTGTTTTCACCGTTTTGAGGCTTTCGCGTTGGTTGGGGGTGGGAGGGTATCGACGGTTGGGAGCCCGGAGCCGACGAGCGTTTGCAACGCCACCTGCCGATCGAGCAACGCCAGTTCCAACGTCGCGATTTCCTGTTCCTTGGTGTAGCGATTGGTGATCAGATCGACGTAGCTTCGCTCGTCGAGGTTCGACGCGCCAAAGGCGTTAGCGGCCCGTTGCGCAGCGAGACGCGCTGCCGGCAGGTCGCGGCGAACGCTGGCGAGTTGCTGCGAGAGCTGTTCCATCTCGGCAAGGGTGGCACCGACTTGGCCGATCGCCGCGGCCAATCGCGCCGAATAATCGGCATGAAGTTGGGCGCGGGTCGCGTTGGCGATGGCGACATTGCCTTGATTGCGATCAAAGATCGGTAGGCCAATCGTCGCTTGGGGGCCGCCGTTGATGACACTGCTATTGTCGCTACTGCCAGTTGCCCCCAGGATGAGATCGGGAAATTGCGAGAGGATCGCGACGCGGACGTTGGCGTCTTGCGCGTCATAGCCGAGCCGCAGCGCTAGCAGGTCCGGCCGCCGATCGGGCAGCGTCGGCAGTTCCGCCCGGATGGCGGCGGGATCAAACGGCGGCAGGTCGATCGCGTGCGTGAGCGGCACGACCGCTTCGGGAACGAGGCCGAGCAGCGCGTTGAGTTGATGGCGAAGCGAGAGCTGGCGCTGATCCAGGGTTTGAAGATTGGTGCGTGACGCTTGCAGGGCAACGAGCGTCGGAGCCGCGGTGACCAAGGTCGCGTTGCCGGCCGCGAGGGCCTGTTGAAGAACCGTATTGCGGTGTGACAGAAGGGTGAAGGACTCGACCAGCAACGGACGACTGCGCTCTCCGGCGATCAGATCGACCGCGAGCTGGCGTGCCTGCCCCGCGATCTGCCATTCCTGCCAGAGAATTTCGGCATCGACCTGCTGGGCCGCGTAGCCCGCGGCGCGCCGGCGCGAACGATAGGTGATAAGCGATTTGATGTCCTGGGTGAGCCCGACATTCCACGCGGTGACGCTGCCGACACCCGAGATCAGCGGCAGGAGCGCCCCCGAGAGCGAGGGATTGGGCAGGATGCCCGATTGGACTAGCTGCGCTTGCGCGACACCATGGCGAGCGCGCGTCGCACGAAGATCGGGATTGTTCTCCAGCGCGAGCGCGACAATTTGCTCGACGCCTAGCGGCGCCCCCGGAAGGGTGCCCGGGAGCGCCGCGGCCGCCGGCGCCAGGGGGGGCGCCCGGTCCAGCGGAAGGGGGGCGTAGTGCGCGCAGCCCACCAGCGCCGAGCAGGCGATGACGAGCGGCGTACATCGGGCAAGAGCCTTTAGACCAGTGGCTATCGTTGACATCGGAACTCCCGCGCAGCGCAGCGCCTGGTACTGGGACCTCGGGGCTCTATCTCAGCCGCGACTCGTGAATCGGTTGGGTTGCCGTGGATCAGTCCGGGTTCTTGCCTTCGGCCATGTTCTCCAGCACCCGGCCTGTCCTCGCATCGACGCCGACCTCATAGGTCTTGCCCCGACTCACGATGTCGAACGAGTAGCGCAGGCCGGACCCGCCGCCTTCCTTCTCCAGTTCCTGGTCGGTGATCCGGCCCGGGTGGGCCCTGAGCGCTGCGGCTCGAGCGGTCGCCAGAGAAACCTTCGCGGTCGGCATCAACTCCGAACCGACCATCTTGCCGTGCTTTGGCGCGGCTGAAGCGCCGCCGGCGGCCAAGGCGATTGCCGCAAACGCCATCAGATAATTACGCATAATCACTCTCCGGAGGCGTAGCTGCCTCGACGATCCTCATTAGGCGCCCTTACATTCGCTCAACCTCACCTGGACGTTGGGAATTCCTAACTTGCATCGTCGATGGTTGTTCAGATCATAAGTACCCCTGGAAAATAGAAGGCGGCCCTGTCGATGAAGCTGCTGCTGCTAGAGGATGATGAGGCCACGCGGGTTCACGTCGAGACGACGCTGACCGCAGCGGGACATGTCGTCGACACCTGCACCAACGGCCCGGATGCCGTGTTTCTCGCCAGTCGGAATGACTATGCCGTGCTCATCTTGGACCGCATGGTGCCCATTCTCGATGGATTGTCCGCACTGAAGCAGTTGCGCGCGCAAGGTATTTCGACGCCGGCGATTCTTCTCACTGCGAGGGACGGGATCAACGATCGCGTGGAGGGCTTGGAGGGAGGGGCCGACGATTATCTGGTCAAGCCGTTCGCGGCGACCGAGTTGGTGGCGAGAGTCATAGCCCTGTCTCGCCGTCCTCCCACGGTTGATGCGATGACCACGCTCCGCGTTGGCGAGCTTGAGCTGGATCTTTTGAAGCGAACGGTGAGCCGCGCCGGCCGCCGTATCGAGCTGCAAGCCCAGGAAATGAAGCTCCTGGAATATCTCATGCGACACAAAGGCGAGGTGGTGACCCGGACCATGATGCTCGAAAACGTCTGGTCCTTTCACTTCGACCCTCAGACGAACTTGATCGAGAGTCACATGAGCCGCTTGCGCGCCAAGATCGACCGCGGGTTCGCCTCCGAACTCATCCACACTATCCGCGGATCAGGCTACCGCATCGAAGCGCCTTCACAATGAGGTGGCCAAGTTCGCTGAACAGTGGTGCGTTCCGCTTCGCGCTGCTGATCGCGGGTATGTTCGCGCTTGGGTCGATTGTGCTTCTGGCGGTCGTGGAGCACTCGATCCGGACCTATGCGGCTGAGGCGAGCGCCGTGGGATTGCGCTCCGAGATGGCCGTTCTGACCGAAGATTGGCCGGACGGCGGCTATGGCGAAGTGATCGATACAATAAAGCACCGCGAGCGATCGACTTACGAGCAGCCCTTCCATTACCTCCTGCTCGACGCGAGCGGGCGGCGTCTTGCCGGAGATTTGCCGAAGGAGAGTGCGCGGGCGGGATGGGGCAGCGTTAGGTTCGTCGACGATCATCCACGACAGGGAAAGCAGGCAGAGCCCGAAATTCTGCAAAGCCTTGGACGTCGCTTGGCGGACGGGTCGCTTCTGGTCGTCGCGACCGACACGTTCGACGTCCAGCAATTGCGCCATCGCCTTGCCGCTTTCACGATCGGATCGAGCGTCGCGATAACCTTGTTCGCGCTTGTTGGCGGCTATTTCGTCGGCCTGATTTTTCTTCGCCGCCTTGAGCGCGTTAACGCGGCGGTGGTCCAAATCATGTCCGGCAACCTCTCCGAACGCCTGCCCACCATCGGTATGAGCCCTGAGTTTGATCATCTGTCCCGCAACCTGAATCAGATGCTCGATCGTATAGCGGCGTTGATGGAGGGCATGCGTCAGGTCTCAACCGACATCGCTCACGATTTGATGACTCCGCTTACGCGTCTTCAACAGCATCTCGAGACGATGCGGGGCAGTGCTTCCGTGACTGTTTACGACGCCGCCATTGAAGCAGCTCTCGCGCAGATCGACGAAATCCACGTCATCTTCAGAGCGTTGCTACGGATCGGCTTGATCGAAAGCGGCGAGCGCGAGCAACCCCTTGCCCAAATCGACCTCTCCGAGTTAGTTGCCCGGCTCGCCGAAGCGTATCGACCCTCGGTGGAGGACGCAGGGAAGCTGTTCCGCGCCAACATCGAACCCGGCATCCAGGCCAATGGCGATGCGGAACTGCTCGCTCAACTTTTTGCCAACCTGATCGAAAACGCCCTGCGTCACACTCCCGAGGGCACCGAGATCACCGTGTCGCTCCACCAGGACGCCGATCGTCCCGTCGTGACCGTCGCCGACAACGGTCCGGGCGTCGCTGCCGATCAGCGTGAGAAGATATTGACTCGCTTCTATCGCATTGACGCCAGCCGACATACACCCGGTGCAGGGTTAGGCCTTGCGCTGGTCGCTGCGATCGCGGCTCTTCATCATGCCACGCTGTCGATCGAAGACAATGAGCCTGGGTTGCGGGTTCGACTGGTGTTCGGCGAGCCCGCGAGCGAGTAAGTGCGCGCATTCACTCGGCGGGCACATCGTCATTTGCTGCGACAGCAGCATGCGCATCGCGTGCAGCGATTTTCCATTCCAGGGTCGGTGCGGGAATGGATGGTCCATCAGGACGAGACATCTTCGTCCAAGCCGAGCAGATGTCCGGTTTCGTTGATGCGCCTGACATGTACCTGTCCGTCCTCGATATCGATCTCGTTGATGCAGCAAGGATCCTGTGCAATCCGCCAATAGCCCGAGAAGGGCATATCGAGCAGTTGCAACAGCAGCGCCCGATTCACGCTGTCGTGGGCGACGGCGACCACGGTTTCGTCTGCATGTCTGGAGAGCATGGTTCGCAGCGCATCCGCGCTTCGCGCGGCCAGCTCTTGTAGCGTGTCGCCGGACGGGATTTGCACCAGTTGCGGCGCTGAGAACCAGCGCTGAAAGAGCGCGGGCGCTTCCTCCTCAACTTCGCTCAGAAGCCGCCAACTCCATGCGCCATAATCAAAATCGATCAGCCCCTCCAGCAGACCGCCTTCGACACCGCAGACTTCGCCAATTGCCTTCCCGGTCTCGATGGTCCGGCCCATCGGACTGGTGTAGAGGGCATCCACGCGCCATTGGGCTGCGATCCGCCGCGCCGTCGCTTTCGCCTGTCGAATGCCGAGTTCGGTCAAAGGCACTTCCTTTCGGCCGCGAAAGCGTTGCGGGTACACGCCCTCGACATGGCCGTGGCGAATGAGGAGTAGCTTCATTGGACGCGCTCCTGCAGTCTTGGCTGGTTCGCGAACGGATTGGCGAAGACGGCCTTGTCGCCCAACTCACGCTCGATCACCATGAGGCGGTTGTATTTCGCAAGGCGTTCGCCGCGGCATGGCGCGCCGCTCTTGATCTGGCCTGCTGCGGTAGCGACCGCGAAATCGGCGATGAAGCTGTCGATCGTTTCGCCCGATCGGTGCGAAACCATGACTTTCCACCCTGTCCGATGGCACAGGTTCACGGCCGAGACGGTTTCCGTCACCGTGCCGATCTGGTTGAGCTTGATCAGCACCGCATTCATCGCTTTTCGTTCGATCGCTTCTTGAATGAAGCGCGGATTGGTGACGGTGATGTCGTCGCCCATGACCTGGATCTGACCGCCCTGGGCGGCATTCTGGTCGACAAAGCCCTGCCAGTCATCTTCGGCAAAACCGTCCTCGATCGAGACGATTGGATAGGTTTCGATCCAGCGGCCGTACAACTCGAGCAGCCCGGCGCGATCGATGCGTCCGCCGTTCCGTCCAACATAATAGGAACCGTTGCTGCCGAAAGACGATGCTGCAGGATCCAGCGCGATGGCGACATCGACGCCCGGCTTGTACCCAGCCTCCTCGATCGCAGCGACGATATAGTCGCAAGCTGCCTCGTTGCTGGGGAGGGCAGGGGCAAAACCGCCCTCGTCGCCGACGGCCGTGCTGAGCCTGTCCTTGCGCAGCAGCCTGCGCAGCGCGGCGTAGGTTTCGGCACCGAAGCGCATTGCCTCGGCGAAAGACGGCGCCCCCACCGGCACAATCATGAATTCCTGGAAGTCGAGACCGCTGTCGGCATGCTTGCCGCCATTGAGCACGTTCATTGACGGCATCGGCAAAAGGGTTGCACCTCGGCCACCGAGATAGGCGTACAACGGCAGCTCTTGTGCCGCTGCGGCGGCGCGCGCCACTGCCATCGAGACGCCGAGCATGGCGTTTGCGCCAAGCCGCGCCTTATTGGACGTGCCGTCGAGATCGATCAGGCGATGATCAAGCGCTGCCTGATCCAGCGCATCGAGGCCGCGGACGGCATCCGCGATCGCTTGCTCGACCGACACGACCGCCTTTCTGACCCCCTTTCCGCCGTAACGGGACGCATCGCCATCCCGCAGTTCGACGGCCTCGTTGGCGCCGGTGGACGCGCCCGAAGGCACGGAGGCAGAAGCCTGGAGTCCTCCGCCGAGCTCAACAGTAACGGTCAGGGTCGGATTTCCGCGAGAGTCGAGGATCTCCTGGGCGTGAACCGCCATGATCAGGGTGCTGGTGCTCATTCGGGACCTATCCTGTTGTAGAGGGTCGAGCGGCTTCTCACCGCCGTATTCAATGCGAGTTGGTAGGAGAGGAGGGCGCCGGTCGAGATATCGAAATTCTCGATCTGGTGTTCATCGAGATCGTCCAGTGTCATCACCAGGGCCCGCAATGCATTCCCGCAGGATATGATAAGCGTGGTACCGCCCGTCATCGCCTGCGGAAGGATCGCGCTCACATAGGCGCGCAGCACGCGCGCCGCCGTGTCGCGAAGGCTTTCGCCCATAGGGGGCGTGTCCGTGTAGGATCTGCGCCATCTGCGAAGCTGATCCGCGCCGCACAGCTCTCCGATTTCATCCTTCCGGCGACCGGTAAGGAGGCCATAATCGCGTTCGTTGAGCCAAGGGTCATTCGTCACCGGGCAATCCTCCAACCCCATCGTCTCGACGATGATGGCCGTCGTTTCGCGGCAGCGATCGAGAGCGGCACAGAATATTCGGTCCGGACAAAGTCCTGCCTCGATCAACTGATCGGCGATCCGCCGCGCCTCATCTCGCCCCGTGGCGGTCAGCGGCGGATCACTTCGGCCCGTGAAAATCCCGGCCGCGTTTGCCGTGCTTTGCCCATGGCGCGCGAGGATAAGTCCTACCGTCGGCTCTTCCATAGCTCAGTGACACAACATGAGCGGCAGCTCGGCCGCGGCGAGGAGATGGCGCGTGGTCCCACCGAGAAGCCATTCCACCAGCGAGCCATGGCGATAGGCGCCGGCGACCAGCAGGTCCGCCCGAAGCGCATTGGCGGCACGCACGATCTGCGCCCCGAGATTCTCATCCTCCCCGGCGACCATGCGAACCTCCGCTTTTATGCCCATGTCCAAAAGCCGGCCGGCGAGTTTCGCGGCCAGGTCGCCTTCCTCGCCGATCCGGATCGCCGTGACATGTTCCGCTTTCTTCAGCCAGGGAAACGCAGCACGGATCGCCCCATCGGCCACCGGATCATCGCCAAGGCCAACGGCGATGTGGTCGAAGCGCCTGCGGTTCGCGCGCCAGCCGCCCGGCACGATCAAGACCGGCTTTCCCGTGGCGAGAAGCGCTGCGTGCTGCGCGTCGCTGCTGTCGATGTCATGGGCGCGGGCAAGCACGATCAAATCGGCGTTGCGCGCTTCCTGCGCAATCACGCCTTCCTCGGTACCTGTCAGGGGCTTCCAGGCGACATGGGGGTCACCTGGGTCAAGGCCGGCATTCCAGGTGATGAATGCTGCCCGGGCGGCACGCTCGCGGTCTCGAGCGCTTCCTTCGCCGGCCTCGCGCATTCGCTGGAGCTGAACTTCCTCGGTCGAGACGACGAGCTGTTCAGGATCCACGACAACATGGAGCGCGTCGATCGCTGCGGACCGATCGGCTGCAGCCGCGACAAGCGCCGCATCAAGACAGGCATGGGTCGTGTCGGCCGCCGTGATCACCGCAAGAATTCTCACTTCGCTAACTCCTGAACAGACGGGCTAGCCACAAGGGGGCCGTGGCACCGATCCACACAGCAAGAAGGCCGGCAACGACCGACGTAACGACATTCCCTAGCGCGCGAGCGATCTCGCCCGACTGGATCAGGGCCAGGGTTTGGAGGCTGAAGGAAGAGAATGTCGTGTAACCGCCACACAGGCCAACCAGGATGAAGGCACGGATTTCCGGCGGTACCGCCCACCGGCCCCCGGTTTCAGTCAACGCCGCGAACAGCCCGATGATGAAGGAACCCGTGATGTTGATGATGATCGTTCCCCACGGCATTGCCTCGCCCAGCCGAGCCGTGAAGAAGAGATTGATTTGATAGCGCAGGAGCGTGCCGATCAGGCCGCCGGCGGCAATCCAGATATAAGTCATCATCAGTCGCGCAGCTCCGGAGTGATCTTCACGTTTGGCGATCTTCGATGCGCGCCCTGGGATCGATCGGGCTCGCTGGGGCACAGTATTTCAAGATATCGTTTCTCACATTCGGCCATATAGCCGCGTGTTGTTGGCAATTCGTCGATTTGTCTTGTTATCTGCATCTGAACCACCATGAGTCCATAGAATCGGAACCCCATCTCACAAGATGCAAGATAATAGATCCACATACGATAGAAGCGCTCGTCATAAAGCGCTTCCACGCGCGCGCGATTTGCTTCCACCCGTTGACGCCAGTGACGGAGTGTCTCGGCATAGTGGAGACGCAGTATCTCCACGTCAGCCAACCAAAGTCCGGTCTTTTCCAGCGCGGCAATTGCTTCGGACGCTGCCGGGACGTATCCGCCCGGAAAGATATAGCGGTTCATCCATCGATCCAAGCCAGCCCCGTGGTCCTTGCGTCCGATCGAATGGACGAGCGCAACGCCAGTATCGTCGAGCAACCGATTGATCGCGCCAAAATAGTCGTCGAAATGATCCTTGCCGACATGCTCGAACATGCCAACCGAGACAATTCGATCGAAACGCCCTTCTAACATGCGATAGTCCGCCAGCTCGAAGTGCACCCGATCCGCAAGGCCTTCGACGTCCGCTCTGGCGCGCGCTACACGCAATTGCTCGCTCGAAAGAGTGATGCCAGTCACCTGGACGTCCGCCAGCCGGGCGAGCGATATAGCGAGCCCACCCCAACCGCATCCGATGTCGAGAATTTTCGCGCCGGGCTGCAGATCGAGCTTGGCGGCGATATGGGCTTTCTTGGCAACCTGGGCCGCCTGCAGGCTCATGCCCGGCTCCGCGAAATAGGCGCAGCTATATTGGAGATCGGTGTCGAGAAAGAGCCGGTAGAAGGACTCCGACAGGTCGTAATGATGCTCGACGTTGCGGCGCGCTCGCGCCAGCGAATTGGTCATCGTCGAAATCCGCGCGATCAGGTCACGCGCCCATGCGAGCGCGCCCGGTGTCGGCTTTCGGCCGAGATTGTGCCCGATCAGCGACATGAAGCCTGCGAGCGTGCCACTCTCGACTTCAAGTTCGCCATCCATGTAGGTCTGCCCGAGCTGATACTCCGGATCGAGCGCGAGGCGCGCCGCCGTCCCGCGACCCTTGAGACGGATTGCGATATCCAGCTCCGGGGTTTCCGCCGGCACCGCCCCGACCGTGAACGGCGTATCGTCGCCAACCTGCACGGTCAGGCGCCCGATATGGATCATGTTCCTGACGAGCTCAGAAAGCATCGTGTCCTCCCTCCCGAACGATCAAGACGGAACAGCTCGCCTGATGGGTCATGCGGTCCGATCTCCGCCCGAAGATCCGCTCCCACAGGTCGACATGCTCGGTCGCGCCGATGACCAGGAGATCCGCGCCCTGCTCGAAGGCGAACTGGACAATGCGCTCCACCGGGTGGCCGGCAAAGACATGGATTGCGATCTTCACACCCCTGCGCTGCGCGACGCGTTCGGCGATCGTCTTGCGACGCTGGATGCGCCGCCGCTCGGCCGCGTCATGCTCGACCGCTTCGGCGATCAAGCCCGGATTGGGGAAGGATTCGGCGACCAGGATCACGTCGAGCGTCGCCTCGGCCAGCCGGGCAAGATCGATCGCGGCGCGCAGCGCGCTCAGCGAATTCTCCGAACCATCATTGGCGTGGACGATGCGGCGGAACATGGCAGACCTCTTCCTTCCAGCGCCTTTCAACTCGCGATGTCGAGTTGGATGCCGATGAGTGTCAGCACGGCCCCGCTGATCATGACGGCGGGCGTCCAGAAGAGGACGGAACCGTGGAAGCTCTTGGCGAGCAGCGCGCCAAGAATGCCGAGCAAGGCGATGTCCGCGACCGGGCCAACCCAGCGCGGGCCAGGCAGCCAGATGCACAGCAGCAGCGACACGGTCGCCCCGACCAGTCCGCAGACTGCGGCGATCAAAGCGCCGCTGAGCGCCTCGGCGACGGCGCGCCGGCCGAGCCGCGACGTTGCCAGCTTGCCATGCGAGGTCAGATTGAGTTCCCGCTCGGCGCGCGTCAGCTCGGCCCGTTCCTCGGCATAGTGCGCCATGAAGAACACGAAGACCGTCGTCAGCGCCGTTGCCGCCCCGACACGCGCTACCAGGGACAGGTCCGCGCCACCGTCCTTGAGCAGACGTCCCGCCGCGAGCGTCAAAGCGTTGAGAATGCCGTCGACCAGGCCGGCGACGACGTCCAGCCGATTGCGGGGGCTGAGAAGCCGGACCGGCCATGTCATCGCGCACGGGGTACATAGTCGATGATCCGGTCGCCGGCCACCAGCTCATCGAGGCTGTGGACGACGGCTCCGCTGCTTTCGATCGCGCGGACGAGCGCATCATAGTCGATCTGCTCGCCCTCGATCGTGATGCTTGTGCCCATCGTCTCCTGGTCCACCTCCGTCACGGTGATGTTGAAGGCGCGGACACCTGCGCTGTTGTGAATGGCTGCGCCGATCTCGATCAGCGTCGGCACCTTCAATGCCTTATCGACGTCGAGCACGACCCGCCTGATGTTGAGGCCGATACCGTCGCTCATGCTCGGCCGCCTGATTGCGGTCGCCGTTCGTTCGGCGCGGACCAGAGAGAACGCATTCCCAGCCATCTCCAACACGCGGCGGTGCCGCCTTGCGTGTGTCGGGAAACAGGCCGACGGAATCGGTCTGGGCAGCGGAGACACACATCCACCGCGTTCAACGCGGTAGGGGTCATCGGCCGTTCGGCGGTTATGGGGGACTCCATCCCCATTAGCGATGTGAATGGGGCAGCTATCGCTCCGAAGGAGCGTGCCCCGATACGAAAACTCTTGTGATCGAGCCTAGACCAGCACTTTCCTCCTGTCGACCATCCGTTGATATCTGATATCGGTTAATGAACATTCGACAATTCCTCCATGTTCCCGACGTCCTTCTATAAGAGGCTGAGCGCGAGGATAATCACCAGCAGCGCGCCGATGAAAGCGAGATAGAGGTTGAGGCTCCCGGACTGGAGTCGTCGCGCCGCGCTTGCGATACCGACCGTGCCCATGACCAGGGGACCGAACAGTCGCTTTGCGAATAGCGGCGCGACCGCATGCCGATAAGTGAGCCGCCGCACGAAATAGGGCTGTCCATTGGTCTCGCGCTGCGTCGACGTCTGCGGCCGATAGATCAGGCTGTAGAAGGTTCGCATCGCGTTCGAGAAGCTCAATGCGGTCGTCGCCGCCCGAGCCGGATCGGGCGCCAGGCCGCCATACCAGACGGCGCTCCGGCGAACCCGGAACCTGCTGGTCACGAAGAGGAGGAGCAGTGGTAAGATAGCGAGCAGCGGCATCGCGATGGCGAGCATCGTCGGCGAGATGAACGCGAAACTGTGATCCGGCCCGATCGGCCCCCCAGTCGCGGGCACCAGCACCCAGCCGACCACCATGCTGCCGATCACGCCGGGCGCGAAATGCGCCTCCACGCCATCATCGAGCGCCATGATCCACCACGGCATGCCGATCGCCAGCACGAGGAGGCCCAGACCGAGCGCAAGCACCGCTCCGCTGGTTCGACCGGCGACGCGGTTGCCCGACATCGATGCGGGCCTCGCGCCGAGAAGACCGATCCCGAACAGCTTGACGAAGGTCGCAAGAGCAACCGCCGCCGTGAGGGCGAGCCCCGCGCCGGCGATCGCCAGCGTCAACCGCGCGCCGAGCGTTGCGAGATGGAACCCCTGGAAGACGGTTTGGAAGAGATACCATTCGCTGACGAAGCCGGCGGTTGGCGGCATCGCGCTCAAGCTCGCCGCGGCGATCAGCGCGCCCAGCCCGAAGGGCCAGCCAGCCGAGCGCAGCACCCCGTTCTGCCGGACATGGTAGTTGCCGGTGCAGGCGCGCACGCCATCGGCGGTCAGGAACAGACATCCCTTGGCAAGCGCGTGGCCGCCGAGATGCAGCAGCGAGACGGTCCAGGCGAGGCCGGCAAGGTGCGCATTGCCATCGGCGGTGAACATGATGGATGCGCCGAGCGTCACGACGGCGAGCGCCGCATTTTCGGCCGACGAGAAGCTGAGCAGCCGCCGCCAGTCGTCCTCCTGGAACGCATAGAGCGCGGCGAGGATCGCGCTTGCGACACCCACCAGCACGACGACGATACCGAGGCCGCCCGCGCCAGCCGGCATCCATTCGGTGAGCGCCCGGGCGAGCGCGAAATAGGCGGCGTTGAGCACGACACCCGACATGAGCGCGCCGGTCGCGCCGCTTCCGGTTCCATAGGCGCGGGGAAACCATTCGTAGAAGGGGAGGAGTCCAAGCTTGGCGCCGAAGGCCACGAGCAGCAGCAGCCAGACGAAGGTCTGCATGGCTGGTCCCATTGCCGCTGCGGCCGCGCCGAAACCCGCAAACCCCAGGTGCCCGCTCGCGTGCCCGAGCAGGATGACGGCGAGCATCATCGCCACCGTGCCGATCTCGAGCAGGCCGAGCATGAACAGGATCGAGCGGCCGCTGCGATGGCCGAGGCTCTCGCTCATCAACATGACGCCGCCGCCCAGACTCATCAGCTCCCAGGCAACGATGAGACCGGCGCCATCTTGTATCCCGAACACGCCGATCGCGCCGAGCAGGCTCATCGCCGCGCCGAAGAGCCAGCTTCCCTCATGCGCGCGCATCGGCGTAGAGATCGCCACGGCGAGCGCTGCCGGCGCCAGGCCAAATCCCATCAACCAGAGCGCACTCGGCGTGAGCTGGAAATCGAGGCTCTCGCCGGCAAGTCGCGTGGGCAATGGAACCAGGCCAGTGCCCTCGGGTAGGGCGACAATCGCAGCCGCGATGCCGGCCAATGCGCCCAGCGCGAGCGCCGCGCGGGCGATGGGACGCAAGCCGGTGAGCGCCAGCACGCCGCCGGCGACCCAGAGCAAGGCGGCGGCCGCGATCAGCTCATTCCCCATATTGGCCTCCCCGGACGCGCTGCGGCATCCGGTCGAGGAACATCAGCAGCGCCTCAATGATCGCGGCCGGATTGGGCGGACAGCCCGGAAGCCACACATCGACCGGCAGGATGTCGCCAAGACCCTGCTGCGCGGCATATCCGCCGCCGGTGAGCGCACCCGAAACGGCGCAGGTTCCCGTCGCCATCACCCAACGCGGCTCGGGCATCGCCTCATAGGCCGCCTTCAACGGCTCGATCATCGCATTGGTGACAGGGCCCGTCACCAGCAGCAGATCGGCGAAGCGCGGGGACGGGGTGAAGAAGATACCGAGGCGGTGCAGGTTGTAGATGGGGTTGTTCAGCGCCTGCAGCTCGGATTCGCATCCGTTGCAGGATCCGGCGTCGACATGGCGAATGTGGAGGCTGCGGCGGTAGCCGGCGGTGGGCGCGGGGGAGGCAGGCGGATCGCCGCTCTCCGCCCAGCGCAAATCCTCCCGCCTGCGCACCCCGAACGCCCAATCGCCCGACGCTGTCATCGCCCCGTCCGGGCAGGCTTCGACGCAAAGCTGACAGGCGATGCACCGACTATAGTCGACCTCGAGGCCACCCGCCGCGTCGGCGACGATTGCGCCCGTCGGACAGGCGTCCGCGCAGGCGCTGCAGCCGTCCCCGCAACGCTCCGGATGATAGCGCGGCATGCCCAGCACGTCGGCCTGGCCATCATCGCCTCCGGGCGCCGGCCAGCGCGTGGTGGCTGAACCTTGGCGAAGCCCGAACAGGGTCCAGAGCGCCATGCCCGCCTCCTACCTGTCGCATCCGGCGATGGTGAGACCGAAGCTCGCCTCGTTGATCGCATAATCCATCATGTTGCTGTCCTGGACGGTGAACGGAAAAGCGCGCCAGTTGGAGAAGGAGGGCGAACGGATCTTGACGCGCGAAAGCCGGGCCCGTTCGTCGAGATGCACCGCATAGACCATCGCGCCGCGCGGCCCTTCGACCCAGCCCAGCCCCTCGGAATTTGGAGCGCCCGCACAGCGTTCCCGGATGGCGCCCTGCGGCGGCCGCGACAGCAGCGCATCGAGCAGCGCGTAGCTCGCCATGATCTCGTCGACACGGACATGGAAACGCGCATGGGCGTCGGCCTCGTCATGCGTGGCGATCTCCGGGGGGAACCGATCATAGGCGGCGTATGGATGATCGCGTCTCAGGTCGCGATCGAGGCCCGATGCCCGCGCGACCGGGCCGGTTGCCCCCTGATCGAACGCGACCTCGGAGGGGAGCGGCCCCGTCGTCAGCAGACGGTCGAGGAAGCTGTCGCTGTGCTTCAGCAGCTTGGTATAGCGCTCCGTGCGGGAGCGGAGCTGCGCGAGCGACGGGGCCAGCCAGTCGCCAGGGTCGATATCGCGTCTGAGGCCGCCCGGCGTCAGCATGTTGCGTAGAAAGCGGCTCCCGGTCAGGCGCGCGTTGAGCCGCTTTGCTTCCTCCTCGAGCAGCATCCCCTCGGCCTGTCCGACCTTGAGCGTCGTCGTGTCGGCGAGATGCCCCAGATAATGGAGATGATTGTAGATCCGCTCCATCTCGGCGAGCAGCACGCGGCCCCATTGCGCGCGCTCGGGCAGCGTGCATTCCGCGCAGGCTTCAACCGCCCGGCAATAGGCGAAGGCGTGCGCCACGCTGCCCACCGCGGAAACCCGTTCCGCAAGCACGGTTCCTGCCTCGGGAGGCAAACCCTCGAACCGCGTTTCCATGCCGCGATGCTTGAAAAAGAGCTGCGGCTCATATTCGAGGATATGCTCGCCGACATAGCCGAAGAAGAAGGCCCCGGATTCGACCACGCCAGCGCGGACGGGACCAAAGGGCAGCAACTGAACGTCGAGCTTGGCGCCGGCGATCTCGGGGAGGACGCCGGCTGCGCGCAGGCCAGGCTCGGAGACATCCTCCACGATCACCCTGCTCGCAGGCCCTGCTTCAACGGTGGGATGCAAGACCAATGGCCGCGGATCGGGATGGCCGAGAAAGGTTACGCCATACAGCTCCATGATCTCGCGTTCGTCCCAACTGAGCAGCGGCCAGACGTCGGCGAGGCTGGGCGCCGTCCTGCCGATCACACAGCGCCAGGCGGTGAAGCCGTGGAGTGGGGGTTCCTCGATGACGTAGCGAAGCTCGGTGCGATCCTCGGCGATCCTGCGCGCATAAACCATCTTGAGCCGGCTGCCGGTGCTGTGCAGGCCCTGGGCGTTCGAGACGAGCACATCGGTCCCGATGTCGATGACCCGGACCGGCTCGCGCCGCGCTATCGGCGGCTGATCGGCCGCGATCATGATGCCGCCCCCGACAGCGCGACCGCAATGCCATGGAAATAGCGCCACATCGCGTCCGGCCACCAAAGGCCGAAGAGCAAGAGCGGAAGGAGCGCCAGCCACATCGGCGCGACGCACCAGGCGCTGAGTGTCCGGCCGGACCGCTCTTCCGGCGCGGATGCCGGCGGTTCCAGGTACATCACCCGGAAATGGTTCATGAAGGCGATGAAGATAACGATCAGCAGCAGGGCCATGCCGTAAACCGCCCAGGACAGATGGGGCAGGCCGATGCCGGCGCGCAGGATGGTGAGTTCGCTCTGGAACAGGCCAAAGGGTGGCGCGCCGGTAATCGCGGCGGCACCGGCCAGCCAGAGCGCAGCCTGCGCCGGGAAGCGTAGCCAGACATCCCGGATGCCGCGAATGTCCTTGGTCTGATAGGCGCGCATCGCGTTGCCGGCGCCGAAGAACATGAGCGACTTGTTCAACGAGTGGTTGAGCATGTGGTAGAGCGCCCCGGCGGTGCCGAGAATCCCGCCGAACCCGAAGCCGAGCGCCATCACGCCCATGTGCTCGACGCTCGAATAGGCCATCAGCCGCTTGATCCCGCGCTGACGGACGATGAACAGCGCGCCGACCAGGATCGAGAGCAGCCCGAGCGCGACCGTCACCACGCGGCAGGTGCCGCCGATGCCGGCGGCGTCGGCCACGCCGAGGAAGCGAACCACGCCCAGCATGGCGGTGTTGAGCAGCGCTCCGGAGAGCATGGCGGAGACCGGGGCCGGGGACTCGCTGTGCGCATCAGGCAGCCAGCTATGCATCGGCGCCAGGCCGACCTTCGTGCCATAGCCCACGAGCACGAGCAGGAAGGACAACAGGATGATGGACTGGCTGGCGCGCGGGGCGACAGCAGTGAGCGAAGCCCAGGTCAGTTCATAGGTCGGGCCATTGACGAAGGTGCCGCTCCAGTAGAACAACACTGTGCCGAGCAACGCCAGGCTGATGCCCGCCGAGACGATCACGATATATTTCCAGGCTGCCTCGATGCTCGACGCCTCATGCTCGAAGGCGACCAGGAAAGTGCTGACCAAAGTCGTCAGCTCGATCGCGATCCAGTAGAGTCCCGGATTGTTCATGAGCGGCCCGACGAAGATCGTGAGCGCGAAGCCGGCGAACAGGGCATAGAAGCCGGGTAGCCGCTCATCCTCGTCCAGCATCCGCATGTAGCCGATCGCGTAGATCGACGAGAGTAGATAGACGAGCGCGGCGCAGAGGATGACCCACGCGCCCAGCGCGTCGAGCGCAATATAGCTGCGGCCGTAGATCACCGGCTCTGGCGTCGCGCGCCAGACCAGTGCGATCGCGACCGCGAAGCTGCCGATGCTCGCCAGCAGGTTGATCGCTTCGGCGAAGCGCGGGCTTCGGCCGGCGATCGAGCCGACCACGGCCACCGCGGGGCAGAGCAGCAGCAGGGCGATGAGCGTGCCCGTCGTCATCACCCGACAAGCCTCTTCAGGTCGAGGCTCGAAGTGCTGCCGACATGCACGGTGAGGTAGCGGACCAGCACGCCGAAGCAGGCGACCACTACCAGCAGATCGAACAGGATGACCAGCTCGATCAGGATCGGCATTCCCGGCACCAGGATCTGGGCGCCGAGGAAGATGCCGTTCTCTAGCACCAGCAGGCCGAGGATCTGGCTGATCGCCTCATGGCGCACCACCAGCATGAGAAAGCCGATCATCTTCATCGACAGCATGACGGTGAGCGCCAGGACCACGACGGTCCCGGCGGCGCCGACCCGCACGCCGATATGCTCGGACACCACCAGCGCGAAGACGATCGCCGCCGCACCCAACACTAGGCAGGAGCTGGGGCGCAGGGCCTCATGGATCTCGCGCTTGATGTCGAGACGCCGGATGATCCGCGCCAGCAGATAGGGGAGGATGAGGCCGCGGAAGAGCGCCGTCAGCGCCGCGATCGCGTATAGCTCGGGAAAGCCGCCGTAGAAGCCGACCACCGCAGACAGGCCGGCGATCACCCAGGACTCGGCCGCGAAGGCGTAGAGATAATTGTTCAGCCAGCGTGAGCCCAGCATCACGAACGCGAGCAGCAGACTGAGGATCGCCATCAGGCTGAACAAGGACGCAGCGAGCGGATCAAGATGTTCGACCGGCATAGGCTATCCCATTTGCGAGCTGATGATGGAGAGGACCGCGAGCAGGAATGAGGCCGCGAGCGGCTCCTGATAGCGGTAGAAGCGAAGGCGCGACTGCGTCGTCTCGACCACGACCACGACGAGCAGCACCACGAGGAACTTGAGCAGGTCCGCGCTGATCGCGCCCAGCGCGCCGAGCGACGTGCCCAGGTGCGACAAGCCCCAGGGCAGCAGCAGCACGTTGCAGAAGATGGTGTAGAGGATGAACTGCTTCATCATCGACGCCCATTTGAGGAGCGCCAGCAGCGGCCCGGAATATTCGAGGATGCGCGCCTCCTCGATCATATAGACCTCGATATGCGTGCTCGAATGGATCGGCAGGCGATCGGTCTCAGCGAGGATCAGGACGAAGAAGGCCGCGACGAGGAACAGGTGGCTGGGGCTCCAGTAGAGCGCGGGCGTGGCGACCAGCAGATGGTTGACGACAAAAGGGATCATCGACCGCGCGAGCAGGGTGATGCCGACAAAGACGACGATCAGGGTCGGTTCGGACAGGATCGCGATCATCGTCGCCCGGCTCGAACCGATGCCGCCATAGCTCGACCCGCTGTCGAGGCCGGCGAACAGGATCAGGAAGGAGCCGAGGGTCAGGATCAGGCCGCCCCCCAATATGTCCCCCATGTCCGAATAGGGCAGGGGATAGTCGGTCAGCACCGGGATCAGGATCGGCACCGTCAGCATGCAGGTGAAGGCGATGATCGGCGCCACCCAGAACAGCCAGGAAGCCGTTTCCGGAATGACGATCTCCTTGCGGAAGAGCTTCCACAGGTCCCGATAGGGCTGGAAGATGCTTGGCCCCTGGCTCCGCTGCACCTTCTCCTCGAAATTATGGATCACCCCCTGCAGTAGCGGTGCCAGCAGCAGAACCCCAAGGACCTGGAAGAACTGGAGCACGAGGTCGCGCATCAGCGACGCCTCGCGGTCGATGACGCGAATGGACTACCCGTTCCCAGTCCAGCCATGGCGCACCGACTCCCACTTCTCGCTCCGAAGAGCAGGCATGTGTCGGGACCGGGCGGTCTGGCTTTCAGCCCGTGCGGCGGAGACACACACCCGCCGCGTTCAACGCGGTAGGGGTCATCAGCCGTTCGGCGGTTGTGGGGGACTCCATCCCCATCCAGCAATGTATCAGGCGCACCATGCTTAGCCTCGCAGAACAACCGCCTCAAGACGAGATCGTTCCACCAGCAAACCAATCGAACTTTCGTAAATCGGCCGCCTATGATGCGACCAAGTGCGAGGGCGCTGAATTGGGCGCCCATACTCAGGCGCAATGGGCCAAGAACAACGGAAGATCGCAATGGGCCAACACATGCCGTGTCGTGCCGCCCAATAGCCATTCGAGAAGCTGATTATGACGATAGGCGCCCATCACGAGAAGATCGGCGTCCAGATTATGGGCCTCGGTGACGATCTGGTCTCCGAGCGTCTCCGTGTCGCGCTGGGATTGATGGACCTGGTAGCTGATGCCGTGGGCGTCCAGCAGCTCCCGCGCTGGATCCGCCAATTCGGGCTCTTCGGCGATCAGCAGCAGTGTCACCTCAACCGCGACCTTGAGCCAGGGAAGAGCGCCTTCCAGCGCTTTGCGGCAGCAGGCCGTGTTGTTCCAGGCGACCACGATGTGGTCTGCGAAAGTGTCGCCCGGCTTCAGCGACCATTTGGCCGGCACGAGGAAGAGCGGGTGGTGCGCCCGATGGATGGCGGCATGCAAGGCGTCGCCGCCGTCCATATTGGTGGGACGAGCCAGCACCAGCACGTCGAAGGCGCGCGCCTCCTGCTCGACATTCTCCTCTTCGGCGCCGATCCGCTCTTTCCAGGTGAGCGGAATATCCGCATCGGGATGGGACGCCACCCACTCCTCATAGGCCGCAAGGGTCGCCGCTTCTCGTTCCTTCGCGGTGCCCTCGTGGCGTTCGCGAAGCTGTTGGAACGCGATCTCCTCCGACGCGACGATCAGATAGTCAGGATCGACAACCACATGCAAAGCCTCGACGGTCGCGTCGTGGATGGCATGCGCTGCTGCCTCGGCGGCATCGAGACAAGCCGCTGCCGTCGCGGACTCCGCCACAACAGCGAGTATTTTGACCGTCATCGGCCCTCTCCTATGTCGGGAGCGGGCACTCGCGTCCTACCCGCGCCCATTATGCGCATGGTAGGAGTCATCAGCCTTTTCGGCGGTTTAAGGGGGACTCCATCCCCATCATCAGACTAGGAAATTTCTACCTTCTTCGCAATCATTTGATCAGAACCTCCTAAGCTTCTGATGTAGAAAGGGGACATGGCCCAAAACGAATAAACCAACGAGCTTGTAGATCGTTGCCGAGACTTCTGTTAAGCGGCGCGGATGGGGATGGAGTCCCCCATAACCGCCTGCCAGCAGGATGATGACTCCTACCAGGCCGATTTTTTCGGAGGTAGGACCATGGGCGACCGTTCACACGCCAAAGTTCACGCATTCGTCGAGCAATTGCTCAACGATCCCATGACCGAAATCGCCATGAAGGCAGACGGCATCGAGTTCCACGACGCCAAGATCCTGTTGGCGCGTGCCTCACTGGCACAATATGATATTCCGCCTCCCTATCCGCGATTGCCCCACGGCTACCGGCGCAGCGTCGGTATCGCACTCTTCAATCGCCACGGGAGTATCTGGGTCGGCCGCCGCCGCGATCTGGCCGAGCCGGCATGGCAGCTTCCCCAGGGCGCGATCGATCCGGACGAAAGCCCCGTCGAGGCAGCCTATCGGGAACTGCACGAGGAGCTTGGGCTTGCTGACGCCGAGCTGCTGGCGGAACATGAGGATTGGCTGCGCTACGACTTGCCCGAGGAACTGCTGGGGCGCACCTGGGGCGGCAATTGGCGCGGGCAGGAACAGCGCTGGATCGCGATGCGCTATCTGGGCGAGGATGCCGACATCGATATCGAGACGGCACATCCCGAGTTCAGCGATTGGTATTGGGCGGACCTGGGCGACGTTCCCGCTCTGGCCGCGCCGTTCAAGCGCCATGTCTACGAGGAGATCGCGACACGCTTCGCGCGTTTCGCCGTTCCGCACGAGGATCTATCGGCGCCCGGCCCATGATCCCGCATTTCGACACGAGACAATCGGAACAGGAAGAGGAAGCTGAGCTCTGGCCCGCGAGACGTTGACCGAACTGGAAGCGGATCACGCCTTCCTGACCTAAGGCGATGTGTCGCGGACTGACCGCCCGCGGCGCTGCGCTGGATGATGGCACGCAGCTAAGGTAAGCCTCTGCATAATTTTTATTATGGCGAACGTCTTTCCGGCTTGACCGAATATGCTGCACTGCACTATCGGCCCCGCCAGGCAATGGATTTCTGCCTGGCCTAGCTGCCGAACCGCCCATGTCCGGGCTGATGATTCCTACCTTTTGCGATGACGCAACAAGGGGGAACTGTGCGCGGCGTTTTCGTGTCCTCAACAATGATAATGGCCTGGGCGGTTTCGTCCGGGTGTGCGGCACGCATGTCCTGGCATTCCTGCGCTGGGTGCTCATCCTCTCGCCGATGGCGCTCGCCGTCTTCGTCTAACCGAAGGCGATTGGCACGTAGTCGTCGCTCCTGGAGTTTCATGAGTGCCTACTATGTGTGTCCAAGCAAATCCGATCGGCGATGTCCCATTGCGTCAAGCTGAGGTAGATGAAATTTTCCTGCATCTGACCGGACGCTGGGTTCTTCAGATCCTCATGGCTCTGAATAGAGGACAAATGCGTTTCACTTGTCTTCGGCGGGCGATACCGAAGGTGAGCGCCAATGTTTTAACTGCCCGTCTAAGAGAGCTGGAGACGGCTCGTCTGATAACGCGAACCAATCTACCCCCGCCAACCGCCTATCAAGTTTACGAACTCGGGCCACTTGCCCAGGAACTGCGACCTGCGCTCGATCATCTCGAACGATGGAAAATGCAGCTATCCGAATAAGATTGAAGCACTTCGCGTGACGACGAACAGTAGTGCTGGTCGGTGGCTGCTCCCCAACAATGATCAGCGACCGGGGGAGATGGCCATCAGGGTCGCCCCAGGAGCGCTTCTGCAACGTCGCTGTAGCTGATCGGATGGACATGGTCCTTCGAGCGAAAGCGCATCAGATCCAGCGTTTCGTCACCGAACCGGATGGCGACTGAGTTGACGAGATATGCGCGCTCCCTTGAGTAGGGAAGGAGCCAAATGACCCTCCGGGTGGTAATGCTCTGGCGCACACCGCTGAGCTTGGCTGCCGTTGCCGCACCGGGTTCATCGTTCGAGCCGATTGCAAATATGCAGGCTCCATAGACTTTGCGAGGTTTCCGCCAGGCCAATATCTGGTCGGTTGTCGCGCGTTCTACCGCTGTCACGTCGCATTGTCGTGCGTAGCGGGCGTTGATCTCTTTCGCTATGCCAACGCCGATGCTGTCGCCAAGGATGAGGCATTCGAACATGGAGCTACCCTCCCCGGGGCCTAAGCTATTCTCGTTTTTGCGAGCAGCGCAACCTGAAGGGCTTCTATCTATCCGTCGGTGCGGGACGCGAAAGGCGTGGGGCTAGCCGCTAATAGCGGCGCCGACATGCGCTTCAAGCTCGGACACATCCGCGTTGGCCAGGATGTATGAGGCATCAGACGCCGCGAAGAATAGCAGCACCTGTTCATCTTCCGAGATTGGCCGAGGCGTGTCTGCTGTCGCAGGGTCGACGCTCCACCAGCTATCGACGAAGTCCAGAAGTTCAGACCAGGCTCGATCGTCGTCTTCGTGGATTGTGATATGGTCTTTGCCGCGATGAAGAATGACAAGGACCGAGACACGCATAACAACTCACCCACTGGAAGCATATTGGCCGCCCAGCCGGCGCCACTGCAATCCGACGGAGTCCACCTATTGTTAGGGAGACGGGCAATCAGTTCCCTAACAATCGTGTCCGTTATGGTGCTATGTTGCAGCGCAGAGCTGCCAGTTGAGCTGGCATTAACGATCAAGGCGGTATTCTTGAAGGGCGGCGCGCAAAGGGCGCTCAGGAAACGATCGTTGTTTAGGAGTATTTCCTAGACTTGCGGATCAGAAGGGCCGGTGACGCTGATGGCACATCTGTCGGACTTGGAGATACAGAACTGGATAGCGCTTTACGCAGCGGCAGGTCTGTGTTGCGTGTTTGCCGTGGTTCTCTCGATCGCGACCGTCTTCGTCGAGCTTTACCGCGAGGAAGCCTGGGGAAATCTCAAGACGTTCCGTAGCGCGATCCTCTTAATCCCCAGAACCTGGTGGCGGTGGCAGAAGCTTTACCTGCTCTCGACCCCGGTCACGCTCGCAATCGTCGGCTCGTTCGCGGCGACCCTCTCGTGGAGCTGAAGAACCTCCAGGCCCAATTCACGCATAAATCAATGCCTCGGACAAAAGCCGGCTGACCCTCCCATCGTCGACGTCGGCGGGCGTAATGACAAGCACGGGCGCGATCTGCTCCAGATTTCGATGTCCTGCCGCCTTTTGAGCCAGATAGTCGGCGCTCGGCCCGCCCATCGCTTCGACGATGAGCTGCCGGATCTCCCCGGTCGATCGCGAGCGCGCTTCTATCACGAAATCCGGCCGACATGGACCGAGAGGCGTCAGCCTGTCGAAGACCGGCTTCTCGAACGCGATGTCCACGCCGCGGCGTGCGAATTCGTGTCTGGAGCCAAGGATCGCCCGCAGCACGCTCCGTTCGAAATCGCTCTCGACTGGCATGAAGCGAGTGCCCGACCAGATCGGCTGCGCATAGGCGCGCAGCGGCGCGTAGCCGTGCGCCTCGGGATATTCGCCCATCACGATGATCACCAGATACGGTCCCTTGATCGGGTTCGCCCGTACCGATGGTGACTGGACGCGATTTGCGACCGTTATGGGCTCTGATCCCGCCGGGAAGATCGTCGAGCCTTTGAACTCGTTGGCAAAGACCGTGAGAAAGCCTTGTGGGGCATGGCCTCGGGGCCAGCGGCGCGCGAGCTCTCGAATGCCGGCATAGGCGCGCCTGCTGTGAAGCGCGTCCCCGTGGGTCCAAAGCACGCGACCGAGCTCGATGCCCGGCGCGACCTCGATCTTAGCGGCCGCGGCGGCGAGTGCTTTGAACTCTTCTGCGATCGTCCGCTCGAGCGGCTCCTCATGATAGGGGACGGCTATGTTGAGACCGGCGTTGCTCAGCAGGCGCCAGAGCAGGCGAGCCAGGCGCGGTACGGATGCGCCTCGCGTGCGATCGTCGCTTGCGTCATTGTCAGGGCGTTGAGCCAGCTTCTCTGGCGCAGGACGCAGAACTTCGAAATAGCCGACGGGAGGGTCCGCAGGCGTCTGAGCGCCGCGGGTCTCGGTGATGCGGTTCGTGACCTGATCCCGAAAGAACGGACAATCCGCGTGATGCTCGGGCCGTTTCGTGCTGGTGAGCCGACGCAAATAATAGGTTTCCGCCTCGGATAGGAACGCTGGTGTCAGAATGGGAGGCGCGCGGTCGGTGCCGAGGCAGTCGCACGCGATCCACTTCCCGCCGATGCGCGCCTGCTGCACCAAGGTGATGCCGGCGTCCTCGTCGTGACGGGAGCCCTCGCCTATGTACCAGCGTACCAAGGCCGCCCGAAGCGGGAGGGGGAGGTGGATGCGGGCGGTGCCGAGCCCGTCGCTATGGCGACCGATCAACCACATAAGCAAACCTGTCAGAACGGATTTTCAGCGATGCTTCCCGAGGCTCGCGGGATTGACAACAATATTCGCCCTGACCTCCACTATCGCTGATGTCGGTTGGGAGGTCTCAAATGAGATCGATTTTGTTGACGTGCGTGGCCCTGTCCGTTGGGCTTTGTGCTTCGGAGGCGGGCGCCGGCCAGCGCACCAAGGCCCTAAGGACGGTGCAGGTCATCGTGATGGGGGCAGGGTCGGCAACTGGCACGCCTCCGGGCGAGCCGCCTCAAATGCCGACCGCCCTTGCTGACGCGGATGATGGTCGAACACCGGCCCCGAAACCGATCCCTGCCGGATTTCGGACCCATGACTTGAGCCGACGCTGGGTTGCCTTTGAGATGGCGAACAGCTTCAGCGCTGCCGCCACCGGTCAGGCTGACAGCGGCGATCCGGATCCATTTGCCCATGTCGGAGTGGCGCCTCTTGACCCTGCGCCGATGAACGCGGCGGTTCCCTTGCCGTCATCCATCGCCATCCCGCGATGGATGCGAGAGGGCGTGCCTTTTTCGAGCGTCCCAACGAGCTTCGCGCCCGGCTGTTCTCCCAGAGGATATCGGCCCGCGGGCTTTCTGGATGCGCGCACCGAATCCAGACGGTTCGGCTATTATGGCATGATGAGCAGCATCGCGTGCGAGTACGGGATTCCGGTTGGATTGTTCGATGCGATGATCATTCGGGAGAGCGGCTACGATGCCGGAATTTACTCCGCAAAGAACGCGTTCGGTCTTACGCAGCTCATGCCTGGCACGGCTGCCGGGCTCGGCGTAGATCGCTACGACGTCGAGCAAAATCTGCGAGGCGGCGCTCGCTACCTGCGTCAGCAGCTCGACCGGTTCGGACAAGTCCATCTGGCGCTCGCGGCCTATAATGCTGGGCCAGGACGCATCAGAGATGGGATGCTGCCACGCATCGTAGAGACACACGCATATGTCGAAAATGTCCTGCTAAACTGGCAACGCTTAGCCGGGCTTTCGCCGCGCATAAGGGTGCAAAACATAACGGGGGTGCCTGCAACGCGGCCGCCGGTGATCGGCCGCTCGGTAACAGTTACTTCATATTAGGTCAGGAGCGGCTCGAACAGGTTTGTGGCCAATGTCGAAAACCATAATAGCAGACTTAGGGTCGAAATCTGAGCGAGGTGGGCTCTTCGCGCCATGACGGCGCCGACCTCTTTAACCAGCTTCTCAATCACGGCCTGTCGTAGCGGACCGGCCCACTCCTTGCGGACTTCGGTGCCGTCCATGCCTTCGATTTCATCGAGCGCCGCCACGAGCATCGACGGGAGCCCTTTGAAAAGTTCGGTGAGCATCGCGATCGAGGTTTGGAACCGCTCGTCGAGGAACAGCTTTGGATCGCGGTAGGTCTCTACGGCTATCATGGCCTGAGCGATGTTGATGTCGAGAGCACCCAGAATCTGCTGAAATTCGCTCAAATACATCGCCGCCCGCTTGGCGGGATCGCTGTGGAGCAGAAGCCCCAAGCGGGTTTTGCTGATGCCGGTCTTGAGTGCGAGTTTGCGCTGTCCGACGTTTTGCTCGGACATGGCTTCCAGAATCAGCGGAATGAAATCCCGCTGCTCGACGCTGACCGGATTGCAGTCATCGTCTGACGCCTCGAACTGAGCAAGGGATGACAAGTCACAGCCCCCTTTTGCACGCAACGCTGAAAACGAAACACAGAGGCGGCAACTTAGCAAGCCACTGTATCTTTGTGCACCAGCAGCAAAACCAGGGTGTAACTATCTGAGCGGAACTACGTTATCGGCGGGCGCATCTTTGCTGTCCGCCGCTATTCCAGTACTGTCATGCGAGCATTCAAGGCCTATCCGCTGAAGAATGCGCGCCGTTTTTTGCCCCACGACATAATGAAACAGCATGACCGAAAGCGTATCGCTCAGAGTGATTTCGGACCCCAAGCCGTCGGATAGGAGCTGCTTCACTGCGTCGAGGCAATCGGCACTTGATCTGGTAATTGTGAGATCGATGCGGATATCGCCGGTTGTAGGGATCGCCGACAGATGTTCGCGTATCGTCTCCGGTGCGTGGTCTTCCAGCACGCACGGCAGGCCCATCCTGTCCGCGAGAAGGCTTTCGAGCGTCTGATAGCGCCTCGTTTCGTTCGAGCGCAGACGCAGGCACTCCGTCGACAGCTTGAAAAGATGCTCCGAAATATCGAGCGCGAGGATGCATTGATCTCGTGTCATCGGACCTGCACCAGGCAATCCTTTATCGGCGTCGCTGATGTTCCCTATCGTAATCCCGATTGAGCCCGGCTGACGGCTTTCCCGCGACTCCGGTTAGCGAATCTAACCTTCAAAATCGTTAATCGCAATTTTCGGGACGTGTGCCGAATCGAAAAGTGCAGTGCCCCGGAAAATAGGGCGGCCTGCCCCAATATGCAGGGCGACCCGCCCCGCTCCCTGGGGCAGGTCGCCCCGTCGTCCGGGGCAAGACCCGATCAGACTCAAATAATGTTCGACTCGAACATAGCGCCGTCGGGAACTTCGTTGCGGCCCGTCACTTGCCGAGATCACCCTTCGATTGGGCGCGGATCAGTCGCGTTCCGTTTGAAGGGAAACTCTCATGCAGTCTGTCCTCAAGTACAGCGGTCGTGCGGAGCTGGCGGTCCTCGCCCTCATCGCACTCGCGCTCGCTCTGTTCATGTTCGCCGGTCCGGCATTCGCCGGCGCCGATACCACTTTCGACACCGCGCTGACGAAGTTCACCGATTTCCTCGAAGGCTCGGGCGGGAAGATCATCACAGTCCTTTCGCTTGCCGGCGGCATCGTGGCGCTGGCCTCGGGTCGCTTTTCGATGGGCCAGATCGCGATCCCGGTGGGCGTCGGTGTCGGCGCCGGCACCGGCATTCCGATCGTCACCTCCACCGTCACGGCAACGATCTGAAGGATCCGACGGTCGGTCGGAATAGCAGATCCGGCCGGCTTTTGGGGAGGGTGGTGCAATGGCCGCGGACAAGTACGTCATACCGTCTCATCTAGACGATCCTGAGCTAATCGGGCTGTGGACGATAGATGAATTCCTGGCGATGGTTATCCCGTTCGTCTGGGGAATCCTGTCTCAGCACATTCTCATTGGCGTCGTGCTTTCGGGTGCGGGCTGGTGGGGACTGAAGAAGGCTAAGGCAGGGCGGGCGACGTCTTGGCTCCTCCATCTGGCCTACTGGCATCTTCCGGCCGGGTTCACCGGCATGAAGGCCACGCCACCCTCTTATCTCCGACTGATGGCCGGGTAAGATGGAGATCACCTACACCCACGCCCACAGCCAACGCGTCCTTAGGCAGCGTAATCTCCTCGTGATCGTATCGGTGATCCTGGGCGTCCTCTCCGGCATCTTGCTCTTGGTCACTGCGACACGCGACCGCGAAGTCGTCCTGCAACCAATCCTGACGCGGCCATTGGCGGTCAACAGCGCAGGAGTCTCCCGCGAGTATCTCGAGCTGATCACTCGTGACACAGCGGTGCTGACCCTCGATCGCAGCCCTTCCAACCTCGAATATTGGATGAAGTCGGTCCTCGAGATCACTGCGCCGAGCGCGCAAGGGAAGATCCGCGGCGACCTCATGAAGATCGTCAACGAGCAGCGCGGCTCCTCGATCGCGCAGTTCTTCACGATCCAGACGATGGAAATCGACCCGAAGAACCTGTGGTCCACCGTGACCGGGGATCTGCACACGATCGTCGGGAACAAGGTCGTCTCCAACGAGCGCCGGACCTTCCGCTTCGATTGGCAATATTCCGGACTGTCCCTGAAGCTTGTTGGCTTTGGAATGATGCAGACCGGCAAGGAAAAGGATCAGTGATGTCGGTCTACGCCATTGGCAGCGCCGCGACCGGCGCCGTCTTCCTCTCCCGCTATTGCTGCTATCTGAGCCGCATCATCGGTGCCTCGCTCGTAGCGTTATCCTTCTTCCTCATCGCGGAGCCGGCTTGGGCCGACCAGACGGTGATGGCGTCCGACGGCAGCCAGGTCGACTGCGCCGCTTCGGCCAAAGACCTTACCAGGATCAGCCTCGTCGAAGATGAATTCGCCTCGGTCTCGAAGATCTCGACGGGCAATCCCTCCGACGATTTCTCGGTCGTGAACGAGCCGGTGCGTGGCGACATCTACCTCTCGGTGCCCGAGGGGTTCGGCCGGCAGGCGCTCTCTTTCTTCGCCACCAGCAAGCGGGGCTACGTCTACAAGTTCGTCTGTCGCATCGCGGGCGAGCAGGCGGTCCAGGTGTTCATCTCGAACCCGGCGATCGCGAAGGACAAGGCCGCCGACGCGCCGCCACAAGTGGTAGCGGCTAATCCGCAAGAGACGGCCGTCGAGCTCGTGCAGGCGATGTATTCGAACAGCGTCGTCGACGGCTACGAGATGCGGCAGCGGGCGCTCCGGCCGGTCTATGTCGGCACGCTGAAGGTCCAGATGATCGCCGAATATCGCGGCTCCGATCTGACCGGCCGCGTCCTTCGCATCGAGAACAAGGGACCGGCGCCGGTCACGCTGACGGAAGCGACCGTGGCACCGTCGAGCGCGCTGGCGGTGTCGATCGCGGAGCCGAAGCTCGATCCGGGGAAGGTCACGACGGCCTATCTCGTCTCGCAAAACGGGAGGCAGTGACATGGCTTTGGCCGACATCTTCCGGCGCAAGCGCGCGCCCCTCGATGGAGGACCAGAAGAGGAGGGCGTCTCTCCCGTCTCTAGCGATCTGACCGCGAACGAGAGCGTTCGCAAAAGGCAGCGATTGTTGCTCGCGGGCGTCGCCGGCGTCGGGCTCGTCGCCTCCTCGTTTTGGATCTTCGGCGATGACGGCGGAAAATCTGCGTCCACCGACAGCGATGCAGCCAAGGTCGAAGTCTCGACCAAGGACATGGTCAACAAGAACCTCAACCAGCAAGAGTGGATGGCGCTCTCGGAAAACCAGATGCAGTCGGTCGAAAACCAGCTGAAGTCGGTCAACGGGCAGCAGCAACGGGTCGACCAGCTCGCCCAGCAACTCGAGCTGCTGAAAGGCGAGAATCAGGCGATGCGCGCCGACGGCGCGCGGGTGCTTTCTGCCTATCAGGCGGAGAATGATCAGCTGAGGCGGCAGGTCGCTTCCAAGACCGCGCCGCCCCCGCCGCCACCCGGTCCTTCTGCCATGTACGGCCCGAATGGCGTCCAGAATTACCAACGCCCCGACGCCGGCCCCGCTGGGCGACCGATGCCCATCAGCAGCGGCGCCGAGGTTAAGATGGTCAGCTTTCAGACGGCAGACACCGGCACGGCCACGCGCGTCGCGAAGGGCACCACGACCTATAGCGATAGTATCAATTATCTGCCGCCGAACAGCTTTGCGAGCGCCAGGGTGATCGTCGGCGTTGACGCCAGCGCTGGGGTCAACAGCCAGACCGACCCGTTGCCCGTGGTGCTTCGCGTCACAGGGCCAGCACGCTCGGTCTACCAGAACGGCAAGCTCCTCACGACGAAGATCGAGGGGTGCCTCATCAATGGCGCGGCGCGCGGCGATCTTTCGAGCGAGAAGGTCTACGTCAAGCTTCAGAAGATGACCTGCCCACAACCTGGTGGTCGTTACGCGGTGTCCGAGGTGAAGGGGTTCATCGCCTTCGGCGGCAAGACCGGCGTGCGTGGGCGCGTCGTCAGCCGCGAGGGATCCCTCGCGATGCAGGCGTTCCTGGCAGGCTTGGTCAGTGGCGGCGGCAACGCACTCAACACCGCCTTCAACCAGCCCTTGGCGACCATCGCCAATGACGGCGAGGGCAGCATCAACCGCACGCCCAATTTTGGCAGCGTCGGCCTGCGCGCGCTCGGCGGCGGTGCTGCGGAGTCCGGCAAGGACGTCTCGAAATATCTGATCGAGCGCGCCGAGCAATATCAGCCTGTGATCGAGATGCCGACCGGCATCGATGTCGAAATCGTCTTCCTGGAGGGTGTGTATGTCCGCAATTGATCGACTGCGTAAGCTGCGCCTTTTCACGCGGCGCGCTCCCGTCCTGGCGGCGATTGGCGCGATCGGCGTGGCCAGCATCGCACTGGCGGCTGATGTGGCGGGTCCAGACGAGGTGAAGGTTACGGGCCTCCTGAAGGCGCGCCTTCCGAAGACGGAAGTCTCCAAGGTCAACTGCGAGAAGATCGAAGGGCTCTGCGAGGTGACCGCGGGCGCGAACCTCTTCTACGTCAACCACGGTGCCCGCTATCTCATCATCGGCCGCGTCTACGACATGGAGACGCGCCAGGATCTCACAGCGGCACGGCTTCTCGAGATCAACCCCGACATGCTGGTCGGCGGGGCTGCGAAGGCAAATGCCGCGGCGGCCTCCGGCGGTGAGGAGGGCGGGGGCGAGGTCACGGCGGCAGCGGGCGGCAGCGGGCGGACTACGCTCCCCGCGCGCCCGGCCATGCTCAACCTGACCGGCTTGCCGAGCGAGGGCGCGATCGTTTGGGGCAATAAGGCGGCCAAACAGACCGTCACCATCTTCACGGATTTCCGCTGCGGCTATTGCCGCGCGCTCACCAATGTCTTGCGCGGCATGGACGTAAAGGTGGTCGAGCGGCCGATCTCGGTCCTCGGCAGCCGAGACATTGCCGATCGCGTCTACTGTTCCAAAAACCAGGAACAGGCGCTTCACGCCGCTTATGCGGGTGAGCCGTTCAAGGCGCCAACTGCGTGCGACACCAAGGGCCTCGATGCCAATGAGAAATTCGCCCAGAAAAATGGCCTGAACGCGACGCCGGTCATCGTTCGCAGCGACGGCGCAATCCTCGAAGGCTATCGGCCGAAGGAGTTTCTCGAAGCCTGGCTCAAGGGGGCGAAGTCGTGAGCCGGCGTCTGGATCGATCCCGCCGAGCGCCGATCGTACTCGGATCGGCCGGTCTGGCAGCGCTGACGGTGCTCAGTGGGTGCGCGACGTTCGGGAGCAACGTGCGAGGCAGCTTCTCATGCGCCGCCCCCGATGGCATCTGCGCGCCCTCCTCATCGATTGATGATCGCGCGCTGGCGATGATCGCAGGTCAGAGTGGCGGCGACGCGGTGCCCGCCGGGCCCTATATGGAAACCCGCCCGAAGGCGCGGGCGTCGCGGACCGCTGCGACCAGGCAGATCGTGCCTGTTGAGCTCGGCGATGCGCGGCGTACCCAGGAACGGGTGCTTCGGATCGTCTTCCAGCCCTACATCGATGAGCGCGGGCGATTGCACGAGATGAGCGCGGTCCACGCGGTCGTGCAGAGCGGCGAATGGCAGCAACAGTCGCTCGCATCCGCAACGCTTATTCCTGATCGCAATGTATCCTCAATGCGCACAATGCCGGAATCGCTTGCCGAGGCCGTCGATCGCGCCGACCCTGCGATCGTCGATGTCGCGGCGATCGATCCAGATCTTCCTGATCCTGCGGTGGTAGCCGCTGCGCGGGCGCGCAGTGCCGATCCGCTAGCAGCGATCAAGTCCGACGTTGCGGCTCGCCTAGCCCCCAAGGCGGGCCGCAACGCCCCAGCCTCCGTACCGTCCGCGGAAAGAGGCCGGGCGCAGCCGACGAATGCACCCACACCAGCGCCGAAGTCCGTAGGCCAAACGGGTAACCCAGGCGCAGCGTCGGCCACGTCCAAAACGACGAGCGCCAGCCCGGCCAGCGTGACGGCGCTGCCCGCAGCCAAGCCAGATGCTAAGCCCGTCGTCCGCGCCGCAGGTTTTCCTGCGTCCGTGCCGCAGGATAATTGAGATGGCGCGGCGCTTTTTCGACGATCTCCTCGCCGGCGTCTTCGGCGACAGCAAGCGTCCCGACGCCCAGCAGCCGGATCTCGCGGTCCCGATGCTCGCGCACTGGCTGCCTTATCGCAGCTACGATCCGAAGACGGGCATATTCTACAACAGCGCTTCGCGCGGGTTCGTGATCGAGACGGCGCCACTGGTTGGAGCCGACGAGCGCACCGGCGAGATCCTGGCGCAGTTCCTGTCGGAGGGCGTCCCGGCGCCGGGCTGTCTCCAGTTTCATCAGTGGATGTCACCGCGCATCGGCGAGCGGCTCTCGAAATGGTATCTTCCGCGCTATTCGGCCCGCGGTGTCTATGAACGGATGGCCAAGCACCGCGTCGACTTCCTGACGGACGGTGTGTGGGAGTCGCTGTCGGCCGACGCTCCGTTCTGCCTCCGTAACCACCGCGTCGCGATTTCCTACTCGACCCCGGAATCATCTAGCGTGTCGGTTGAGCAGATCGTCTCGGTGATGGAGGGGATCATTTCGTCGCTTGGGTCGATCAACGTCGCGGCGCGCGCGATGGACCCGGTAGCGCTGATCGGATGGATCGACGACATCACCTCGCCGACCACCGCCGCCGGCGATGACGCGGTCAGTTACAATCCGCTCGATCCGATCGCGGACCAGGCGATCCGCCGCGACATCGAGTTGCAGGTCGAGCCGGATCGGATGTTGCTGCGGACAGAGCGCTTCCGCCCGACCGGCAAGACGGTCCAGGGTGCCCCGGAGATCGGCGAAATCTATCCCGACGTGTTCGATGTCCGGTCGTTCTCCGTGCGCAACTTGCCGACGCGCTGGGCGCCGTGGGATGTGGCACGTCTGATCGGCGACATGTTCACCGACAAGCTCCGCATGCCGTGCCCGGTTGCGACGAATCTGTGCATCGATTTTCCCGACGCCCAGGCCTCGACCAACAAGGCCAGCTTCAAGTTTATGCGAACGACTAGCCTGGCCGATTCCAAGTCGTCCAAGTTCCTGCCGCAGCTGCGCGATCAGTCGCAGGAGTGGCGCTTCGTCAACGAGGAGATCCGGCAGGGTCGCAAGCTCGTCCGGGTGTTCTTCAGCGTCACTGCCTTTTCGCCCAAGGGCAAAGGCGACAGCAACGAGCGCGTGCTCAAGTCGGTCTACCGGGCTGCAGGCTGGGACCTGCTCGACGACCGCTACCTGCAGGTGATGGGGCTGCTCTGCGCGATGCCGATGACGATGGCCAACGGTCTGTCGAAGGACCTCGAACGCATGAAGCGGATGCGGACGCTGCTCACCACGACGGCGGCCAATCTGGCGCCGATTCAGGGCGAATATCTGGGCGGCCATGTGCCTCACTTGCTGTTGATCGGCCGGCGCGGCCAACCTTTCTTCTGGAGCCCGTTCGAGAATGCCGCCGGCAACCACAATGTTGCGGTCTTCGGCAAGTCGGGTTCAGGAAAATCGGTCGCGCTCCAGGAGCTGTGCGGCTCGCTCTGCGGCGCCGGTGCGAAAGTGGTGGTGATCGACGACGGCCGCTCGTTTGAGCATTCGGCAAAGCTGCAGGGTGGCGCCTTCGTCGAATTCACGATGAGCTCGGGCTTCTGCCTCAATCCCTTCTCGATGATCGACGAACTCCAAGCGGCAGAGGACGAAGACTACCTCCTCGACTGCATGGCGATGCTCAAGGCGATCATCAATCAGATGTCACGGCACATCAACGTGCTCGATGACACCGAGCGGGGCCTGATCGACGGCGCGGTCAACCAGGTTTGGGAGGAGCATGGCAGCAAGGGTTCGATCGATCTGGTGATCGCGGCTCTGGATGCGACCGGCAACCCACTCGCATCCAATCTCGGCATCGCCATGCGGCCCTTCGCGTCAGGCGGCACGTACGGGCGCTTCTTCCAGGGTGAAGTCTCGTTCGAGCTGCAAGCTCAACTCACCGTGTTCGAGCTGTCCGACCTCTCGGCGCGCGAGGAACTGCGCAGCGTCGTGCTGACCGCGATCATGTTCATGTCGCAACAGATGATGCGCAAGCTCGATCGCTCAATCCCCAAAGCGCTTCTGCTCGACGAGGCCTGGCAGATGCTCCGTGGCGGCGCGATGGCCGACTTCATCGAGACTTATGCTCGCACTTGCCGAAAATACGGTGCATCTCTGGTCACCGCGACCCAGTCGCTCAACGATTATTACAAGTCGGCCGGCTCGATCGCCGCGCTCGAGAACTCGGACTGGTTCGTCATCCTGCAGCAAAAGCCGGAGACGATCGCGGACTTCAAGAAGCACGATCGCTTTGAGATGGACGATTACACCGACGCCCTTCTGCGATCGCTGAAGCGCAATGGCTTCGAATATTCGGACATCATGATCAAAGGCCCCGACACGCTCGCGGTCGGCCGCCTCGTGCTCGACCCCTATTCAGCCACGCTCTTCTCCTCGAGCCCGAGGACGTTCGCTGCGATCGACGCGCTGATCGCGGAAGGCATGAGCATGGACGAGGCGATCGAGCGGATCGCCTTTCCCGACAATCCCGAAAAATGGGTGAGCAATCTCGTCGACGCGGACGAGATCGCGGTCGCTGCGGAGTAGGATCATGGCGACGAACGCTGACGATGTGACGATCTCCGGTGCGCGGAAAGTCTGGTTGACGGCGGCCGAATGGCGGTCCGTCCTCTACTTCACGCTCCATGGGTTTGGATTCCTGGGCAGCACGCTGTTGATCACCTGGGGGCTGTTCTTCCTGTTCTTCCTCGCGATCGGCGGTTTTTCCTTCGACGGCTTCATCCACCAGCTCAACAATTTCACCACCCGCTATGTCGCGGCCGATCAGGCCCGGACCGGCGCATTTCTCAACATTTTCGCGATTGCGCACATGATCCTCTCGGCGGCGGTCATCACCTTCCGCCGGGATCGCATCCTGCCCGACCGCATGCAGGAAGGGGTCCGCGATCATGGCTGAGCAACCCGAACTCGACCTCCCGCCCGCACCCACTCCCGCGCCTCAGACCGCGCGCGGAGCGCGCAGGATCGGCTTCGGAGGCTTCACCCGGCAGCAGATCATCATCGGCCTGATCGTGTTGGCGCTGTTCATCTGGTGCATGTGGGTCACGCGCGCGCTCACTGCGCCGAAGCAAGATCACATCGTCTCGGCCAGGCTGTCAGCGCTGGTGGGCGACTACGTCGAGGCTCAACGATTCTCGGGGTCACCGCCCGATCGGGTCCAAGCCGAGATGCGGGCGTTCATGTCTTCGCTCGACAAGGAATTGCAGCGCCGGAGCGCGGACGGCCAGGTGGTCTTGGTAGGCGAGGCAGTCCTCACCAAGAACGTGCCGGATATCACCGAGAGTCTGAAGAAGGCGGTGTTCGCATCCGGCGCGCCTGAGCCAAAGCGTGTGTCGGTCGAGCAATTGCAGCGCATGCAGGAATTGCAGGCCGCGCAATCGGCTCTCGCCGCCTCTCGGCAAGCAGCGCTGGCGATACCGGGCCAGATTGACCCAATGGCCGGCGCGCAGGCGCTCTCGCCGCAAGACCCATCCGCTGCTGTGCGGCTACCGCAGCCGGTGCCGCAAACTGTGCAGGGGCAGATTCCAGGACCGTCCGTCTCAACCTTCGGAGGCCCCGATGGCAACGGCGGCCAATGAGCATCCCATCACTCGCTGGCGACCGCGCAAGCGGCTCTGGGCGCTGCTCGGGGTCGCCATCGTTGGAACGGGCGCAGTGAGCGCGATCAGCGCGTGGCGCGATAATCACGTCTTTCTCATCAACGCGAGCTATTCCCTCCCTAACTGGGCTTTCCTCATACGCCGGCACCAAGTGCCGGTCCGGGGCGACTATTTGTTTTTCGACCCGCCGCAGAGCGCGCTTCTGCGCCGTCATTTCGGGGCGAAGCCGCAGATGTTCGGCAAGATCGTCTATGGTGTGCCAGGCGATGTCGTCGAGCACCGCGGAATGGTCGTGACGATCAACGACAAGCCTGTCGGGCGGATGAAGCCGCTCACGCGCTTCGGCGAGCCGCTGACGGCGGGCGCGGACGGTGTGATCCCGTCAGGCTGCTATTATGCTGGGTCTCCCCATCGCGACGGATTCGACAGCCGTTACGCCGAGATCGGGTTCGTCTGTGGCCGCCAGATTATCGGTGTCGGGGAGCCTGTGCTGTGAATCGGCTGCTTGCCGCTGGCGGAGGGGCCGCGCTCCTCGGAATCGCCGCCTTTGTCATGAGCCCTGCGCGCATCGAGGCGCGTGACTATGGGCAAACAGGCCAGGCCTTCCCGGTCATCGAGCCGGATCTGCTTTCGACGATCGAAGCGCGGTTGAAGCGCGCCGAAGCGACCGGCGAACTCGCGCGCACCAACGAGATGTTCGCCAAGCGCGTCGAAGCGAAAGTTCGGCGACCAACCCCTGTAGCTGGGCTCTCGCTAGCAACCGAGACCAGGGACTGGACTTATGATCCGACAGTCCAGCTCGAGCACGATATTCGTGACCAGAAGGGCAATCTCATCGGCCGCGCTGGACAACGGATCAATCCGCTCGACTTCGTGGCAATCAAGCAGGCACTCGTGTTCGTCGATGGCGACGATGCGGACCAGATTGCCTGGGCCACGAGCCGGTACACCGATCTCAATGCCAAGATCATTTTCGTCAGCGGATCGCCGATCGAGGAGATGACGAACCGGAAGCGCCGGTTCTACTTCGATCAGGAAGGCAAGCTCACCTCCCGTTTCGGCATAGAGCACACGCCCGCTGTCGTGCAGCAGAACGGCCGCGTGATGCGCGTCTCCGAGCAGGTGCTGAAGAAGGGGAGGGCCGGCTGATGCCGCTTTGGCTCGATCTGCTTTGCACACCGATGGCTGCGCCGGAGACCCCAAAGCTTCGCCGCATGCGGCTCACCTGGCAGGCGCTATGCGTCACCTGCGCCCTCGTCGCCGGTCTCTTCTCGCCGCTGCGCCACGCGGTCGGCCGCGCGGCGCCAATCGGCGCAGCCCTCATCCTGCTCGCGACCGCCGCTTATACATGCCTTTACCTGTTCCGAAAGCAGCGCGCCGACCGAGCTTTCCTCGATGACCTCGGAGGCGTCGAATGACCCGGTGGCTTCGCCGCATCGTCGGCCTCTTCGCATTCTTGCTCGCCATGGTCGCGCTGTCGTCGCCGGCAACTGCGGCCGGGCCGACCTGCAATGGCAAGTTCGTCAATCCGATCACCGATGTCTGCTGGTCCTGCCTCTTTCCGCTGTCTGTCGGTGCCTTGAAGATCTGGCCGAGCAGCCGCCCCGATCCCAGCAATCCCGCGTCTCCGATCTGCGCCTGCGCCGACCCGCTCCCGCGCATCGGCATATCGGTCGGCTTCTGGGAACCGGCGCGCCTTGCAGACGTGACGATGAAGCCGTGGTGCTTCCCCAACCTCGGCGGCATCCGGATCGCGCCGGGGTTCGACATCGGGCAGGGCTATCTGACCGGGCCATCGATGGTGGGCGGACGGTCGCAGAGCACGGCCAAATGGCATGTCCATTGGTACGTTTATCCGCTGCTCTACTGGATGGAGATCCTCACCGACTTCGCCTGTTTCGAACAGGCGTCGTTCGACATCGCCTACATGACCGAGGTCGATCCGCTTTGGCAGGATGACTCGCTGGCAGCGCTCATCAATCCCGAGGCCATCGTCTTCGCCAACCCAATCGCCCAGGCCGCCTGCGCTGGCGACTGTATCGCCGGCACCGTCCATCTGCCGCTCGATCCGCTATTCTGGTGCGCCGGCTGTCAGGGCTCGATGTATCCGCTCAACGGCAACATCCCTTCCTCGATTGGGCACGTCCAATCCTCACGGCTCGCGCTTTCGCGGTTCGCTTTCAAGATGCACCGTGAAGCCCTCGCCTGGGGGACGATGGGCTCGGCCGGGCTCTGCAAGAAGTACCTCATGCCGATCATGCGGAAGCAGCAGTACCGCTTCCAAATGGTCAATCCGATCCCGACCGTGAGCGGGCGTTTCGCCTGCTCCGCAATCGGCGCTTCCACCATGCCGCCCGACGCCGGTCGTGCCTATCCCGCCGGCGGCGAGGACATGGGCTACCTCGTCTGGCGCAAGCGCAATTGCTGCGTGCTCTAGGGGTCTGACGATGCGCTATCTCACCATCGGCATCCTCGCAGTCCTGGGCACCGCCGGTGTGTCCGCGCTGCTCGCCCAGACCGTCGACGGCGTCGACGTCCAGGCGGTCAAGAAGCGCTCGGCCGATCTGGCCGCGGAGGCGCAAGCGTTCGTTGATCAGGTCAAGGATCGAGGCGACCAGTTCCGGGAGGAAGCCGCGCAGGTGCGCGACGGCGGCACCGAAAATATGCGCAAGGTTGCGACGATCGAGCTTCCGAAGGGTCCGGCAGGGCCGGTCGATTTCGATGAGATCGTCAAGGGCGCGTCCCAGAATGCGAGCGCGAAGGGCGGGGAGGCGCCGCAGTTCATCGTCTTCGCCAGCCTGTCGATGCCGGACGCGACATTGAAGCAGCTCGTGCACGATACCTCGAGCGCCGGCGGCGTAGTTGTGTTCAGAGGCTTTCCGAACAATTCGGCAAAGGAGTTCGTCGCACGGCTCGGCAAGGTCGTCGACAAGGGGCAGTTCGCCAGCATCGGCATCGATCCCCGACTTTTTCGTGCGTTCGATGTACAGGCCGTTCCGACCTACATCACGGTCTCGTCGGACTTCGATCTGTGCGCCGGCTTCGCCTGTCAGACCAAGGTGCCGCCCTATGATCGCATGATCGGTAACGTGACGGTTGAATATGCGCTCTCGACCTTCGCGGACGGCAGCGGCCCAGGCGCCCGCGTAGCGGCGGTGGCTCTCTCCAACATGAAGCGCGACCGGCAATGATCGCCCGACGCCTCCTGGGCGGACTGTACGCCCTGCTGCTCATGACCGAGCCGGTCGCCGCGCAAGACATGACGGTCGACCAGGCCCGCGCCGAGGGCAGGGCGATGGCGCAGGAGAAGCGGAACGATTCCTCGTTGGTTCCGTCCAGCGACGCGCAGGCTGCGGCTGTTCCGGGATATACAGGCACCAGCCAGCCACAGACGACCTATTATGATGATCCGGACAAGCTCGTCGCGGATGCCCAGGCGCAGAAGTCTTCAGACCAAAGTTACCGCGTCACGACAGACGCCGATCGCACCCGCCCGACATTCAGCAACGCCGAGATCCTGGCGACGACGAATCGCGCAACGACCGTCGAAAACGACCCGTCGGCCTATCTCGCGGGCGAGGCGTACAACAGCACCAGCGGAAGCTGCACGCCCCTCCCCCCGGGTTCGGGAACGAGCGGATATTATGAAGCCACATGCAACCAAGGAACCAAGATCGAGCAGGAGCCGCGATCATGCCCGATCACCATGGTGCCCGAGACCACGACAGTCGACGCGTACAAGTTTTTCGTCGTACCGAACGGAGCGTACGGCACGCCCTTTGCTCGATATGACGCGATGGCGCCGCATCTGGCTTCAGGTGTCTGCCGACCAACGGGCGTCGCGATGCAGGCTTGTCAGGCCCACAGGATTTACGGCGTTTCGACCAACAAGTTCTGCGACGACTATTACGCGACCGAATATGTCTGTTCTGAGAATCTGACCGATCTCTCCCTCCTTCCAAGCCCGATCACGGGTCAAGGCTGGCACGCCAAGACGACCGAAACCCAGGTGACGACCAAAAGGGTTGATGGTTGCGGAACCATGGCCGGCGATACGATGTGCACGGCTGATCCGGCCGGGGAAGTCTGCACAGAAGGCCCCGAGACCCGGATCATCGATGGCGTCCCTGTCACGCAATCGTGCTGGGCGTGGAAACGCAGCTTCACCTGCAACGTCATGTCGACGGGCAACGATTGCGGGGATTTGGAGGGCAATCGGTCCTGCACCTTCCTCCGTGAAGATTGCCTGGATGACCCGCAGAGTGGACCCTGCAAGGTCGCGGAGAAAGTCTACCGCTGCCCGACCCCGTCGAGCCCCGTCGGGGGCGACAAGCAGTATATTTGCGGGGATGATGTCTACTGCGTCAACGGCGATTGCGAGCCGATCGTCCGCGAGGCGTCGACCGAATTCAGGGACGCGCTCGTCGGGCTTCATGCGCTCGATCAAGCTGGCAAAGAGTTCAACGAGGCCGACTTCAAGGTCTTCACCGGCAAACGCGAAACGTGCCACAAGCCTGTTTTCGGCCTGATCAACTGTTGCGCGGGAAAGGTGTCGGGCCTCGTGCCGCTGGGTGCCGGTGCTGCTGCGCTCGCGGGCGGGCCGGCGGCGATCGCCGCCTTCGCCACGCCGTTTCTCGTCCTGTTTGCTTGCAGTCAGGACGAGATGAAACTCGATATCAAGGACCGGATGGGCCTTTGCCACAACCTCGGCAGCTATTGCTCGTCGAGCTTCCTCGGGATCTGCTCGACCAAACGCACTGCCTATTGCTGCTTCGAGAGCAAGCTTTCGCGCGTCCTGCAAGAGCAGGGGCGCCCACAGCTCGGCAAGCCATGGGGTAGCGCGAAAAAGGAGCAGTGTCAGGGCTTCACGGTGGATGAATTCGCGAGGCTCGATCTGTCGGTGATGGATTTCACCGACGTTTACTCGGACTTCATGGACGCGGCGAAGCTGCCCGATGAGGTCCAGACGATGTCCGACATTCAGGACAAGATTCAGGCCTACTATGACCTTCACGGCAAATGACCCCTCCGTCTCGACTGCGGACCTCACCTGCGAGTGGGACATGACGGTGCTCGAGCTCGCGATCTTCCTTGCGGCCTACCGCGCGAAGCATCCACCGCGGTTCGAGGGCGTGCTGGAGACCCTAAGCGCCTGGTTCGAATGCGCCGTCCCAAGGAAGGTCCTGAGCAGGGCCATTTTAAAGATGGGGGCCAGGGGCTGGCTCGTCGCTGATGGCGACAAACTCTTGCCGGCCGAAGCAGGAAGGCGGGCGGCGTGCCTCCTCGTCAGGGGCATCATTCAGCTGCTCGATCAGGGAACGCGGCTGATCGACGTCGCGCTGATGCTGGCCGTGCTGAGACTCACCAGAGAGGAGTTGGAACATGGCAATCTTCATATTTGAGCTGCCGGCGCTGATCGCGTTGCTGGCAGCTTCACCGCCAGCGGCGCCAGTGACAGCCCACAGCTGCAGAGCCGCTGCCACCCCCAGCGACTTCGACTGCTGCATCCACCTCACAGCCTGGGATGGCCAAGCGGCCCACCCGCAGCATCCTTCCTCATCCGCGCAATCTGCTCCATTCGACGAAGGGACGTCCAGCGATGAAAAGACTCGCTAGGCTTTCGATTCTGCTGCTGGCCGGGTCGCCGATCGGCGTGGCGGTGCCGCTCAGGGCGCAAGAGACTGCGGGCGCCCGCGATGCGATCGAACAGGACGTGCCCGACGAATTCTATTGTGGGGAGCGCAAGCTCGGCCAGTGGTTCTACTGCGTGAGGTCCAAGCCGGCCGACGCCCCGTCCAGCACGACGCCAGAGCCACAGATGAGCGCGGCCGATCGGATCGCGGCGATCAGCAAGCAGCTCGACGAACTGAAGGCGCGCGCGATCCTCGAGCCGACCGAGGCCAACGTCATTGCCTATGTTCGTTTCCAGCGTGAGCAGCTCGACCGCGCATCGACATTCTCGGACACCTGGCAGCGGGCGCTCTGGCAGAACCCCGATCTCGACTACACACTGCAGCGGCCGGTCTCGACGGTCGGCAAACGCCTCTGGCTCGACAACCGCAAGGCGGACCGGGATGCGGTCCTGACGAACCTCGGCCAGCGGTATGGCTTGTTCTATTTCTACGCACAGAGCTGCGGCGCCTGCGAGGTGTTCGCGCCAATCCTGCGCTCGGTCACCGACAGCCACAGGATGACGGTGATGGCCGTCTCGATGGACGGCGGCCCGAACAGGGAATTCCCCAACTATGTGGTCGATTCCGGCCAACGAGCCCGGATGGGCGTGCCCGGCAACGAGACGCCAGCGCTTGTGCTGTTCGACACCCAGACGAAGCGGACGATTCCGGTCGGATACGGCGTGCTCAGCGCCGACGAGATCATGGATCGCATCTTCATGCTAACCAACACCAAGGTGGGGAGCGACTATTGATGGAGCAGACACCAGAAATGGGCCGGCAGCGCCCGCTCGGCAGAAGAATAGCGGCGTGCCTGGCGATGGTTGCCGCGTCGCATTTCGCTTTCATCGGCGTGGCCCGTGCGGACGTCGCCTCGGAGATGAACGGCTTCTTCAACGACGCCGGCGGTGCCGCCAATGTCACCGGACCAACGGCTTTCCAGGGGCAATCGGCCGGCTATTATTCGCTCGGCAACGTCTGGACGCGCTTTCCCCAGAAGAGCGTGTCGCCCTTCAATCTGCAGCTCCCCAGCGCGCGCGCCGGCTGCGGCGGCATCGATCTCTTCAGCGGCAGCTTCTCCTTCATCAACGCCTCCGAAATCGTCGCGATGCTGAAGGCGACCGCGAACAATGCGCTCGGTTTTGCCTTCAAGCTCGCCATCGATTCCGTGTCGCCGGAAATCGGAAAGGTCATGGATGAGTTCAGCCAGAAGGCCCAGCTGCTCAATCAGATGAACATCTCGAGCTGCGAAACCGCACAGGCGCTGGTCGGCGGTATCTGGCCGCAAATGGACTCGACCCGCTCGACGATCTGCGAAGCGGTCGGCAACAGCCAGGGCGTTTTTTCGGATTGGGCCGCGTCCCGCCAGGGCTGCAACAACGGCAACAAACGGGACGCCACGATCGCCGGCAACACCGACGCCAACATGAAAGATCAGCTTGTCGGTGAACCCCACAACTACACCTGGGAGGCGTTGAAGAAGTCAGCCAAGTTCGGCGCCTTCGATCAGTCCTTCTCCGAATACATCATGACGCTGGTCGGCACGGTCGTCACACAGCCTTCCACCGACCCATCCGTGGGTGGCAAGGTTGTGATGTTCGGTCCGGCGGAGGAAGCGGTGGTGACGGCGCTGCTGGACGGCACGGCCAACGCGCCGGCGGTCAAGATGCTCAAGTGCAATGACACCGATTGCTATGATGTCGGCGAGCAGACCCTGACCGTGCCGGCATCGTCCGCGCTCCGGCCGCGAATCGCGGGCATGATCAAATCGATGAGCAGCAAGATCCGCACGGATACCGCGCTCGATGCGGCCGAGAAGCAGCTTCTGAACATCGCGACGGTCCCGATCTACAAGATTCTCGCGGTCCAGGCATACGCGCACTACGCGCTGACCGACGGCGAGATCGAGACCCTTTCCGAGATCGTGGCCGTCGATCTGCTGGCTGCCATGCTGGACAACATGCTCGACCGCGTTGAACAGGCTCAGACGCATTATCAGACGTTTGACCAGGCGACCGCCAATCAGTGGAAGCAGCAGATTGCAGCGACGCGCCAGAAGTTCGCCCAGCGGGATGTGAAGCTCTCGAACAAGCTACAGGTCACCATGCAGATCATCGATCGCAGCATCATGCTCGAGTCCACTCTCCAGAATTCGATGACGCCGGGGATGTCCTCCGCGCTCAATTTCTCGCGCGGACTCAACGCACAAGGGCTGAACTAGGGCAGGGGAGCTGCGGCGATGGTGGAGGTCTTCACGGTTGGGGGTGGCGAGTATCTCGTCAACACCTTCAACGCCGTCGCTGCCTGGTCGGGGGGTGGGGGCTATCGCTCCTTGCTCCGCGTCGTGATGGTGATGGGCCTGATCTACTCGCTGCTTGTCGTCGCGTTCACGCTCAATTTTCGAGTCTGGCTGAACTGGTTCCTGCAATCGACGCTGATCTATCTTTGCCTGATGGTGCCGACGATCGATGTGAAGGTGACCGACCGGATCAATCCGTCGCTGGCACCGGCGACGGTCGCGAACGTGCCGCTCGGACTGGGGGTGCTCGCGAGTTTCACCACCCAAATTGGCGATTGGCTGACACGAACTGCCGAGACCGTCTTCGTCATGCCGGGCGAGCTCAATTACTCGAGCAATGGCATGATCTACGGCGCGCGCCTGTACGATGCGACCCGCAACTTCGTCATCCGCGACGCCGAGTTTTCGACGAACCTGGAAGAGCACTTCAAAAAATGCCTCTTCGGCGATGTGATGCTTTACCGCAAATCGCTCACCGTCCTTGCGCAGTCGAAGGACCTATGGACGGATATCGGCCCCGGATCGGAGGCTCGTTCGCAGGAGTGGCTTGAACGGCAGGGCGGCGGCACGGTGAACAGCGCGATCGTCACCTGCCGGCAGGCCTACGATATGCTCAACGCCCAATGGACGCCGATGATAGAGGCGAACACGCCGCTTTGGGGCAAGGAACTCTATCCCAAGCTGAGTAACACGCTCGCGGCCGACAAGCTCAAACACGATCTACCGATCGCGAACGCAGCTTTCACTGGATCGGCCAGCAATTACTCTGAATCCATGCGACAGAACACGGCCATCAACGCCTTCATGCAGGCACGAAACAGCATGGCGGGCGGGTCAGGTGCGGCGACGATCGATACCTTCGCGCAGACGCGCGCGGACATACAGGCGCGCAACACCTACAATTCGATCGCTCAGCAGGCGATGGCCTGGGTGCCTATCTTGAACATCGTGCTGACGGTTGTCTTCTTCGCGATGTTCCCGGTGATCTTCCCGCTGTTCCTCATGCCCCAAACGGGGCTGGCGACGCTGAAGGGTTACGCGATGGGGTTCTTCTACCTCGCCGCGTGGGGGCCGCTGTACGTTATTCTCCACATGATCTGCATGACGAGGGCGGAGGCGGCCGCGGCCGGTGTTGCCGGTGGCGGCGTGACGCTCGGCACCTATGCCGGCATCGGCGCGGTGAACGGCGAGACAGCGACGATCGCCGGGTTCATGCTGATGAGTATCCCATTCCTCGCTGCCGGCTTGGCGAGGGGAGCTATGTCGGTTGCAGGGCAGGCGACGTCAATGCTCGCGCCCGCACAGAACGCCGCGGAGGCGGCCGCAGTCGAACAGACGACGGGCAATTATTCCTACGGGAATGTGAGCTGGGCAAATTCAACTTCTAACATGCGCCAGAGCGATCAGTGGACGACGGCGCCGAGTTACATGGGCGGCGCGACCAGCGTCGGTTGGCGGCAGGATAACGGCGCGGTTGTGTCTGGCTTCGGCAATGGTCAGGAGGTGTTCGACACAAGTGGCGCTATCTCGCGGCTAGGGTTCACGCCGACGATGAACTCCGGAACGGTGGCGGAGTGGCGGGAGATGGCGAGCGAAGCGCATCGCCAGGCGCAGGCGTTCGAGAATGCCGCACAGGAGATCCTCACCAGCACGCATACCAACCGCAGCGCCTTTGGAACCTCGACAGAGCGCTCTTCGGGCTTCGAATCTGGTGCAGGTAGTTCCGCAAATACCAACGTCGAGAAGTTTGATCGGTCGACCGGCTCAAGCTCGCAGGGGATGGAAGAGCGCACATCGACCGGCCAGAGCCAGCGGATCTCCGAAGGTCACGATCGGCAAGCTGGGACGACAGATCAAGTCGCCGGCTCGCTTGGAGGGGCGCTTGGTGGTGCCGGGCGGGGAGCTACTGGTGGAAAGGGCCGATTGGGCAGCCTGCTGCCAAACGTCAGCGGCACTGTCAGTGTCAACAAGACTGGAACTCAAACGGACAATCTGCGGTACGGGACGGATTCGAGCAAATCTACTGACTCTTCTAGCTCCTCGTCGAGCGGCGTGCGCGATGAACGCTCGAGCGGGACCGGAGCATCCACCTCCGACGGCACTTACGAACGGTCGGGTGTGTTCAGCCGGTCTTCCGCAACCTCCTCTTCCTCGCAAAGCACCGAAGATGCCCTGGCTCGGGCGCGCTCCTACACGGAAGCGGCACGCAAGATGGAAGAGCTGTCGGAGTCGCTCTCGCGCGACGCCAGCTTCGCCGAAACGCACGGGATGCAACTCAGCGAAAATCTGAGCCAGGACCTCGCGCAGTGGTACCGGCAGCAACAGCTGCTGCACCCGAATCTGGACGCGCCAGAACTATGGGCGACGAACCTGACCGATCAGCAACGTGCTGTCAGGTCGCAGATGATCCAGCAATGGTCGCAGGAAAAACGCGACGCACTTTGGAATGAAATCCAGGGCAGCATCTCCGAGCCAAATTTGGTGGACGTGCGCCGCACGGATGTAGGAGGGCCTGGGGATGTCCGAGCGTCTTATCGCCCGCACGGGGTTGATCGGCTTGGTAGCGGCAGCCCGGGCGGCGATCCCAATGCCGCTGCAAGAATTATCGATGAGGGTCGGGCCAGGCTGAACGACGACAGAGCTGCGGCGGAGGCCGCTCGATCCAATCGGGCTGGCGCAACCGTTGATTTGCAGTCGGAAGTAAACCGCGATCAGAACCGCGGATTTTTCACTGATCCTAATCTTAGGAAATGAATGCGCAAATCACCAAGCTAAGAACAGATAGACGCCAGTTCCTACAAGCAACACCAACGAGATGAGGCCTCCGATTGCTCTGCCAGGTTTCAGCGGTCCATCGTCGCTTGGATCAGTGATCTGAGGGTTCATCAGCTGATATTCTGCCGTGAACTGCTCTTCGATGTAGACCGGACCGCCAGGGAGGTCCTTCGTTGCGAGGTAGGTTCTCAGGTCGTACATGTCGAAAGCTCCGAACAATCGATTTTATACGGTGTTCGAAGTTTGTTCGCAATGGCCTTTTGCCAGCTATCGGGTTTATCGAGGCACGACAGAACGTGCTTATGTCCCTACGAATGCTCGAATGAAGCCCCTCGGGCTGGGTATTTCTGCCGCTCCTTCTTGCAGCTCGAGGGTGCATCGAAGAGATGCGGCCAACGCATTCCGAGGCGGCGATCCGCGCCCGCCAAGACCAACTGGCAAAGCCCCTGGTTGAAAACGTGTTGGTTTCAGCATATATGGAACTGACTCAACAGGAATGATCGAATGGTTCGGCCGGCAAATATGGGTTTCGTTGATGCGGATCGTGTCCTTCACGACCGCATAGTGGCAAGCACCGATCGCATCATCAAAATGATGCCGGCGGCGGCAAAGGCGGCCGCCATCAGCAGCGTCGACGTCCCCAGCCTGGTCTTTCATCTCGCTCTTGGCATCCCGGCGGTCGAAACGGATAACCCGGAGGCCGCGGAGCGGATCACGAAGGCCATCGCTTTCAAGCGACGGTTGATCGACGCGGCGGGAGGAGCGCTGACTGCGGAGAAGGTGCGCACTCTGCTTGGACACAAGACGATTCAGGCGGTCTATAAGGCGGTGAAAGATCGCCGACTGCTGATGGTCGAGGACAATGGGACGAAGCTGTTCCCGGTGTTTCAGTTCGACGGGAACGCGATCCTTCCGGGAATTGCGAAAGTCCTCAGTGCCGCTCCCCAAACGTCTGGATGGGCCGTCCTGCAGTTCCTCGTCAGCGGTGATCAAGGTCTTGATGGAATGAGCCCGATCGCGCTTCTCAAGGGCAGCGACGCAGAGGTCGAGCGCGTTGTGCGGTTCGCCCGTACGCTCGAAGACTGACGCCTGTGGCGGCGAAAGGTGGGATGCCCGTGGCGACGATCGCCACCGGCAGGTTGCTGCATCGGGTTCACGGCGCAACGGTGGCTGCCAGATGGTATGGCCGCAGGGACGCGACCTGGCGGTGGGACGATCCGGAAGGCAAGTTTGGGGTGCTCTATCTGGGAAAGACGCTCGTCGGCCCCTTTGCGGAAGCATTGCTACGAACACCGAAGGACCGCGACGTCCTTTGGGATCAGGTCTCCAGGAGACGCGCCGCAAACTTCACCACGACACGGCCTGTCCGCCTGGCCAAAGTCCATGGACCGGGCCTCGGCTGGTTCAAGACCACGACTGCCGGCGTCTCCGCCGACTTCGACCCGGTCAACAATCCGGGCGCCTATTCGGTGCCGCAGCAGATTGCCGCGGACATTTACAAGAGCACGAACCTCGACGGCATCCAGTACCGATCGCGGTTCGATAGCGATGAGCTTTGCGTCGCGCTGTTCGATCGGGCCGACACAGCGCTCTCATTGACCGCGGAGGGTGTGTCTATTCCCAAGGACTGGACCCGGAAATTGCTTGCCGATCGTGGCTACACGCTGATCGAACTCTGAAGCGGGCCGGACTGCTTACGGCGCAATGCCGCTCGCGGGCAGATCGAAGGGGCCGGCCAACCACGAACTAAGATATTCGGCCACCATCGCGAGAAAGCGCTCACGCTGCTCGGGCGCGGCGCGGGTGAACATCTCAAGCGGCCAGGCAAGCAGGCTGTCGAACGGGCGCGGATGGATGGCGAAGCGGGTGCCAAGCGGGATTGCCAGCTCGGTCGCCGCAGCGGCGAACAAGGCGCGCTGGACGTGGCCATTGCCATCGAGAAACGGGTGAATCTTGCCGAACCAGCAAAATAGATGGGTCAACGTCAGCAGCTGCACGAAAGGCGCAGCCGACCTGGCCGGCACCAGCTCACGGCGGACCTCGGACAGCAAGAAATCGAGTGCCGCGGCGACCCTCTCCGGCTTTTCGAAGGAGAAGCTCTTTTGCGGGCTGACGATTTGCGCGGCGCCCATGCGGCGGTGCGCGAGCGAAGTCCCGGCCGTGCCCCTGTAGGTACCGGCATATTCGGGGTAACCAAGCGGGGTGAACTCGGCGAACAAGCTGCGGTGAAGGTCTCGGGGATCGGTCAGTATGGCAGACCGATAGGCGGCGTCGACAAGGATGCGCCGCTGGAGATCCGTGCATGCCTGCGTCATCGCCGCATCGTAATTCGGCATGGTATAGGCCTGCCATTCTGGCGCTGCGCCATTAGCTGGCATCACAGGAAGTCCTCACCGGCATGGTCGTCGAACATCGCAGCGTCGCGGACATAGCCGGCGACCGTATCGAGCGACCTGTGCCGAGAGTGGTCCTTCATCTTGAACAGGTTCGCACGCTTGGCGGCCGCTTCGGTCAAAAACCCCGCCCGCAGCGAATGCCCGGAGAACAGGGCGGGGTCGAGCCCTGCCGCTGACGCGCAGGCCTTGACCAGGCGGGCTACGGTCTTGTCGGTGATCGGATCGAGGGTCAGCTCGTCCCCCCGCGTTAGCCGCCGAAATACCGCACCTGTCCGGGGCTTGCCGGTCACAGGATCCGGGCTGATAAGATCGGCGGCCTCAAGCCAGTCATTGAGGAGGCTCACCGGCCGGATATGCCGGCCCTCGGGAATCGCGATCTCCTGGCCTTCGGCGTCCTGATCGCCTTTCGAGCGTGGGATCGCGATCCGCACGCCGGACGCCTCGAAGGCGAGATCAGGCAACTGCATGGCGGCAATTTCGGAGCGGCGGAACGCGCCCGCCATGCCGACCGCCAGGATAGCGCGATCACGCTTGGCGCGCAGACCCGTGCCCGTGATCGTCGCGAGCATGGCGGTGAGCACATCCGCGGCGGCCGGCGCCTTCTGGTCTTTTTTGCGCGCATATTTGCGGCGCACGCCCGCCATCATCTGCGCGATGACGCCCGCGGCGTCCCGCGCGCTCGGCGAGGCGAGACCCGCGTCCTTATGGTGATGGTTGATCGCCGCGACCCTACGGCCGATCGTGACTGGCGCGATGCCTGCCTCGGCCTCGACATGGGCGAACAGCGCGACGATGTCAGGGTGCGCCGGCAGCGCCTCGACGTTGCGCGCGTCGCAGAAGTCGCAGAAGCGTTCCCAGTCCGAGACGTAGGCTTTCTGGGTCGATCCGGCCTTGGATGCGGCCAGCGTTTCGCGCGCGCCTTCGATCTCCGCGAGAAGGTCGGCTGGAAGATTGGTCGAGATCGGAAGCAGGTCGCGGGCCATCGCGTGCAGCGTAACGGAGCCCCCTCTCAAAGCCAAATCTTATGTCCGAGAATCACGCTTATCGGACATAAGTGTGCAGAGATATCGCGAGGATCGGCTGACGCAGTTTGTACAGCAGGAAGATGGCCGTGGTCTCCTGGCGGCAATGCTTAAGGGGGGCCTTGCCGCCAGGAGTGGTCAAGGCTGTCCAGAGGGCACCCTCGCACAGACCCTGTAGTCGGCTGGACCTCGGATCGCACGGGCTTCTGCGTTGAAGCGAAGCGCCTTTGCGAGGAACCGCCTACTATCCGCAGGTGATGAGCAGCGCCTGCTTCGGCGAGGACGCAATTGGCGGCAACACCCGCGCATTTGATCAGTGAGCTTTCCTCTGACCTGGATAATCGATAGGCATCTTGAGCGATTGCGCCCCTATGATGGATCTCAGTTATCAGGAACCCCCGAATGACCGACTCCGCCGATAAATCGAGCAGATTGATCACATTGACCGCCGATATCGTTTCAGCGCACGTCGCCAATAACAGCATATCGGTTTCGGACCTGCCCACGCTCATTGGAAATGTCCACGCAGCACTGGCCGGTTTGGGCACTGTGCCGGTGCTGGCTGAAGCGCCTGCTCAGCCAGCAGTCGCGATCCGCTCGTCGGTCAAGCCGGATTACATTGTATGTCTTGAAGACGGCAAGAAGCTCAAGATGCTCAAACGGCACTTGATGACCCACTATCAGATGACGCCGGCGGACTATCGAGCGAAGTGGCACCTCCCCGCCGATTATCCGATGGTTGCTCCGAACTATGCCGAAACCCGGCGCGCCCTCGCCCACAAGATCGGACTCGGCCGCAAAGCCGTGCTAAAGCCTGTTGCGGCTCCGCCGGTAGAAGGAAACGCAGCACCCAAGCGCCGTGGCCCCCGCAAAAAGCTGTCAATCTCGCCTGTGACTGAATGAGTCGACAAGATGGGGCTGACCTTCGCCCTCGCCAAAGCGATCAAGGACCGCCTCAACGGCATCCACCCTGCCGGCGGTGCTCACGCTGACCAGCCGATCGACACACGTGCCGACGCCGCGTTTGGGATAGCCAATACCCTACTCATGGCCCTGTCTAACAGGAGGTAGCTTTTTAACAGTATCAATGTTAAATGGTCCTTGCGATGTTAGACAACCGACCCGACACCAGATTGGACGCCTTGGGCGAGGCGGCCGAAGCCTATGTGCATCATGCCTTTGGCTTGCGTATGGGGCTGACGTCTTTCACCGACGCGGGGCTGCCGCACTTTCTGTTGGATCGCTATCGCCTTTGGGAAGGGCAGCTGAACAGCGAACCGGTGCTGCTCGTGGCAGCACGTTCGCAGGGACAAAGCGCTGCCACCGAGTTCATCAAGCACCGCGAACTTCTCCGCCGACACCTCGGCATTCGTCTGGTCCTCCTGCTTCTCGAGAGCGTGCCGGCCGCCGCTCGCCGTCAGATGGTCGAGCGTCAGATAGGGTTCCTGGCTCCGGGCGCACAACTCTACGTTCCCGAAGCATTGCTTGACCTGCGCGAGCGAGCGCCGACCAGGCTACGTGCCGCCAACGAGCAATTTGGTCCGACGAGCCAGGTCCTGATCCTCGCGAGCCTCCTTGGCGAGGATCTCAATGGGGCGAACCTGACCAAGCTGGCGGAACGGTTCCAGGTGGCGATCATGAGCATGAGTCGCACCCTTGATGAGCTGGAGGCGCTGCGGCTCGCCAAGCCGCACCATGTCGGGCGTCAGCGCCATCTTCAGCTCGTCGTGCACGATCGGGAGCTTTGGCAGGCGGTGGAAGACCGCTTGCGGTCGCCTGTGCGGAAGGTCCGAACCGTGAGGGGAACTTTGCCTGACCATGTCGCACCCCTCGCGGGCGAGAGCGCGCTCGCCCACTATACGATGCTGTCGGAACCGCGCTTCCCTCACCGTGCCATTCCCGCGGCGCGGTGGAAGCACTTGCAACAGACGCTTGAGCTCAGGACCGGATTTGCGTTCGACGATGACGATCGCGCCGAACTCGAGACATGGAGCTATGATCCGCGCGCGCTGGCGCGCGATGCGGTCGTGGATCGGCTCTCGCTGCATCTGAGCCTGCGCAATGATCCCGACGAACGCGTGGCCCAGGCAGCGCAGCAACTCTTGGAGCCTTTTGGATGGTAACTGGCGTCGATCGCTTCCGCGCGCATTTCGAAGGGCATGACAGCCAGTATGTGCTGATCGGCGGCGCGGCCTGTGAGCTGCTTATGGATGAGGTCGGCCTCGACTTTCGGGCGACCAAGGATTTGGACATCGTCCTGATTGTCGAGGCTCTCGACGCGGCCTTCTCCGACCGATTTTGGGCCTTCGTCGAGGAAGGTGGCTATGAAATCAGGCAGCAAAGCGAGGGAAAGCGCGTCCTCTACCGGTTTCAAAAGCCTGCGAACAAGGAATTCCCTGCGATGCTCGAACTGTTTTCGAGACAGCCAGAGGGGATCTCGCTCGCCGATGATAGCCGTCTCACGCCTCTTCCGATTGACGAGGAAGCTGCTAGCCTGTCAGCGATCCTGCTCGACGGCGCCTATTACCAGTTCCTCAAGTCGATGGTGCGCACGCTGGGCGGCATCCCTGTTCTCGATGAGGCAGCCATCATTCCGTTCAAGGCACGTGCCTGGCTGGATCTGAGCCGGCGCCGTGACGAAGGCGAGAAGATTGACGAAAAGGACGTCCGCAAGCATCGCAACGATGTCGCTCGGATGCTGCAGCTGCTGGCTGCCGACGCAAGCTATGCGCTGCCCTCGACTGTGCAGGAAGACATGGGCGCCTTTGTCCAAGCCGTGGCAGTCCAGGAGGACTTCGATCCGAGACAGTTCGACGTGAGCATGACGCGTGATGTCGTCGTGGAGCGTCTGCGAGCCGCCTACCGCCTCTAACGTAGCCGCAGCAGGAACCAATCGTGCCGGTCTACTTCATCCTTGAGGAAACCGACGCCGACGGGCGATGAAGATCGGCCGCGCGACGGACCTGCGCGGCCGTCGGGGCCCTTTGTTCACCCCCGCCGCAACACCGCCAAAGCTTCGGGCATGACAGTATAGACCGCCTCGCGCTGTGCCCCGCGGTTTTGATGATCGACGCGAAAACCCTGATAATGTCGCCGCAGCAGTCCGATCTTGCACAGATCCGAGACTGCCCGGCTGACATTGCAGCGCCCGGAGCGACGCACGCGCTCACGAACCTTGTCCTCGATGACACGATCCGCCTCGTCGCGATCGGCAGGAAGCGCCCTGGCTTCGTCGAGCTCTGCGCGAACCGCCTCCACCGTCGAGCGGCGGCGCGCGGCGCGTTGCGCCATCGGGACGAGCGCATCGCACAGCCAGTCTCTGACTGGCACGGCGCTGCCATCGATGGTGACGTTCGGGCCCGCACTTCCCCGCTCATCCGCAATCTCTGCGATCAGCTGGAGCAGCATGTAGCTGAACTTCGGGCGCGGCGATGCGGCCGCGATAACCGCCAGGAGCGCTGGTGTACCCATGCTTTTGCTGGGACTTGCCCCAGGTTCGAAGAGGTCTGCCTGATGGAACATAGCATGAATCTACGTGGCTTCGGGACGAATGTGAATCCCCTGCGTGGCTCGCATGCATTTTTTTGGTGCATTCTACAGGTAACGACCCGCTTCGACAGGGCCAGCTTGACTCTTCCTGCGTCGAAGCAACAAATCGGGAACGAAACATTCCCCACCAAGTCTCTCAACTGCCATGGGCCAATTCTCCTTCGCGTTGTGGCGTGAGCAGCTCTCCGACGAAGTCACGTCTTTCGACGAGCGTGAGACCGTGACGCCATGGTAACGGGGTGACCATGGAATTCCCCGATCTCAAGTTCGCAGTCCGATCCGAGCCGCTGGTCCTCTTCTGGCCTGCGAAGAACACCCCGCTGGCGCAGCTCCAATTCGACACGATCGAGAACTGGCACAGCTTCGTCGATGCGATGTCGCTCAATCCGCTGGTGCCGGACGTGGTGCGGCTCAAATTCCAACGCGCGCTCAAGCTCTACTATCTGGCGTGGATCGACGGCGATTTGATCAAGGCGGGCGAACTGGTAGCGCTCACTGCGCTCGAACTGGCACTCAACGACCGGTACGGGAGGCAGGTACCAGGCAGGCCAAGGAAGAAGCTCAAGCCCGGGCAAGCCCCCGGGCTCGGCGATGCACCGCCACAGCGATCATTCGCAGCACTGCTCAAGCATATGGTCGACGGCGACGGTCTCACCGACACGGAGATACCGATGATCGTGCGATGCGGTGGGACGGCCGTAGGCCAGCTGATCGGAACGACGAAGCCTACGCTGGCGGATCGGCGCAATGCGCTGGCGCATGGTGATCCTTTTGACGGGCTTCCGACCAGCGGCCTTATCGAGCTGGTCCGCGACCTCATCGAGTTCGCCTATCGCGGTCATATTGAGGAAGCGCAGGCCCAAGTAATTGTCATCAATGACACTTTACCGAGCGTTTCCAGGTAAAGTGTCATTGGTGGCAGGCAACTGTATCAAGCTGTTGATGCTGTGTTGGCGACCCGCCAACGCATCAGGGGATATGCGGTTTGCCGAGCAGTCACTGACGTGACGCAACACGAGAGAAAATGACATGCACCCGAGGTTCCTGGCCATCACCTCATCACTGGACGACAAATTGAACGAGCTCCTGGCGTCCAAGCCGCTCGCATTCGGACAACTGCCGACCACCATGCCGCGTGCCGGGGTCTACCTTTTCACCGAAAATGAGAGACACCTTTACATCGGACGTTCGAATCGGTTGAGGGACCGCTACTTTCTACACTGCCGGCCCGGCTCGCGTCAGAACCAGGCGTCGTTCGCCTACAAGCTCGCGCGCGAGGGTCTGGGCATAAAGGGCGGATCCTATGTGGCAGGCCCGCAAACCCGGACCGGGCTCGCAGCGACCAGCTCGTTTGTCGAGGCATTCACGGCCGCAAAAATTCGTATCCAGCAGATGGCCTATCGCCATGTCGAGGAGACGGACCAGACGCGCCAAGCGCTCCTCGAGGCATATTGCGCGATCGCGCTCGAAACGCCTTACAACGATTTCGACACCCACTGACGACGCCAACCCCCTGGGCGAGAGTCAGATGCCACGTTCGCCCGCGCCAGGCCGGGCGAGAGGCTAAAGCTTTTCGGGCTGGCTCAACATGAGCCGTGTCTTGAGGTTGCCGTCGGGCTTTCGATGCAGGTCGATGATATGGCCGCTGCGCGGCTCGAAGGTCATCAATTCCGCGACAGTTTCGTAGGAGGTGTTTGGGCCGAAATAGCGCGTGGTGCCATGCCACTTCTTTCCTTCGATCAGCCGCATCCGAAATGTGCCCGTCGGTGCCGGGACGGTGATCCGATTGTTGCCGGCCACGTAGACCGAGAAGATATGCCGGTTGGTCGCTGGGTCGAACAGCTGCACGACTGCGTTTGCCGCACTGGCATCCACCGTCAGCGTGCTCTTGATGCTCGAGCGCTCTATTGTCCGCGCTACGGTCACCGATCCGGTCTCTGGAAAGGGCAGAGATACAGTAAAATCGGGCAGCCAGCCCTTGCGCTGAGCCTCCCCGTACATCGGGATCAGAATCGACACAGCCGAGAGCAGGAAAACCCACTTCTGCCACGGATGCGACACAATGCGCGGAGAGGGGCGATACCAGCCCCCGCCGGCAGCCCGAGCAGCCTTGCTTTCGGCGCGCCGGCGCTCACGCATATAGTCGCGGTCAGCGAGCCCCATTGAAGCGGCCTTCGAGCGGCCAGACGTGCGCCTGGACCGGCAGTCTTGCCACCGTGGGCGCTGCAGCAAGCGCGGCATCCCGCAGGTGCCCGACCGCAGCCTGGGCCGTGGCAACCGTCGCCCGGTCCGACGCCGAAATGCGGATCGTCTGATACCCCGCCCGCGCCGCAATAGCGTCGCGTCCGCGTTCCTCGCTGGGATCGCTAAAGCGCTCGTCCATTTCGATCAGGGCCACGACTGAACTCGAGGTAGGATCGACGATAACGAAGTCGACGATCCTCTGACCGAACGCGTCGCTGTCGGACGCTCGTGGCCGGCGACCCGAGCTAACACCCGGCATGAGGAGCGCGCCCATCGAGACTTGGGCATGGATTCGGTACATCGGCAGGACGCGCTCGAGCGCGGCGAGCATCGCGTGCTTCCGATTGGTAAGGAAGGGCTTCGCCGCCGGCACAGGTGCGGCACGATCCTTGATCCCTTGGCGGATGCGCGGTGCGATCCATATCGCCAAACCGATCACCATGAGCGCGCCCGTGGCGAGCAGCAGGCTGCCAATCGGCAGCCGGCCAAGTTGGTCGAAATAATGTGACATTGAGCCTCTCCCGATATTGGGCATGAGGCTCACGCCCCATGCCGGCACCGCGCCTTTCAGTTCCAGCCGTCGCGACGACGCTCGTTGCTGTCGCGCAGGTTGCGGCCGTCGATCGCCGACCGGCGGATCTCCTGCTCGACCTGGTCGCCCTTGCGACGCGTGCGGAAATCGGCGTCTTTGAGGCCATTGCGGCGCGCATAATCCGCAGCCGCTTTTTCGCTGCCGAACTTGCCGCCCTCGTCAAAATCCCATGCCATGCTTGGTCTCCTTGGTTGGGCCGGCACTGCGCCGGCGTTTTGCACTCACAAATCGAGCCCGAGGCTGCGCTCAGGCAGCGGCGGCAGCAGGTCGCCGCCCTTCAAACTCGGGTCTGGTTTGAGGTCGGGCGGGGCCGCGAGGTCGCCGGCCTTGGCCGCGGCAGCGGCCGGAGCGACAGGTCCGTCCGGGAGCGGCGGCAGGTCGGCGAGAATGTCGGGGCGATCAGCCAGGTTGATTCCGTCGATCGGACCCGGATCGAACTTCACCGGCTGCGCCGATCCCTTCTTGCCGTCGATGTCGAGACGACCGACCGTCTCCAGCGCTGAAGTCTTGTTCCCGGGGTTGAGATCGAGCTGGCGCTCCAGCTTTTCCCGATTGTCGACCACCATGACGAGCTCGTCGCGGACGCGCGTCACGCCGACATTGAAAAGGCGCTGGTTGGACAGGTTGCGCTCATGGCTGTCCATGACCGTGATCGCCCTGTCTGTGGTGATGCCCTGCGCCATGTGCATGTTGAGCGCGTAGGCAAGGTCGAGCCGCGACAGCATCGGATCGCCGAGATCGAGGGTCAGCCGCTGCTGGTTCGCGGTCTCGACGGTCACGCCGCTGGCATCGACCGCCAGCACGTGCGCCAGCGCCGCATTGTGGAGATCGCGCGGCTTATCGTTGGAGGTCCAGCGGATGCGGTCGCCCTCGCGGACGTGGAGATCCTTTTTCTGGGTGAGCTCAAGCCGGTCGCGCTTCTCGGTAGGCGATAGCTTCTGCGGATCGAACCGGCTCTTCCGGCGCCCGTCGCTGAGCTCGATCTTGCCGTTCGGCAGGACCTTCGTGACATCATAGCGGCCCCGGCCGAGCCCTACATCCTGCGCGCCGCCGCGGCCGACGTCGAGCGTCATGCCTTGCCTGTACGAGGAAGCATAGCGCAGCTCCTCGCGGGTGAGATTGACCCGCTCGTAGACGGTGAGGTGGATGCCCTCCCCTCGCACCGCGCCTTCGGCGGCGAGCCCATCCTGGATACGCTGATTGATGATCGCGCGAGACTCGCGACCTGAGGCGAACACCGCAGTCGCCTCGCGATCCCCCGCCGAGAGCGCGAGCCACATTTCCGCGGCGGTTTCAGGGGGGCTATCGCTTTCATGGACGTTATCGCCCAGGACTTTCATCGCTTCGCCCGCGCGGCCCACATTGGCGAGCGCAGCGACCGTTCGCAGCGTGTCCGTGCGCTGGCGAATATTCTCGTCCATCCGCGCCATGGTTCCGCCGCCCGCCTGGATCATCGCGAACGACTTGCCGGCGTCGATCGAGGAGAGCTGCTGGCGATCGCCGACCAGCACGAGCTTATCGATACCGAGCGCCTCCGTGATGCGGTGAAGCGTCAGCATATCGTCGCTCGAGACCATCGAGGTCTCGTCGACCACCAGCATGGCGTCTGAAAGTTTCGCCTGCGCAGCCTCGAACCTGGGCGTGTCGCGCTCGGTCACGAACCGCTCATTGGCGAGGACGAAGGACGCGATCGTCTGGCTCTTGATGCCGGCGCTTGTCGCGAGGTCCGCCACCATCTTATTCTGGAAGGCGAGGCCGAGAATCTCGCGACCTTCACTAGTCGCGACGCGCGCGACCGCCTGAAGCATCGTCGACTTGCCGGCGCCGGCGACGCCCTGGACCGTGACGGTGCGATCTTCCGAGGAAAGGATCAGCGTGGCGGCGGCAAGCTGACCGGCATTGAGGGGGCGATCGGCGGCCGACTGAAGGCGCGCCGGAGCATCGCTAGCGGGAATGACCGGCACCGCCCTCCCCGCGCCCGCCTCAACCGCCTTCAGGATGGTTTCTTCAGTGCGCAGCGCTTCCTGTGTGGTGACCATGCTCACGCCCTTGTCACCGATGCGCGCGACGCCGGGGATGAGCTGGCGATTCTCGATCAGTTGACCGATGCGGCGCTCGACCGTGTCGATCGTCACGCCCTTGAGACCCAGGTCGAGCGCGGTCTTCGCCAGCAGATGGACGTTGAACGCCGCCTCGCGTTCGGAGAGGATCCGAACGGCCGAGGCGACCGCGAGCTGCGAGCGCGCCGTGACGGGAGACTGGGTGACACGCGCGAGCCCTGAATCGACCAGCGGATCGCTGGGCCGGAGGAACCCGCCGACCAGGTCGCGTGCGCCCGCAATCGCTTCGCTGACCGCACGAAAACCGCGCTCGAGCCGACTGTCCGCAGCGCTCTGACCCGAGCGAGCCTCGGCCGACGCAAGCAGGCCTTTGCCGTCGAAGCCGAGTGCGGCCGCCTTATCGATCCAGCCTTTCAGCAGGCCGTCGCGATCATCGACATTGAGCTTGGGGTCGCGCGTGTTGGTGGTGATCCCGTCGCGGCCCTTTGCGGAGACGATGCCGAGCTCGGCGGCCTTTTCGAGGATGGCTTCGCGGCGCTGACTGAACGCCTCGATGATTGCCTTGGGAACGCCGGATATCTCGAACGTGCCGTGCTTACCTTTGAGTTCCACCTGATAGCCGAGCTTCTCGAGGCCGGCGCGCAGATAGGCATGGTAGATGGCGCCGATCGTGGCGTTGTTTGACCAGATCTTGTCGGCGTGAAGTGCCTGCCATTTCCCGTCGGCCATACGGGTCAGATTGGCGACGACTGCGTGGATATGGGCCTGCGGATCGAGCGCCCGGCTCGTGTCGTGCTGGAATAGCGCATAGACGAGATTGCCGGTCCGCACCGGCACCTTGCGGCCTTCGATATCCTTGCGGCCTTCGGCGAGATTCTTCTCGACCCAGGCCATGGTTTTCTGGACGGCCGCCATGTTGGCCGCGAGCACGCGCTTGTCGCCGGCGACATAGGCCATGACCGATACGGACTTAGGTACCGAAAAGGTGAGATCGACGCCGTTGCGGCGGTTCTCGACCTGGGCGACCCCCTCCCCACTCGGCAGGATTCCGCTTAAGGTCTTCTCGAAAGCGTCCCTTTCGACCTCGCCTTCGAGACCGAGCGCTTCGGCCCCCTCCCCGGCCCAGGCGCTGACCTCGGAGGAGCCGTCGGCGGTGTAATAATTGTCCTTGAAATCGTCCTTCGCGAAATAGTTCGCGGCACCCGAGGCGGAGCGGACCGAGGCGACCGAGAGCATCGGCTAAATCCCCATGTCCATGCTGTCGTCCCTGCCGGCCGCGAACCCATCCCTCAGTTCAATGAGAGTCTGATCCTCCACTTGGGCGCCGCGTGGCTGGGCGTCTCGGCCGTCGCGGCGCTCGTCGGCGGCGCGGGTGCCGGCAACCTGTTCCTCGGTCTTCTCGCGCCCCGCCTGGGCCTTGTCGGCAGCATGGGTCGCGGGTGTCGTTTGCTCGCTGCGATCATCGCTCCGCTGGGTGGAGCGCACGGTTTCGGCATTCTCTTCTTCGGTCGGAGCGGAGAGGATCCGCGCCGCCATATCCTTGGCGAGGTTGGTGGCCTCGACGACCTCCTCAACGATCTGGACCGCACCATCCCGCCCGCCTGCTTCCCCGCCTTCCTCCGCAAAGACTTCTTCTCCGCGCCTAGACCGTACGGGCTGCATCGTGGGCCGCGCGATGAAGCCCTGGGCGACCTGGGGATAGTCTTTCCATTCGAGCAGAATGCGGGCCGCCGGGAAGCCATCGGGGAACTTCACGAAACCGTGCATCGAGGGTAGATTGGTGATGTCATCGGCGATGACGAGCGGCTCGACCTGCTTACGCGGTGTGAGGGTCGAGGCGTCGCGCGTGTTGTTGTAGCCGTAGCTGTACGCCTCATCCATCTGGCGCACTTCACGGTTGCCGATATACCGCGCGCATTGCTCGGCGGTGTCGAGGTCCGCGGTCGCCAGGATAAGCTTGGAGCGGGCGAGCGAAGCAAGATTACGGGCTCCCTGCTCACCATAAACCTCGACCAGTTTTTCAAAGCTGTGGATGCCAAGGATCATCGCGCCGCCGAATGCACGCGCGGTCTGAAGGCCGTTCTCGATCGCCGGCAATTTGTGGAGTGCCCCGAGCTCGTCGAACATGAACCAGGTGCGCAAGGATCGCGTGCGCGGCATGGTCATGAGGCGGTTGATGCACAGGTCCATCCAGAGCGTGAGGAGCGCCCGGTTCATCGGCAGATCGACATAGTTGGAAGTGATGAAGAGGATCGCGCCGGGCTTCTTCTCGCCGGTGATCCAGTCGCGGATCGAGAACTGCTCGCCCTCGTCGGGAAGGAAGCGCAGGACCTGCGCGTTGGTGTTGAAGACGGCGCGGATCGATTCCGCCATGCGCGCGGCTTCCGGCGCGGTTAGCGGGTCGGCGATGGTGTTGGCGAGGAAGCGGTGGACCCGCTTCAGATCCGCCGTCATCAGGTTCTCGGACAGCGCGAGATTGGTGGTCTGGCCGCGTTCCTGAAGGCGGATGCACATCTCGATGAAGAGCGTGCGCGCCGCGAGCGCCCAGAAGGGTTCGGAAGATCCGCCGTCCGATGGGATCAGGGCGGCCGCGGCGGCGGTGAACTCGCTATGCGTGCGGCAGTCGTTGAAGATCGACCAGGCCGGGCAGCGCTGGTCCATTGGATTCAGGATCGTGTCACGATCGAGATCGTAGAAGGCTTCGACATAGGCGCCGGTCAGGTCGAAGATGACCGCATTGTCCTGGCGCTCGCGCATCTGCGCGACGAGGCTGCGAAGCTCGGTCGTCTTGCCCGATCCGGTCGTGCCGATGAGCATGGTGTGCGACTGCTCCATGCGGTGCGGATAGGGCACGCCGGCGAGCGAGTAGGGATGGTGAATGCCGCCTGCCTTCCGCTCCGCGAAAGGCAATCTGAGCACCGCCGAGGGGCTCAGCCGGGGAAAGAACTGCCGCGCGTCCTCCTCGAATTTGGCGGCATTATGCTGGGCGATTTCGGCGAAGAGGACATCACGGTCGACGAGCATCGCGCCGCGTTCGTGGCGCTCCTGGAGGATGGTCTTGCCGCGCCTGCGGGAGATATCGACGAACCAGATCGCGATGGGCGCGATGACGAATAGCGAGACGAGAAGCGAGCCGATGAGCGCATGGATTGTCGTGTCCCACGCCTTCTGCACGGCCGGGATATAGGGGACCGCCGGCATGATGGTTTTGAGGATCTCGCCGTTCGGCAGGGTGACGTTGACACGCTTGTTCGGGTTGAGGTCGACCCAGTTCCAGAGCGCCGAATAGAGTTTCATGCAGACAAGCTGGAATCCATGCTCGTCGAGGCGCAGCGAGAGGATGATGAACCAGGCGGCGAGGAAGGCGAAGAACCAGGCGATGATGGGCAGTTTCGCGCCCGAGAACCACATCAGCATCTCATGGGTGAGAAGCTGGCTGCCGCGCGTGAAATTGCCTGAGTTTCGTTGGACCCGGCCGCGTGCCGAATGATGGGTCAGCGGGATGTTTTTCCCGTTCGAGCGGATGTCCTCACGCGCCATGATATTGGACCAGGCGCTTGTCGGTTTCGGCGACGAGCCGATCGCGGAGTTCGGGATATTGCTCGCGGATGATGACATCCAGGGCGAGCTGCTGGAACTCGCTGATCCGGGCGATGCGGCGGTGGCTGGCGGTCAGGAGATCGGACGAGGACAGGAAGACGTCGAGGGCCGACCGGATGATGTCGGCGACGCTGAGTTTCCGCTCGCTCGCGATCACACTCAGGCGATCCCATTGGGACCGCTCCAGGCGCACATTATAGTGCCGGTAACTGGTAGCCAAAACCAACCTCCTAGCAGGGAGGCTGGTGGGGACTGAAGAATGGCTCCACTTATAGCGTAGAGCACAAGGCCGGGCAAGTTGATCGTCGAGCGCCTGAGTGCCGTAGTCTCTCGTACTACGCCAAAACGCCGGATTTCTGCGCTTTCCGCTCTCCGCAAAAGCCGTACTACAATGTAGTCGCCTTCCCTTCCGCGCTAAACCGTTGTGCAACAACGGAAACCCTGCACCACTCGGTGCGTAGGGTGTGCATATCCTAAGAGACCGATTCCAGGTCCCGGGGCTGTCTGGTGATGTCTTCTGAGGTCCCGTTACGGGGTCCGGCTGGGCACCGCTCCGCCGACAGGCGGAAAAGCGGCAAGCGTGAGCTGCGAAGCGGCCACGCCACGCGATCGGGGATAGGCAAGCGAAGCGATGCCCTCCCCCTGCGCGCCGGGACATGGTCCCGAAGCGAGCTTCAATTGGGGCCTCCGGCCCCATTGGCCAGGCGAGGATCGTGACCCGAACGGGCGGAGACAAGGCGCATGCCTTGGCTCCGTGAGCTTTGATCCCGGCGTCCGTCCAGGGCGGCGGGATCTCTAGCGAATAGAGCCGTCATCGGGCGGGAGCCCGATGCGCCCAAACCGCGAAAACTTCTTCTTCCGGCTAATCAGCCAGGTGGCTATACTCACCGCGTTCATAGCCCGATTAGCCTTCAAAAGAGGCACCTATGGCAAAGACACTGGAACAGGAGCGAGCGGCGTTCGAAGAGGATGCAAAGCGGTTGGAAGAACGGCGCAGAAAGCTCGAAGAGCGCGAGCGTGAGCAGGCCATATCCGCGCTGGAAAAAGCAGGCCTGCTGAGGCTTGGGATCAAGCGGCTGGCAGGGCTCGCCGAGCGGGTCAAATCGCTCGGAATCGATGAAGTCGAGAAGCGGCTGAGGGCCTGAACCCATCCTGCCGCGGCACCGCCGCGGCACGGGCATAGGGGGTTCGATGCCCCCTATGCCCGTATTCCTCCCAGCAAAAAAAAGGGAGAGGCGGCGCGCGCCCCTCCCCCCGGCATTGTCCTCAGAACTCGTCGAGTATCCCGCCCGGTGCCGTGTAGACGATCCGGTCGATCATCGGCGGGTTCAGCGCGCCATAATCCCCTTCGTCGATGGTCAGATAGCCAAGCTCGGGGTCCTCGATGACGTGCTGGTCGAAGTAGCTTTGAAGCGCCCGGCGTTCGGCGTTTGTGACCGCTGCAAAGTAGGCGGCATTGTCGGCCGTGATGGCGTTCGTGATGATCTGCATGATGTGCTCCTGTCTGTCTTGAATGACAGGGGAAGGCGCGTCGGGCGGGCGAGGCCGGGTCAAGGATCGCGAAGCGACCGCGAAGCGGCGGTGGGGGTCACGATTTTCTTCGGCGGCCGCCGGACGTCGAGGATGAAGCGCGATGCTCGACCCGCCGAAGAAAATGGTGGGGCCCCGCCGTCCTTGAGGCGGCCTCGACCGGCTGACAGAATAGGAAGACTGTGAGAGATTTTCCCTCTCGTCGGGAGACCTGCGGCAAGGCGTAGCGGCGTGCGGACCGAAGGGTCTGCGCGGCACGCGAGCGAGCCGGTCAATGTCATGTGGAGAGAAAGCGCGACCTGCGGACCAGTCTCGCGGAACGGCCGCCAGATCAGTGCGTCGCCCATTGGGACCGAGCGCGAGGCCCGGTCCCTTCTGGCGGTCAGGGATGTTTGCCGCAGTGGCAGCAATGTTCTTCGATGCCGGTCAGGAAACAGTAGCCCGGCCCGAAGCCCGCCTCCGTCTCATGGTCCTCGAAGTAGCCATGGTATTTTGCGATGGTGATGGCCTGATCGCGGGTGGCCGGATCGAGGGCGTCGAGGAGAGCATCGCAGGCTTCGGAGAACCGACGGGCATAGAGTTCGTAGGATGCTCCGCCAGTCGCTCTGGCCGTGTCGCCGGCGAGCCGTTCGGCGTCGGCCCGGAACTGCCTGAGTGCGGCGGGCTCGTCTTCGTCGCCTTGATCGATGTCGAGATCTTCATCCGGAATGTTCGGCACATGATCGGCACGGACCTGAAAGAGGGTTCCGCAGTTCGAGCAGACCGCGCGATCCTCGACGAAGTCATAGTGTTTGGGATCGTAGGCAGTCGCGCAGTGCGGGCAGATGGGTCCGTCGAACAGCCTGCGGAGAGATTCGCTGAAATCGTGCATTTGAGCCTCCATCGATCGTTGGTTTGCGATCCCCATCTCGTTCCGATGAGGATGGTCGCATCGGGACGCGGTGTTGAGGCAGTCAGGGACGGCGGAGCCGCCGCATAGCGGGAAGCGGGGGAGCCGATTTTGTGGTCGTGGAGCGCAGCGGAACGGCGGCAAAATTGGGGGGGCCGCTGATCCTTGACGGCCGAGGAACACCCAGCGTCATGCTTTGGCGATGAAGCCTCGTCTGATGCCGAGATGTGAGAGCGCCGGGGGCTTTGCCGCCGAACCCCGGAAGGGCGTTCGGGGTTAACGGCAAAGCGCTTTTTGCCGCCTCGAGCGAAGGTTACGAGACGCTTCCACAGCGCCGAAAGAGCCGACGCAACCATGCGAAATGAATTGCCGTTTTCGAGACGGCAGAAGCATCCAATAGGTCTGTCCGACGACTGCGCCTTGGTGTCGCGGCACGTCTGTGATAGGCGGCGGATTGCGCCGCGAATGCCGTGGCGCCGGGACTGGTAATCCCGTCGAGAAGGCAACTCGGTGTGGTTTCACGCCGGGGTGCCTGCGCATATGTCCAGGTGCCTCGGCACTAAAAGCGTAGGCGCATGTCTCGACGTGTTACCAGCCCCGGCTCCCGCGCCCTGGCGCGGGAGCTGATTGGCGAAGAGCGCTCCAGCATGCTCCCTGAATGGCCGCGCTCCGGGTGGCGATATGGACCTTTACGAGAAGGAGCCTGCGGTGACGCAGGCACTGGCCTTGGCGCTGACGCGTCAGGCTCTCGAATATCTTGCGGCGATCAAAGAGGAGGACGCTTCGAGACATCTTCAGCGCGCCGTCGATGTGCTCCTGAAGCCCAGAACCGTGCCACCGGCATGAGCCCAAGCAGTCAAAAAAAGGGCGCGCCGCTCGAGGCGACGCGCCCTCCTTCGCGAACCGGAACAGGCGGAGGCTATGCCCATTCCAGTCGGGAAGTGTCATCGGTATCGGCAGTCGCCAGGAGGCGGTCGAGACGATCGAGATAATGCGATACGCCGTGCTCGGCCGCTTGTCGGCGGACGGCCGGATTGGCGATCCGGGCACGAGCGGTATCGATCGGAATTTCGCCCACGCTGTCGGGTCGCAACCCAAGTCCTTCGAGCAGCGCATAGGCATTGCCGTTCGCAAGGTTGAGTTCGAGGCCGAGATCCGATGTGAACGCCACGGCCATCGCGATCGAGCCCGGCTCGTCGCGGCGGTAGATGCTGACCCGGCGGCATCGGAACTGCGCCTCTTCAAGGACGGCGATAACGTCGGTCTGGAAATCGAAGACGCGTGCGACCGCGGCGAGCGCCAGCGGGCAGACGCGCGCCTCGAAGCGATAGGAGAGGAAGTCGTCGGGATCGAGTAGAGCCGTCCCGAGCCGTTCGCCCTGCTCGCGCAGAAGCGTTCGGAAAGCGGCGAGCTGGCGCGCGTTGATGGCGGCCGTGGGACGGGGCTGATCGTCGGCGGCGGTAGCGATGCGGAACGTGATGGACATCTTGTCCTCCCCTGTTGAACCGCTATTCCTCTCCCCCTCCCCTTTGGCCGCAGAGCGGGTTGAAGCAGAGGCTTGAGGAATTGGAAGCGAGCGCGCAGGCGCTCAGTCCCCGCGGCGCGAAGGGGCTCGATGCCCCTGAGCGCCGCCCTCCGACGCAAGAAAAGGGAAGAGGCTCCGGCCCGGAGCCGGAGCCTCTTCCGGAGCGCTCACGCGCTGCGCTGCGCGCGCTGATGGGCGAGCCGCACGATATGGAGCGGAACGCCTGCCTGCCGGAGCTTCTGCGCGAGATTCTGCTGGATGCCCGAGCCCTCGCAGATGACGGCTTCGACGGGCTTGAGGTTGAGGATGCGGTCGTTGCGGACGAAGGCGGCGCGGTTCCCTTGGCTCCGATCGAGGCGGAACTGGATGACCTTGACGCCGCGCGATGCCGCCCAAGCATGTGCGACGGCATCACAGCCCTTCGCCTGCGCCGTGGTCGCGAGGATCATCTCCGGAATGCGGGCCTTGATGCGGTCGAGACCGTTCCAGAGAAGGTCTGCGTCCTCCCAGACCTGACCGCCCGAGAAGGCAACCACCGGACCCTCGGGAGCGAACTGCTCGCGGCGCTCGCGGGCTTTCGATGCGAGATAGTCGCGGGCGTCGATCATCGATGCGTTGAGGGCGCTCGACACCCGGCTTCCCCGGACCGGCGAGAAGGGCTTCCCCGTCTCGACGCGATAGACCTCGGCGGCGTGGTCGCGCATGCATTCCATCGCCTCGCGGCACCCCTGTAGCGTCTGGCAGAGAAGCTGGGTGTCCTCCAGTTCGGTCGCGTAGATCTCCGAGGGGTCGTAGCTGCGTGCGAGATCGCCGAGCTTCTTGGCGGCGTCGTCCTCGCGGCCTTCGATCCGCTTCGCCACGACGTGGAAGCTGTTGGCGAAACCCCATGCGAGATCGTTCGCGAAGGGCTCCATGCGGGTGTCGCGCAGGACGTCGAACATCGTCTGCAACATCATCTCGACGGCGGCCCGCACCTGCTCGGGATCGGGCATGTCGAGTGCTTCGGGCGCCTCGACGACGCTGAGCTTCGCCATCTCGCTATGCTCGATGAACGCACCCTCGTAGGTCTGGGTCAGATCCTCGTTCTCGCGCGATGCGGCGATGAAGCTGGCAAGATCGGCGAAGTTGTTGAAAGAAGTCATAAAAGCCTCCGAACAAGTCGATCTCTCATCCGGGATTGGATGAAAGATGAAATCTCATCGGATGGGCCGGCGGGACTTTGTCAGGGACGCGGGGCTTGTCCCCGCGCCGCGAAGCGGGGCGTGGGGGAGCCGATTTTCTTGGGTCCGTAAGCGGAGCGAAGCGAGAGTGTCGGGCCCGGGAAAATTGGGGGCACCGCGCATCCTTGAGAAAGGCCTAGAGGGCCATCACACTATGGCGATGAAGCTTGTCTGATACCGAGATGTTAGAGAGAGAATGATTTGCCCCGGCCGCGCCAGCGGTCGGGTTAACAGCAAATCGCTCTAGCCTTCCCAAGCTAGAAGAGCCGCGCCAATCCCTCGCAAGGTGATCGTAACCCAGCGGGCGGAGACCCGCTCGCGGGGCTCCGGGAGCCGCGACGTGATTTTACGGCGTAAGCCGGAGCGCGCCGGAGAGGCCGTGCTGAAAGCAAGCGAGGGCGAGGTCGTCGCTATTGTGAAAGCGCAGGGTCGCTGGCGCCTTGTGGTGTTCCGTGATCCGCTGTCGAACCAGCTGGCCCGAGCGTGGGTCTATCAGACGGCGCTTGAGCCGCTGGCGCAGGCGCTTCCCGAGGAAAGCGAGTAGCGAGAAGGGACGACGCCGCGGCGCCGTCCCTCCGGGCAGCTCAGAAGAAATCGATCTTGTCGGCGATGATCTCGCAGCCATAGCGGGTGACGCCATCGCGGTCCTCCCAGCTCGAATAGTGGAGGCGTCCGGTGATGGCGACGACGTCGCCCTTCTTGCGCGATGCGGCTGACTTGCCGAGGCCGTTGAAGCAGGTGACCTTGTGGAACTCGGTCTCCTTGGCGGTGTAGCCGGTAGCCTCGTCGATATAGGTCTTGCCGTCCTTGAGCTTCACGCGGTCGGTGGCGACGATGAGCGTGGTGACCTGGCCGCGGTTCTCAGGATCCTTGGCGACCCGGCCGGCGAGATTGACGTTGTTCATGGCAGTGCTCCTTGTTGGGTCCAGCGGCCTTCCCGCCGGTGACACCGAAGAGTGGCGCGTGGGATCGGTCCGCACCGGAGCGAAGCGGAGGGGAACTCCTGCAGGGAGCTGGCGCGGGCAGCCGCGTGAGCGGCAACACGGGCGACTGGAAGGGGTTGCGGGCAGAGCGCATCTCGCCGCAGGTGTCAGGAACAGGCGAAGGAACGGCGCTGGGGCCGCGAGGTCTGGTGCTGCTTCAACGAGATCGATCGCCGGTAGGTCGGAGCGATCCGGTCGAGCGAGGAGGATTCAGTCTTTCGCTGCCGCCGTGTGCACGATCAGGAGGCGCGCTTGACCTGGGCGATCCTGCCGGCGTCGTAAGCAGCTAGCCAGCGTTGCCGGATCGTCTCGTACAGGCTCGCCGGGAGCAGGACGGCGCATGGGCGATCCTCGCTCCCCTCTTCGTGGCCGACCTTTGCCTCATGGCTCCAGAGATAGGCGTAGCGGATGACGAGGCCAGGAACCGGCTCGGGAATTTGCACGAATCAGGACTCGACCTCATGGTCGAAAGCAGCGGCTTCGACGGGCGCTCGCGCTGTCCGGACCGCGTTCACGATCTCGTCGGGGACATCATCCAGAGTATAGACCTGACGGTTGCGGCTCTTGAGTCGTTCGTATTCCGCAGCAGACATGAGCACCAGGCTGTCACGGCCGTGATGGGTGATGGTAAGAGGCGCGACCAGTGCCTGACGGCTGATACGGCCAAAGGCTTTCGAGGCTTCGACGGAACTGACGGACTGGCGCATGGCGATTCTCCTATCCGGAAAATACGGAGTTTCCGGGAGAAATTACAAGACCGATCCCAGAGCACTTCCCTGAAGCGGATGTAGCACGAGCGCGTGGGAGAACAGGAACAGGGCCCGCTTGCCATGGTGGCGAAGCGAGCCCTGCGAGTTAGCCGCGCACCGGGGGGAGCGCGCGGCCGGGGGGATCGAAGCCGTCAGTCGGCCATCTCGGGAGTGCGGCGCCGCCGGCCGGCCTGCGCAGGCTCGCCGCCGGTCTGGCCGGGCTCGCCCCCGAATGCGCCATCGGCCGAGGATTCGCCCAGACCGTCGCCGCCAGCGGGCTTGGCAGGTTCGTCCGCACCCGGCAGCGGCGGCAGGCCGTCATCGGACGCAACCGTGTCGGTGGGCGCATCACGACGGCGGGTCGGGCGCGACCAGACGATGTTGTACGAGCCGTCCTCCTGGCGGAACGCCGAGAGGTAGAGCGGCTTGTCGAGGCTAGGATCCTCGATCTTGCCGTTGAGGAACGTCTCGCCGGTCGAGTTGGACGAAAGTTCGAACAGCGCGCCGACCTGGACCCACTGGCGGGCGGCCGAGAGCGCGAGGATTTCGAACTTGGGTGCGCGCGGGTTCGTCGACTGGACGGTCCGCAGCGCGATGACGATCGCGACGGTGAGCGTCGAAATCTTGCCGGTGTAGGTGCCGCTGGCGTTCTGCTGGATGGTGCCGATGTTCATGGGAAGTCTCCTGAGTTGTGCTGCTCGAACCCCTTGTCCGAACACTCTCTCTCACCCACTCAGCTCCTCGGCCGTTCGGCCGAGTAAGGCGCGCCAGCGCCGCTCCGACGAGCGCCACTTCGGCGGCGTCGGGGTCGTTCAAGATCGTCCCGGGGTTGTAATGGGCGTCAGGCGGGGGGCGGCGTTGCCGACTTCCGCCACAGCGCGATGATATCCTGCATCTCCTCGGCGAAACCGAGGCTGTCGATATAGACGGCACCGCGATCATTCTGGCCGAGAAAGCCGATGACGGTGGTGATGTCGTTGGCGACCGCAACATCGAGGCCGAACATATCGGCGATCTCGAAATGGCCAAGGTCTGGGCCGTTCCACCACGCCATCAGGAAGTTGGCGACGCGGCGCGCTTGACCGGTGTCGCTCATCGCTATGGGCAAGAGGCGTGTCAGCGCCGCGCGCGCCGCATCATAATCGGTCGGAATCGAGGTCATCATCTGTCTCCGAGCGCCCAAGCTATAGCTTCGCACCTCCGGCGCAACCGCTTGTGTGTTGATCAGAGGAGGAGAGCAGCGGGCATTGCGAGCCATTCCGCCGGCTCGGCGCTTGCGATCGGCACGTCGAAATTCGCGGCCTCGGCCTCGGAGAAAACCCGCGCACGCGAAAGGCGGTCAAACCCGTCGGTGTCGTTCCAGAAGCTCAGACCATGTTCGGCGTGGCGTATCGCGAGCACGAAGCCATCGGCGCCTTCGGCGCGCGAGCGAGCGAGCGCCCGATCGAGCATCCGCCCGGTGCTGCCATATCCAATGGCGGCCTCTGTGATGACGACATAGCCGCCTCCGAACTCGCCGGCGCGCAGACGGTCATGGTCTGACGCCCATTCGAAGCCGAAAGGGAGCGCCGATCGTGCGCAACGCTGGATCAGATTGGCCGCGGTCTCGATGCCGAACTGTTCGCCCGAGAGGAAGACGATCACCTGCCCCGCGGCATCGGGCTCGCCAAAGTGGATATCGAAGTCGAGCATCGGATAATTCTCATCCGGGAAGAGATCGAGCAGCCCGTCGAAGGGGCTGAACTCAGTGCGCGGAAAGAGCGCAGCGAAGTCAGCGCCGACGGTCGCGTAATGCGCCTCGAGAGCGTCGATACCAATATCAGCGTCGCCGATCATCTCGATCGCGGCGGCGACACGACGCAGAAGATCGGCCTCGGCGGCAGTAACCACCAGTCCGAACGCGGCCTTGGTGTAGCTATTCGACATGCGTTGGTCCTTCCGCATCGGAGGTGGGGTCGGTCGGTGCCCCGACCTCGGGGGCATCGCCTTCGACGACGAGCGGCGGCACGGCGAAATCGGCGGCCGCAAAATGCGCGAGGACCGCATCGAACGAGCCGAGCTTTTCGAGCGCGTCACGCGCGATGACGACAGTGTCGTCTTCGGTGACCGCATAGGAGGTCAGCGTCCCATCGCCCTGGTGGACGATCCGCTCCGGACCCCATTGGCCGGCATAGCTGCCCGACCATCTGGCAAAGGGAACCTGGTTTTGAGCGCACCAGCTTTCGAGCCCGTCGAAATAGCCCCAGGCGACGTCGTGCGCGTAAAGGCTGAGGGGCTGGCCGACGGTGCGGTGATGGGGCTCGAAGGCCTCGCCGTCCCATTCGGTGGAAAGGCCCTCGTTGCCGATAAGCTCGACAAGCTCGGTGTAAGCCGACGCCGAGAGCGATCCACCGATGACGATCGATGCTGAAACACGGTCTGCCATAATGGCTCCTTGATCATCGGTGCCTTGGGCACGCGACGGTAAGCGCTGCCGGCAAGGCCGGCGACGCGGGTGGGTGAACACGATTTGGGTGGCGGCCGTATCGGCCGCGCGATTAGCGACGCGAAAACGTCAGGGGCTGATCAGTGGATCGAGCCGAAGAGCGACCGCTTGGCCGCAGCCTGGTGCTGTCCGTCCTTCATGCCGGTCGTCTCACGCATTTCTGAATCGAGCTTGTCAGCAAGGCCAATGGGCACGTCGACATGGGGCGAGACGACGGCGATCGCGGCCTCGGCCGTCAGAAGTTCCCCGGGCTCGGTGCCGAGCCAGATCAGGGCTTCCCCTTCATCAGGTTCATCCTCGGTACGGAAGAAGACCTGCGCGAAGAAAGTCTGGAGCGGCCGGTCCCAACCAACGGTCGCGCTGACGACATGCGGCTGGTCGGCCTTGGGCTGAAGGTCATGCCGGCTCATTGGGTCGTCCTCCTGATCCTGTGTTGTACGTGCCGCGCAGCGCCTTCGGCGCTGCTGATCGCCTTGCCGGCCGCCGAGGCTGCCTGGCGCGCGCCGGCCTGCCGAAGAAGAGTACGGGCTTCGCGCAGACGCTCAACGGCTATTGCTATCGCCTGCCCATGTTCGGGTCCGGCCGGGGTAATCCGCCGCATGGCTGGTCTCCGGTTTGGCTGTTCGAAAAGGTGAGCGACGCTCAGTCGTCGCTGGGGAGCATGATCGTCATGACTCGTGTCGTGACCAGCGGGTCGGCGGGGTTCTCGGAACCCCATTCGAGCGACAGATCGTAATAGTCGATCGTGAAGCGAACGGCGTGGCCAGCGATGTCGAGGTCGCCCCGTGCACGCTCGCAGCCATCTTCGGGCTTGAACACGTACCGTCGAATAGCGGCCATTACCTCCGCCTGGGCCAGAATCTCGCTCGCCATGCCGCCTTCTCCTGCAAGCGTCGCAAGGCAGGCGGCGGTGATGACGACGCGGGCAGTGCGATCGAAGCCTTGGCGGCACCGGTCGTTGAGCGCGGCGATGCGCGATGTCTGGTCGGTCATGCTGCCTCCATCTGGCCGGCGTTGAAGCTATCGAGCCATTCCTCCATCGCGGGACGCTCGCTCACCGGCACGATGCTGGCGGCGTCCTGGAAGCGGATTAGGTCGGTCGGCGCGTCGCGGCGGATCGCATCGATCTCGGCCTCGGGAAGAAGCCGTTCACCGCGGATGAAATCGGTGATCCTCCCGGGCTTGGTCTTGGTCGACCGTCGCCAGAGCCCTTCGACCGTGCGAAGCCGCGGTTCAGCCCGCGCTTCGATGAGGACGATCAGCCGCAGGCACCATTGCGGCAGCGCGCGCACCTCATCGGGCCGGATCGCGCCGCAAAAAAATTATGCCGTCATTGAGACGCTTCATTAAGGCTTTGACGGTCTCCTGATCCTGCCCCATCTTTGGCCAGAAAGAGA
>NZ_JARFNJ010000012.1:0-112585 GCF_029167165.1 Sphingomonas pollutisoli
GTCGGCCACCGCTGCGGTGACACCCCTCTAGGACCACACCCCAATACCGTCAAACACTTTTTGCAGTTTTTTGACGATACGCCCCAAAACACACGGATTTCCGCCATTTTCAACGTGACACTACCGAGTCATGGTAGCCCGAATCGGGTCATGCGGCGATTCGGACGCCCTTCAGGCCGACTGGATGTAGCTGCGCATCGCTTCCGCATCGGCTTCGATCCGATCGATGCGATATTTGACGAGATCGCCGATCGAGATGAAGCCGATCATCCGTCCGCCCTCGACCACCGGCAGATGCCGGATGCGCCGGCGCGTCATCAGCGAGAGCGCGCCGAGCACCGCCTCGTCGCGTGACACGGTGATCGCCGGCGCGGTCATCACATCGCCGACCGGGTTATCGAGCGCCGCCGCACCCTGCGCGGCGAGCGCGTGGATCACATCGCGTTCCGAGAAGATCCCCGCCACGGCATCGCCGTCGAGCACGGGCACCGCGCCGATACGCTTTTCGGCGAGCAGCCGCGCCGCCTCGGCGACGGTGGTGGTTCGCGGAACCGCGGTGACGTCGGCGCTCTTGGTTTGCAGAATCGCTTCGATGGTCATGGCATCTCTCCTCGGCATACGCGCTTTGCGGGTTTGGCCGTGCTTGAGAAATCCTCCTTTCGGGCGCAAAGCGCAAGCATGGACGAGCACCCGCATGGCCTCGACGATCCGGCGGCGGCCGCCTTCGCCTGGGCGCGCTTCCGACGCATCCTGCTGTGGATGGGCGTGGTCGCAGTCGTGTTCATCGCGGCGGCGGTCTGGGCGCTACAGGCGACCTACGGCCCGCTGTCGTTCATCGCCATCCTCGCGGTGGTCGGCGGCGCGGGCGGATCGATCATGCTGGCGGCGGCGCTGATGGGGCTGGTGTTCCTCAGCTCGGGTACCGGCCATGACGAATCGGTCGATCGCCGCGAGACGTGAGGCTCACGCTTCGTCGATCTGCCGGTAGCGCAGGGTGACGCTCCCGTTCGCGGGTACGGTGACGGGCATGCGCAGCGTGCCGTCGCGGCGGAGCAAAGGCACCGAGGGTTTGCGGATCCGCGCGGGCACCGCATCGATCTCGGCCTCGAAGCGGATCGGTCGCGGCGTGGCATTGCGCACGACCAGCCCGTAATCCTCCCAATGCTTGCCCGTGGCGAGGTGCGTCGACTCGACGCGCACCTCGGTCGCGGTGGCGAAATCGATCTCGACATCCTCGCCGATCGCCTTGTCGGTGACCGCCCCCTCGCCGATCAGCAGCCGCGTACGCCCGTGCGGCGCGAACACCGCGACCGGGCCGGCGGGAAGCGGCACGCCGAGCCCACGGTCCGCGCGGTTGGTCGCGCGCAGCACCATCCGCACCGCGCCGGGATCACCGTCGCTCAGCCGGACGCGGTAGAGCAGATCGACCGGCACACCGCCGCGATCGAGCAACGCGACCTGCTTCTGCGCCATCGCCGCGACATTGGTGCGATCCGGCACGCGGTACAGCTTGAGGTCGCCGAGATCCTGCTGCTTCACCATGCGCTTGGCGCCGGTCACAACGATGTCCATGGCACGCTCCATAGCCATCGGCGCGGGCGGTGGAGGCGGGGGTGGTGGTGGTGGGACACTCTGCTCTACCGGCTCTTCCGGTTCGGACAGGCATTGCAGTACGAGCGATGGCACACCAAGCCCGCCCGGATACGGCGCGCTGTCCTCGCGCTTGACCTTCCCCGCCACCACCATCGTCTCGGCATCGGGGAAGCTCGTCACGTCGCCGCTCGCCAGCGTCACCCACGCCAGCAGATCGGCGCTCGCGCCATCGGGCCGCAGCGTCGCGACGTAATTGGCCTGCCAGTCGAACCCCCAGGCGAGATAGGACAGCGTCAGCGTCACCGTGCGCGCGGCAGGCGAATCGACCTGAACCGACAGCGTCGGCGTGTCGGGCAGCGCCGGCGGCACGCCGTGGTAGCCGATCGCATCCGCGCCGCCGTGGCAATCGACCGCCTCGAACCCCGCCGCCGTCTGGACGATCGCGGCGCCATCGGGGCCGGAGCGGAGGATGCCCGCCTCCTCGACCAGGCGCTTGCCGGTGCGGCGGCGGATCGTCACCGGGCGGCCGAAGCTCGCGCCATACAAGGTGCGCGGCGACAGCAGGTCGGCATCGAGGTTCTTCTCGCGTACCCCTTCCGGCAAGCCGCTGACGATCGCGCTTTCCGGGAGGATGCCCGCCGCCACGCCCTTGAAGCGGATCACCGCGCGCCCGGCCGGCACGGTCACCGTGCGCTGTTCGGTGATGAGCGCATAGCCGCGCAACCACCCGCGATCGATCGCGGTGTCCGGGGCACGCTCGGGCGCGCGGTAGATCGTCACCGCGAGCTTCTGCGGCGCGGCCGAATCGATCGCGGGCGCGTCCTGCGCCGCCGATGGCGTGGCGAACGCAACCAGCACCGCCGCCAGCGCGCACGCGCGCATCAGTAGCGCGTGTCGAAGGTCGCGGTCAGGCTCGCCGATCCGTTGGCGGGCACGGCGACATGCCAAACCGCCTCGTCGGCATCGGCGCGCTCGCTCTTCTGGCTTTCGTCCACGATCCGCGTGTCATGCCACCAACTGTCGAGCCCGGCCTGCGCCAGCTCCACCGTCACACCCTCGGCGCGCGCGTTGGTGACCGTGTAGCGCATCGTCGTGCGCCAGCGCGTGTCGCCGACCTTCTCGCGCTTCTCGACGACGGGCAGGATCTTGACGTCGAACGCCTCGCCTGTCTTGAGCGCGAGCGCGGAGCCCATCGGCGTGTGCGGGATCGCGCTTTCGCCGATGAACTGCGGGCTGCCGCGCACGTCGCGCATATAGACGCGCACCGTGCCGGCGGGCAGCGCATCGCCGAGCCCGCCGTTCTTCGACGACGAGAATTTCAGCACGGTATCGACGCTCGCCGCCTCGTCACGCTTGCCGAGCCAGGGGTTGCGGTAGAAATAGACCTTGGCGGCGGGCACGCCGGCGGCGTTGAGGAAGCTCACCTGCTTGGTCTGCGCGCTGGCGATCGTCGTGCGTCCGCTGAGCGGATAGACGTAGAAATCGCCGAGTTGCTCGCGTCCGCTCGTCTCGGTGCCGGGCTGGCTGCCGCGCGGGGGCCGAGGCACGCCGAAGCGGTTGGGGCGATAGCCGTCATCCTGGCCGTCACCGACCGTCCCGGCGACCAGCAGCGTGCGCGCGTTGGTGAAGGTGGTGCCGCTGGTGTTCGACAGCGTCACCCAGCCCTGCACGTCGAGCTTGCCGGCGCGCTCATCGAACAGCGCGACGTAATCCGCCTTCCAGCCGAGCCCGCGCGACAGATAGCTGAGCGTCACCGGTCGCGCGCCCGCCGCCTCGGCATCGAGCGTGATCGACAGCGTCGGCCGCGCGCGCAGCCCCGCCGGCAGCGACGGGAACACGACATGCGCATTCTCGCCCAGCACCTCGATACGGTTGCCGATCTGGACGATCGTGCCGCCATTGTTGGCGAGCACGCGCGCGCTCTCGCGGGTTTCGGCGCCGGTGGCGGGGTTGGTGCGCACCACCGTCACGGTTTGGCCGACCGCTTTGTCCATCAGCTTGCCGGGCGAGAGCAGGTCGTAATCGAAATTCTGCTCGACGATCGCCGCGCCGGGCGCGGCAAGCGTCACCGTCTCGGGGCGGATTCGCGCCGAGACGTCGGGGAACTCCTGCCGGCTCGTCCCGCGCGGCAGCGTGATCCGCCGCGTGTCCTGCACGAGCGCGAGATCGTTGGCGTAGATCGTGACCGAAACGTCGCCCTGCGCGCTGGGGCTGGAAGCGGCGGCGGGGCCGGGCGCGTCCGGGGCGGTCTGCGCGATCGCGGGTGCGGCGACCAGTGCCAGCACCGCCGTCGAAACTCCAAGCCGCATCGCTTTCTCCCCCGTTCGCGCCGCCAGCGCTACGCTAGGGCCGCGACCGGACGATGACAATGCGCGCCAAACGGCCCGAAGCGCCCCCATGACGCCGTTCGCACCGAGCGCAGTCGAAGTGCGTGCCCCAGCCGCACCGACCCGCCCCCACGCCGATATGCTCAGCATCAAGGCGCGACGGGCGGGTTCGTCGTTATGCCTGGACCGGCTCGGTCGCGGGCGGACGGCCGCGGCGGCGGCGCGGCTTCTCGGCCGGCTCGGCGTCGGCATCCGCGACCGGCGCGGCGTCCTGAACCGGCGCCGCCTCCGCCGGAGCGGCGCTGGCGGTGAGCGAGGGCGGCAGCAACCCGGCGTCGAAGATCGGCGCGGGCTCCGCCTCGACCGGGGCCGTGCGGCGCGGGCGCCCGCGACGGCGCGGCTCGGCGGCGGGCGCCTCGGCGGCCGGGGTCTCGGGCGCGGGCGTCACCGCCGCGACCACGACCTCGGGCTGATCGGCGGAAGCGTGTTCTGCGGCCTGCTCGACCAGATCAGGTTGCTGCCCGGCGCGCGGCGCGTCCTCGCGCGCGTCCCGGCGGCCGTCCTGGCGCCCATCTTGACGGTTGCCATCGCGCTGCGGGCGGCGATCGTCGGCGAAGCGTTCCTGGCGCGGCTGGCGCTCGGGGCGGTCGTCGTCGGACTGGCCGTTGCCGTTCCGCTGGCCGCCGTTCGATCCGTTCTGGGCGTGGCCGTTGCCATTCTGGTTGCCGTTGGGCTGCTGACGCGGCGGCTGCGATTGCTCGCCGCGGATCGGCTCGCCCTCGTCCTCGTAATCCTGCTCGTCCTCATCGAACGTGTTGGCACCGCCCAGGCGGCGCCCCTGTCCCTGCGACGACGGGTTGGTCTCCTCGAAACGCGCGCGCGTCTCGGCGAGTACGCGGAAATAATGGTCCGCGAACTGGAGATAATATTCGGTGTTGACGCGGTCGCCCTGCATCTGCGCGTCGCGCGCGAGCGCCTTGTATTTCTCAAGGAGCTGCGCCGCGTTGCCGCGCGCCCGATTGTCGATACGGTTGCCATTGTCCTGGCCGCGGCCCGGATTGCCACCCTGCGAGCGCTGCTGCTGCCCGCCACGACCGCGACGACGGCCGGCTTGACGATTGTTAATCAACTGCTTTTTGTCCTGTCCTTCGAAACCAAACCGGCGTGTGCTCCACGAGTATGTGAATGCATGCCCCTGGCCATTCCGACACAGACCAAGTCTGGCGGAGAGAGCCTGCCACGATCGCCGGACCACAGCGATTTCATGACGAAGGAGGCGGGCAACATCCCGATATCGACCCGACTACGGCGAAATCGTATGCCCCAATAGCCGTGCAATAGCGGCTGACGCACGATAATCCAAGCGGAATATTGTTTCCGTTCGGAGACGTTTCAAGACGCGATCAGCGCGCGCGCGTGCCCGGCGAGGTCGCGCCGCAGCGCCACCGCGAACCCGGCGGCGACGAGCAGTTCGGAAACGGCGTCGGCCTGCGTCGCGCCGATTTCGAGGATCGCCGCCCCGCCGGGCGCGAGCAACGGCGCGAGCTGCGGAACGATCACGCGATAGTCGTCGAGGCCATCCTCGCCCGCGAACAACGCCGCGCCGGGTTCATGATCGCGCACCTCGCGCGGCAGCGGTTCGTGCGTGCCGATATAGGGCGGATTGGCGAGGATCAGGTCGAATGTGCCGTCGACCCCCGCCGCCCAGTCGCCAAGCCGGAAATCGACGCGATCGGCCATGCCGAGACCCAGCGCATTGCGCCGCGCATAGTCCAGCGCCTGCGCGGAGGCATCGACCCCCAGCCCGCGCGCCCGAGGCCAGTGATCGAGCGCGGCGAGCAGCAACGTCCCCGGCCCGGTGCCGAGATCGAGGATACGCGCCGGCGCGCGACCACCGAAATGGTCGATCGCCGCCTCGATCAGCGTCTCGCTGTCGGCACGCGGCACCAGCACGCCGGGGCCGACCGCAAGCTCGATCGTCCAGAACGCGCGGGTGCCGGTGATATAGGCGATCGGCTCGTGGGCCAGCCGGCGGTCGAGCAGCGGCGCGAACGCATCGGGCGCCGGCGCGTCGAGGTGATTGAGCAACATCGCCTCGCGGGTGAAGCCGAGCGCATGCGCCATGAGCAGTTCGGCATCGAGACGCGGCGTTGCCGAAACATCGGCAAGGTCACGTGCGGCTTCGGCGAGCGCGACGCGAACTCCCCTCCCGTTCACGGGAGGGGTCGGGGGAGGGCCTGTCAAAACGAGAGCGGCCCGTATGCGGACACGCCCTCCCCTAACCCCTCCCACGCGTGGGAGGGGAACTCACCCATCGAGCGACGCCAGCCGATCCGCCTCATCCTCGGCGATCAGCGCGCCGATCAGCTCGTCCATCTCGCCCTGGAGGATTTCGGGCAGCCGGTGCAGCGTCAGGTTGATGCGGTGATCGGTCACGCGTCCCTGCGGAAAATTGTAGGTGCGAATTCGCTCGGAGCGGTCGCCCGATCCGACCATCGACTTGCGCGCGCCCGCGCGCTCCGAATGGAGCCGCTCACGCTCCATCTCGTACAGCCGCGTGCGCAACACCTTCAAAGCCTTGGCCTTGTTCTTGTGCTGCGATTTCTCGTCCTGCTGGATCACGGTCAGCCCGGTCGGGATGTGGACGATCCGCACCGCCGAGTCGGTGGTGTTGACCGACTGGCCGCCCGGCCCCGACGATCGGTACACGTCGATCCGCAGATCCTTGTCGTCGATCTTGATGTCGACGTCCTCCGCCTCGGGCAGCACCGCCACTGTCGCCGCAGAGGTGTGGATGCGCCCGCCCGCCTCGGTGGTCGGTACGCGCTGGACGCGGTGGACGCCGCTTTCGAACTTCAATCGCGCGAACACGCCCTTGCCCTCGACCGAGGCGATCGCCTCCTTGAAGCCACCGCTTTCCGAGGACGACGCCGAGATCAGCTCAACGCGCCAGCCCTGACGCTCCGCATAGCGCTGGTACATGCGGAACAGGTCGCCCGCGAACAGCGCCGCCTCGTCGCCGCCGGTGCCGGCGCGGATTTCGAGCATAGCCGCGCGCTCGTCGGCGGCGTCGCGCGGCAACAGCGCGAGCGCGAGCGCGCGTTCCGCCTGCGGCAGCGCGGTGCGGATCGCCTCGCTCTCGTCGCGCGCCATCTGCTTCAATTCGGCGTCGCCCTCGGCCTCCATGCCCGAGAGCTCATCGAGTTCGGCGCGCAGCCGCCGCACCTCGCCCGCCGCGCGCGCGACCGGTTCGAGTTCGGCATATTCCTTCGACACCGCGACGAACCGCTCGGACGAGAGATCGCCGGTCGCCATCTGCGCCTGCAACTCATCCCGCCGCGCCTCGATCTGCGCGATCCGCTCGGGGGAGATGGTGGTCATAGCGCCGCCGTCCACCCCCGCCGTTCTCCCGCGAAAGCGGGAGTCCAGGGTCGCGGGGCGCAGCGCGTGCGGCTCTGGCCCCCCGCTTTCGCGGGGGAACGGCTGGAGGCGATCATGCCCACCTCTCCGTCACCCCAGCGAAAGCTGGGGTCTCACGCGGCTCGCGCGCGCTTCGAAACACAAAGACCCCAGCGTGCGCTGGGGTGACGAGCGCGGACATCACAGCGCCGCCAACACGTCGGCGATCTTCGACTCGCCGCCGTCGATGACGCGCGCATTGGCCTTGGTCGCGCCCGCGTCGATGCTCAGTTGCACGATCTCCGCAGGCGCCAGCTTGAGCGCCTTGTCATGGCGTTTGCGCGGCGAACCGCTCGCCACCAGCGTCGTGACATGCCCGGCGCGGCGCAGCGCCGCGGTCAGCGCGAGCGCGGCGGCATAGGCTTCGTCCTGCTCGACGACGACGGCGACGTCGAGCGCCTCAACCGCCGGCGCCTCGATCAGCATCGCCAGCCGCTCGATCCCGGCCGCCCAGCCGACACCCGGCGTCGGCGGTCCACCAAGGCTCTCGATCAGCCCGTCATAGCGACCACCGGCCAGCACAGTCCCCTGCGCACCCAGCCGATCGGTGACGAACTCGAAGGCGGTGTGGCGGTAATAATCGAGCCCGCGCACCAGCCGCCCGTTGCGCGTCCACGCGACGCCAGCCGCATCGAGTCCCTTGGTCACACTCTCGAAGAACGCGCCCGCCTCGGCGGTCAGGTAATCGTCGATCCCCGGCGCGGCATCGGCGATCGGCCGGTCGCGCGGGTCTTTCGAATCGAGGATGCGCAGCGGGTTCTTCTCCAGCCGCGCGAGACTATCCTCGCTCAATTCCCCGCGATGCGCCTCGAAATGCGCCACCAGCGCCGCGCGCCACGCATCGCGCGTCGCCGCGTCACCGAGCGTATTAAGCTGGAGCGTCACGCCCTCGGCGATACCGAGTTCGTGGAGCAACTGGTCGGCGAGCACGAGCAGTTCGACATCCGCCGCCGGCTCGGCCGCGCCGATCACCTCGGCGTCGATCTGGTGGAACTGGCGGAAGCGTCCCTTCTGCGGGCGCTCGTAGCGGAACACCGGGCCGTGCGTGGCGAGCTTGAGCGGCGCATATTGCTGCCAGCCTTCGGTTAGATACGCGCGCGCGATGCCGGCGGTGAACTCGGGGCGCAGCGTCAGCGAATCGCCGCCGCGATCCTCGAACGTGTACATCTCCTTGGAGACCACGTCGGTCGTCTCGCCGAGCGAGCGCGCGAACACGGCGGTGCTCTCGAACACCGGAATTTCGAGCCGCTGGAAGCAATACAGTTTCCGAACGCGCTCGAACGTCTCGACGACGTGCGCGAAGCGGCGCTGCTCCTCGCCGAAGATATCCTGCGTGCCGCGGATGCGTTTTGGGGTTTCGATGCGTGCCATAAAGCCGCGTCCTCTAGGCCCAAGCCGCGCGCTTGAAAAGCGGTGGCGGAAGCGGCTACCGCTTGGCCGTCATGAAGCGCCTCAACCTCGGCCACACCGTCGCCCCGCCGCGCTTCATCGCGTTCGGAATCGTGTTCGTGATCGGCCTCGCCACGGCGATCCCCGCGCTGGGCTGGAGCCGTGGCGCGATGGCGGCGTTCGACGCGGCGAGCCTGGTGTTCCTCATCCTGGTCTCGTCGCTGCTGCGCAACATCGAGATCGACCATATTCGGCGCTCCGCGCGCAACAACGATGCCAATCGCGCCGGGCTGCTCGTGCTGACGGGCGTGACGATGCTCGTCATCCTCGTCGCGGTCGCCAAGGAATTGCAGGGCAAGAATGATCTCAAGATCATCGCGCTGGTGATCGCGACGCTGGTGCTGGCGTGGCTGTTCTCGAACACCGTCTACGCGCTGCACTATGCGCACCTCTATTACAGCGAGGCGGCGGGCAAGGATTCGGGCGGGCTCGACATCCCCGAATGTGACGAACCCGATTATTGGGACTTCCTCTATTTCAGCTTCACGCTCGGCATGACCTTCCAGACCTCGGACGTTCAGATCACCTCACGCCAGCTCCGCCGCGTGGCGCTCGGCCACAGCCTCGCCGCCTTCGTGTTCAACCTCGGCGTTCTGGCCTTTACCATCAATACGTTAGGAAACGCCGGGAACTGACTGGACGAGGGTAAGGAAGCCGCGCTACGCTCGTAACGCAATTCCCTTTTCCGCTGGATTTCATGCACCGCACACTTGCCCCGCTCGCCCTCGGCGCCCTCGCCGTCCTCCCCGCTCACGCCGAAAACTCCAAGCCGCAGCCGGTGCCGTTCACGGACACCATTCCGGCCGCGCGCGACGTCGCCTTCCCCGGCACGGTGACGCTCGACATCGACGCGACCGACACGCGGCGCGGCATCTTCACGACGCATGAGACGATCAGCGGCGTCTCGGCGGGGCATATGGTGCTGCTGTTCCCGAAATGGCTCCCCGGCAGCCACTCGCCGACCGGCCAGATCGACAAGCTCGCCGGGCTGCACATCAGCGCGAACGGGCAGGAGATCGCCTGGACGCGCGACCCGGTCGATGTCTTCGCCTTCCATATCGACGTGCCGCAGGGCGCCAGCGCGCTCGACATCAAGCTGCAATTCCTGTCCGCGACCAAGTCGGATCAGGGTTCGATCGTGATGTCGCAGAACCTGCTGCGGCTCCAATGGAATTCGATGAGCCTCTATCCCGCCGGCTATTTCACCCGGCAGATCCCGGTGCAGGCGACGGTGAAATATCCCGAGGGCTGGACCGCCGCCTCGGGCCTGCCGTCCACCGCGAGCGGATCGACCTATCGCTACCAGCCGACCAATTACGAGGTGCTGGTCGATTCGCCGGTGCTCGCCGGGCGCTATTACAAGAAATGGGCGCTGTCGCCGCGCGTCAATCTCGACGTGTTCGCCGACAATGCCGCCGAGCTCGCCGCCACGCCCGAGCAGATCGCCGCGCACGAACGCCTCGTCACTCAGGCGGTCAAGCTGTTCGGCGCACAGCATTACGACACCTATGAATTCCTGCTCGCCATTTCGGACCAGATCGGCGGCATCGGCCTCGAACACCATCGCTCGTCGGAAGACGGGGTCAAGCTCGGCTATTTCCTCAACTGGAAGGACGGCCCCGGCCCGCGCAACCTGCTGCCGCACGAATATACCCATAGCTGGGACGGCAAGTTCCGCCGCGGCGCCGAGCTGTGGACCCCCGATTTCCGCGCGCCGATGATCGACAATTCGCTGTGGGTGTACGAAGGCCAGACGCAATTCTGGGGTTATGTTCTCCAGGCGCGCTCGGGCATCGTATCGAAGCAGGACACGCTCGACATGTATGCGTCGATCCTCGCCGCGCTCGACAACCGGCCGGGGCGGAACTGGAAGCCGCTGATCGACACCACCAACGATCCCACGATGTCGCAGCGCCGCCCGCGCGGCTGGGTGAGCTACCAGCGCTCCGAGGATTATTACAACGAGGGCCTGCTGGTGTGGATGGAGGTCGATTCGATCCTCCGCCGCGAATCGAAGGGCAAGAAATCGATCGACGATTTCGCGCGCGCGTTCTTCGGGCTGACCGACGGCGATTACGGCGAAGTCACCTACACGTTCGACGATGTCGCCAAGACGCTCGACCAGATCGTGCCGTATGATTGGGCCGGGCTGCTCCACAAGCGCCTGACCGAGACCGGCGCGCCCGCGCCGATCTCCGGTTTCGCCGCCAACGGCTATAAGCTCGTCTATACCGAGGAGCCCTCACCCGCTTCGAAGGACAGCGAGAAGACCCGCAAGATCACCGATCTCAGCTATTCGCTTGGGGTGACGATCGGCAAGGACGCCGAGATCACCGCCGTCGGCTGGAACACGCCCGCGTTCAAGGCGGCGCTGACGCCGGGCGACACGATCGTCGCGGTCAACGGCGCGGCCTATACCGATGCCGGGATCAAGGCCGCGATCACCGCCGCCAAGACAAGCTCCACGCCGATCGCGCTGATGGTCAAGCACGGCACCGCGATCGACACCGTGACCATCGACTATCATGGTGGCCTCCGCTATCCGCATCTTGAAAAGATCGGCTCTGGAGAGGGTGGTCTGGATCGCTTGCTGCAACCGCGCTAACGCCCGGCCATCGACCAACAGGGACAGGATATACGAATGCGGATCGACATGATTCCCACCGGCAAGAACCCGCCGGAAGACCTCAACGTCATCATCGAAGTTCCCGTCGGCGGCGAGCCGGTGAAATATGAATTCGACAAGGCCAGCGGCGCGCTGTTCGTCGATCGCATCCTGCACACGCCGATGCGCTATCCGGCCAACTACGGCTTCATCCCGCACACGCTCTCGCCCGATGGCGATCCGCTCGATGCGCTGGTGGTCGCGCGCTCGCCGTTCATCCCCGGCTGCGTGGTGCGCGTCCGCCCGATCGCCGTGCTCAACCTCGAGGACGAAGCCGGCGGCGACGAGAAGCTGCTGACCGTCCCGGTCGATGCGACCTTCCCTTATTACAGCAAGATCGGCGAAGGCAGCGACCTGCCCGAGATCGTGATGCAGCAGATCGAGCATTTCTTCACCCACTATAAGGATCTCGAGGCGAAGAAGTGGGTCCGCGTCGGCCAGTGGCTGGGCGCGGAAGATGCCCGCCGCATCGTGATCGAATCGATCGAGCGCTACAAGCAGGCGAACCAGAAAGAGCCGTCGGCCGTCTAATCGACTCCTCGTCGCCCCGGCGCAGGCCGGGGCCGCTGCATAATTTGGCGGGCCGCGTGCCCCAAACACAGCGGCCCCGGCCTGCGCCGGGGCGACGGTTATGTCTTCCGCATCTTCACCGGCGCACGCCGGCTCGCCGCGATCGCCAGGCCGGCCCAGTCGCGCATCGCATCGGCATCGTCATACACGTCGTCCGGCGCGCGCCGGTAATTGATCGACTGCACCTTGCCGCCGTCGCGCGTCACCGCGAACCGCTCGGCGCCGATCGCATCCCACGCGGCATCGCTCTCGGCATCGGCCTTGAACCACAGCGCATCGAACGCGAGGATCGCGAACGCGAGGCCGTCACAATAGAGCGCGGCGCCGCCGAACATCCGCTTGCGGCTGATCGCACCGAGCGGCGCACAGGCCTCCGCCACCCACTCGGCCAGCCCCTCGTCGACCGCCATCAGCGCCCCGCCAGTTTCGTCAGCGCCTCCCCCGAGACGCGCTGCACCGTCCACGCGTCCATCGCCTCGGCGCCGATCCGGCGATAGAGTTCGACGGCGGGCGTGTTCCAGTCGAGCACCCACCATTCGAACCGCGCGCAGCCGCGATCCACCGCCACCCGCGCGAGTTCGCGCAGCAGCGCCGATCCCGCCCCCGCCCCGCGCGCGCCCGGCGTGACGTAGAGATCGTCGAGCCAGATCCCGCGCACCCCGGTCCAGGTCGAAAAATTGTGATAGAACACCGCCATGCCCACGCGCGCGCCATCGATCTCGGCGATCAGCGCCTCAGCGGCCGGACGCGCGCCGAACAAGGCTTCGTGCATCAGCGCCTCGGTCGCGACCACCGCCTCGGGTTCCTTCTCGAACGCGGCGAGCTCACGCACGAACCCCAGGATCGTCGGTACGTCGTCGGGGCGGGCGAAGCGGATCGTCACGGTCACAGGCTGGTCTCCAATGCGGGTGGGCGCAGGCGGGCACGCAGGCCGCCCACGCAGCCGGCGATGATGAGCGCCGCGCCGGCCAGCGTATAGGACGACAGCCGCTCCGAAAACACCAGCCAGCCGAGCAGCGACGCCCAGACGAACGCGGTATATTCGCTCGGCGCGAGGTCGCTCGCGCGGCCGCGGGCATAGGCCCAGGAGAGCAGCATCAGCGAGGTCGTCGCCAGCGCCGCCGCGCCGACCAGCGCCGGCCAGTGCCGCGCCGCCGGCGCGGCGGCGAACAGCGGCGCGGCGGCGAGGAGGATCACCGCGACGATCGCGGTCTGGAAGAAGGCGATCTCGACCGGGCGGGCGACCTGCGCCTGTTGCCGCATCAGGATGATATTCCACGCATAGCACAGCGCCGAGCCGAGCACCGCAAGCGATCCCGGCACCGCCTCCGGCCCGATCTCGGCGCGCGCCTGCCCTGAGACGATGATCGCTATCCCGGCGAGCGCGACGCCCGAGCCGATCAGCGCGCTACGCCCGATCCGCTCGTGCAGCAGCAGCGCGGCGAGCAGCAAGGCGACCAGCGGCGCGACGAAGGTCAGCGCCACCGCCTGCGCCATCGGCACGCGCGCGAGGCCCCAGAAGAACAGGATCGTCATCGCCGCCGAGATGCCGCCGCGCAACAGATGCACGCGCAGCACCGCGCGCGCCGGCCAGGGGGTGCGCGCGCCCACGAAGATCGCGCCGGTGATGACCGTCCCGGCGAGGCTGCGCCACAGGATCGCGTTATACGCCCCGATCGCGAGCGAGAGCCCCTTCATCACCGCGTCCATCACCGAGAACACCGCGATCCCGAGCGTGGCGACGGCAAAAACAAGGGCGGGCGGCGGCTTCATCACGCCGCCGTGTAGCGGTGTGGCGGGGGAAGGTCAGCGAGAAATGGCGACGGGAATCATCAGCACGGCTTATCAGCTTTACGCCGTTCGTGCTGAGCGAAGTCGAAGCGCGCGCCCAAAGCACAACGCCCGCGGCACGTGCTTCGACTACGCTCGGCACGAACGGGTGTGGAAGCCCGCGGCCGGCCGCGAACCCGAACCCTTACTCCGCCGCCACCGCCACCGGAGCGCTCGCCGCCTCGATCTCGGCGGCCTTGGCCTCGACCAGCTTGACGATATGGTCGAGCATGTCGGCGTCGCCGACGGTATGGTCGGTGATGCCCGACAGATACACCATATGCTTGCCGTTGCCGCCGCCGGTCAGGCCGATGTCGGTCTCGCGCGCTTCGCCGGGGCCGTTGACGACGCAGCCGAGCACCGACAGCGACAGCGGGGTGCGGATATGCTGAAGCCGCGATTCGAGCGCCTCGACCGTACGGATCACATCGAACCCCTGCCGCGCGCACGACGGACACGACACCACGCGCACGCCGCGGTTGCGGATGCCGAGCGCCTTGAGGATTTCGAAGCCGACGCGCACCTCTTCCTCGGGCTCGGCCGAGAGCGAGACGCGAAGCGTATCGCCGATCCCGTACCACAGCAGCGAGCCGATCCCGATCGCCGACTTGACCGTGCCGCCGACGAACCCGCCCGCCTCGGTGATGCCGAGGTGCAGCGGGCAATCCACCGCGTCGGCGAGCTGCTGATAGGCGGCGACCGCGAGGAACAGGTCGGACGCCTTCACCGCCACCTTATATTCGTGGAAATCGTGATCCTGGAGCAGCTTGATATGGTCGAGCGCGCTTTCGACCAGCGCGTCCGGGCACGGCTCGCCGTACTTTTCGAGCAGATCCTTCTCGAGGCTCCCGGCGTTGACGCCGATGCGGATCGCGCAGCCATTGGCCTTGGCGGCGTTGACGACTTCGCGCACGCGGTCCGACGAGCCGATATTGCCGGGGTTGATGCGCAGGCAGGCCGCGCCCGCATCGGCGGCTTCGAGCGCGCGCTTGTAGTGGAAATGGATATCCGCGACGATCGGCACACGGCTCGCGCGGACGATCTGCTTCAGCGCGGTGGTGCTCTCGACGTCGGGGCAAGAGACGCGGATGATATCCACGCCGGCATCCTCGCAGCGGCGAATCTGGTCGATCGTCGCCTTCACGTCGCTGGTCGGCGTGTTGGTCATGGTCTGCACGGTCACGGGCGCGTCGCCGCCGACGGGAACGGTGCCGACCATGATCTGGCGGCTCTGACGACGGGTGATATCGCGCCACGGGCGGAGGGACATGGGAGAGATTCCTCGGAGGTTCGGACGCGCATATAGCGGTTTGTGGGGCGAAGGTGAACCTCCCCCGCACCTGGCGTGATCCGGCGTCGCCGCGTTTTCGTAATCTACTCCGTTCGTGCTGAGCGCAGTCGAAGCACGTGCCACAAACGCTGCGCTGCTTGGCACGCCCTTCGACTGCGCTCAGGGCGAACGGACTGGAGAGCGCTCAAGAAGATCGAAACGGAACCTCGGGGCGGATCGACGGGATAGCGGGCTTGGACTTCGGCACCCGCCGCAGAAACGCCGCCGCGCGCACTCCCGCATTTTCGCGCAGGTTCATATACGCCACGTTGTAATCGACCTTATGATAATTGCCGATCGGGATCACCATGTCCGCGAACGGCTTGCCCGGCGGCGAGATGTACAGCGCGCCATCGTCGCAGCGCGCCGAGACCAGCCCCGGTTCGATCGGGCGCGCCAGCGGCCCCGGCCCGTGCAGCCATGCGCCCTTGTTGAACCGCGCCGGCACCGTCTCGCTGCCAGGCGACCAATCGAGCGGGTTGATGCAGACGTGCGGCCCGCTCATCACCTCGACCGAAAAGCCCGACTGGCGCGCGACGAGGATGCGCTGCGCGGTCGCGTTGCGACCCTGCGCATAGGTCGACCACGCGATCACGCAGCCGGTATCGTCAGCGCGCGTACACGGGCGCGTGGTACGCAGCGCGCGGAACCAATCGCGCTCGATCCAGGTGCCGATCAGATAGGCGGCGATCATCTGCCGCGCCGCCGGCCGCCCGTCGATCTCGCGCTCGATCAGCAGCCGGCCTTGCCGCGAACCCTGGCTGTGCCCGGCGAGGATGAACGGCCGCCCGCGATTCCACACCAGGAACTGGCGGAACGCGCGCGCCACGTCCGAATAGGCGACTTCGGTGGCGCGCACGCTGTTCTCGCTCCACTTCACATAGCCGCCGAGCGTCATCTGGCGGTAGCGCGGCGCGTAGATCGCGCAGCAGCCGTTGAACACGCTCGCCTGGTCGCGGATCGAGGTGCCGGCGACCCGTGCATTGAGATCGGCGTCGCGCGTATCGGCGTTCCACTGCTCGCCGCTGGTGAACGAGGTCGGATAGAGGAAGAACACCGCGACCTTCGCCTGCCGCTGGTCGATCGCGCGCACGCCGGGCGGAGCATCGTCGGCGGGGTCGCGCATGTCGGGCAGCGACACCCACTCCGACCGCTCGGCATAGTTCGGCGCGGGCGGGGTGCGCGTGGGGTCGAACGGCGTGACCGGCGGCTGGCTGTCGTTGGACGCGCCGAACGCGCCGAAGAACTGCGGATGCGCCTCGCCGCCCGCCACCAGCATGGCCGCCGCCACACTTATCGTCCCGATCACCCGCCTGTAGTGCATGTGCGCCCCGATTTGCCCCGACCGCTTCCCCCTCCGTTCGGGCTGAGCGAAGTCGAAGCCCGTGCGCCAGGGGCACGCCCTTCGACTTCGCTCAGGGCGAACGGACCCGGAGATCGTCTGACCAAGCCCTAGCAGCCTAACCTTGCCTGTAAAACCACGCACCCGAAGGGGTGGTGTTGCGGCGCACACAGCCATACAGAGCGGCGATGGAACGGCATTACGGCATGGATTGGTTGCGGGTCGGCGCGTTCGCGCTGCTGATCCTCTACCATATCGGCATGGTGTTCGTGCCCTGGGATTTCCATGTTAAGACCGCGCACCCGATCCCCTGGGTGGCGATCCCGATGATGGCGGCGAACAGTTGGCGGCTGATGCTGCTGTTCGTGATCTCGGGCTATGCCAGCCGCGCGTTGCTCTCCAAGGGCGCGCACCTCGGCAGCTTCATCACCGCGCGCAGCAAGCGGCTGCTGATCCCCCTGCTGTTCGGGGTGATCTTCATCGTGCCGGTCCAGCCATGGATCGAACTCGCGGTCAAATATCACTATCCACACGATTTCGCCTGGTTCTGGCTGCACGACTATTTCGGCTTCCACCGGCTCCACGGCATCGCGCTGCCGACGTGGCAGCACCTGTGGTTCGTCGGCTATCTGTGGTGTTACACGCTCGCGCTGACGCTGCTGATCGCGGCGGGCGCCTGGCTGCGTGCGCAACGCGGCTTCGATTGGCTGTTCGGGTCGCTGTTCGGGGGCGCGCTGATCGTGGTCGTGCCGATCGTGTGGCTGCTCGGGGTGGACATATTGCTGCCGGGCGCGCGCGAGACGCATGATCCACTGCACGACGGCGTCGCCCACCTCCATTATTTCCCCGGCTTCCTGTTCGGCTTCGCGCTGGCACGCTCGGCACCCGCGATGGCGGCGATCGGGCGGTGGTGGAAGCCCGCCGGCGTGGTCGCATTGGTCGCGTACGGCGTGGTCGCCGCGATCGAGTGGCGCTGGCCCGGCAACACCATGCCCGCGAATCCGTGGGGGGTCACCTTCGCCACCGCGCGCGTGGTGCAGGGCTGGTGCGCGGTGATCGCGCTGGCGGGCTTCGCCGACAGCCACTGGAATTATGACACGCCGTGGCGCCGCACGCTCACCGAGGCGGTGTTCCCCTTTTACATCGTCCACCAGACGATCATCGTCCTGGTCGAATTTTGGCTGCTGCCGCTGCACGCGCCGCCGCTCGCCGAATTCGCGGTGCTGTTGCCGGCCACCGTCGCGGGCTGCTGGGCCTTTTATCTGGTCGGCCGCGAGATCGGCTGGCTGCGCCCGCTGATCGGGCTGCGGCTGCGCCCAAGGGAGAATGCGGCATGACATGGGCCTTGGCGATCCACGGCGGCGCGGGCAGCATGACCCGCGACAATCCCGGCCCCGCCGGTGCGCGCGACGCGCTCGGCCAGGCGCTCGCCGCCGGCGCGGCGGTGTTGAGCGAGGGCGGCGCGGCGCTCGACGCGGTCGAAGCGGCGGTGCGCGTGCTCGAGGACGCGCCCGAATTCAACGCCGGACGCGGCGCCGCGCTCAGCTATGACGGTGTCGCCGAACTCGACGCCGCGATCATGCACGGCGCGACGCGCGCGGCCGGCGCGGTCGCCGGAGTCACCGCGACGCGGCATCCGGTCAGCCTCGCGCGCGCGGTGATGGAGCGGAGCCCCCACGTCCTGCTCGCCGGCGCTGGCGCGGACGCCTTCGCGCGCGCGCGCGATCTCGAACCGGCGACGCAGGATTGGCTGATCCTTCCCGAACGCCGCGCGCAGCTCGAGATCATGCGCGCCAAGCCGGACGGCGCCTTCGATGTCGAGATGAAGTTTGGCACGGTCGGCGCGGTCGCGCGCGATGCGAGCGGAGGACTCGCCGCCGCCACCTCGACCGGCGGCGTCACCGGCAAGCGCTGGGGCCGGATCGGCGATTCACCGCTGATCGGCGCGGGCACCTATGCCGACGACCGCGCCTGCGCCGTCTCGGCGACGGGATCGGGCGAGTTCTTCATCCGCACCGTCTGCGCACACGAGATCGCCGCACGCATCCGCCTCGCCCGCGAGGACGCACAGACCGCGACCGAAGCCGTGCTCGCCGAGATCACCACGATGGGCGGCACCGGCGGCGTGATCGTTATGCCACGCGCGGGCACGCCGTTCTGGCGCTTCTCGACCAGGGGCATGTACCGGGGCCGCGTCGCCGCCGGCCACGCGGCAGACGTGGCGGTCTTCGACGACGAGTGACGTTTTCAAGCCACCTCGGCGCCCCATTCGACACCCCAGCGTTCTATTGTCTCCCCAGACCTCCATTCGTCACCCCAGCACTCTATTTGTCACCCCAGCGTAAGCTGGGGTCTCCCCGCGAGGATGCGGCACTCCCGCCCCGGCAAGACCCCAGCGTGCGCTGGGGTGACGGACAGGGCGCAACCGTTCCCCCGCGCAAGCGAGGGCCCAGAGCCACGCACGACAGCGCCCGCCGCTCTGGACTCCCGCTTTCGCGGGAGAACAGTTCTCCCTATGAAACCCGCATGATTCGTACCGTCGCGTATCTCGCCGCCGCCGCGCTCGCCAGCGCCGCCGCCCCCGCCAGCGCCTATTGGGAGTTCGGGCACGAGACGATCGCGAAGATCGGCTATGCCAATGCCTCACCCCGCGCGCGTGCCGAAGTGCGCCACCTGCTCGCGCACAGCGATCTGCTCGGCACCCCCGAATGCAAGGCCACCACGATCGAAGGCGCGAGCACCTGGGCCGATTGCGTCAAGCCGCTCAAGGACGCCGACGGCAAGCCGCGCTTCGGCTATGCCTACACTTGGCACTTCCAGGACGTGAACATCTGCGCGCCGTTCAGCCTCACCGAAGCCTGCAAGGACGGCAATTGCGTCTCCGCGCAGATCGAGCGCGACGTGAAAGCACTGCGCGACCGCCACGCGCCGATGAAGGACCGCGTAAAGGCGCTCGTCTTCCTGATCCACTTCACCGGCGATCTCCACCAGCCGCTCCACGCCGGCGAGAAGGGCGACAAGGGCGGCAACGACGTCAAGGCGACCTACGGGCGCTACGGCCCGCCCCGGCTCAACCTCCATTCGATCTGGGACGGCTATCTCGCCGAGCGCGCGATCACGACCGGGCCGTCGCTGGTGCGGCGCTATCCCGCCGCGGTGCGGGCGAAGATCGCCGCCGGCAGCGTGACCGACTGGAGCCGCGAAAGCTGGCAGGTCGCGCACGACCAGACCTATGCGAGCGCGCTGGGCGGCAACCCGTGCGCGCCGACCCCGCCGCGCGTCACGCTCGACGATGCGACGATCGGGAAGCTCGTGCCGGTCGCGCGGCTGGAGGTCGAGCGCGGCGGGCTCAGGCTCGCCGAGCTGCTCGATCAGGCGCTCGGATAATGCGGGAGAGCGGCGTCGGGCGCTATTCGACGCGAAACGTGTCGATCAGCGTCGGGCTGCCGCCCTGGGTGAGATTGGGCACCGCCTCGATCACGAGCTTCTGGATCGGACAATCGCTCGCGGGCACGAAGAAACCGAACCCGCCCGTCGCCCAGGCCGGCCCGGCCGGCACGGTCGCGCGGCCGAGTTCCTGATCGGTTCCGGCGCAGCGCACGGCCACCGACGCGACCGACTGGCCGCCGCCGCCGACGCCGCGCCCCTCGAACGTGATCCTGTGCCCGCCGCGATCGAGCAACATCGCCTGCTGGGCGACCGGCACCGGCCGCTTGCCGGTGCGCGAGGGCTGAACCTCGAGCGCGTGGCCGCTCGTGCCGCCCGTGGAGCCGCCGCGCGCGACGATCTGCGCGCCGCCGCGCACGCCGAACGTCCAGCCGAAATCGCCATACTGGACCATCGATTCGAAATTGGGCGAGAGCAGCGGCGGCAGCGGCGATCCGAACCCCGCGCGCCACACCGCCCGCGCGTTGGCGGTGCTGCCGGCGGCGATCTGCTGGCTCGCCATCGCCGCCACCTCGACGGGGGCGGTGCGGTCGCCGGCCTGTCTGAGCGCCCCGATCAGCGCGAGCCCGTCGCCTTCCTTCGATCGCGCGAGACGCTGGAAGAAATCGGTGCGCCAGGGCGGCATCGTCGCCAGCTTGCGCGCGAGCGCCGGAAGCGCGCCGGGCGTGGCGGTGATGCGGATCATCACCGGCATCACGTCGGTGTCGGCGACCGTGTGGCGGCGCAGCGCGGCATCGGCATGGTCGATCGCGCCGGCATAATCGCCGCGGTCGGCCGAGAGATCGAACATCCACGTCTCGGCGAGCGGCTGGCGGCGGGTCAGTTGGGTGACGAGGCCGAACAGCCGGTCGGCGCGCGCGATCTCGTTGGTCGAGGTCCGCGCGAGCGCGGCGATGACCAGCGCGCGATCGTCGAGCGGGTTGCTGGCGATCGCGCGCAGCGCATAGGCGTGGGCGGCATCGAGATCGTCGCGCGCGCTATTCTCGGCGAGCGTGGTCAGCACGTCGCTGTTGCGCGGATCGACCTGGACCGCGACTTCGGGAACGACCGAGGCGTCGGCCGCGAAATCGACCGCCGCGATGCCGGCGCCGGCGAGCAGCGCCGCGCCGATCAGCACGCCCGCCCGCACCCGCTCGGCCCGCGTCGGTACGCGGCGGGTTCGGGTGCGCACGCGCGGCATCAGGCGGCCCGGCTGTCCCCGTAGCTGTAGTAATAGCTCGAATAAGCGTAGGTGTACGCATAGTCGGCCGAGCGGTGGTCGAACTTGGTGAGGATCACCCCGACGATCAGGCTGCGGCTCGACCGCAGGCGGCGCAGCGCGGACATCACCACGCGGCGGCGGCTCTTGCGCGCCTGGATCACCAGCACGGTCTCCTCGATCGCCGCCGACAGGATCGGCACGTCGGCCAGCCCGACGATCGGCGGGCCGTCGAAGATCACCATGTCGTAGCGCGTCTCGAGATCGGCGATCAGCCCGCGCAAGCCGCCGCTCAACAGCCGCGCCGGATTGGGCGAGATCGGCCCGCTCGGCAGCACGTCGAAGCCGTGGCTGTCATGCACGATCACGTCGAGCGCGCGCCGCTCGCCGCTGAGCGCGTTGGCGAGTCCCTCGGCATTGTTGAAGCCGAGCATCTTGTGGAGCGAGGGGCGCCGCATGTCGGCATCGACCAGCAGCACGCGCTTGCCCTGCTCGGCGAAACTCTGCGCGAGCGAGATCGCGGTCGTGGTCTTGCCCTCGTTCGGGTTCGAACTGGTGATGAGGAGCGACTTGGGCGCGCCGTTCGGCCCGGCGAGCTGCAACGCGGTGCGCGCCGCGAAATACGCCTCGACGAAGCTCGACCGCGCCTTGGCGAGTTCGCCGAGCGGAGTTTCGTCCTCCTCGAGCTTCGGGATCATGCCGAGCAGCGGCAGGCCGAGATTGGTCTCGACATCCTCCGGCATCTTGAAGGTGTCGTCGAGGAAATCGAGCAGGAAGGCGACGCCGAGACCGATGGCGAGACCGCCGACCAGCGCGATCAGCAGGTTGAGCCACAGGATCGGCCACGCCGGCGAACCCGGCGCGCGCGCGCGGTCGATGATCGACACGTTGTTCGAATTCGCGCCGCCGGCGACGCCGATCTCCTTGTAGCGCGAGAGCAGCGCGTCATACAGCGCGCGGTTGGTATCCACCTCGCGCTGCAGGATCATATATTGGATGCTGCGCGACTGGACATCGAGCACCTGGCTGGTCGCCTTGGTGAGCTGGTCGTTGAGCGCCTTTTCCTTGTCGAGCGCGAGCTGGTAATTGCCCTTCACGACCTGGAGCAGCTTGCCGCGTTGCGCGTCCATCTGCTTCTGGATCGTGGCGATCTGCGCGCGCAGCTCGACCATCGCCGGGAAGTTCGGCCTGAAGGTCTGCGCCTTCTGCTGATAATCGGCCTGGAGCGCGGAGAGCTTGCCCGCCAGTTCGTTGAGCTGCGGATCGTTGGTCGATTGCGCGAGCGCGCCCGCGCTCGACGTCTGCGCGAGCTGCCACGCCGCCTCGGCGTCGAGCCGCTGCGCCTTGGCGGTGACGGCGGCGGTGTTGATGACGTTGAGCGATGCCGAATCGAGCGACTGCGCCTGCGCGCCGGGCTTGCCCGCGTCGGTGACGCTGATGATCTTTTCGTGCGACGCGTAATCGACCAGGTCGCGCTCGGACTTTTCGAGCTTGGCCTTGAGTTCGAGCAGACGGCGGCCGACGAAGTCGCCCGCATATTTCGACGACAGGAACTGGCGCTCGATCGAATCCTGGATGAACTCGTCGATCGCGGCGTTGGCGATCGCCGCCGCCATCTGCGGGTTGCGATCCTGATACTGGACCTGGATCAGCAGCGACGTGCCATATTGCGTCGCGGTCAGGTTCTGCATCACCTTCGCCGTCGCCGCGTCGAACGCCTGTTGCAGCTCCGCCGGGCTCGGCGTGCCGCTGTTCTGGAAGATCCCGCCGAGCGTCCCGCTGCCGATGAAATCCCGATTGGTGGCGAGGTTGAGGCGGCGGACGATGCCTTGCGCGGTCACGCGGCTGGTCATCAGCGCGAACTGGGTGTTGAGGAACGCCTGATCGGTCTCGGTGGTGGAGGTCTGCGTGGCGCCCTGCGTATCGACCACGCGCGGCGCATCGCGCTGCACCTGGAAGGTCGCGCGCGCGACATAGACGGGCGGCGTGAACACCGTGAACAGCAGCGCGATCACCAGCGCGGCGAGCGTGATGCCAAGAATCAGCCAGCGCCGCTTGAGCACCACCGCGATGAAATTCTGCAAGCCGTTGCTCGCGTGCGCGCCCGCCGCGCCGATCGCCTGCCACGACCGGGAATGCGCGCCGTGCGCGCCGTCATCCTGCCAGACGTCGCCCGGCGCCGGTTCGATCGCGGAGGTGCGTTCATTCATGAATCGTTCGCCAAAGCTCGAGCCGAAGGGAAGTCCGCGGTGCCATCAGAACCGGTTGATCGCATCCGCCACGCGGAACACGCCGACGACCGGCACCGCGGCGGAGATCACGTTTTGCAGCAGCACCTTGCCCGAGGACCGTTCGACGACGACGGTGTCGTTGCCGTACAGGACCGGATCGGCCATCTGCCCGTCGCGGATCATCGTCACGTCGAAGATCGCGGCGTTGCGCTGGTTGTTGATCGTGCGGAAGACCGCGACGATATGCTCGTTGGCGTACTTGTTGTCGGTGCCGCGCGCCAGCGCGATCGCCTGCAACAGGCTGCTCTTGCCCTGCACCGGATAGACGCCCGGCTGGTTGACCGCACCCTCGACGGTGATGCGCTGCCCGACCGATTCGGAGACCGCCACCGTCACGTCGGGGTGGCGCATGATCGACTGGCCGAGCCGCGAGGCGATCTCGGCGCGGACCTCCGCCGGCGTGTGGCCGCCCGCCATTACCTGGCCGACGAACGGCAGGGCGATCTGCCCGGCCTGATCGACCGTCACGACCTTGGTCAGCTCGGGAAGCTGATAGACGACGATGTCGATCTTGTCCTGCGGGCCGAAATAATAGGCCGGCGAGATATCGCCGATCGCGTTGCGCGGATCGGGTTCGGGCAGGGTCGTGACCGGCACGACCGCCGTCGCCGTCCCGTCCCGGATCGAGCTGTGGTTGGCGCAACCACCCGACAGAAGGGCCAGACCCAAAGCCAACACGCCAAACACGGCTTTATTGGTCGGCAAAAACACACTGCCCGATCGCATCACCAATAGCCCCGCTTTTCAACTGGCGAGGTCAGAGTTCCCCGCCATGTTGCCCTTGCACAAAATATCGGTAGCACTCGCCCGTCCCGATCAGCAATAGGAAACAACGCGCCGAAGCATGTCCTCGTGGCGAAGATCGGATAAACCAGGCGCCGTTCAAGTTGCGCGGGCCGGGGACTTTCGGCTTGCGGTGCCGTGTTTCCAAGGAGTTTGGCGCGTTGCAGACACTCGCGATCATCCCGGCGCGCGGCGGCTCGAAGGGCATTCCGCGCAAGAACGTCCTGCCGCTCGGCGGCGTGCCGCTGATCGCGCACACCATAAATGCTGCACGTGCGGCATCGCGGGTCGACCGCGTCGTGGTGAGCACCGACGATGACGAGATCGCGGCGGTCGCGCGGCGCTACGGCGCGGAGGTCGTGCGGCGCCCCGCCGAACTCGCCAGCGACACCGCTTCGTCCGAAGCCGCGCTGCTCCACACTCTCGATGCGCTGCGCGAAGGCGAAGGCTACGAACCCGATCTGCTCGTCTTCCTGCAATGCACCTCGCCGCTCACCGCGCCCGAGGATATCGACGGCACGATCGCCGCGCTGATCGACCGCGACGCCGACAGCGCACTCGCGGTCACCGCATTCCACTATTTCCTCTGGGGCGATGATGCCGACGGCGCGCACGGCGTCAACCACGACAAGAGCGTGCGGCTGATGCGCCAGCAGCGTACCCCCGAATATATTGAAACCGGCGCGGTGTATGTGATGAAGGCGAAGGGCTTCCGTGCCGCGCGCCACCGGTTCTTCGGCAAGACCGTGCTGTTCGACACCCCGATCGAACGCCGGCTCGAAATCGACGAGCCCGCCGATTTCCGCATCGCCGAAGAGCGCATCGCACGGCTGACGGCGCGCGCGCCCGGCCTGCCGCCGCGCGTCTCGGCGCTGGTGATGGATTTCGACGGCGTGCTCACCGACGATCGCGTCTTCGTCAGCGAGACCGGCGAGGAGAGCGTGGTGTGCTCGCGCCGCGACGGCATGGGGATCGAGCGGCTGCGCGCCGCCGGGCTGCCGATGCTGGTGATCTCGAAGGAGACCAACCCGGTCGTCGCCGCGCGCTGCCGCAAGCTGCGCCTCCCCTATCAGCACGGCATCGAGGGCAAGCTCGCGGTGCTGCAAGCCTGGCTCGCCGAGCATGCGATCGACCCGGCCGAGACGCTGTATGTCGGCAACGACGTCAACGATCTCGAATGTATGGCGGCGGTCGGCTGCGCGGTCGCGCCGCAGGATGCGCATCCGCGCGCGCTGGCGGCGGCGGCGCTGGTGCTCGATGCCGATGGCGGGCGCGGCGCGATCCGGCTGCTCGCCGATCTGCTCGAAGCCGGCGGGCACCTCGCGCGTGGCTGACCGCGCCGGCCCGGTCGCGGCGCTGCCACGCTCGCGCCTCCACCTCCAGTTCCTGCTCGACAACGCCGCGAACCCCGATGTCGTGCTGTTCCGCGACGAAACGATGCGCGCGCCGCTCGAACGCCATTTCGCCGGGCGTTTGCTCTATCTCGGCCGCGAGACGCTGCCGGGCCGCGGGCTCGCGTCGTTCGCCGCCGCGCGCCGCGCCAACCGCGCCTATTATCCGGCGGTCGCGGCGCTCCTCGCGCCCCACCGCTTCGCGCGCACCATCCTGTTCCTCGAAGGCGAGCCGCTCGAACGTTTCCTGCAAACGCTGCCGGGCCTCGGCGCGATCGAATTGTGGGAGGATGGCCTGTCGCATTACGTCGATCTCACCTCGAACCGCTGGTACGCCGCGCGCGGGCTCGTCCAGGCGGCGGCGGGCTTCTATCCGCGCGACATCACCCGCCGGCGGATCGACCGCGGCCGCGTGACGGTGCGCGACCGGTTCGAGCGCCGCAACCTCGTGCTGCACGCCCCCGCCGAACCCGTGAGCGCGCGTGACGAACTGCTGCTGATCGGCTCGCCGCTGGTCGAGGATCGCATCGTCGGCGAGACCCGCTTCCGCGCCGCGCTGGCCGTGATCGCGGCGGCAAGCCCCCGCCCGGTCCGCTACCTGCCGCACCCGCGCGAGGATGTCGCCGGGCTGGCGCGGCGGCTCGCCGCCACCGCGATCACGCTCGAACCCAATCCCGAGGGGCTGATCGCGCACGCCGGCCGCTACCGCTACACCGCTTATGCGGCGGCGGTCTCGACCGGGCTGATCGACCTCGGTCGCTACGAGCGCAGCCTGTTCGTGCCGGGCCTGTTCGGGCTGCGGCGGATGGCGCGCGTGCTGCGCGGCTGGCCCGCGAACCCGGTAACGGTGGTCGATGACGGCGCCGGGTTGCGTCGGGCGATGGCGGCGCTGCCGGCAGGCGCCTAACGCGCCCGCCTTCTGACGACCTCCGCGATCCATTCCGCGCACCGCGCCGCCGCATGGCCGTCCACCGTGCCGACCTCCTCGCCGATCCTGCCCCAGTCGACCGTCGCCGGCATCGCCCCCGCCTGCGCCAGCACCGCGGCGATTTCTCCGGCGGTGGTAGCGACCGGAATGCCGATTCGCGTCAGCCATATCTGCTTGTCCGCCTCCGCCGCCTCGGCGAAGGCGGCGGCGGGCACCGGCACGCACGCCACCGGGCGCTGCGCCAGCAACGCCTCGAGCATGCCGCTCGAATAATGGCCGATCACCAGATCGGTCTCGGGCAGCACCGCTTCGAGCGGCGCCGCGCCGCGATCCTCGGCCGCCGCGAAGGCGAGGGCCCCGCGCAGCACCCCGGCATCGTCGCCCGACGAGCGCGGGTGCGAGCGGATCGTCAGCGCGATCGCCCGCCGGTCGGCGGCGGCGTTCAGCCCGTCGGCCAGCGCGCGCTGCGCGGCGTGCGCCGCCGCCGCATCGACCTTGCCATGCGCCGCGAACGGCTGGACGAGGTACAGCACCCGCAGCGGCGCGACAGCGGGACGCGCCGCCCCGCGCAGCGTGGCGAGCGGATCGAAGCGCGGGATGCCGCCCACCACGACCGTCTCGGGCGCGAGCCCCGCCGCGATCCAGCGCGCGCGGTACGAATCGGAGGCGGCGATCACCCGGTCGTGCCCGGCCATGCCGTACTCCGGGATCGGCGGCAGCACGCGCAGCAGCCGCGTCGCCAGCGGCGCCGCCAGCGCCTTGGCGCGCAGCAGCCGCGATCGTGGCGCGCCGTGGCCGATCGCGCAGAACGGCCCCTCCTGGAGCAGCACCGTGGCCGCGCCCTGGCGCCGCGCCGCGTGCAGCATCGCCGTCTCGATATAGATCCGGTCGTGGCAGGTGACGATCACGTCGGCGTCCGCGCCGATCAGGCCGGCGGCATAGGCGATCATCCGGCGATACATCGCCTGCCCGCCGTTGAGCAGCATGTTCGCCGACCAGCTCGACGTGTGCCGCTTCAGCCCGCACGCGTCGGGATCCGCGCGGCGGACTTCGCCCGGGCCGTCATAGGCGGTGGTGCCGCCGGTGCGCAGGTTGAACGGCTGGGTATCGACGAAGCGGATCGGCTGGCCGGCCAAGTCCTCCGGCAGCGCCGCCGCCACCGCCGCCAGTGTGCGCCCCGAAGAACCGCCCGTTCCCATGAAGATCACCGCCAATGAACGCGCCCCTGCGATAGCAATTCAAGGCGCGCCGTACCCGGAGTCGGGCTCGATACTGGCATGAGACGCCGGCGCGTCTGGATGTCGGCATCCATGCGCGAGCGTCTTGAACAAAAAAAGCGAACGTGAGAAGTGGCCATATGCCCGATATCGCGACCCGCTGAATGGACGAACTCCGCGACCGCGCACGCGCCGCCGGGTTGTTCGCGCCCGAATGCGTGGCGGCGCTGCTGTTGCTCGCCGCCGGCATCATCCTGGGCGGGTCGTCGCGGCCGTCGATCGGCAATCTGCTGGTTCAGCTCCTGGCGCTCGCCATCCTCACCTGGCTCGTCATCCGCGGGCGCATCGCCCTGCCGCCTGGGCGCGCGGCGCGAATCGCCGTCTGGCTGATGCTCGCCATCGCCGCGCTGCCCTTGCTCTATTCGGTGCCGCTGCCGCCCGCCGTGTGGTCGCGCATGCCGGGCCGCGATCTCGCGCTGCGCACCTATGCGATCGCCGGCATCACCCCGCCGTGGCACGGCCTCGGCCTGCGCGACGGCGTCGGCGTGCTGAGCGCGCTCCACCTGCTCGCGCCGCTCGTGATGTTCCTGGTCGCGGTGCGGCTGACCGTGGTGCAGCGCTGGGCGCTTCTCTACGGCTTCCTGGCGGTGACGCTGCTCGCGATCCTGGTCGGCTTCGCGCAGGTGCCCGGCGGCGCCAGCCACGCGCTGCATTTCTACGACATCTCCAGCATCAACGGCGCGCTCGGTTTCTTCCCCAACCGCAACCATATGGCGACGCTGATGCTGTGTACGCTGCCGCTCGCCGCCGCCGGCGCGCTGGCGTGGTTTCGTGAGCGCGGCGACGAGGCGCGCGGGCTGGCGCTCGCCGGCGCGACGCTGTTCGGGCTGGCGATCGTCGCGCTGGCGGCGACCAGCGCGCGTGCCGGGCTGGTGCTGGCGGTGCCGGTGCTGATCGGCTGCGCGCTGCTCGCGCGCGTCATGCCGCGCGGCAGCCGCGCCGCCGGCGGCATCTCGCCGCTGGTGCTGTGGGGCGCGATCTGCCTCGCCATGATCGCGGTGGTCGGCGGGCTCGCCTATAGCTCGATCGGCGACGCGCTGGTCACGCGCGTGCAGACGCAGGGCGTGGTCGATGCGGACCGCATCGCCTTCGCGCGGCTGACGATATCGGCGATCCCGCGCTTCCTGCCGTTCGGCAGCGGCCCCGCGACCTTCCCGGCGATCTATGCGATGGTCGAGCCGCTCGCGGACATGCGCCCCTATTTCATCAACCATGCGCATGACGATTATCTCGAGATCCTGCTCGAATATGGCGTCCCCGGCGCGGTGCTGCTGCTCGCGGCGCTGGCGTGGCTGGGCTGGGCGGGCATCGCCGCCTGGTTCGCCGCCGACGCGCCCGACCGCCCGATCCGCTGCGCCGCGAGCGTGGGCGTGGCGGCGATCCTGCTCCATTCGACCTTCGATTATCCCGTCCGCACGACGACGATCGCGATCCTGCTGGCGCTGCTCGCCGCGCTGATGATGGCGGCCGCGCCCTCGGCGGAGGCGCCCCGTCCGAAACGGGTGAAGCGGCGCACGCGTATTCGAATTGCCTGATCGGGCCGCTTTGGCTATGAAGCGGGCGGGCTTGGATACCGCGTGCGGGGCGCTTATCAGGCGTAACGTTTAAGGATCAGGCGTTTTTGCCTGCGTGGAGGAAACGCCCTTCATGCCGCGCGATGGTGAGCGTCAGTCGCAGGAGTGCTTGATGAGCGTTAAGGTCATTGCCGAGGTCGGCTGCAACCACAAGGGCGAGATGTCGATCGCCAAGGATCTCATCAAGTCCGCGGCGGACTATGCCAAGGCGGACGTGGTCAAGTTCCAGAAGCGCAACAACCGCGAACTGTTGACCGAACAGCAATATAACGCGCCGCACCCGAACCCCGCCAACGCTTATGGCGACACCTATGGCGCGCACCGTGAATATCTCGAATTCGACGTCGATCAGCACCGCGAGTTGAAGGACTATTGCGAGGCGCTCGGCATCGAATATTCCACCTCGGTGTGGGACACGACCTCGGCGCGTGAGATGGCGACGCTCGCGCCCAAGCTGCTCAAGGTGCCCTCGGCGTGCAACCTGCACTTCGAGATGCTCGGCGTGCTCGCCAACGATTTCGGCGGCGAGATCCACCTCTCGCTCGGCATGACGACGCAGGCCGAGGAAGAGCAGATCGTCGAGTTCTTCGTCCAGAGCGGCCGCGCCAAGGACGTCGTCCTCTACGCCTGCACCTCGGGCTATCCGGTCGCGTTCGACGATCTGTGCCTGCTCGAAATCACCCGGCTCAAGGAAAAGTTCGGCGACAGCGTCAAGTCGATCGCCTTCTCGGGCCATCACCTCGGCATCGCCGCGGACATGGCGGCGGTCGCGCTCGGCGTGTCGTGGATCGAACGGCACTTCACGCTCGATCGCACCTGGAAGGGCACCGATCACGCCGCCTCGCTCGAACCCGATGGCCTGCGCCGCCTCACCCGCGACGCCCGCGCGGTGAGCGCCGCGCTGCGCTACAAATCGACCGAGATTTTGCCCGTCGAGCGGGTCCAGCGGGACAAGCTCAAGTGGCGGCCCAAGCCCAACGCCGTGAAGGCCGCCTGATCGCTCGCGTGCGGCGGCGCGGCGCCACTGCGGAATCATTCTGAATGAAACTCCTGTTCGTCGCGGACAACAGCACCGAACAGAATTGGGGATGTCGCGCGACGAGCTTCGCGCTGCGGCGCATGGTCGCCGATCGGCATGAGATCACCGGCACGATCACGCGCGCGCTGCTCAAGAGCCCGCTGACCGAACCGCGCGCGCATGCGGAACGCGCGCATGCGCTGCTCGTCCGCCGCCTGCGCCGCCCCAAGGTGCGGCGCACGCCGGTGGTGGGCGATCTGGTGTTCGGCGCGATCGAGGCACTCGGCGCCGTCCACGAGCCGAGCCACGACATCGAGGGTGACGCCGCCCTGCTCTGGGATCTGCGCGACCGCTCACCCAAGGCCCGCGCGATCGTCGAGCGGATCGAGGCGTGCGACGGCATCGTCGTCAACGGCGAGGGCGAGATGATCTTCCCAGACCCGCCGCGTCCGACCTTGCTCCAGACGCTCGCGATCTGCGCGCTCGCCAGGCGGCGCGGCAAGCGCGTGTTCTACATTAACGGCATGGTCTCGCGCGCGCCGGACGGCACCGCGCTCGCCGAAACGGTCGCGGCGACCGTGCGCGCGCTCGACGGCGCGGTGCTGTCGGTGCGCGATTATCTCTCGCAAGAAACGGCAGCGGAATTGCTGCCCGCCTTCACCCCCGCCTTTCACGCCGACGCCCTGTTTAGCTGGTACCCGCATTTCGCCGACAGCGCCGCCCCGCGCTACGATCCCGCCGCGCTGATCCCCTTTTTCGATCGCACCGGCGCTGCCCGGCCACCCGTTACCGATCGGCCCTATGTGGCGATCTCGGGCAGTTCGCTCGCCGCCAAGAATCAGCGCGGCGCGGCGGATGGCTATACGCATCTGGCCGAGCGGCTGAAGGCGCTCGGCCTGCCGCTGCTGCTTGTCGCGACCTGCCGTGGCGACGATTTCCTCGAAGTGGTGGCGAAGCGTACCGGCCTGCCCTTCCTGCCGGTCTCCACGCCGATCTTCGCCGGCGCGGCGGTGATGGCGAACGCGCGCCTGCTGGTGAGCGGGCGCTGGCATCCCTCGATCATGGCCGCGCTCGGCGGCGCCCCGTGCGTGTTCCTCGGTTCGAACTCGCACAAGACGTTCAGCCTGCAACAGTTGCTCGATTATCCCGCCCCGCGCGAATTTCCGGCGATACCGGGCGCCGGGGACGTCGAGGCGATCGCCGCCGCCGCGCGGGATGCCCTCGCCGGCGGCATCGACCGCCGCCGCACGATCGCCGCCGCCGCCGCGCGGATGAACGAGAGCGCGCGCGCGATGATCGACTGCGTGGCGTGACCGCCGTCCGGCACCGCCGCCGCGATATCGATGGGCTTCGCGCGTTCGCGATCGTGCCGGTGCTGCTGTTCCATGCCGGGCTCGGCCTGCCCGGCGGGTTCGTCGGGGTCGATATCTTCTTCGTGATCTCGGGCTATCTGATCTCGTCGGTGCTGTTCCGCGCCGCCGCCGCCAGGCGTTTCTCGATCCTCGATTTCTACGATCGCCGCATCCGCCGCATCTTCCCGGCGCTGTTCGTGGTGCTCGCCGCGACGACGCTCGCCGCGCTGGTCATCCTGCTGCCGTCGGAACTCTACGCTTATGGCTGGTCATTGCTGTGGGCGGTGCTGTTCTCGTCGAACATCTGGTTCTGGAAGACCACCAACTATTTCGGCGATCCCAATATCGATCTCCCGCTGCTGCACGCCTGGTCGCTCGCGGTCGAGGAGCAATTCTACATCGTCTGGCCGCTGGTCGTGCTGGCGCTCGCGAAGCTGCGGCGGCGCACGGCGCTCGCGGTGGTGCTCGGCGCCCTGGTGGCGTCGCTGCTGCTGTCGCAGTGGCTGACCGTGAAGTCGCCGACCAGCGCTTTCTACCTGCTGGCGTCGCGAAGCTGGGAATTGCTGGTCGGCGCGATCCTGGTGCTGCTGCCGCCGCCCCCGCCGGGCCATCAGCGCGCGCTCGCGACGGCGGGCATCGCCGGACTCGCGTTGATCGCCTATGCGGTGGTGTTCTTTCACGAAACCATGTTGTTCCCCGGTTTCGCGGCGCTCATGCCCTGCCTCGGCGCGGCCCTGCTGCTCTATGCCGGACAGGCGGACGGCCCGGCCACCCGGCTGCTGACATGGTCGCCGCTGGTCGGGATCGGGCTGATCTCCTACTCGCTCTATCTATGGCATTGGCCGCTCCTGTCGCTGTCGCAACTCGCGCTCGGCCACACGCTTTCGGCGGCGGAGGCGGCGGTCGCGCTCGCCGCGTCGCTGCTGCTGGCCATCCTGTCCTGGCGCTACGTCGAGCGACCGTTCCGAAGCGTCCACGACCGCGACGCCGCCGAGCAACGCCGCACCGCCGCCGCCGGCATCGCCGCGATCGCGGTTTTCGCGGGCGCCGCCGGCATATTGCTCGCCGCCCAGGGCCTGCCCCAGCGCCTGTCGCCGCTCGCGCGCCAGTATGACATGGCCGCCAAGTCGCTGGCGCATCGTGATCTGCCCGGCTGCGGGTTGGCTGGGCCGAGCGTGCCCGCCGATCTGCTGAAGCGCTGCTTCGCCGCCGCGCGCCCCGAGCCGAGCGTCGTCTTATGGGGCGATTCGCACGCGCTCCACATCAAGGACGCACTCGCCGACCGGCTCCAGGCGCGCGGCCTCGCGCTGCGCAGCATCACCAAGAACGGCTGCGCGCCCTTCCCCGGTGCCACCCAGCTCGATCAGGTCGGCGATCCCAATCCCGCGTGCGCGGAATTCAACAATGCCATTCTCGCCGCCATCGGCGCCGATCCGGCAATCCGCCACGTCTATATCTCCGGGCGCTGGGGCAAGTTCCTCGCCCCCGGCGGCGGCGGCACCACCAACGGCTATCTCCGGCTCCGCCCCGGCGAGCCGATCGGCCGCGCGACCAGCCGCCACGCCTTCATCGCCTCGGTGCGCGGCACGGTCCTGCGGCTGCGCCGCGCCGGCAAGGCGGTCACGCTGATCGGTCCGACGCCCGAGTTCGCCGTCTCGGTCCCCAAATGTATGGCGCGTACCGTTTGGCTCGGCAGCGATCCACGGCGGTGCGACGCCGATCTCGCCACGCGCGCCGAAATCCCCGAGGCGAACACCCTTCTGCACGCGCTCGCGCGGCAGACGGGCGCCGGCTACATCGATGCGCTCCAACGGCTCTGCGGGGGGCCGCGCTGCGCGGCCGGCATCGGCACGACGCTGTTCTTCCGCGACGAGAACCATCTCAGCGCGGCGGGCGCGCGCCATGTGCTCGCCGGGCCGGCGCGGTAAGCGGGAGACGACCGTGCGCTTGGCCAAGGACATCTGGCACCCGTTGATCGTGCCCTTGCCGCTGGCGGAGATCATCGCGCGCGGCACGCTCGAAGGGCTGCCGCTGCACTGGGCGCCGGGGCTTGAGAGGCTGCGGTTCCGCGCCGATCCGTTCGGCTATTGGCGGGGCGGGCTGCTGTACGTGTTCGTCGAGACGTTCGACTATCGCCACCCGGTCGGCACGATCGACGTGCTGGTGTTCGACGATCAGTATCGCTTCGTCGAGGAACGTCCGGTGCTGCGCGAGCCGTGGCACCTCTCCTACCCGGTCGTGTTCGATGCCGAGGGCGAGACCTGGCTGATGCCCGAGGCGAACCAGTCGGGCCGGCTCACGCTCTATCGCGCGGTCGCCTTTCCGGATCGCTGGGAACCGGCGCTGACCATCACCATCGATCCCGCCCCCGTCGACGCGACGCCGCTGTGGCACAATGGCCGCTGGTGGCTGTTCCATAGCTCGACCGCTCACGGGCAGGACGGCATGAGCGCGCTCAACATCGCCTTCGCCGATCGGCTGGCGGGGCCATGGACGCCGCATCCTGGCAATCCGGTGCGGACCGGCCGAGCGGGTTCGCGGCCCGGCGGCACCCCGCTCGTCACCACCGACGGACGCATCCTGCTGCCGGTGCAGGATTGTTCGCGCACCTATGGCGGCGCGATCACGATGCTGGAGATCGACACGCTCGACGAGACCCGCTTCGCGGCCCGCCCCGGCCGCCGCTTCACCGCGCCCGCCGCCGCCGCGCCGTTCCGCGCCGGGCTGCACACGCTGTCGGCGGCGGGTCCGGCGACGCTGATCGACGTCAAGCGCATGACCGTCTCCGCCGAAGGGCTGATGCTGCGCCCCCGGCGCGCGTTGAACCGGCTGCTCGGCCGAGCTTGAGCAAGGCTGGTGAACCCCCTAAGGGACGACCATGGTTCTGCGCGCTGCGTCCCCGGTTCCGCCGATCGTGACCCGAAGCCCGTGAACTCCGCCCGCTCCAGAAGATTGTGCATCGTCGGCGGCTCGACGCGCGATCCCGGCGGCGTCGAGAGCTTCTGCGCACGCGCGCTGGAGGCGCTGAACACGCACTGGAGCGGCGGCGAGGTGTTCTGGGTGCCCGCCGACAGCGCCCATCTGTCGCCCGCGCGCCTGCCCCGCTTCCTGCGCGCGCTGCACGCGTTCCGCCGCGCCAACCGCGTGCCGATCGACGTGCTCTGGCTCAATGTCGCCAATCTGCCCGATCTGCTGTTCGTCCCGCTCGCCAAGGCGCTCGGCATCCGCGTGCTGGTGACGTTGCACCTCGGCGCGAACAGCCGCCTGCAGCGCAGCGGCGTGTTGCGGTGGCTGTCGCGCACGCTGGCGGCGCGCGCCGACCGGATCGCCCTGCTGTTCGACGGGCAGGACGCCGAGATCGAGCTGCCCGCCAACGTGCCGCGCTCGACGATTCGCACCTTCCTGCCTCCCGAAAGCTTCGCCCCGCCGCGGGAGGCCGCCACCGGCCCGGAGCTGCGGCTGATCCACGCCGGCCGGCTCTCCGAGGGCAAGGGCAGTCTGGCGATCGTCGATCTGTGCGCGGCGCTCGATCGTGCCGGCATCCCCTTCACCGCGCGCATCATCGGGCGCGGCGACGAGGCGCTGATGGAGGCGCTGTGCGCGCGCATCGAGACGCACGGGCTGGAACCGCGCGTCGCTTTGTCCGACTGGCTCGACGGCCCGGCGCTGATCGCCGCGCTCGGCGGCGCCGACATCCTCGTCCATCTCTCGCGGCTCGACAGTTTCCCGCTGATCGTGCTCGAGGCGATGGCCGCCGGCACGATCCCGATCGCGATCGACATGGCCGGCGTGCGCGCGATGACGACCGCGTATGATGGCCATCTCGTCGCCCCCAATGCCGCGGTCCCCGGTGCGGAGGCGTGGCTCGAATCGAACGATCTCGCCGATCTGCGCCGGCGCGGCGCCGCGATGGGCGCGCGCGTGCGCGAGGATTACAGCTGGGCGGCCTGCGTCGCCACGCTCGCCGCCGCGATCGACGCTACCCGGCCGGCGGCAAACGCGTGAACGCGACCGAGGCGAGCGGCCGCGTCGGCGGCACGCGCCGCCGGAACAGCCCGCCGATCAGCCCGATCGCGAGCGCGTTCCACATCGCGAACGAATAGAGGCCGAGCGCGAGCGAGCCGCGCCGCCAGCCGAGCCACGCGACCGGCACGATCACCAGCGCCGCCGCGGCGAGCGGCGCACGCCAGAGCGCGAGGATCAGCGCCAGCCACCACGCCGCGATCACCACCGCCTTGCGCAGATGCCCGAGCCTGCGCACGACCAGCGGGAAATGCGGCTTGCCCAGGCTCGCGCGCAGCACCTCGCCCGCGCCGCCCATCTGCCCCGACGTCAGCCGGTACAGCAGCAGCCGGTAGCCATTGCCCGAATGGCCGCGATGTTCGACCGCGGGCACGTCGATCCGCACCAGTGTCCAGCCCCGGCTGATGAGCCGCGCGGCGAGATCGAACTCCTCGAACGAATGCAGGTTGCGGTCCGAGAAATAGCCGACCTCGCGGATCGCGCGCATCCGGTACACGCCGCCGCCGTCGAGCCGGTCGACCGGGCCGGCGCGGCGATGCGCCTCGTTGGCCATGGCGGCGGCGCGGATCTGGAACTCCTCGGCTTCGAGATTGCGCTCGATCACCTGCCCCCCCACGCCGGCGACCTGCGGGTGCGCGTCGAGATAGGCGAGGCTCGCCTCGATGAAGCCCGGCACCAGTTCCATGTCGCCGTCGATCAGGCAGAAATATTCGGCATCGAGATGCTGGAACGCGAGCTGCGCGCCCGCCCCGCACGATCGTTCGGCGCGATTGGCGAGCTGGACGACATCGACCGGGAGCCTGCGCGCGATCTCGACGGTGGCGTCGGTCGAGCCGCTGTCGGCGAGCAGCACCGTGCCACCATAGGGCGCGACCGCGGCGAGCGCGCTGCGCAGCGCCGCCTCGATCTTGCCCGCCTCGTTGAGCGCCTTGATGCCGATCGCGATCTTCATGACGCGGGTGATAGCGCGGGCGCGGCGGCACGCCCATACCAGAGGCGCGCGGCACGCAAGATCAGCGCCGCGCACACCGCATCACCGAGCGCCACGCCGAGGATCGACCACAAGGGCGCCGCGACGAGCAACAGCCCCGCGACCGCCGCGACCGAGACGAACGCCGACCACAGGCTGGCGAGCGCGAGCGGCCGGAACGCGCCGCCGGCCTGGAGCAACGTGCCTTCGGGAACGCGCATCACCCGGAACAGGGCGGTGACCATCCACAGGGCCGCGCCGATCGCGAGCGTGTGCCGGTGATATTGCGGCGGATAGATCAGCCGCGGGTCGAACCACAGCAGGGCGATCGTGGCGATGCCGGTGGCGAGCCAGCTCAGCAGCAGGATCGTGCGGAACAGCCGCACCGCGCGGCGCGCTTCGGCGAAGTCGTCGGCGCCGAGCGCGCGCGCGATCCGCGCGCGCTCGAACTCGGTGAGCGCGTTGAAGACCACGGTGATCGGGCGGATCAGGATCGCCGCCGCCGCGAGCGGCGCGAACGCTCCCGCGCCGAGGAAGCCGGTGACGAGATAGGCATGCGCGTTGACGGTCGCCTCGGACGTCATCACCCCGAGCAGCGACCAACGGCCGTGCGCGCGCCACACGCGACGATAATCCGCGAGATGCGCGATGCTGAACGCGGTGATCTGTTCGGCGAGCGCGCCGGGCCCGAAGGCGGCCAGCCCCGCCACCGTCGCAACGAGGAACACGCCATAGGCGCCGGCGGTGCCGCGCACGACCCCACCGAACAGCAGCGCCGTGCCGGCCAGCAATGCGACGCTGTACAGCAGATCCGATCCGCTTACCCGGCGCTGCCGCGCGCGCGCATAGCCGAGCGCGCGCGCGAAGCCGCGCAGCAGCGCGAGCGCGGCGAAGGCGGCGAACAGCGCCGCCGCGCTCCAGCTTTCGCCCACGCCGCGCGCGACCAGCGCGAAGGGCGCGAGCGCGAGGAGGACGCCACACAGATTGGCGGAGAGCATGGTGCGGGCCGGATCGAGCGTGCCCGCGCCGCGCGGCGCGCTCAGCACCAGCGGCAGCGGCGCCCAGAACAACGCCGACCAGATCGCCGAGCCGAGCTGCGACGCGATCAGCAGGAAGGAGAAACGGCCAAAGCCTGCCGGATCGACCTGGCGCAGCAAGACCAGCGACAGCAGGAATTGTGCGCCGGCCGAACCGATCGGCCCGGCCAGCGCCAGTCCGTAGCGCAGCAGATCGCCGGTGAGCGCCCGGCGGCTATCGCGTGCCATGGTCCGGCGCCCGTGTCCGCCGCCCGTCGCGCGACAGCGTCACGCGCTCCGGTAATATTCGGCGTATTTGCGCGAGTAATAATAGAGGCCGCCGACCGATTCGGCGCCCTGACCGACCATCGAATAGACCATGCCGACCGGGTTGCTCCCGTCGGCGCGCAGCCAGTTGACCGCCGAGGACGCGGCGGAGGCGGGCGTCTCGTCCCACTTCACCACCATGATCGTCGCATCGGCGAGCACCGCGAGGAAGCGGCCGTCGGCGAGGCCCATCAGCGGCGGCAGATCGAGCACGATATGATCGTAGCGACCGCGCAGCGTGTTCAGCAGGTTCTCCATCGCACCACCGCCGAACAGATCCTCCGAGCTGAAATAGCGCGACACGACGAGCAACTGGTCGAGCCCCGGCACGTCACCCGGCAGGATCGCCTCGTCGAGCGGCGCGTCGCCGTGGATCACCTCGACGAGACCGACGCGCGGCGGCGCGCCCTTGACCATGCGCTGCATGACGGCGCGGCGCACGTCGCACTCGATCAGCAGGGTCTTGGCGTTGGCGATCGCGAGCGTGCGCGCGAACGCGAGCGCGGTGGTGCTCTTGCCTTCGGCCGGCAGCGCCGAGGTGAGCGCGATCACCTTGGGCGCGGCCTGGCCGCGTACCCCCAGCACCGCGGCGCGGACGATGCGCAGCGATTCCGAGAAGAACGAGGTCGGCTCGGTGATGAGCAGATCGGCCGGGTTGACGCCCTTGGCGACCTTGGGGATCGCCGCGAGCATCGTCAGGCCGAGCGTCCGGTCGGCGTCCTCCGCCGAGCGCAGCGTGCCCGACATCAGCTCCTGCACCGCGATCGTCGCACCGCCCGCGATCAGGCCGAGCACCAGCGCGGCGACGTAGAAGAGCGGCTTGTTCGGGCTGGTCGGCCGCGACGGCGCCTGCGCGACCTCGACGATCTGCGCCTGCGCGAGCGACACGCGCGCCGCCTGCATGCTGTCGAGCGCCATCTGCGACATGCGGTCATACAGCGCGCGCTTGGCGGTCGCCTCGCGCTCGAGACCCTCGGCGATCACCGCGTTACGGGTATCGCCCGCGCGCCGCGATTCGAGCTGCGCCATCGACTGGCGCAGGCTTTCGACGCGAGCCTGCGTCGAGGCGGCGGTCGCGGTCAGCGCCGAGATCACGCGCCGCGTCTCGCTCTGGATCTGCGCATCGACGGCGGCGAGCTGGTCGCGCACGCGCAGCGTCTCGGGATGCTTCTCGCCGTAGCGGACCTGGATCTCGCCGAGGTTGCGGACGATGTCGGCGCGCTGGCTGCGCAGCGCCTGCACCGTCGCCGAATTGAGCACGACGCCAACCGAATCGCGGCTGCCATGCGCCATCTGCGTGCGCGCCGCCTCGAGATCGGACCGCGCCGCCGCCGCATCCGCCTGCGCCTGCGCGAGCGAGCCCGCGAGCGGGGTGATCTGCTGGTCGACGATCGTGCTGCCATTGGCGTTGCCGCCATCGCTTTCGACGATACCGGCCTTGGCGCGATAATCGGCGACCTGCGCATCGGCGTTGCGCGCGTCGTCGGCGAGTTCCTTCAGCCGGCGCTCGAACCATTGCGACTGGCGTTCGGCGGTGCCCGCCTTGTTACCGGTCTTGGCGTCGATATAGCCCTGCGCGAACGCGTTGGCGAATTTCGCGGATTTGACGGGATCGGCCGAGGTGAAGCTGATGTCGAGGATGTAGGTGAGCTTCTCGCGGGAGACACTCAGTTTGCTGAGGAGCATCTTGGCGATCGTGCTCTCACGATCAGCCGCCGTGCCCACGCCAGCGCCCGCGCCAGTCAGTGCCTTTGCGAACTCGGGATCGCGCTCAAGATGGAACTGCCGCACGATCGCGCGCGCGATCGTCGGCGACTGGACCGAGGCGACTTCGGTGTCGATCGCCTCGGGCGTCAGCTCGGCCTTGCCGTCGGCCGATTTGGTGGCGAGCGGGTTGAGCGACGGATCGATCCGGACCTTGGCCGTCGATGTGTAGGACACCGGCAGGAATTGCACCGCGACGATCCCCAACACCGTCACCGCCGCGAACACGACGAGCAGCAGCAGCCACCGGCGCATGACGGTGTCGCGGACCATCTGGATGATATCCGCAAGCTGCGCTTCGGACTCACCGGCTTCCTGTCTGACTTCCATAAGCGTCCCGTTATCCTGCTAGAAGCTTTCTGTCCCCGGAAAGTATTAGATCCGGAACGTCAACCCCACCTCGCCCCGTACTTCGTCATATTCGTTACCCAGCGTCACAACGCTACCCGCTGACGTCGCGCGTTTGCTGTAACTGACCGAGCCATCTACCACCACCTTCCGCGATGACAGATACCGGGCACCAGTCCCGAACCGATATCCGCTCCCGGTTTGCGTGGTGCGGACATAGCTCTGGCGCGTATATTCGCCTGTGGCGTTGATGAGTATTCCTCGCCAGATCTCGCGATCGACGCGCGCGTTTACGCGATTATTCCAGTAGGCACCGCTGACACCGAGGTTGGTGATCTCGATCGATCGACGCGCACCTAACGTCACGGTGGTCAGACGCGTGGGGAAGATTTCGAGTTGCCCTTCGAACGACACACCGCTGACGGCTTTGTAAAGCGTGGCCAGAAAAGATTGATGGGTATAACCGATCCCCAATGAACCCCGCACTTTACCCGGCAGATCGAAATTGATCCCGCTGAGCGCGCGATAACCGTTTGAATCAAGATTGGGAACGCCCGGGCTCAGTTCGGTCCTGAAGGCCTGATTGGCAAACGAACCCTGCACAAACACGGCCAGACTGGGCGATAGAGCATATTCGAACTGTCCGGTCACGCGCGCGATGTTGCGGTCGCGGTAAGATTGATCGCGCGTTTCGCCAGTGAGCAAAGGTATCGGCTGGTAGCGAAACAGCGCATAATCCGCTGATATTGTTGTTCGAGTCCGCCCGACTTGATTGACCCCGCGCACGCTCAGAAAATCACGCCGGTATCGTGACAGCGCCGCGACGATCGGCGTGACCTCGCCGGTGAACTGGCTCTCGTTCGCTTGCGACGAAATCTCCTCGATCGTCACCGAACTGAACCGACCGAGATCCACCCGCCCGCGCACGTCGCTCTGCCATGTCGACTCATTGCGGCGCGATTCGCCAATATATTCGCGGAACGTGGCGGTCCCCGATACCGCCAGCTCATGACGGCTCCACCGCGAAATCAGCGTCGCGCTGGGGGTGGTGGAGATGAAGGCCGAGGCGGTCGGTTCGGCGGTGTAATAGGTGTTGCTGGTCGCGCCCCCGCCCGACTGGATCGAGGGCAGCAGGTTGAACGACCCGACGCGGATGCCGACCGGATCGAACGCGTGCCGCGGCAATTCGGTCACGCTCTGGTTGCGTCCGCGGTTGAAGCCCGGCGGGATCACCGGCGGCAGCAGCAGCGATTCGCCCACCTGCGCGCGCGCCGGCGCGATCGCGCAGGCCGGCACCGCCGCGCACAACAAGAGGCGCCACCCCCGGTTCACCGATTTGGCGGAGACGGTCATGATTCGCCGCACGCTCCCGCGCTGCGGCAGGACGGGACGCGCACCGAAGCGCCACGCGCCCGGCCGGCGCGATGGTATCTTCCTTCGGGAGCCAAACGCCATCCCATCAACCCGCGTCCCCCTGAACGATCGTCACCGCGCATGCGGCCAGACCAGCACTCCCGATCTCGAACGCAAGTCAGAAGAAGCGCTCTCCGACGCGGATCGTATCACCCGGATAGACCCGCAGATCCGGCGTGAGCTGGTAATTTTCCTCGACCGTCGCCCCCTCGCGCCGGATGTGGACGATGTAGCGGTCGGCGCGCGGGGTGAAGCCCTGCGCGGTCGCGATCGCGTTGAACGCGGTCAGCCCGATCGCATAGGGGAACTGGCCCGGCGCGGTGACTTCGCCCAGAATGAAGAACGGCCGGAAGCCGGTGACCTCCATGTTGACCTGCGGGCTGCGCAGATAGCCGTCGCCGTAGCGCGCCTGTGCCTCGGCGGCGACTTCCTCGACCCGGCGCCCCACCGCCGGCGTCTCGCCGATCAGCGGCAGCGCGACCGTGCCGTTCGGGCCGACCGTGAAGTCACCCGACATGTCGGGTTCGCGGAACACCGTGAGGCGCACCTTGTCGCCGATCCCCAACCGGTAATCGGTGACGACGGCGCGATTGGAGACGTAGCGATCGCCGGTCGATATGACCTCCGCGCCCTTGCCTCCGCACGCCGCCAACATGGCGCAGGCGCACAACAACATCGCTGATCGGATACCCACTTAAGCTCCCTTCACACGGCTCTGCGGCGCGGCTTGTGCTGTGCAACATCTGGCACAGGCGGGGCGGTCAGGCAATATGCCCGGCCGGTTCGCCGCGCCGTTCGTCGCGCGACGCCGCCCGTGTCCGCCGAATTTCGATGACATGCCGCGGCGCATCTTTGAACACCGCCGACGATATGCGCGAACATCTTCCGACGATATTCGGCGCCGTCGCGTTTCATTTACAACGTTTCCGGGCACCGCAGGCGCCATCAGTCGGCCATGCCGCGCTGCCGCATGATCATCGCGGTGCCGAGCCGATCGTTGAGCGGCCAGGCGAAAAGCCCGCGCGCGGCGAAGAACCGGTCGACCGCCTCCGCCGCCATCGGATAGCGTTTCGAGCGATAATCATGCACCAGGATGATGCCGCCCTCCACCATGCGCGGCCAGAACGTCTCGAGCGCGGCGGTGATCGGATCGGCGAGATCCATGTCGATGTGCACCAGCCGGAAGCGCTTGTCCTCAAGGCCCGCGAACGTGTCGGGGAAGAACCCGACGCGAAACGCCAGCCCCTCGTCGCTGCCGCCCGAGATGCGCTGGCGCACCAGATCGAGACTGGTGTCGCGGAACGCGGCCTTCTCCATGTCCTGCGACAGCCGACCGTCGGCGAGATCGCGCTCGTCGAAGCCTTCGAACGTGTCGAAGCAGTAGAGCGTCGTGCCGGCCGCGCGGCGCGCCCAAAGGATCGAGGCGGTGAGCCCGCGATAGGTGCCGAGTTCGGCATAATCCCCGGCGGGCAGCTTGGCGACGTGATCGAGCGCGATGTGGAAGTTCAGCACGCGGTTGCCGTCGCGAATCGACTTGCCCGCTTCGGCCGAACGCAAGGCGTTATAGGATTTCAGCGCGTGGAGGCTCGCGCGCAGCGGATGTCCGGGCGCGAGATCGGTGTCGACCGCCCCGCCGGGCGAGACCGCGCTGACGATGTCGGATCGCAGCCGGCCGAGCCGCCGCCGCGCCGCCCCCAAGGTCGAGCGTCCAATCACCTATCGCACCTCCGCAGCCGAGCCATCGCCGCCTTAAAGCGCAAAGTGATGACCGGCCAGCCGATTCCGCAATGCAGCGCATTTCTTCGAAGATGATGAAAATGCCATTTACCCATTTGACGTGCGCAGAACCGGCAAGCATAAATGCGCCCGCCGATGAGCGTCCGTGTGCGGCGTGTAGAATCCGCGTCTCAGTTCCTCTCGGTATCCACACATCGCAGTGCGCGAATTCTGCGCGGAGGTGATCGTTTTGGAGCACGTGTCTTTTGCGCGCGCCGCCGCGCCGTGTCTTTTGCAAGCCGCGTCCTCGCACGGTGCGCGGGCATGACCGGGCTGGTCCGCCGGATCGGGCGCGCGGGCGCGCACGCCTTCGACGAAGAGGATCATGCCGCGTTGGCATGGCAACCGCGCCGGGTCACGGCGTCCCCGCGCCGCGCGGCGCGCTCGCTCATCATTCTCGGCATTCGCGGCGTGCCGGCGACGCACGGCGGGTTCGAGACCTTCGCGGACCGGCTCGCGCGGCATCTGCGCGGGCGCGGGTGGGACGTCACCGTCTATTGCCAGGGCTCGCCGACCGGCCGCCGCGAGGAGGATCTGTGGGAGGGCGTCCGCCGCATCCACATCCCCGTCCGCGCGCGCGGGCCGTGGGGCACGGTCGAGTTCGACATGCGCGCCGCGCAGGACGCGCTGAAACGGCCCGGCACGATCCTGACCTTGGGCTACAACACCGGCTTCCTGAGCGCCTACCTGCGCCTGCGCGGGCGCGTGAACCTCGTCAACATGGACGGGCTGGAGTGGAAACGCGCCAAATATCGCGCGATCACCCGCGCCTTGCTGTGGGTCAACGAGCGGCTCGCCGCCTATTCGGGCAATATGCTCATCGCCGATCATCCCGCGATCGCGGCGCATCTCGCCACCCGCGTGTCGCCCGTGAAGACGACCGTAATCCCGTATGGCAGCGATCGGCTGCTCGATATGTCCGCCGCGCCGCTCGCCGGATTCGGGGTGGAACCCGGCGGCTTCTTCACATTGATCGCGCGGCCCGAACCCGAGAATTCGGTGCTGGAGATCGTGCGTGCCTTCTCGCGCCGGCGCCGCGGCCTGAAGTTGCTGGTGCTCGGCGCATACGATCCGGCCATCCCCTATCATGCGGCGGTGCTGGACGCGGCGGGGCCGGATGTCGTCATGCCCGGCGCGGTCTATGATCGGCGGATCGTCGATGCGCTGCGCGTCCACAGCATCGCCTATCTGCACGGGCATCAGGTCGGCGGGACCAACCCGTCGCTGGTCGAGGCGCTCGGCGCGGGCAATGCGATCATCGCGCATGACAATCGCTTCAATCGGTGGGTGGCGGGCCGGGCGGCGCTCTATTTCGCCTCGGAGGAACAGATTTTCGATCACCTCAACCGGCTCGTCAGTTGCGAGGCGTTGCGTGCGGAATTGCGCGCGGCGGCGGTGACGCGCTGGCGCGCGGCCTTCACCTGGGACAAGGTGCTGTCGGGGTATGAGGAATTGATCGAGGCGTGGTCGCGGCGCCGGTCAGATGCCCGCGACGCGCGCGATCAGCGCGGTCTGTTCGGCGATACCATCTTCGCCGAACAGCCGGCGTACGGCTGATCGCCCGGCGGGCGGATAGGGGTCGGCGAGCGCGGCGATCACCGCCTCGGCGAAACGCGCGGGGTCGTCGTGGACGCGGAACTGCCCCGCCACCTCCGGCCCGAAGCCTCGCGCGCCGATCGCGGTCGTCACGATCGGCGCGTCATAGCGCAGCATGTCAATCGATTTCACGTTGACGCCGCTGCCCGACAGGATCGGATTGACCAGCACGCGCCCGTTGGCGAGGATGGCGTCCGCGCTCGGCGCGTTCGCGATCAGCGTGATATCGGGCGCGCCGGCGAACAGCGCCCGCGCCGCCGGGCTCGGATCGGCACCGGCGAAGACGCAGCAGATGCCGGGGCGCAGCGCGCGCAGTCGCGGCATCACCGCGCCGACGAACCACGCGATCCCGCGCAGATTGTTGGGCAGGCGCAGATTGCCGATATAGGCGACGTCCCAGCGCTTGTCGGCGGGCGGCAGGATCGTGACCGCGCGATCGTCGGAAAACACCGTCGGCGCCCAGGACACGCGCGCGATGCCGCGCCGCTGCCAGTACGCGACATCGTCGGCCGAGATGTCGAACGTCCACGCCGCGCGCCCGATCAGGCCCGCCTCATAGCGCTCGAGCCCGAGCCGCGCGATCGTCCACGCGCCGCGAGATCGCAGGTCGCGCGCCGCGCCGGCCTGCTGCGCGAAATAGCGATGCTCGATATTGTGGCCGCGCACGATCACCGGCACGCCGCAGGCGCGCGCGAGCGCCTCCCCCGCCACGCCGCCATAAATTCCGTCGAGCACGATCGCGGCGGGATCGAACGCCCGCGCCTCGGCGATCAGTCGCGCGTGCGTGGTCGCATCGGGCACGCGCGCGGCGACATGGCTGGGGTAGCGCCACAGCCGCGCCAGCCGCCGTGCGAAGGCGGCGGCGCTGTGCGCGATCGGCAGGACGTCCACCGCCTCGAACACGTCGCGCAAAGCATCGACATCGGCGGCGCTGGCGGGGGGGTCCAGCGGCGAGCGCCAGCAGACCAGCCGCAACCGCCAGCCGCGCGCGGCGAAGCCGCGCCAGCGCTGATATTGGTCGACCTTGTGCCCATAGGTCGGCGGGTACGGCAGATCGCTGGTCAGCACGATCAGACGCTTGCCGCTCATCGCGCGTCGATCGCGGCGAGGAAGGCGTCGGCGGCGCGCGTCCAGCAGAAGCGTTCGGCCTGCGCGCGCCGCTGCGCCGCATCGGGCGCGGGGATCGGCGACGCGCCGAAATGCCCGGCGATCTGCGCGGCCAGCGTCGTCACCGCATCCGCCGCCTCCGGATCGAAATAGCGGACCAGATCGCCACCGACCTCGGGCAGCGCGGTGCGGTTCGAGGCGATCGTCGGGATGCCGAACAGCGTCGCGTCGAGCAGCGGCAAGCCGAACCCCTCGGCGGCGCTCGGATAGACGAACAGGCTCGCGCCCCGATACAAGCCGATCAGCTCGGCCTCGTCCACGCGGCTGCGCAGGTCGATCCGCGGGTCGCACGGCGGCGCGAAGGCGAACCCCGCATCGACCGCGCCGACGATCACCAGCCGCACGTCGGCGAGATCGGCCTTGCGAAACGCCGCGATCAGCAGCCCGACATTCTTGCGCCGCTCGATCCGCCCGACGCTCAGGATATAGCGCGGCGTGGCGGGCCGCGCGCCGGCATAGGCCGGCGTGGCGAACGACGGCCCGTTCAGCACCACCCGCACCCGCTCGGGCGGCAGCCGGAAGCGCGCCAGCACCGCCGCGCGCGTATGCTCGCTGACCGCGAGCACCACGCGCGCGCGCCGGATCGCCAGCGTGCCGAGCACCCGCATCCGCACCCGCATCGCCAGCGGGAAATGCCGCGGGTGCGTCAGCGGCAGGATATCGTGGACGAACACGGCATGCCGCCCGGCGAGCGGGGCGATATATTGGAACACGCCGATGGTGACCCCGTCGCGCCGGAACAACCGGGGAAAGTCCAGCAGCCGGCGCACCGCCCCCAGCGCCGGCAACGCGACATAGTCGAACGCCGCGACGCCGATCGCGGCGCGCGCCGCCGCCGGATCTTCCGTATAGACCAGCAGGCGCGGCGGGTCCGGCCGGCCCCCCAGCGCGCGCAGCAAATTGGTCAGCGTCGAGCGCGTGCCCTGATATTTTCCGGTCAACACATGCGCATCGACGCCGATCGTCACGCGCGGGCTCATGCGCGCGCCGCCAGCGCGGCGATGATCCGCTCGCGTGTGTCGGGGCTCAGCCGCTCGGTCGATTGCAGCAGCACGCCGATATGATGCGGCTGCCAGTCCGCCACGAAGCGCGCCGCCTCACCGGCCTGCGACAACGCGTAATTCCACGAATTGAGCGTCAGGCTCTCGGGCGTGCGGGCATGGCCGGCATCGGGTTCGACATGATCGATGAACACGCCATACGCCATATATTCCGAGAACAGCGGCGCGCGCGCGACCGCCACTTGCCAGGCGAGCCCGGTCACCTGCGCGATCCGCGCTTGCAGCCGCAGCATGGTGTCGCGCCGCCAGGAGACGATGTTGCCGACGTAGTCCGCGCCATAATAGTCGCGCGGCGCGATCCCGAGCAGCCGCCCGACCACCCGGCCCCACGCGGCCTGGGCCGGCTGGTCCGCCCCCAGCCCCGGCTTGTGGACGAAGCGGATCGCGTCGCCGTGGCGGAACCGCGCGGCGTCCAGGGGGCGCAGCAGCCGCACGTCGCTGTCGATGAACAGCAGCAGGTCGGCGTCGCAGACCCGGTCGGCGCTCAGCTTGACGATCTGCTGGATGATCCAGCCGCTCACCCGCCACCGGCCCGGCGCCATCCACCATTCGCGCACCGCCCGGCCGCTGAACGGAAGCCGCGCCGGCAGCGGCAGCTTGACGAAGCCGCGCGGCAACACCGCCTCGATCGGCGTCACCGTCCGGCGCGGTCCGTTCAGGTCCGCGAACAGCCGGTACTGGCCACGCGGCACGACCAGATGATGGTGGATGTCCGCCGCGACGAACCGGTCGACCGACGCGCACAGCGCACGCACGATCGCCAGATCGTTGCGGTAGGTCGGCGTGATGATCGCCGCGCTCATCGGTCGAGCACGCCGAGGAAGCCCGGCACCAGCAGCCGGTCGCCCGCCGCGCTGAGATGATGCGTGTCGTAATAGAGCGGCGCGCCGTCCCGGTAGCCGTCACAGGCGCGCGCGTCGCACAGCAGCGGCAGCGGATCCCACAGCCGCGCGCCGGGCAGCGCGCGCGTGATCGCGACGAGCGCGGCGCGCGCGCGGGCGCGGCGGCGCTCGGCCTCGGCGCGCGGAACGTGCCAGCCGGGCCGGCAATAGCCGCTCCCCCGGTTGAACCCATCGGCGCAGCGGAACAACGCGCTCGGCATCACCGGCTTGGGCGCCTCGACGATGATCGTCACCCCGCGCGCGATCAGCGCGCGCAGCCGCGCTTCGGACGCCGCGATCCGCGCGCGATCGAGCGGCCGCTGCGCGCCAAGGCCCGCGTCGCGCGGAACGTCGGCATCCCACAGCTTGCGGTAGAGCGGCGTGTAGAGCCCCGGCAGGAACACCACGTCGCCCGGCCGCGCGGCTGCGCGCACCTCCGCCAGCGCGCGCGCGCGGAACGCGGCGCAGCCCGGCGGCAGCGCGCCATCGTCGATATCGATCACCCGGCACCCGCCCGCCGTATAGAGGTCGACCGGCATCGCTCGCGCGCGCGCGACGGTGTGGAGCAGCAGCGCATAGGCGCCTGCATGCGAATCGCCGACCACGAACAGCCGCCGCGCGTCCGCCGCCGCGCACGCCGGCCGATCAGCGATCCGCCAGCCGATCCCAACATCTGTGGTGCGCCGCACGACCGGGCAGGTGCCCTCCACCGGCACGAACGCCGGATCCCACACCGCCGCCGCGTTCGACGCGGCGAGGCCGATCCGAGGCTTGGCATAGGCCAGCCCCAGGCACACCGCAGCGACCGCCCCCGCCACCCCTGCCACGCCAGCGAAGAACACCGGCGCGGGCAGCGCCAGCAGCCGGCGGTGATGCCGCAGCGGCCGCTCGACCCAGCGATGGCTCGCCACCGCGAGCGCGGCCATCAGCGCCACCGCCAGCGCCTTGAGCGCAAGCGTGTCGAGCCCGAGCGTCCAGCGCATCAGCACCACCACGCCCCAATGCCACAGATACAGCGAATAGCTGATCGCGCCGATCGCCTCGGGCGCGCGCGCGCCGAGCATCCGCGCCGGCCAGCCGCCGCCGCCGCCGCGCCACAGCACCGCGAGCAGCACCAGCGTGGCGAGACACGGCAACAGCGCCCCCGGCCACGGGAACGCATCCTCGCGCGTCACCACGAAACTTGCCGCCAGCGCCGCCAGCGCGCCCGCCGCCCACAGCGCGCCGCCGCGCACCGCCAGCCCCGCCCCCAGCCAGCGCAGCAGCGCGCCGATGCCAAGCTCCCACAGGCGCGCCGGCAGCAGGAAGAACGCGCCCGCGCGCCACGCCTGCGTCAGCCACCCCGCCGCCGCCAGCGACAGCAGGCACGCCAGCGCGACCACACCGACCGGCGCCCGCCGCGCCCGCCCCCGCAGCCACCACGCCGCCGCCGGGAACAGCAGATAATATTGCTCCTCCACCCCCAGCGACCAGGTCTGGGTGAAGCCGTTATAGGCGCTCGCGGTCGCGAAATAGTCGCCCGCCTTCCACAGCAGCGCGAGGTTGCTCAGCCCGAACACCGCCGCCGCGCCGGTCAGCGCGACAGGGCGCGTGCCCTCGCCGCCCGGCATCAGCAGCATCCCAACGAGCGCCACCACCAGCACATACACATAGAGCGCGGGCAGGATGCGCAGGCAGCGCCGCCGGTAGAACCCCGCGCAATAGGCCCCGAACCGCTCGGCCCGTACCCCCGCCACCGAATGCGCGACGACGAACCCCGAAATCACGAAGAACACATCGACCCCGACGAACCCGCCCGGCAGCCAGCGCGGATCGAGGTGGAACGCCACCACCGCCAGCACCGCAATCGCGCGCAGCCCGCCGATCCCGGCGATACGCACGCCCCGCGCGCCCGCGCCGGCCGCCACGCCGCCCGCCCCGCCCTCGGCCACCAGGATTCCGTCGCGCAAAGATCAGCCCCCCAATCTTCACGGGCGAGCCTAAGCCATTCGCCCTAGGGCTGGCGAGCGAAGATTACGCCCGTGCAACCGAAATGTGGAGGCTGGCCTGGCCTCCGCCGTGACCCAACAATCGACCGGTCACGCTAGTCGGACGCTGCCTAGAACCCGTATAGGTTCATAAATGCCGACAAAGTCCCGCTCGGCTATGCCGCCGGCCCGATTGCAGACAGAAGCACCTTCAACAGAGGGATTGTCGCCAAGTGCGGATTGAAGCAACGACGATGTGATTTGTTGCGCGTCGAGGACGGCCGCGCGGCCTGGCCCCACGTGGACGCGGAGAAGAGTTCATGGCGCGTATTCTCGTCATCGAGGACGATCCCGATACCGCGGGGCATATCACCGCGACGCTTCACGCGCACGGACACGATACCATCCAGGTTGCGGACGGCCGACGCGCGCTTGAAAAGCTGCTGTGCGAGCCCTTCGATCTGGTTACGCTCGACCGCATGTTGCCCGGGCTCGACGGTCTTGCCTTGGTCGCATCGCTGCGCGAGCGCAGGGTGATGATCCCGGTGTTGATGATCAGCGCGCTAAGCGATGTCGATGAGCGGATCGCGGGGCTTCGTGCGGGCGGGGACGATTATCTGGTCAAGCCGTTCGTGCCCGACGAAATGGCGATGCGGGTCGAAGTTCTGCTCCGCCGGCGGCAGGGCGCGGCAGACACGGTGTTGCAATCGGGGGGCGTCGCGCTCGATCTCGTCCGTCGCGAGGTGACGGTGGACGGCGCGCCGGTGCGGTTGCTCCACATGGAATTCCGCTTGCTCGAGCTGTTCCTGCGCCACCCGGGCGACACACTGAGCCGCCGCATCATCTTCGAGCAGGTGTGGGGTTACCATTTCGATCCCGGCCCCAATCTCATCAACGTCCACATCGCGCGGCTCCGCAAGAAGCTGGACCGGCCGGAGCGCCCGTCGGTAATCACCACGATCAAAGGCGAAGGCTATCGGTTCGATGCCGCTTGAACGCTTGCGTCTAAGCGAAATCCGCAAGACCAGCACGTTCCGGCTGACCGCCTTGCTCGGCCTGGTGTTCGCGCTCGGCTTGGTCGTCCTGCTCGGGCTGATCTACGGCCTGTCCGCACACGAGCTCACCGCGCGAAGCGACCGCATCCTCCGCCTGGAAGCGGATCGCCTCAAGGAGGTGTCGGCGGAGGCGCTGCCCGATCGCATCAACGCCGAGATCCGCCACAACGCCAGCGGCTTGACCCTGTTCGGCTTGCAGTCCCACGCTGGCGAGCATGTCGCCGGCAACTTGCGCGTTTCGCTCGACCTGCCGTTCAACAGCCCGGTCAACATCAGCGAGAAGCCGGGCGCGCACGGCCCGCTGCGCGTACTGGCGATCCGCGCGACGACGGGCGAGACCATCCTGATCGGCCGCGACATCGCGCCGATCGTCGATCTGCGCCACCGCATGCTCATCATGCTGATCGTCAGCGGCGCGGCGATGACGCTGCTGGTGCTCGGCACGGGCTTTCTGCTGAGCCTGGCGCCGCTTCGCCGGGTCCGCGATCTGCAAGCGGCCAGCCGCGAGATAGCAGCGGGTCGATTGGACCGGCGCATGCCGATCAGCAAGCGCGGCGACGAGCTCGATCTGTTCGCCGGGACGGTCAACGCGATGATCGAGGAGGTCGAACGCGTGGTCGCACAGGTGAAGGGCGTCACCGATGCCATCGCGCACGATCTGCGCACGCCGCTGACGCACGTGCGCGGGCACTTGCAACATGCGATCGTGCTTGCGGACGCCGACCTGCGGCTGGTGGAGCTTGCCCAGGCGGCAACGGCCGACCTCGATCTGGTGCTGGAGCGATTCGCGGCGTTGCTGCGCATCTCCGAGCTTGAGGCGAGGGGACGCCATGCCGGTTTCGCCACAGTCTCGGTCGCGTCGATGCTCGCGGCAGCCTATGACTTGTACGAGCCGCTCGCCGAGGATGTCGGCGTGCGGCTGCATCACGTCGCAACACAGGACGCGACGATCACCTGCGATCCCAAACTGCTGTTCGAAGCGATCAGCAATCTGCTCGACAATGCCATCAAATTTACCGGCGCGGGCGGCGAAGTCTGGCTCTCCAGCGAGATGACAGGCCAAGCCCTTGCCATCGCGGTGCGCGATAACGGTCCGGGGCTGGCAGCGGACGAGCGCCAGGCGGCGCTGCGCCGCTTCTACCGGGGCACCGATGCCGCCGGCATTCCCGGTACCGGGCTTGGCCTCAGCGTGGTCGCGGCGATCGCCCATCTGCACGGCTTCGACCTTGAACTCGGCGATGCACGGCCGGGCCTCATCGTGCGGATTCGTTGCCCGATCGCCGCGCCGGCGGACTGACCGGACGCAACCGCGTACGCCCGGCGAGGTGAAATTCATTTAAGATGCGCCGCAGCGCAGCGGCTTTAGATGGAGCGCCTCGTTTCCTGGAAAAGAGGCCGGCGCTCCGTGCTGCAACTCGTCAAGCTCGCGCTCAGCAAGCCCTACACGTTCGTCGTCCTCGCCATCCTGATCGTGCTGGGCGGCTCGATCGCGTGGGTGCGCACCCCGACCGATATCTTCCCCGACATCAAAATCCCGGTGATCGCGGTGGTATGGACCTATCGCGGCCTGCCGCCCGAGGACATGGCCGGTCGTGTCGTTTATTATTACGAGCGCCAGCTTTCGAGCACGGTCAACGACATCGACCATATCGAAAGCCAGTCGCTGAACGGCGTCGGCATCGTGAAGATTTTCTTCCAACCCGGCGTCGATATCCGCACCGCCTCGGCGCAGGTGACCGCCGCCTCGCAGACCGTGCTCAAGCAGATGCCGCCGGGCATCACCCCGCCGCAGATCCTCAACTACAACGCCTCGACCGTGCCGATCCTCCAGCTCGCGCTGTCGGCGAAGGATCTGTCCGAACAGAAGATCTACGATCTCGGCCAGAACTTCATCCGCCCCGCGCTCGCCTCGGTGCAGGGTGCGGCGATCCCCTCGCCCTATGGCGGCAAGGAACGCCAGATACAGATCGATCTCGATCCCGATGCGCTTCAGGCGCGACACCTGTCGGCAAGCGACGTCGGCGCTGCGCTGGCGGCGCAGAACCAGATCGTGCCGGCGGGCACCACCAAGATCGGCCAGTACGAATATAACGTCCGCCTCAACAACTCGCCCGAGGTGGTCGCGCAGCTCAACGACCTGCCGATCAAGACCGTCGATGGCGCGACCGTGCTGATGCGCGACGTGGCCCACGTCCGCGACGGATCGCCGCCGCAGCGCAACGTGGTGCGCGTCGATGGCGGGCGCGCGGTGCTGATGACGGTCCTCAAGTCGGGCGCTGCCTCGACCATCGCGATCGTCGATCAGGCCAAGGCGCTGCTTCCGAAAATACGCGAGACGCTGCCGCCCTCGCTCAAGGTGCAGCCGCTGTCAGACCAGTCGCTGTTCGTGAAGGCGGCGGTGTCGGGGGTCATCAAGGAAGGGGTGATCGCCGCCGCGCTCACCTCGCTGATGATCCTGCTGTTCCTCGGTTCCTGGCGATCGACCGTCATCATCGCCGCGTCGATCCCGCTCGCGATCCTCGCGGCGGTGGCGGGGCTGGCGATGGCCGGGCAGACGCTCAACATCATGACATTGGGCGGGCTCGCGCTCGCGGTCGGCATCCTCGTCGATGATGCCACCGTTACGATCGAGAACATCAACTGGCATCTCGAACAGGGCAAGTCGGTGCGCGCCGCGATCCTCGACGGCGCCGAGCAGATCGTCGGCCCGGCGTTCGTGTCGCTGCTGTGCATCTGCATCGCCTTCCTGCCGATGTTCTTCCTGCCCGGCGTCGCCGGCTTCCTCTTCGCCCCGATGGCGATGGCGGTGGTGTTCGCGATGATCGCCTCGTTCGTGCTGTCGCGCACGCTCGTCCCGACGATGGGCAATTATCTGCTGCGCACGCACGCGACCGAACACACCGCCGAGGTGATGGTCAGCCACGACGCCAAGGCCGGCCGCCCCGGCAGCCGCAACGTTTTCCGCCGGTTCCAGAGCGGGTTCGAACATCGCTTCGAGAAAGTGCGCGGCTATTACATCTCGCTCCTCGATTTCGCGCTCGCGCGGCGGCGCGTGTTCGTGCCGGCGTTCATGGGCATCGTGCTGATCTCCTTCGCGCTGGTGCCGATGCTGGGGCGCAACTTCTTCCCGACGATCGACGCGGGCCAGATCAACCTCCACGTCCGCGCGCCGATCGGCACGCGCATCGAGGAGACCGCGGCGCTGTTCGATCATGTCGAGGACCGCATCCGCGCGGTGATCCCGCCCGACGAGCTGGTGTCGATCGTCGACAACATCGGCATGCCGGTTTCGGGCATCAACCGCGCCTATTCGAACACCGGCGGGGTCGGTCCGCAGGACGGCGACATCCTCGTGACTTTGTCGGAAGGTCACAAACCGACCGCCGGCTATGTCCGCGCGCTTCGCAAGACGTTGCCCGATGCGTTCCCCGGCTCGGTCTTCTCGTTCCTGCCCGCAGATATCATCAGCCAGATCCTCAACTTCGGCGCCCCCGCCCCGATCGACGTGATGGTGACCGGGAGCGACATCAAAGGCGGCAAGGCCTATGCGCAGGCGCTCGCCGAGAAGATGCAGCACATCCCCGGCATCGCCGACGTGCGCGTCCAGCAGACCGAGGCCTATCCCGAACTCGGCTTCGATGTCGATCGCGCCCAGGCCAACCGGCTCGGCATCACCGAGAACGACGTGACGCGCAGCATGGCGGTCAATCTCGCCGGCAGCTTCCAGGTCGCGCCCGCCTTCTGGCTCAACCCGAAGAACGGCGTCTCCTATCCGATCGTGGTGCAGACGCCGCAATATCGTACCGATAGTCTGTCGGCGCTGCAGAACCTGCCGATCACCGGGTCGAGCGGCACCTATCAGTTGCTCGGCGCACTGGGCACGCTCCACCGCGAACCCTCGCCGGCGGTGGTGACGCATTACGCCGTCCAGCCCTCCTACGATGTCTATGCGACCACTCAGGGCCGCGATCTCGGCGCGGTGGCGGCGGACATCCGGGCGGTGCTCGATGGTGCGAAGGCCACGCTGCCCAAGGGATCGAGCGTGAAGCTGCGCGGCCAGGTCGAGACGATGAACACCGCCTTTTCAGGGCTCATCTTCGGCCTGATCGGCGCGATCGTGCTCATCTACCTGCTGATCGTCGTCAACTTCCAGAGCTGGGTCGATCCCACCGTCATCATCTCCGCTCTGCCCGCCGCGCTCGCCGGGATCGTGTGGATGCTGTTCGCGACGCACACGCCGCTATCGGTGCCGGCGCTCACCGGCGCGATCATGTGCATGGGCGTCGCCACCGCCAATTCGGTGCTGGTGGTCAGCTTCGCGCGCGAGCGGCTCGCCGCAACGGGAGATGCTTTGCGCGCCGCCGCCGAGGCGGGCGCGACCCGCTTCCGCCCCGTGCTGATGACCGCGCTCGCGATGATCATCGGCATGGCGCCGATGGCGCTGGGCTTGGGCGAAGGCGGCGAGCAGAACGCCCCGCTCGGGCGCGCCGTGATCGGCGGGCTGATCTGCGCGACGCTCGCCACGCTCGTCTTCGTCCCCGTCGTCTTCTCGATCGCGCACCGCAAGCACCGGCGCGCGGCTTCCGACCCTCTCGCAACCGGATCTCTCGCTCATGCAGGCTGAACCCGTTCAGGCACCCGCCCCCAAGGGCCTCAAGACCGCCGGCGTCGTCGCCGTCGTCGCCGCGATCGGCGTGGTCGCGGCGGGCGCGATGGTGCGCCGGGGCGACACGCAGACCGCGCAGGCCTGGTCGGACGCGCGCTCGGTGCCGACCGTCCATCTCGTCGCCGCCAAGGGTGCATCGGCGAGCGACGCGCTGACGCTGCCCGGTACGATGCAGGCGTGGAACGCCGCCAAGCTCTACGCCCGCGTCGGCGGTTACGTGAGCGCGTGGTACAAGGATATCGGCGCGAGCGTCGGCGCGGGCACCCCGCTCGGCAGGATCGACACGCCCGAACTCGACCAGCAGATCGCCTCGGCGCGCGCCGCCTTGGTCAGCGCGCAGGCGCACGCCAGCCTCGCCCGCAGCACGGCGGCGCGCTGGAATGATCTGCTCACCGACAATTCGGTTTCGAAGCAGGAAGCCGACGAGAAGAACGGAGACCTCGCGGTGCGCACCGCGGCGGTGCAAGCGGCGCGCGCCGATCTCGGCCGGCTGCTCGCGCAGAAGGCGTTCTCGACCGTACGCGCGCCGTTCGCGGGCACCGTGACGTCGCGTAACGCCGATATCGGCGATCTCGTCGGCCCCGGCGCATCGGTGCAGCAGCCGATGTTCTCGGTCGCCGACACGCGCAAGATCCGCATCTACGTCAACGTGCCGCAAAATTATTCGGCGGGCATGACTCCGGGGCTGACCGCGACGCTCACCACCCCCGATTATCCGGCGCGCACCTTCAACGCGCATGTCATCGGCAATTCGGGCGCGATCAACCAGCAGACCGGCACTTTCCAGGTCCAGCTCATCGCCGACAATGCCGACGGCGCGCTCAAGCCCGGCGGCTATGCGCAGGTCAAATTCGACGTGCGCGGCCAGACCGGTACGGTCCAGATCCCGTCGAGCGCGCTGATCTTCCGCGCGCAGGGCACGCAGGTCGCGACGGTCGGCGCGGATCGCCACATCCATCTGCGCCCCGTCACGATCGGTCGTGATCTCGGGCCGAGCGTCGAGATCACCTCGGGCCTGTCGGCGGCGCAGAAGATCGTCGACAATCCCCCGGATTCGCTTGCCGACGGCGAGCTGGTGCGCGTCGAGAACAAGACGCATGGCTAAGCGCGCCTGGTCCGCGCTGGCGCTGCTGGTCACGACCGCCGGCTGCTCGTTCGCCCCAGCCTATCACCCGCCGGTCACGCCCACGGTCACGGCGTTCAAGGAAGCCGGGCCGTGGCAACCCGCCGCCCCCGCCGACACGGCGCCGCGCGGCGACTGGTGGGCGGTGTTCAGCGATCCGACGCTCGACGCGCTCGAACGCAAGGTCGCCACCGACAACCCGACCTATGCCGGCGCGCTCGCCCGCTACGACGCGGCGCGCGGCTATCTCGGCCAGAGCCGGGCCGCGCTGCTGCCGCACTTGGGCGTGGATGCCGACATCACCCGCAACCGCCAGTCGGACAACCGCCCGCTGCGCGGCGCCAACCAGCCGGATATCTACAGCGCCGACACCGTCCAAGCGAGCTTCGGCTATGAACTCGATCTGTGGGGCCGGGTCCGCAACAGCGTCGCGGCGGGCAAGGCGGAGGTGCAGGCGTCCGGCGACGACCTCGCCGCGATCCGGCTGAGCCTGCAAGCCGAACTCGCCACCGACTTCATGGCGCTGCGCGGCTATGACCGGCAAGCGGTGCTGCTGACGCAGACCGTGGACGCCTTCGCCAAGGCCGATCACCTGATCGCGCGGCGGTTCCAGGCCGGCATCGTCAGCGGTATCGAGACGAGCCGCTCCGCCGCGCAACTCGCCGAGGCGCGCGCGCAGCTCGCCGAGGTCGCGGCGGCCCGCGCGCTCACCGAACATGCCATCGCGAGCCTGGTCGGCACCCCTGCCTCCGATTTCACCATCGCCCCTGTCGCGACCGACTTCGACGTGCCCGCCGTCCCGCTCGGGCTGCCCGCCACATTGATCGAGCGCCGGCCCGATATCGCCGCCGCCGAGCGCCGCGTCGCCGCCGCCAATGCCGCGATCGGCGTGGCCAAGGCCGCCTTCTTCCCCGCGATCCGATTGGGCGCGAGCGGCGGCTTCCAGAACACCGGCCTGCCCGGCCTGTTCTCCGCGCCCAACCAAATCTGGTCGATCGGGCCGAGCGCGGTGCTCAACCTGTTCGATGGCGGTCGCCGTCGCGCCGAACTCGCCGTCGCGCGTGCGCGCTGGGCGAGTGCGAGCGCGGACTATCGCGCCACGGTGCTGACCGCGTTCCAGCAGGTCGAGGACAATCTCGCGCTGCTCCACCACCTCGGTGACGAAGCCGCCGCCGAGAACGAAGCGGTACGGCAGGCCGCCGCGACCGAGCGCCTGTCGCTCAACCGCTACAGCAAGGGCGCCGTGACCTATCTGGAGGTGTTCACCGCGCAGACCACAGCGCTGCGGGTGCGCCGCGCCGCGCTCGATCTCGACACCCGGCGCTTGCAGGCCAGCATCCGCCTGATCCGCGCGCTCGGCGGCGGATGGACGGAAGAAGAGGGTGCGGCGCAGGTAGATTCAAAATGATGCCTCGTCTGGCTGTGGCAAATAATCCGGAAAAACCCTGAGCATACGGCCGGGATCAGGGCCCGTTGCCCACGGGCGGCTCCGTCGCACCAAGGCATCGATCATCTACCAGGCGGCTGGCAGCCTCCGCGCCGTTCAGATCCTGCGCGATCATGCTGAAAATCGACAGCACACCGCGCTTTTTGGACGTTGACGGTGAGGACGCTCTCGACCCGGCTGAGCGTGGTCTGAGCCGACCCGCTATGCGACATTCCGCACCACGCTGGCGCCTGACCAAAACCGGCCCTTCAGTCATCAATGCTTGCAGGCAAGCCGGAAGCATCGGACGACCCATCCATGCTCGTGATCCCGACGGCGCCTTGGGCGCATACCCTGTTCGACGTCCTCGCATGGGCGGCATCGGCCGTGACGGGCACGATGCTGCATCGATGGCGGCTGCGTGATGCTACCGAGCGACTGGCCCAGACCACAGGCTCCGGCTATTTCGCCGCGCTCGCCATCGGCGCGCTGGCGGGCGCATGGGCATTGGGCTCCGCCAACACGCTTCGCATGGCGACTCCCATCCTGTCGCACAGCATCGCCGGCGCCCTTGCCGGGGCGATCATCGGCGTCGAGATCTACAAACGTGCGATCGGGCTGCGGGGATCGACGGGGACGCCGTTCGTCGGGCCGATCGCCGCGGGGATCGTTGTCGGGCGCTGGGGCTGCCTGTTCGCAGGACTTCCTGATGGAACCTACGGCATACCGACATCACTGCCTTGGGCGGTTGATTTGGGAGACGGCGTAGGACGCCAGCCGGTCGAGGTATACGAGTCGCTCGCGATGCTGATGTTCTTGATCGTCTACGGTGCCGCGCAACAGCGACAGCAGAGTTGGGCGTTGCGCCGCAGCTTCTACGTGCTCGCGGGCTGGTACGGGGCACAGCGTTTCGTCTGGGAGTTCTTGAAGCCCTATCCAACGTTGATTGGACCGCTAAACATCTTCCATCTGCTATGCTTGGGGTTGGTTGCTTATGGATGCGCTTTCTACAGAGCCGACCTCTACCACGAGCGCGCCGCTGCGGGGAGCGGCCCCCTACCTCTTCTTCGGTGAGACGACGAGCCTGTGTGAAACGTGCCTGCTGCCCGTGCCGACCAAGATCATCGTCGAAGGTGATCTGGTCTTTTACCGCAAGCGCTGCCGCGTGCATGGCGTGACCAAGACCCTGATTTCCGACGACGTCGGATACTGGCGAGCCGCAAAAGACTGGCTGAAGCCCGGTGATCGCCCCCTCGCCATCCACTCTCGCACGGACCACGGTTGCCCATTCGACTGTGGTCTGTGCGCCGACCACGAGCAACATAGCTGCCTGGCGCTGATCGAGATCAACGAGGCTTGTAATTTGAGCTGCCCGGTGTGTTTTGCCGGCTCCTCGATCCATCACCTCGGCCACCGCCCGCTCGCCGAGGTGGAGGCGATGCTCGACGTGATCGTCGCTGCGGAAGGGGAGCCCGATCTCGTCCAGATTTCCGGCGGCGAGCCGACCATCCACCCACAGTTTTTCGAAATCCTCCAAGCCGCTCGAAGGCGGCCGATCCGTCACCTCATGGTCAACACCAATGGGCTGCGCATCGCCCGGGAGCCCGACTTCGTTGCCCGTCTCGCCGCGTTCCGGCCGCGCTTCGAGATCTACCTCCAGTTCGACGCGCTGGACGACGAGGCGTTGATGGTGCTCCGCGGTGCGCGTCTCAGTTCCATGCGCCGGCGCGCGCTGGAGGCGCTGGAGGCCGCCGGCATTTCGACCACGCTCGTGGTGACGGTGAAGAAAGGCGTGAACGACCAACAGATCCCCGACATCGTGCGCCACGCGCTGGAGTGGCGGTGCGTGCGGGGGGTCACCTTTCAACCGGTGCAGGATACCGGCCGCAACGATGGCTTCGATGCCAAGCAGCATCGCATCACACTTACCGAAATTCGTCGGCGCATCGCCGAGGCGGGTGTTTTTGCGCTTGAGGATCTGATCCCGCTGCCCTGCAACCCCGACCAGATCTGCATCGGCTATGGTCTGCGAAACGGACGCGATGTCGCACCCGTGACGGCAATGCTGCCGCGAGAGCTGTTCGTCGCTGCTGCTCCCAACACGGTGAGCTTCGAGGCCTATCCCGAACTCAAAGACCGCATCTTCCAGCTTCTCTCGCTCTCCACCGCGCAGGCGGATACTTCGGAAAAACTGGCAAGCCTGCTCTGCTGCCTGCCTGAAGCGGCCGTGCCCGAGGAAATCGGATATGCGCAGACCTTCCGTGTCGTCATCTCGCAATTCCTGGATCGTTTCAACTTCGACCTTGGAACGGTGAAACGGAGTTGCGTCCACTTCGTCCAACCCGATGGCGCGATCATCCCGTTCGACACCTTCAACCTGTTCTACCGTCCGGGCGCGGCCGGAGAGGCCGTGCTGGCCGACGCGAAGGTGAACCATCGCCGAGTCAGGAGCATCGCATGATCAAATTCCTCGGCGGCGTTCTCGTCGCGATGGGCATATTGCTGGCTGGTACGACGGGCCTTTGTACCGGCGCGGTGGTACTGTTCTCGCTCCCGGGTATAATCGAGCAGCCCGGCCCCATGCTTTCGGCCTCCCCAGTGCTGCTCGTTGGCATCATCCCGTGTGTGCTCGGTGTTTTCACCGCACGAGCAGGCCTTCGCATGATGCGGTCTTCGGGCGAGGAGTGATGCGCGGTCAAACGGGCGCCGCTTCTCCCGCCGAAGATTTTGAAAGCGGAAGGCGTCTAGAAAATCAGGGGCTACTCAAGTCGAAAACAGCATCGCGAAAGCTGCGGCAGCTCGCCGATTCCGGCCATTCCGTACATCGACATCGGCCCCGCCCGAGGCGAACATTCACGCACCTCCGCTCCCCCCGTTCGCACTGAGCGCAGTCGAAGTGCGTGTCCCAGGGCGGTGTCGCCCGCGGCCCGTCCTTCGACTGCGCTCAGGACGAACGGCGGGCAGAGGCGCGCGGCACGCGCAGCAAAGCCCCCGCGCTTCCCAGCGCCTACAGCGTCAGCGCCGCCTTCAACCCGAGCACGCCGACATCGCTCAGCGTCTTCACGCCGCCGGGGTGGTGGATCAGTTGCACGTTGGGCTGCAATTCCAGCCACGGCACCGGCGTGATGCTGTAATAGACTTCGGCCGCATATTCGGCGTCGCGCACCGGCGTGCCCGGCACCAGCAGGTCCGCCCGCGCCGCGCGCCCGTTGACGTTGGTGCGCCCCACCGCGACGCCGAGCACATCGCCGCCCACACCGGGCAGCAGCCCCTTATAGAATAGCCCGAGCGCGACCTGGTTGTCGGTCACGCTGGTCGCGCGATCGGCTTGCGTCACGTTGGCGAACACGCCGAGCCCGGTCAGCGCCTTGCCGTCCTTCGACGTGCCGCTGATCTGCTGCTGCACGCTCGCATAGACGCCGTAGCGCCCCGAATGTTTGAGCGGGGCGAGCCCGGTGATGACGCTCGGCTGATGGTTGGTGTCGAGCAACACGTCGTCGCCGGCGGTGGTCGAATACCAGCCGCCGATCTTGTACGATCCGACGTGCCCGCCCTCCAGCCCGCGCGTCCAGCCCGCCTCGAACGGGATCAGCACGCCGGTCGCGCCGCCGAAGCGCGCGACGAAGAAGTTGTTCTTCAGATCGTTGGGGTTTTCGACATAGCCGCCGACCTGCAGATACACCCCCTTGGCGACATCGGCGTGGACGATGCCCGCCCATTCGGCGATCGGCCAGTTGTACCAATAATCGCCAACCAAATTGCCCGGCTGCGCGCCGCAGAAGGTGAGGTTCTCGAAATGGCAGGAGAACACCGCGAAGTCCGATCCCGGATTGGTCCGCCCGAGCTTCACCTCGATCCGGTCGCCGAGCTTCTGCTGATACCATAGCTCGGTGACGCGCACGGTCTGGCCGCGGCCATAGACTTCCTGCACCTGTTGCAGCGTGTTGAGCCCCGCGTCGTCCGAAAGGTTGCGCCCGCGCCGCCAGGTCAGCGTCGCCTGGAAGGTGCCGCCGTCGATCCCGGCGAGTTTATCCAGATCGAACTTCGCGCCGAGATCGGCCTGCCCGGTCTCGGTGGCGAGCCGCTTCTTGCCGCCGGTGAAATTATAGCCGCTCTCCGAAACATAGCGCGCGGAAAGCTCGATGCCGCGCTTGCCGAACGCGGTGCGGGTGTCGCGCCAGTCGGCGAACAGCCCCGGCGGCGCCTGATAGCGCGTGTCGCCGATCCCGTTGCCCGGCGACATGTCGCGCGGGTGGAGCGCATGGGTGAAGCGCCGCCGCTGCGGCGGGGCCGCGTCGTTGGCGGGCTTCTGCGTGTTGGTGGCCGAACCGTCGGCCGCGGCGGCGGGGGCGGGCGCGCCGATATCGACCTGCGCGGGCGCGGGTGCGGTGGGCGCGGGCTTCGCCGGCGGAGCGGGGGCGTCGTCGCGCTGCTGCGCCGCCGCGCCGCCGGCGGTCAACAGGCAGGCGGCACCGAGCAGCGGCGCGAGCCGGCGGGTCGTCGTCACGATCATCATCCAACCAATTCTGTGAAAAGTGGGGGAAAGACCCCCTTAATGGGTGACGCCGCGGCTCGTTCCAACCCCGAAAGGATCGCGCCCGCGCGCTTTGTCGCCCCCGCCCCCTCGCACGCCCGCGATCGGCGCCCTATCTTGCGCACTGGAATCCCGTTCAGAACAAAGCTAGAACCACCGGCATGGCCCTTACCACCATTTCCGTGCGCGGCGCGCGTGAGCACAATCTCAAGAACGTCTCGGTCGATATCCCGCGCGATACGCTGACGGTCATCACCGGCCTCAGCGGCTCGGGCAAGTCGAGCCTCGCGTTCGACACGATCTATGCCGAGGGCCAGCGCCGCTACGTCGAATCCTTGAGCGCCTATGCGCGCCAATTCCTCGAGATGATGCAGAAGCCCGATGTCGATCATATCGAGGGCCTGTCACCCGCGATCAGCATCGAGCAGAAGACCACCAGCCGCAACCCGCGCTCGACCGTGGCGACCGTCACCGAGATCTACGATTACATGCGCCTGCTGTGGGCGCGCGTCGGCATCCCCTATTCGCCCGCCACCGGCCTGCCGATCGCCGCGCAGACCGTCAGCCAGATGGTCGACCGCGTGATGGCGCTGCCCGAGGGCACGCGGCTGTACCTGCTCGCCCCCGTCGTGCGCGGCCGCAAGGGCGAGTATAAGAAGGAGATGCTCGAGTGGCAGAAAGCGGGCTTCACCCGAGTCCGCATCGATGGCGAGCTGGTCGAGATCGACGAGGCGCCCGCACTCGACAAGAAGCTCAAGCACGACATCGAGGTGGTGGTCGATCGCCTGGTGGTGAACCCCGACAGCGCGACGCGCCTGGCCGACAGCTTCGAGACCGCGCTGAAGCTCGCCGAAGGGCTGGCCTATGTCGATCTGGTCGATGTGACCGTCGCGGACGTGGGGGGCACCCAACCTCCGTTCGTCCCGAGCGAAGTCGAGGGACAAGCCTCGGGCGCGGCGCAGGGTGTCTCGACTGCGCTCGACACGAACGGGACGGGAAAGCCCGCCCCTGCCAAGAAGATGAAAGGCACCGGCATCCCGGACAACCGCATCGTCTTCTCGGAAAAATTCGCCTGCCCGGTCTCCGGCTTCACCATCGCCGAGATCGAGCCGCGCCTGTTCTCGTTCAACGCTCCGCAGGGCGCCTGCCCGGCCTGCGACGGCCTCGGCGAGAAGCTGCTGTTCGACGAAGACCTCGTCGTCCCCAACCACGCGCTCAGCATCAAGAAGGGCGCGGTGGTGCCCTGGGCCAAGTCCAACCCGCCGTCGCCTTATTACATGCAGGTGCTCGGCTCCCTCGCGCGCGAATTCGGGTTCAGCCTCGATACGCCGTGGGAAGACCTGCCCGGCGAGGTCAAGCTCATCATCCTCCACGGCACCGGCGGCAAGCCGGTCACGCTCACCTTCATCGACGGCAAGAAGTCCTATGACGTCAAGAAGCCGTTCGAAGGCGTGATCGGCAACCTCAACCGCCGCATGCTCTCGACCGAGAGCGCGTGGATGCGCGAGGAACTGAGCAAATACCAGTCGTCCGCACCCTGCGAGGTCTGCCACGGCGCGCGGCTCAAGCCCGAGGCGCTCGCGGTCAAGATCGGCATGCGCGACATTTCCAGCGTCACCCGCCTGTCGGTGGTCGATGCGCTCGCCTGGTTCACCGCGATCCCGCAAGACCTCACCCCGCAGCAGAGCGCGATCGCCGAGCGCATCCTCAAGGAAATTCTCGAGCGGCTCGGCTTCCTCAACAACGTCGGGCTCGATTACCTCAACCTCGATCGCACCTCGGGCACGCTCTCGGGCGGCGAGAGCCAGCGCATCCGGCTCGCCTCGCAGATCGGCTCGGGGCTGTCGGGCGTACTCTACGTGCTCGACGAACCCTCGATCGGGCTCCACCAGCGCGACAACGACATGTTGCTCGCCACGCTGCGGCGGTTGCGCGATCTCGGCAACACCGTGCTCGTCGTCGAGCATGACGAGGATGCGATCCGCACCGCCGATTATGTGATCGACATGGGGCCGGGCGCAGGCGTCCACGGCGGCACCGTAATCGCGCAGGGGACGGTCGAGCAAGTGCTCGCCACCGAAGGCAGCATCACCGCCGATTATCTGTCCGGCCGCCGCTTCGTGCCGGTGCCGGCCAAGCGCCGCAAGGGCAACGGCAAGAAGCTCACCGTCCACAACGCCACCGCCAACAATCTGCGCGGCGTGACGGCGAGCATCCCGCTCGGCACCTTCACCTGCATCACCGGCGTCTCCGGCTCGGGCAAGTCGAGCTTCACGATCGACACGCTCTACGCCGCCGCCGCGCGCGCGCTCAACGGCGCGCGCATCGTCCAGGGCAAGCACGACAAGATCACCGGGCTGCAATATCTCGACAAGGTGATCGACATCGATCAGTCGCCGATCGGCCGCACCCCGCGCTCGAACCCGGCGACCTATACCGGCGCCTTCACCCAGATCCGCGACTGGTTCGCCGGCCTGCCGGAGTCCCTTGCGCGCGGCTACAAGGCCGGCCGGTTCAGCTTCAACGTCAAGGGCGGGCGCTGCGAGGCGTGCCAGGGCGACGGGCTGCTCAAGATCGAGATGCACTTCCTCCCCGACGTCTATGTCACCTGCGACGTCTGCCACGGCGCGCGCTACAACCGCGAGACGCTGGAGGTGAAGTTCAAGGGGCTGAGCATCGCCGACGTGCTCGACATGACCGTCGAGGACGCGGTCGAATTCTTCAAGGCGGTGCCGCCGATCCGCGACAAGATGGCGATGCTTCAGGAAGTGGGGCTGGGCTACGTCAAGGTCGGCCAGCAGGCGACGACGCTGTCGGGCGGCGAGGCGCAGCGCGTCAAGCTGGCGAAGGAACTGTCACGCCGGGCGACCGGGCAGACGTTATATATTCTCGATGAGCCGACGACGGGGCTGCACTTCGAGGACGTGCGCAAGTTGCTCGAAGTGCTCCACGCGCTCGTCGAGCAGGGCAATACCGTGGTGGTGATCGAGCACAATCTCGACGTCATCAAGACGGCGGATTGGGTGATCGACCTTGGGCCTGAGGGCGGCGTGAAGGGTGGCGAGATCGTTGCCGAGGGAACGCCTGAGCAGGTGGTGAAGGTGCCGGCGAGCTTTACGGGGCGGTATTTGAAGCCGTTGTTGGGGAAGTAGTCAAGAACGGCACCAATAACAAATAGTTGAAGATTGCGATGGAACTGCCATCCTGCGCTCGGAGTGACATGGGGGACCGCAGTGGCTTCAGTATTTCTTCTCAGATGCAAGGCAGAACCCCGGAGTCAAGGAGACGCTTTCGCCGATACGGATGAACCCGCTCAAATCGTAGCTCGATCGTTCCTTGCTCGACCTACCGCCCGTGTTCCTCGTGGTGCTGTCTGGCATATTGGCAACACATCGGAAATGAAGGGCGGTGCCGTATTTTTTGCCCTAGGAAGAGAGGTCATTGTCAAGGCGCACGAGTTCGACAATCGGCTAAGGGAATTTAGAGAAATCGAGCAATCGCAGGCACCTTTTACGGTTGGCGTCTATGATCCCGAGACCCAAGTGGCTGGAATTCTTGTTCGCCCCAACGTGTCCATGAATGCCAAGGAGGTAGCGGCCAAAATTGCCATCTTGCTTGAGGAGCCGGGTATTGCTCGGCGGAATAATCGTCAGATCGTGGTGGATTTCATTCCTGACCCGACGGGCTTCATTGCAGCTCTTGAAACGGCGCACCGGATAACAAGATTTGAATTTGAATTTACCCCTCCCAATCCTCCGGGCGATAACAAGTATATAAGGCAGCCGCTGAAGAATTTTGCAGAGCGCGCTGGTGCGGAGGAAGGGAAGGTATCGGTCAGGGGGTACGCGCTCAATAAAAACGAGCTGGCGGATTTGACCCGAGACATCGCTGCAGCCGGGGATAACGCGACCGCGACGATACAATCGAAGGAGAAGGGTTCGTTGGAGAGGCGCTCTCTGAACATCAATCCGCTTCGTGAACCTGTTGACGCTGGATTTCACGAAGAGACAGGTGACGCAATTCTGCGTGCTACGCAGGAAGGCTTTAAATCGTTGAAAAACAAAGATGAAAATGGATAGTTACCGATCCTTCTGGGAGTGGCTTGTATATCGCGACCGTGATGGCGATCGCGGTATTGGCAATATCGTAAACGTTTGGTTAGCGTTTCACCTGACCCTCGGGCTACTTTTAGCGACGCTGGTGCGAATCCCGATATCAGACCTGGCGACTAAGGTTGCTATTCCCGGTGCGGCAATCTTGGTGGGTTTGTCGTTCGCTTGGGCTGGGCGATCCGCCAGTCTCTTTCAAGACAAAGCATTTTCTGAATTTATTATTAAAGATGGCGCTCCAATAGAAGGATATTTATATTCCTTCCAGTTAGGAATACTTAGCGTACTTACATTTCTCGCGATAACGTTTATTATTTATGCGGGGGGATTAGGTTTATCCACAGGATGCAGTCAAATTGATATTTTTACAAACAGATTTTTAATTATTTCTGTTGGTAGCATTGCTCTTAGAGAGTGTTGGGGCGCAATTGGATTTGTAAATAAACTAACCATCCAATTTTATAAAATTCGCGCGGCAGAATTGCAATGAAGGCATCGAGCGTTTCGGCAGCCCGATCCCCGGTCCTGATCTCCTGCCGGTCGCGCCGCACCAGCCGCGCAAAGTCCTTGAGCGAGAGCATCACGACGCGCATCGCCCCGCCCCCGTGATACCGACCGGACGCCGCAACGCCGCGTCCAGGTAATAATTCAGACGAGCGGCGACATCTTCAGCGGGGGCGGCGAGGGGGTCTGACATGGCGGGCGGCTCCGGGCAGGCGGTATCGTCATGATACCGGCTTCGGTGCGATCGATCGACTCAAACCGGCGGTTCCGGTGCGCGAACAGCGCGCCACGGGCAAAGCCCGTGTCGTCGGACGGCGCTGGCGCGCCGCCGGCCGGGCGCGGCTCCGGCTGCGCCGGGCGTGTGCTTGGCTCTCGCCAAGCGCTTGCGCGCCGCGCTGTCCTACACGCCCGCCTTCGCCTATCCTCGCGCGGCATTTCCTCCAACCCGCGAAAGCCGCATCATGCCATCGTCCCGCCACCCGCAGCCGGCCCCGCATCCCCGCGCGCGCCTGCGGATGCGCGCCAAACGATGCACCCGCCGCCACTTTCGCGATCTTCCCCGTACCGTGGCTCGGGTGGACGATGATCGCGATGTTTGGCGTCGCGGGCCGCGCGCGGCGGAGACGATTTGCGGAACACACCACGCCCCGGCCCGTTGATCTCGGCACACATAAGGAAACCCGCATGGCAACCCCTTCCGAGACTCGCGCCAAGCCCCGCAAGGCCGCCAAGCGCGGCGCCAAGCCCGGCGCCAAGAACGGCACCCCAGGCCGCTCCACCGCGATCGGCGTCGTCGGTCTTGGCGCTGTCGCCGCCGGCATCGCCGCCGCGCTGCGCTTCGGCCTGTTCGATCGCCTGCGCCCCGTCGGCACCGCCGAGCACGCCGCGCCCGATCTCGCCCCCGGGCGTCCGCACCCCGGCCCCGACGCGCGCGCGCCGGAAGCCTTCCGCCCGGACCCCACCGCGCCGGTCACCGCCGCCGAGCGCGACGCGTTCCGCCCCGCGCTGGTCCCGACCGGCTTCACCGAGGAGAAGCACGCCGAGGCGCTGTAATCCGCGCGGTCGTTCCGGGGGCGGATTGCGCAGCCGCGCGACCGCTCCCATATCGCGCGCCATGAACGACAGCTCCAATGCAGTGGTGTGGCACGGCACCACGATCCTCTCCGTGCGCAAGAATGGCCGTGTCGTCGTCGCCGGCGACGGCCAGGTCACCCAGGGCCAGACCGTGATGAAGCCCAACGCGCGCAAGGTGCGCCGGCTGGGCGACGGTTCGGTGATCGGCGGGTTCGCCGGCGCCACCGCCGATGCCTTCACGCTGTTCGAGCGGCTGGAGCGCAAGCTCGAACAGCATCACGGCCAATTGCTCCGCGCCGCGGTCGAACTCGCCAAGGATTGGCGGACCGACAAATATCTCCGCAACCTCGAGGCGATGATGATCGTCGCCGACAAGGACGTGACGCTGATCCTCACCGGCAACGGCGACGTGCTCGAGCCGGAAGCCGGCATCGCCGCGATCGGCTCGGGCGGCAATTACGCGCTCGCCGCCGCCCGCGCGCTGGTCGAGTATGAAGGCGATGCCGAGACGATCTGCCGCAAGGCGATGAAGATCGCCGCCGATGTCTGCGTCTATACCAACGAACGCCTGACCCTCGAAGCCATCGACGGTGCGGCGGACGCGTAATCCTCGTCGCCCCGGCCTTCGGGCCCCATCAAAGTACTACTTTGATGGGGCCCGAAGGCCGGGGCCGCTGTGTTACGAAGAGCAACCGGCGTACCGAACCAAACTCAACGGCCCCGGCCTTCGCCGGGGCGACGGAACCGAAATGAACGACCAACTCACCCCCAAAGCCATCGTCCGCGCGCTCGACGCGCATATCATCGGCCAGGCCGACGCCAAGAAGGCGGTCGCGGTCGCGCTGCGCAACCGCTGGCGCCGCCAGCGGCTCGGCGCCGATCTGCGCGACGAGGTCACGCCCAAGAACATCCTGATGATCGGGCCGACCGGCTGCGGCAAGACCGAGATCAGCCGCCGCCTCGCCAAGCTCGCCGACGCCCCGTTCGTCAAGGTCGAGGCGACCAAGTTCACCGAGGTCGGCTATGTCGGCCGTGATGTCGAACAGATCGCGCGCGATCTCGTCGAGGAAGCGATCCGGCTCGAAAAGGAACGCCGCCGCGTCGCGGTCAAGGACAAGGCCGAGGACGCCGCGATGGCGCGGCTGCTCGACGCGCTCACCGGCAAGGGCGCGAGCGAGGCGACCCGTGAGGCGTTCCGCCAGCGCTTCCGCGACGGCCATCTCGACACCACCGAAATCGAGATCGAACTCGAACAGGCGCCGCAGATGCCCTTCGAGGTGCCCGGTGGCGCGCCGCAGATGATCAACCTCACCGAGATGATGGGCAAGGCGTTCGGCGGCCAGCAGCTCAAGCGCCGCAAGCTCACCGTACCGGCGGCGTGGGAAAAGCTCGTCGAGGAGGAAGCCGACAAAAGGCTCGACCAGGACGAGGTCAGCCGCATCGCGCTCGCCAACGCCGAGGAGAATGGCATCGTCTTTCTCGACGAGATCGACAAGATCGCCGTGAGCGACGTGCGCGGCGGCTCGGTGAGCCGCGAAGGCGTGCAGCGCGACCTGCTGCCGCTGATCGAGGGTACGACGGTCGCGACCAAATACGGGCCGATGAAGACCGACCATGTGCTGTTCATCGCGAGCGGCGCGTTCCACGTCGCCAAGCCAAGCGATCTGCTGCCCGAGCTGCAGGGCCGCCTGCCGATCCGCGTCGAGCTGAAGGCGCTGACCGAGGATGACTTCGTCGCGATCCTGTCCGACACCAAGGCGTCGCTCACCCAGCAATATGTCGCTCTGATCGGCACCGAGGGGGTGGGGATCGAGTTCACCGAGGATGGTATCCGCGCGATCGCCCGGATCGCCGCCGAAGTGAATGGCGAGATCGAGAACATCGGCGCACGCCGCCTGCAGACGGTGATGGAGAAGCTGCTCGAGGAAGTCAGCTTCGATGCCGAGGATCGCCAGGGCGAGACCGTGGTGGTCGATGCCGCTTACGTCGAGAAGCAACTTTCGAGCATCGCGCGCAACACCGATCTGTCGCGGTTCGTGCTATAAAGAGCGCCGCGACCGTGTGCCGCGCCTCATTTGGGCGCGGTATATGGTACGAACTGACGGATCGTGCAGAACCCGCTCGGGATGTGGCTCGTCAGATCGACCGTGCGGATCGGGTCGCCCGCGCAGAGCTGCGAGCCGAACTGCTGCGACACGATCGCGTCGCCGCGATCGAGACCGAAGCAGCCGCCGTTGGTGTCGGCGCGGTAGATTTTCCGGCGGGAGACTTTGTAGAGGATCGTGTCGCCGATCCGCTGCGTCTCATATTGATCGCGGCTGTCGAGGCATTGCTGCGGCTTGCCCGGAACAAGCCCGGCGAGCGCCTTGTCCAGCTCCGCCTTGTTCTTGGCCGCCTCACGCGCGGCATACCCTTGATCCGAGGAAAGCGCGGCGGTGCCGGCGCATAACAGCATGACGGGAAGGATGAAGCGGTACATCAGCTTGGCCTTTCGAAAGCTCAGGCGCCGGTAACGCGGCTACCCTCGGAAACTATCCTTGGCCGCCCGCCGCGCGGCGAGTTGCCCTGCGGAGTCCGCGCGCAAGAAGGGATTGGTCGCGCGTTCGAGCGCGATCGTCGTCGGCACCGTGGCCTCGCCCGCCGCGCGGAGCGTATCGACGTCACGCATGCGTGCCGCGATGTCGGCATTGTCGGGATCGGCGACGGTCGCGAAGCGGGCGTTGCTCTGGGTATATTCGTGCGCGCAATAGACCGACGTCTCGCCGGGCAATGCCGCGAGCCGCTGCATGTTGGCGAACATCTGTTCGGGCGTCCCTTCGAACAGCCGGCCGCACCCCATCGCGAACAGGGTGTCGCCTACGAAGATCGTCGCGTCGTCGGAGAGATGGAATAGGATATGCCCGGCGGTGTGCCCGGGGGCGGCGATCACGTGCGCGACATGCGCGCCTATGCGGACGGTGTCGCCATCCTCGAGGGGAACATCGAGCGTCGGAATCTTCGCGCTCTCCGCCGCCGGCCCGCTGATGGTCGCGCCGGTTGCGGCCTTGATCGCGGCGTTTCCGCCGGTGTGGTCGGCATGCCAATGTGTGTTCCAGACCTGCCCGATCGTCCAGCCGCGCCGCTCTGCCTCCGCAAGCACCGGCGTGGCGTCGCCGGGATCGATCACGACCGTCTCGGCGGAGACAGGATCGTGGACCAGCCAGATGTAATTGTCGGTAAACGCGGGAATCCGAACGATGTCGAGATCGGTCATGCGAAATCCTCCATGGCGAGCGCGGCGAGGCCGAGCCGGCGGGTGAGCGCGGCCGCCGGCTCCGCGCGCGCGAGCGTGACGCCTTGCCCGGCCCAGAGCGCTGAATAGTCGCCGCGCGCCTCGCTCTCGGCGTGTGCACGAAGCGGCGCCACCGCCGCGCTGGCATAAGGGAACGGCGGCGCGGCGGCGCTGACGGGACCGATCGCCTCGATCAATCGGTTGCGCAAGCCGCGCGCCAAACCGCCGGAGAACAGGTTGGTGAAGACGCTGTCATCAGCGCTGGCGGCACCCAGTGCGGCGCGGTGGGGAGCACTCGGGCGCGCTTCCGGCGTGCGCAGGAAGGCCGTGCCGACTTGCACCGCTGCGGCACCCAATACGATGGCGGCGCGCACGCCGCGCTCATCAGCAATGCCGCCGGCCGCGATCACGGGTACGCTGACCGCATCGGCAATCGCCGGCACCAGCGCGATCAATCCGACCGGCCCGTGCTCGTTCAGGAAATGACCGGCATGGCCGCCGGCTTCGAAGCCCTGTGCAATGATCGCGTCGCAGCCACGCGACGCGAGAAACCGCGCCTCGGCAACGGTGGTCGCGTTGCCGATCAATCGCGCGCCGGTCGCGCGCACGCGTTCCAGCAGCGCGGGTTCGGGCAGCCCGAAGTGGAAACTGACGATCTCGGGCCGTACCGCGTCGATCGCGTCGGCCATCGCAGCGTCGAACGGGCGGCGCAGCGGTGGTGCGGCGGTGGGTCGCGATAGATTCTCGGCGACGTAGCAGGGCGCGAGTTGCGTTTCCCATGCGGCCGTATCGGGCACCGGCCCGAGCCGGTGGCAAAAGACGTTGAGGTTGAGCGGCCCCCTCACCGCCGCGCGGATCCGCGCCACGGTCCCGATGACGTCGTCGGGCGACAATGTCGCGCAGGCGAGCGAGCCGACGGCGCCGGCGCCAATCGCGGCGATAGCCAACTCCGCGCCGGCGAAGCCCGCCATCGGCGCCTGAAGAAGCGGGAGGTGCGCGCCCGAAAGGTCGAGAAACGCGCGCACCCCTGTCATGTCACCAGACTCCGGTGTTGGGCATCGATGCCCACGGCTCCGCCGGGGGAAGTCGACCATCCTGCAACAGCTCGACCGAGATGTTGTCGGGCGTGCGCACGAACGCCATGTGCCCGTCGCGGGGCGGACGGTTGATCGTCACGCCCGCGTCCATCAGCCGCTGGCACGTCTCGTATATGTCATCGACCTGATAGGCGAGGTGGCCGAAATTGCGGCCGCCCGTATAGGCTTCAGGATCCCAATTGTGAGTCAGCTCGACCTCTGCGACGCCCTCCTGGCCGGGCGCTGCCAGAAAGATCAGCGTGAAGCGGCCCTGCTCGCTTTCGATACGGCGCACCTCGCTAAGCCCGATCAGTTCGAAGAATGCGATCGTCGCCGCCGGATCGGTGACGCGGATCATGGTGTGGAGGAATTTCACCGGGACAGGCTCCTGTTGTGACATGGTGCAGATAGGCGCGCGGGCCCGTGAGTGCCAGCTACGGCTTTGCCGGCGTGTCGAATTGCGCCAGTGCCGCGATGGCGGCCTTGTTGGCGTCGCTGCCGGGCTGAAGCTGCGCGGCACGGCCCCATGCCGTTTTCGCGCCGGCCTCGTCGCCCAATTTCGCGGCGATGTTGCCCGCTTCGAGCTGGACCGAGGCGTCGTCGGACGAGCGCTTGAGCGCTTCGGCGATGTCGGTCTGCGCGCGCGGCATGTCGCCCACGCGCCGCGCCAGCGTCGCCGACAGCAGCCAGGCGAGCGGATCGCTGCTCGCCGCGAGCAGCGCCTGATCGAGATCGGCGCGCGCGGCTTTCATGTCGCCGGCGGCGACGAAGGCGCGCGCGCGATCGAGATAGGCTTCGCCGCTTTGCAAGCCGACGAGGATGTGCGGTGCGAGCGCCGCGTCCAGATCGGCGCGCGCCTTGCTGGCGTCCTTGGCGCCGAGCCAGGCATTGCCCGCCTGCGCCCAATAATAGGCGCTGCGATCATCGCGGGCGACATCGGCCGCGCGCGCCGCCAGCTCGAACTCGGCGGCGGCGGCGGACCAACGTCCTTCGTTGGTATAGGCGATGCCAAGACACTGGTGGGCAAGAAATCCGCCGCCATCGAGCATCCAGCGGCTCGCTTCACCCTCAGCCGCGGCGGGATCGCGCCCGGCGAGATCGACGCAGCGTTCATAGCGGTTCTGCGTCGGATTGGTGGGGGGCGGCGCCTTCTGCGCGGCGGCGAGGAGCAGAAGGGGCAGGATCATGAGCGCGGTGCAACCTGTTCGATCAGGCCGATGATCCGTGCGATATCCGCATCGCGCGACAATCGGTGATCGCCGTCCTTGACGAGCGTAAGCTGGACATCGGGTGAACGGATCAGTTCGGCGAGGCGAACGCTTCGGTTCCACGGCACGTCGCGATCGAACATGCCGTGGATCAGGCGCACGGGCACGTCGATGGCGATTGGGCCGAACATCAGCCGGTTGGCCTCGCCCGATTGCCAGAAGGTGCGGGTATAGACGGTCGGGGTGTCGGCATAGGGCGATGGGCGCTCGAGCCGGCCGCCGGACAGGATCGCCAGCTTTTCCTCGACGGTGAAGCCCCAGTCGGTGAAGTCGGGCGCTGGCGCGATGCCGACCAGCGCGGCGACCTTTGCGGGGTAATCGCGCGCGATCAACAGCATCAGCCAGCCGCCCATCGACGATCCGACCAGCACCGCTGGCCCCTCGACGCACTGATCGAGCAGCGCGAGCACATCGTCGCGCCAGTTGGCGAGCGTCTGGTCTTCAAATGCGCCCTCGCTCGCGCCGCAGCCGCCGTAATCGAAGCGCAGGAACGCGCGGCCGGTCGCCTTCGCCCAGGCTTCGATCGCGAGCGCCTTGGCGCCGGTCATGTCCGAGGCGTAGCCGGGCAGGAAGACGATCGTCGGGCCTGCGCCCGGCGTGAGATGATAGGCGAGCGCTGGGCGGGGATCGGTCATGCGCGCCACCTTACGCGCGGCCGGAACGCCGGGCAAACCTAGAAGCGGAGACCCGGCGCGCGTGCGTTGGGATCGGTTGAGCAGATGTCGCGCAGCGCGCCCCATTGATCGGCATTCAGCACCGGACGATCGTCGTGGTGCTGCTTCGCCGCAGCGATGAAGCGGGCGGCGCGGTCCTGCGACATCGGATGCGTCGAGAGATACGCGGTGAGGCGGCCGATCCCGCCGCCGTCCTCACCCGCGGCGAGCCGCTTGAAGAAGCGCGCGGTCGGCAGCGGCGAGATGTGCGCCTGCGCGAGCGCGTCGATCGCATAACCGTCGGCGCGCGCCTCGGCGTCGCGCGAATATGCCGAGGCGAGCAGCGCATTGGTGTAGCCGCCGACATGACCGTCGAGCCCGCCGAGCAGCACGCTCAAGCCGAGCTGGCGGAGCAACGATTCGAGCACGTCACGGTGGCGGACATGGCCGAGCTCGTGCGCGATCACGCCGGCGACTTCATCGGGCGAGGCGGCGGCTTTGATGAGGCCGTCGAACAGCACGATGCGGCCGCCCGGCAATGTCACGGCGTTGACGATCGGCAGGTTGACGACGCTGACGCGCGCGTCTGGATCGCCCGGATCGATGCGCGCGACGAGCGCGGCGAGCGCTTGCGGGCCGTTCGGGCCGGCGCAGGCGCGGTCGCCGAAATCGCCGGCCATCATGTCGCCGAGCTTGCGTTCGACCGAGCGCGGGACGGCGCGGGCGACGAGCGCGGGCGTCATCAGGAACGCGGCGACGGCAATCGTGGCAAACATCGCGCACAGCGCGGCCGCGGGCCAGAGGCCGATCCGGTCGATCCAACCGCCGTAGCGTGTTGGAGATGGGAGCAGCGGCGCGAGATCGGCCGGGACGCCGCCGGGGAATCCTATTCTCCAGCCGCTCGAACCCCTTAGGCCGAAGATCGCGTCGCCGTCGACCGAGTCGCGCGCGACGAGATCGGCCAACGGATACGGCCCCTCCGACCTGTCGCTTTCGACCAGCCGGAACGCATCCCCCGTCACCACGAAATCGGGCGCGCGGCGCAGCGCGCTCACGCCGTCGTAATGCCACACGCGCATCAGATCGCGCCGATGTCGAACGCGTCGAGCAGCCCCTCGCCCTGGCCCGGCCGGCGCGTGGTCGATTGGGTGAGGCTCGCGAGATCGATCTCGCCATAGGCGTGCATGTGGCGGATGAAGAAGCTCCAGTTGCGGTAGCCGACGAAGATCTGGCCAATGCCGAGCGTGCAGACCACCAGGGCGATGTTGCCCGCGAACAGCGCGATCCAATCCCGCGTGGTCGCGGTGAAGGCGAATTCGAGGTCGCCGAGCCGCAGCGCCCCCACCGCCTCGCGGAAATAGGCCGCATAATAGACCAAGGCGATCAGCCCGAGCACGACGAAGAACAGCACGTAGAACCCCGCCACAACCGCGAACAGCACGAAGGGCGCGGCGCCGCCGGCGGGCAGGCTCCGCCACGAGCCCAGCCCGCCCGCGAACACGCCCAGCACCGCCAGCGCGATCACCGCGAAGACGAAGACCACCGGCGCCAGATAGAACAGCAGGAAGCGCAGGAAGATCGGCGCGGCGCGCGCGTTCGCCTCGAACCGATAGGGGCCGAAGCTCATCTCGCCCCAGCGCTCGTTCCACAGGCTCGTCATCGTCCAGGGGACGAGCAGCCCGAGTGTGAACGAGCCGAGCACGCTCTTCCACAGATAGCTCCAGCCGAACGCCAGCCCGAAAGTGTCGCTGCCGCCGCGAATGCCGTGCCAGAGCGTGCGGCTGAGCCGGTAGCGCAGCGCGCGGAAGATCGCGACGCCGGTGAGGAAGAAGAAGGCGAGGTACAGCGCGAGGCCGATCAGCCCGGCCAGCCCCTCATGCCCGCGCATCATCGCGCTGTTGAGCACGACGAGGTTGATGAAGCCGAACGGGATCACGAAGATCAGCATCGCGAGGCCATAGCCGACCATCAGCTCGCGCCCGGTGCCGGTCCATTCGAGCCGATCGTCGATGAAGCGCGTGTGGCTCCACAGATAGCGCCGCTCGCGCGTGCGCGCCCAGAACAGATAGACGCCGAGCGTGACGATGCTCAGCAACAGATTGGTGAAGGCGATCGGCGCGAACTCGCGCCAGTCGCCCGTGAAGGCGAAGGCCTTGGTGCCGGATGAGTCGCGCATGGTTGGTCCCCCTGGCAGCGGTTGGAGCGCAGGGCGGGGGCGGGGTCAAGCGGCCCGAGCAAGGGAAGTAGTTGACGTCGTATGTTTCCGCCAGCAGTCTACAATGATGCGGGTTCAGGACGTTATTAGGGGAGCCAAGGTCGAAATCTCGGTCTCGGACTGGGGTTCCGGCAAGATTCCTAAAGCGAAATTCCCTTTGTCAAAGGCCGGTAAGAAGGCGTGGTCTTACGGCGCTGCATGGCAGTGGCGATTTGTTGAATTTTCCTATGCGGGCCGCCGCTTTGTGGTTCGGCTTCTTGTGAACCTCGACAAGAGCAAGGCCAGCGCTCATCTGGCGATGTGGAACGGTCGCGACCTGACCGTCCTGTGCTGTTACGAATACCACGTGGATCATGTAACGGGCTGGCATCTCCATACCCTTTGTGGTGAGAGGAACGACGTAGATACGGCTCCCACAGGAACCCTTGTGCATGGGCCATGGGTTAAGCGCCTACCCAACGCACGCATGCGCCACAGAAAGACCGCGTTTACGAGCGAGATGGCCGGGAGGCAGGACGCTTGGCTTTGGCATCGAACCATGCGATTCTTCCGGATCGAGGAAAAAGGCGCGCTCATGTGAAAGAGGCTCTCTGCCAGGCCTTCTGTGGTGATCTGAAATTGACCGATGTTCCGGTCGGTTTTGCTGTCACAACCACGTTCCGCAAGGACGATGGCGACGCTGTGGCGTTCTACATCGTTCGCGATAAAATGCGTCCCGGTATATTCCGCGTCGAGGACGACGGAGCAACGATCGCGTACCTTGAGGGGGCTGGGGTCGATTTCTCCACGGATACGCGCACCGAAGCCTTCGAAGCACTGCTTGCGGCGCACGAAGTGGAATTCGACGAGGACGAAATGCTTCTGCACACCGGGCCGGTGACCGAGCAGGATATCCCACGCGCGGCAATGCGCTTCCTGTCTTTCATGCTGCGCATCAACGATTTCCTGCTGCTTACGAAGGACAAGGTTACCAGCACGTTCAAGGAGGACGCGGCAAATCGTGTGATCGAGCGCATGGAAGGGAAAGCCATCGTCGAGCAAGATAAGGCTGTTAGCCCTGCGCTGTCAGACACGATCCCTGACATGGTGATCCGAGGCGCGGGCAGGCCGCCTGTCGCCTTGTTTTTCGGATCGTCGTCACAGCGCGTGAACGACGCGATCTTCCTTCAGATGCAATCGCTGTATGAGGTGAAGGAACCGGTACAAGTCATTGCCCTATTGGAGCGCGAGAACGTCATAAATCAGGATTTGCGTAGGCGCGCAGCTAATCGTCTCGCTGCGCTTCCAATCTATCGTGGGGATGAAACCACGTCGATCAATCGTATTGAACGCGAAGCGCTTGGGTCGGTTCTTGGCACCGTGCATTGAAAATGGTGTAGTAAAATTAACGTTTGGCGGCCGCTGACCGTCTCGCTGCGCGCGGGATTGCACCCGATCTGGAGTTCCCTCATTGATCGTTCTCACCGCCGATTGTCCCCATTGCCGCGCTCATAATATGACATTCGAAGTCATCGGATGGAAGGTCGGGGCCAGCGATCCTGTAGCGCAGCCGTTTGCTGCCATTGCTGCCACTTGTCGACAGTGCGGCATGCCGATTGCCCTTCAATACGAAACGGCGCTTGGCGACAGTTGGCAGACATTACACCAGCGTGTTGTCAACATCATGCAACGAAGCGGTTCTTTAAATTCGACTGAACTAGTTCCTGTTCAAGTGTGGCCTGCCCCTGAAGCGGCCAGAATACCGGACGACCTGCCGCCCGAAGTCGAGCGCGCGCTTGGGCAAGCCGAGCACAACTTCTCCTCGTTGGGCTGTGAGGAGGCAGCGGCCATGATGTACCGCCGTGCCCTCGAAATCGGGCTGAAGAAAGCTTACCCAGAGATGAAGGGTATGCTCGCTGCTAGGATCAAGCAGTTGGTAGCTGAGCACCATCTCCCGGCTCCTCTCGGCGAATGGCTGGATCAGGTTAAACTGATCGGCAACGAAGGCGCGCATGAAGTCGATGGTGTGTCCCGTGACGATCTCGAAGCACAACGGGGTTTCGTGGACATGGCCCTCCGATACATCTTCACTATGCCAGCGCAGATCGCGGCGCGGCGCGGCCTTCCTCCGGAGGTCGCCTAATCTTCAAGCCTGTCTATCCGGCTCGTGCTTCCTTTATGCCAAGCGCGCCCTAACGTGCATCTGCCGCACCACCGGACTACGTATTAGTGTGACCCGCCTCCTCACCCTCCTCCTCCTCGCCCTCCCGCTCTGGAGCACCCCCGCCACCGCGCAACTCATCCCGCCGCCGCTCGCCGCGCCGGTGGTCGCCGTGTCCAACCTGCCGCCAGTCGCACCGCCGCTGCCCGGCCCGCAGACCGAAAGCCAGGCGCTGCTTCAGGACGGCGCCGAATACGCCCGCCAGTATGACGTGCCGATCGAAGAGGCGATCCGGCGGCTGCGCGCGCAGGCGGAGAGCGTGGCCGCGACCGATGCGCTCGCCGTGCGGTTTCGCGATCGGCTCGCCGGCATCGCGATCGAGCATCGTCCGGCCTATCGCATCGTCGTGACGCTGACCGGCGCCGCGCCGGTGCCGCCCGAGCGGATCGTCGCGGGCGGGTTGGTGGTGCCGGTGGTGTTCCGCACCGGCGCGCGCGCGACGCGCGAGCAGGTGGTGTGGGCGATGACCAACCATCAGGCCGCGATCCGCGCCGCTTTGCCGTCGCCGCCGAGCATGGGGCTCGACCAGCGCACCGGCGAATTGGTGGTGACGATCGGCAGCGCCGCGCCGGCCGAGCGCGCGGCGATCCGCCAGCGGATCGCGGGGCTCGCCGGGGTGCCGGTGCGGCTGCGGATGATCGAGCGCGACGCGGATTTCGCGCCCGAGGGCGGATCGCGCGTCGATGGCCTCAACCCCGATGACAGCCGCCGCTATCTGTGCACGACCGGGTTCAACGTCACCGACGGCGCGCGCTTCGGCGTCACCACCGCCGCGCATTGCCCCGACGTGCTTCGCTACCGCGCGCCGGACGGCGGGATCGTGCCGCTCGACTTCCTCGGCCAATGGGGCTGGGGCTATCAGGACGTGCAGATCAACCTCAGCGTGGCGCCGCTCCCGGCGTTGTTCTACGTCGATGCCGCGCGCACGATCGACCGGCCCGTCACCGCCGCGCGCGCCCGCGACGCCACGCGCGCGGGCGATTTCGTCTGCCACCGCGGCGAGCGCACCGGCTATAGCTGCGCCGAGGTCGAGCTGACCGATTTCGCGCCGGCGGGCGATCTGTGCGGCGGCGCGTGCCTGCCCAATTGGGTGACGGTCGCCGGGCCGACCTGCATGGGCGGCGACAGCGGCGCGCCGGTGTTCAGCGGGACGGCGGCTTTCGGGATCCTCAAGGGCGGCAGCTATCGCCGCGACGGGAGCTGCGCTTTCTATTTCTATATGTCGGTGGACTATCTGCCGGCGGGCTGGTCGCTGGTGGGGGTGGCGGCGGCGGGGCGGGATGATGGCGCGGGGTGGGTGGGGTAGCCGGAGCTTCGCGTTCGTTGGTGCTGAGCCGCGCCCTCCCCCCGAGTCCGGTCGTCCCGAGCGCAGTCGAAGGACGTGTCGCGCGCGCGCCGCCTGGGGCACGCACTTCGACTGCGCTCAGTGCGAACGGGCTGGGGGGCGGGTGGCGCGATCCGGGGGTGGCGGCGGGGCGGGATGATGGCGCGGGGTGGATGGGGTAGTTCGTCCTTCCCGTTCGTTGCTCCTGAGCCCCGCCCTCCCCCCCAATCCGTTCGTCCTGAGCGCAGTCGAAGGACGGGCCGCGCGCGCGCCGCCTGGGGCACGCACTTCGACTGCGCTCAGTGCGAACGGGGTTGGGGAGCGGGTGGCGCGATCCGGGGGTGGCGGCGGCGGGGCGGGATGATGGCGCGGGGTGGGTGGGGTAGTTCGTCCTTCCCGTTCGTTGCTCCTGAGCCCCGCCCTCCCCCCCGATCCGTTCGTCCTGAGCGCAGTCGAAGGACGTGTCGCGCGCGCCGCCTGGGGCACGCGCTTCGACTGCGCTCAGTGCGAACGGCGTTGGGGAAGCGCGTGGACGGTTCCGTCTTTTATAACCACAACGGTTAAATCCCTGTCCTACAGCGTGCCGATTGCGGTAGCGACTGCGGCGTCACAAGCCAGCAGGGATTCGCTCCATGAGACTTCTCTTCCTCGCCGCCGCGCTGCTGTCCGCGCCGGCGCATGCGCAGAGCGCCGCGTCGGTGCAGGCGCCGGGCGGCTATGCGCCGATCCAGGCGCCGTGCGTGCGCCAGAGCGACAGCAGTTGCATGGCCGTCAGCCCGACGGCGCCGCTGCCGACCACGCAGGGTCCGCTCGGCGCGGCGATCTCGACGCCGCTCGCGGGCAGCGTCACGGCGAGCGCGGTGACGCCGACCTCGGGCGCGGCGCGCTTCGCGGACGGTACCGCGACGATCGGGCCGATGGTGCCGCAGCTCGGGCGCGAGATCGGCCTGAAACTGTGGAGCGCCGACGACGCGATATTCTCCTGCGAGATGCGCGACAGCATCGACGGCGGCACGACCAAATTGCCGCTGACGATCTTCGACGTGGCGATCGGCGGGCCATATACCGCGCCGGTGAACAGCGCGATCACCGCCGAGACCATCGCCGGCACGCAGGTGTATCTGCTGTGCGGGGTGCGCGCGGGCACGCTCAACTATGTGGTGGCGCAATGAGCGCGCGGTTCGCCTTCGCGCTCGCCGCGCTGCTGGTCGCCACATCTGCGACCGCCGGGAGCGATCCCGCCGCGCGCGGCCTCGCGGTGCGCGCCAACGCCGCCGCCGCGACGCGCCAGCCGCGTCTTTCGGTCATCTCGGGCGCCGAGCAATGGTATGGCCTCGCCGCCACGCTGGGCGCGGGCACGTCCAACACGGTGCGCGTGTTGCATCGCAATCTCGCCGGCTGCACCGCGACGGGCCTGCGGCTGCTCGCGGGCAATTACGGCTGGGCGAACACCAGCTCGGCGGGAAGCCCGTCCGCGCCCAAGGAGCGGCAGAACCCCTACCCCATTACCGTCCACAGCGCGTTCGAGTTCGCCGGCACCAGGACCGACCAGCAGCAGCCGCGCGCACCCGTGCGCTGGGGCGGGCAGCCGACCGCGACGCTGACGCCCGCGACCGCCGCTTACGCCTTCCCCAATCTGATGCTGTCCGATCCCGTTTCGGCGTCGCTCGCGCCGGGGGCGGCTTTCTACGAACGCTCCGCCGTCACCCAGGCGGCGGCGGGGCAGCAGTATTTCAGCACGGTGTCGCTGCGCGGCGGCACCAGCGGGTTCGGCACCGACAGCGGCGAGGGCTATGCGGTCAATTCCACCGCCGAGCGCGTGTTCGACAATGCCGCCGGCGACGTGACCGTCGGCGCGCCGCAATTCGCCGCCGGCTGGTCCGCGCTGGCGGTGCTCGGCACCTGTGCCGACGGATCGGTCGCGCCGTCGATCGCGATCGCGGGGGACAGTATCGTCGCCAAGGTGGATGACGCGGGCTACGGCTATTTCACCGGCGGCTGGGCGCTGCGCGCGTTCGCGGCCTATCCGCACATGCTGCTCGCGCTGCCGGGCGAGCGTGAGATGGACGCGGTGCAGATGTGGAACTTCGCGTCGCGCTTCGAGGCGTCGGGCTATGCGACGCATGTGCTGTGGGCCTATGGCCGCAACGACCTGAGCTACGACATCGGCGTGCTCGGGCTTGCGCCCGCGCAGGCGGTCGCGGCGATGAAGGCGGTGCGCTTGCAGGCGGCCAAGGCGTTCATGATGCCGCGCGGGGGTGGCGCGCCGGGGCAGGTGTTCATCGCCGCGACGATCCTGCCCGCGCCGACCTCGACCGACGGGTTCCTGACGATGGCCGGGCAGAGCAAGGACGCCTATGAGGCCGCGCGCGTCCTGTTCAACCAATGGCTGCGCGAGTCCGGGCCGGACGGGTTCGTCGCGCAGGCGAACGCGCAGGTGGCGGGGATCGTCAATGCCGGCGTGGCGCGCGTCGCCGACCCTTGCGCGGGCCTGGAGGTGGATGCGGACGGCGTGCCGACGCGCGACGGCGGCTTCTCGCCGCCCGCCACAACGATCTACGCGAGCGGCACGTCGACCGGCGGCAACACCGGCAACAGCTTCAACGATACGAGCAAGGCATGGGCACCGGGAGCGCTGCGCGGCGCCGAACTTGAAATCGTGTCGGGCACCGGCGCGGGGCAGTTTCGCGGCATCGGCGGCAATGGCGCGACGCAGGTGCTGATCGCCGATCCGTGGACGACGCTGCCCGATGCGACCAGCGCCTATCGGATCACCGACGCGCCGGGCTGGAACGGCGTCCACCCCGGCACGCGCGGCGCGATCCTGTCGGCGGCCGGGATCGACGCCGCCGCGCTGATGCGGCCGTTGGCCGGGCAATAGCGGCAAGGAGGAGGATATGATGAACCAGCGTGACCATCTGATCGCCTATCTCGCGACGCTCGCCGCGCTCGCGGTGATCTTCACCGTCGCGATCGTCGCCGGCGTGGCGAGCGAGCATGTGATCGGCAAGATCGAGGCGTTCGGGCTCGGCACGATCACCGGCGGGCTGATCGGGGTGCTGCGGCTGCCGCCGGGGCGGCCGATCGAGCCGGAGTGAGGGGCGGCTCCAGCTATAGCCCAGTACTATCTCCCAAACCGTTCGTGCCGAGCGAAGTCGAGGCACCTGCGCCCGTGGGCCGGCCCTCGACTTCGCTCGGGCCGAACGGGGATGGTTTGCGCCGGTCGGGCCCGAGTGAGGGGTGCGATGGCGTTTTCCAGCCGTTCGTGCTGAGTAGAGATCGAGTAGGGCCAAAGGCCCGTATCGAGAGCTCGTATCGAAGCACAGGTCGCGCGCGGGGCCTGTGCTTCGATACGCGACCTCGATACGCCCTGCGGGCTACTCGGCCGCTACTCAGCACGAACGGTGGTTTTACGAGATGGCCGGGGCGGCTCGGCACCGCCCAACCACGACCTCAATCCGCCACCGGGCCGTGATTGGCGGGGGCGGGGCGCTTCGCCATCCACACCACGCCGACCAGCACGATCGAGATCCAGCCGCACAGCCAGAAGATCTCGAGCGACGACAGCAGATACGCCTGGCCGACGATCTGCCGCATCACCACGCCGACCGCCTGGCCGGGGCTGGCGCCGAACGCCTGGAGCTGTTCGAGCGCCTGGCGATAGACCGGCGACCAGTCGCTGCCGGCCTCGGTCAGCCGCGCCTGGTGGAGCGCCTCGCGCCGATCCCAGAAGGTGGTGGTGAGCGAGGCGGCGAAACTGCCCGCGGTGATGCGCGCGAAGTTGGAGATGCCCGACGCCGAGGGCACCTTTTCCGGGGGAACGCCATCGAGCAGGATGGTGATGAGCGGCACGAAGAACGCCGCCATCGCCACGCCCTGCAACAACAGCGGCGCCGCGAGCACGAGGAAGCTCGCATCGGGCGTGTAGCGCGAGCGCATGAAGAACGAGATCGCGTAACAGACGAACGCGAACGACGCGATCCAGCGCACGTCGATCCTGAGCCGGCTGATGATCGGCGTCATGATGACCGCCATGATCCCGGCGGGCGCGGCGACCAGCCCCGCCCAGGTGGCGGTATAGCCCATCTGTTCCTGCAGCCAGAGCGGCAGCAGCAGGTTGTTGGCGAACAGCACCGCATAGCCGAGGCAGATCGCCAGCGTGCCGAGCGCGAAGTTGCGCCGCGCGAACAAGGTGAGATCGACCGCGGGCTGGCCTTCGGTCAGCTCCCAGATCACCCAGGCGACGAAGCCGACCACCGCGCAGATCGTCAGCACGACGATGAGCGGGTTGTTGAACCAGTCGCGATCCTTGCCGAGATCGAGCATCGTCTGGAGGCTGAACACCCAGAAGGCGAGCAGGATCAGGCCGACCGTGTCGATCCGCACCTTCCGCGTCGGCGTCTCGCGTGACTTGAGCGACTGCCAGCTCACGAACCCCGCCGCCACGCCGATCGGCACGTTGATGAGGAAGATCCAGCTCCAGTGATAGTTGTCGGAGATGTAGCCGCCGAGCACCGGCCCCATCACCGGCGCGGCGAGCGTCGTCATCGACCAGATGCTGAGCGCGGTGCCGCGCTTGTGGGGCGGGAAGATCGCGATCAGCAGCGCCTGGCTGCCCGGAATCATCGGGCCGGAGACGCCGCCCTGGAGGATGCGGAAGAAGATCAGCGAGGGCAGATCCCAGGCGATGCCGCACAGGAACGAGGCGACCGAGAAGGCGAACACCGAGACGGTGAAGGTCTTGACCACCCCGAAGCGCTGCATGAACCAGCCGGTCAGCGGCACCGTCACGCCGTTCGCGACCGCGAACGAGGTGATGACCCAGGTGCCGTTGTCCGAACTCACGCCGAGACTGCCCGCGATCGTCGGCAGCGAGACGTTGGCGATCGTGCCGTCGAGCACCTGCATGAAGGTGCCGAGCGCGAGCGCGGCCGCGGTGACCGCGAGCGCGAGCCCCGCGAGCGGCGGCGGCCCGGCGGCCGCTGCGGGCTGCGTGCTCACCGACCGCGTCCGAGGTTTTGCGCGATGATCTGGCGGATACGCGCCTCGACCTGCGGGCCACCGTCGAGGCTCTGTTGCGTGCCGCCGGCGGGGGGCGAGCTCATCGCGACGAGCGGCTTGGACTGATCGCTGGTATCAACCGTGACGTTCGCCGAGAGGCCGACGCGCAAGGGGTGCGCGCGCAGCTCGCGCGGATCGAGCGCGATGCGGACCGGCACGCGCTGGACGATCTTGATCCAGTTGCCCGAGGCGTTCTGCGCGGGCAGCAGCGAGAAGGCGCTGCCGCTACCGGCGCCAAGGCCGAGCACATGGCCGTGGAAGGCAAGCTTGCTGCCGTACACGTCGGCGGTGATCGTCGCGGGCTGGCCGACGCGGATCTTCGCGAGTTGCGTCTCGCGGAAATTGGCGTCCAACCACAGACTGTCCAGCGGGACCACCGCCATCAGCGGCGTGCCGGGCGCGATCCGCTGGCCGAGCTGAACGGTGCGCTGTGCGACCACGCCGTCCATCGGAGCGACGATCCGCATGTGGCTCGAATTGATCGCGGCCTGCCGAACGTTGGCGATCGCCGCGAGCACGCGCGGGTTGGTATAGACGCTGGTGCCGGCGACCGCGCTCGCCGCCTGCGCGCGCTTGGCGAGCGCGAGGTTGAGCGCGGCGCTGGCGGTGGCGACGGCATCGGCGGCGTGGCTGACCTCCTCGCCCGAGACCGCGCCGTCGACCGCCGCGCCCTTGCGGCGGGCGAGATCGCTGCGCGCCTTGGCGAGATCGGCGCGGGCCTGCGCGATCTCGGCGCCGGCCTCGTCGACCGAGGCGGTGTCCGAGCGCACGCCGCGCACCGCCTGGCCGAGCGCGGCCTCGGCGGCTTGCAGCGCGACATCGGTGGTGGCGGGATCGAGATCGATCAGCGGCTGGCCGCGCTTGACCGCCTGGGTGTTGTCGGCATGGATCGCGAGCACGGTACCGCCGTCGCGCGCCGTCACGCTCACCACGTTGCCGCCGACATAGGCGTCGTCGGTCTCCTCGCTCGGCGGCGCGGTGAGGACGTGGATCGCATAGGCGAGCGCGGCGATCAGCAGCACCGTGCCGAAGATCATGAACGCGATGCGGCGCGTGCGCGGCTTGCCGGGGGGCGGCGCGGGCGGCGGCGGCGGGGCCGCCGGTGCGGCGGGGGCGGCGGCGACCGGCGCGTCGCCGGCGTCGTCGCGCGAAAATTCCCGGTCAAAGCGCATCGATTCTTCGGTCATAGTCCCGACCCCTTGGTGTTGGCGGCCACCGCGACTTGAGGGTCGAAGCCCCCGCCCAGCGCGGCGATGAGTTTGATACGTTGGGTGATGGCGTTGGCCTGCGCGTCGATCCGCTGCTGCTCGGCTTCGAGCAGGCGGAAGCCCGAATCGACGGCGTCGAGCCGCGAGCCGAGTCCGGTCGAGGTGCGCACCGCATCGAGCCGCACCGTATCGCGCAGGCCCGCGACGACCTTGTCCTGCTGCGCGAGATCGGCATCGGCGGCGCGGACGTTGGTGATCGCGTCGGCCGAATCACGCACCGCGGTGATGACGCTGGCGTTGTAATCGGCGACGGCGCGGTCGAGCTCGGCGCCGGCGTTGCGATATTGCGCGCGCAGCCGCCCGCCCTCGAAGATCGGCAGATGGACCGCCGCGCCGCCCGACACCTGCGCCGAGCCGGCGGTGAAGAATTGGCTGAGCCCGAGCGCGGCCAGGCTGGCGAGCGCCGAGATGTTGACGTTGGGCATGAAATCCGCGCGCGTGACCGCCTGGCCCGAGACCGCCGCGTCGATCCGCGCCTGCCCGGCGAGCAGATCGGGACGGCGGCCGAGCAGATCGGCCGGCAGCACCGCCGGCACCGGCGGCGGGCGATCGAGCGCCAGCGTCGGCGCGGCGATCTGGGGATAGAAATCCGCGCCGCGCCCGACCAAAGCGGCGAGCGCATGCACCGCGAGATCATGCTGCTGGAGGCTGCGCACCTTGGCCTGCCGCGCCTCGGCGAGCAGCGTCTCGGCGGTGCGCGCCTCGAATTCGCTCGCGAGCTTGTGCTTGATGCGCGACTGGACATAGCCGAGCGCCTGTTCGCGCGTGGCGACGAAGCGGTCGGCGATCTCGGTCTGGCGATCGGCCTGGACGAGACTGGCGTAGGCTTGCGCGACGGAGGTCGCGATCGTCAGCCGCGCGGCGGCGGCATCGAGCTGGGCGGCGCGTTCGCTCGAGCGCGCCTGCGCGACCAGCGCGCGCTGGCGGCCGAACAGATCGAGATCCCACGACAGGTTCGCCGCGAGCGACGGCACCGCATAGGTGCGCCCGCCATAAGGCGGCGGGATGATGTAATGTTCGCTGAACCGCTCGGCCTGAAGCCCGGCGTCACCGGTGATCTGCGGCGCCTGCCCGGCACGCTGCACGTCGATCGCCGCCTGCGCGGCGCGGACGCGCGCGAGCGCGCCGGCGAGATTGGGATTGTCGGCGAGCGCGAGATCGACCAGCCGGCCGAGCTGCGGATCGCCGAACGACTCCCACCAGCGATCGGACAGCGTGGGCGTGGCGTCGCTCAGTCCGAGCGCGGCCGGCTTGAGCTGCGTCACCTGCGGCGCGTCATGCGGCACGCTCGCGCAGCCGGCGAGCAGCATTGCCGTCGCCACCGCGACGCCCCGTTTCATCATCGGCCGGATCACTCCCCCGTCTCCCCTGCGAAACCCGTGTTTTCCTTGCCGAGCATCCGCTCGGCGACCACCAGCAGCCGCGACAGCATCGACGCGAATTGGGTGACCTCATCCTCTTCGAAGTCGGCGATCAGCTCGTTCCAGCCCGCCACCACGATCTGCCCGATCTTGGCCACCATCGCCTCGCCCGCGGGCGTGACCTTGAGGCCGACGACGCGCCGGTCCTCGGCGTTGCGATCGCGCAGGATCAGCCCGCGCTCCTCGAGCGTGTCGATCAGGCGGGTGGTGGCGCCGGTGGTGATGTTGAGCTCGCGCGCCAGCTCGCCGGGGTTCGAGATCGCGCCATCGCGCACGACCTTGAGCGCGATCCACTGGGTGAAGGTGATGTCCTCCACCGCGAAGCGCCGTTCGAGCAGCGTCTTGATGTCCTGTTCGAGCCGCCGGAGCATCCGCCCCGGCGCGCGCTGCGTCGCGCAATCCTCGATGGTGAGCCGTGCCAAAGCCTGTCTCCGAAATATCTGCACGGGCAGATAGTGCGGGCGCATTGGCTGACAAGTGCGAAAGATGCAACCGTGACGATATCGCGCGCACCCGCGGCACCGACGGCGGCGACGCTCTTGCGAGTCCGGTGATTTGCGCTAAAGACGCTCGCTCCCGAGAGGGGCGATTAGCTCAGTTGGTAGAGCGTCTCGTTTACACCGAGAATGTCGGCGGTTCGAGCCCGTCATCGCCCACCATCGTAGACGGCGAGACGCGTCGGCGAAGCCGATGCGCACGCAGCCAAGATCGGCCAGCGCGACAAAGCGCACCACGAGGCGCGGCTTTGCCGCGACTGACGGCGCGGGGAACATGGCGCCGCCCGCGACCAAAGTTCAGGCGTGCTCGACCTCTTGCGGCTTGGCGGCAAGTTGCAGGCCGAGCGCATCCACCACCCGTAGGATGGTATCGAGCGTGGGATTGCCATTTTCGCTGAGCGCCTTGTGGAGCGCTTGCCGGCTCAGGCCGGTTTCGGCGGCGAGTTGGGCGATGCCCCGCGATTTCGCGACGGTGCCGAGCGCGGCGGCGATGTAGCCGGCGTGCTTGGTTTCAAGCGCGTCGCTCAGAAGCTCGGCATGATCCTCGGTAGTGGTAAGGTACTTCGAAGCGTCGAAGTCTTTGGTACGCGTGTTCATTTGCCATGTCCTTGGATGGACCAATATTACCGGATGCCGTCTGCGGTCGCGTCACTCAATATCACCGGCCATCTCCTTCGCCTTGGATATATCGCGCCGCTGGGTGGATTTCGTTCCACCGTACAGCATGAAGACCACAGCGTTGCCGATCACCGTATAATAGACGCGGTAGCCCTGCCCCACGTCGATCCGCATCTCCGACAACCCGCTCCCGAGCGACTTGACGTCGCCGAACAAGCCACCCTCGACGCGAATGATCCGCCGGACGATGGCCTTCTGGGCGATAGGATCGGTGATACCATCTAGCCAGCGCTCGAATTCCTCCGTCTGTTTGACTCGATATGCCACGCGTCGCTTTTATGCGACAACTTGCTATTAGGTCAACTAGATGCGACAATTGGGAGGGAAGCGGATTTTTTGGCGCTCACGATCTCGCGAAATCGTGTGCTGCCGAGCAGCCTGAACCGGCCGAGAGCTTCGCGTCGCTCGCACCTTACCAGGAATCGGGTTACCTTAGCAGCATGTCGCAAATCGTACCTCTGCTAACGGCGTTCGGACTCGGATCGATCGTGACCGCCTTCGTGAATTCGTGGCTGTCTCAGCGCTCCCAACGCGATGAGCGCGCATTCCGCGAGAAGCAATCTGCTTATGTCGGGCTACTGGAAGCCTATCATCGCGCCGCGGTTGAAGGCACCGACGAAACCTCCAAGGCGTTCGCCTACTGGCAAATGCGGTGCGAGTTAGTCGCTCCAGAGCCGGTTCGCGATGCGATACGCCGAATTGTCTCCACCAATGAAGACCGAGCGGGGCGCGAGAGGGCGGATGCCGACATGAAGCGAGATGGGCGCCGATCTAAACATCACGCGTTAGTCTTTGACGCCAGCGTGAAGCCCGACAAAGCCGATGCAGGTCGACAGCACCGCCCGCTTGAATTCAGCCAAACTTAATGTCTCTGGTCGGGGCGACAGGATTCGAACCTGCGACCCCCACACCCCCAGTGTGATGCGCTACCAGGCTGCGCTACGCCCCGACCGAGGGAGGCGCGTGTAAGCGCAGCGGCGCGCAGATGCAAGCGGGATCGCTCTGTCCCGCGCCCGAGCGGCATCCCCGCAGCCGATTGTTGCGCGCTCCGCGTGATGATGATAGCGCGCGCCGCTTGTAAGCGGGGCGGCTGCCGCCTCCGCGCCCGGCGCTTTGCCGGCAGCTTTTGTTCAGGACGCCATGTTCGCCACCTCAGCCCTTGCCGCTTCCGCCAATTCCGCTTCCGCCGCCGGCGGCGGCGGGGTGGCGTCGATGTTCCTGCTGTTCTTCCCGTATATCGCCATCGCGGTGGTCGGCTATTTCCTGCTGCTGCGCCCGCAGCAGCAGCGGATCAAGGCGCAGCAGGCCAAGATCAACGCGGTCAAGAAGGGCGATTCGGTGGTCACCGCGGGCGGCGTGCTCGGCAAGGTGACGCGTGTCGAGGACCAGTATGTCGAAGTCGAGGTGGCACCCAATGTCCGCATCCGCGTCGTCAAGGCGACGCTGACGGAGGTGACCAACCCGCTCGCCAAGCCCGCGAACGACTGATCCGATGCTCGATTTCCCGCGCTGGAAGATCGTCTCGATCCTGGGGCTGCTCGCCTGCCTGATGGCGCTGGCGATTCCGAGCTTCTTCCCCGAAGAGCAGACCAAGGCGTGGGGCTGGATCCCGCACCCGCGCGTCAACCTCGGGCTCGATCTCGCCGGCGGCAGCTATCTGCTGCTCGAGGCGGACAGTGCCGATCTCGCCAAGACGCGCTTCAACGCGATGCGCGACCAGATTCAGAGCGAGATGTCGCGCGCGCCCGCGATCGACATCGGCGACATCGCCACCGAGAATGGCAAGATCAGCTTCATGCTGCGCGACGTGACCAAGGTCGATGCCGCGCGCGAGCGGCTCAACAAGCTGACCGCCGGCGCCGGGCTGACCGGTCAGCGCGACTGGGATCTGAACGTCGTCGACAGCACGCGCGTGGTGATGACGCCGACCCAGGCCGGTTTTGACCAAGCGCTCAATCAGGCGATGGGCGATGAGACCGAAGTGGTGCGCAAGCGCATCGACGAACTCGGCACCAAGGAGCCGACGATCGTCCGCCAGGGCAGCGACCGGATCGTCGTGCAGGTGCCCGGCCTCCAAGACCCGAAAGCGCTGAAGGAATTGCTCGGCAAGACCGCCAAGCTTGAATTCAAGATGGTCGACGAGACGCCGATCTCGCCCGAGGACGCCGCTAAGGGTATCGTACCGCTCGGCACCGAGCTTCTCGCCGACGCCGAGGGCGGTCCGGGTGGGAAGATCCTCGTCAAACGGCAGGCTATCCTGACCGGCGACCAGCTCGTCACCGCGTCGCAGGGCAACCGACAGGACGACAACGCGCCGATCGTCAACTTCACCTTCAACAGCGAAGGCGGCAAGAAGTTCGCGCGGATCACCCAGACCAACATCGGCAAGCGTTTCGCGGTGGTGCTCGACAACACCGTGATCTCGGCGCCGCGGATCAACACCGAGATCCTCGGCGGGTCGGGCTATATCGAGGGCAATTTCACCGTCGACAGCGCCAACCAGCTCGCGATCGCGCTGCGCTCCGGCAAATTGACCATTCCGCTGAAGGTCGTCGAGGAACGCACCGTCGGGCCGGACCTGGGCGCCGATTCGATCCACGCCGGCATCCTCGCCTGCACGATCGCGGTGCTTGCGGTCATGATCTTCATGTTCGTCACCTACGGGCGGTTCGGCGCCTATGCCAACCTCGCCGTCATCATCAACGTGATCGTCATCGTCGGGGTGCTGGCGCTGCTCAACTCGACGCTGACGCTGCCGGGGATCGCCGGCTTCGTGCTGACGGTGGGCACCGCGGTCGACGCCAACGTGCTCATCAACGAGCGTATCCGCGAAGAGCGGCGGCGCGGGCGCAGCGTGCTCCAGTCGGTCGAATTGGGCTATAAGGAAGCCAGCCGCACGATCTTCGAGGCGAACGTGACGCATGCGATTTCGGCGATCATCATGCTGCTGATGGGCTCCGGCCCGATCCGCGGCTTCGCGATCGTGCTGCTGATCGGCATCGGCACCTCGGTGTTCACCGCCGTGGTGTTCACGCGGATGCTGGTGGTGACGTGGATCCGCCGTACGCGGCCGACGGATATCAATATATGATCCGCACCCCGCGCCCGAACACGACGTCACCCCAGCGAAAGCTGGGGTCTCCCCGTGGCGCACGCTGCGCCCGCCTCAATAAGACCCCAGCTTTCGCTGGGGTGACGGTGTAACATGCGCCTGCTGAAACTCGTTCCCGACAACACCAACCTGCCGTTCGTCTCGCTGCGCGCGTGGGCGTTCGGGCTCACCATGCTGCTGTCGATCGCCGCGATCGGGCTGACGGTGGCGCGCGGGCTCAATCTCGGCGTCGATTTCGTCGGCGGCTTGATGATCGAGGAGAAGTTCGCGCAGCCGCCGCACCTCGACACGCTGCGCTCGACGATCGACAATCTCGGTTTGGGCGAAGTCCGGCTCCAGCAGTTCGGCGATCCCAAGACCGTGTCGATCCGCCTGCCCCCGCCCAAGAGCACGGATAAGGGCGCGACCGACGCGGTCGTCCAGAAGGTCCAGGCGGCGATCAACGCCAAATTCCCCGACGCCAAATTCTCCAAGCAGGACGCGGTTTCGGGCAAGGTCTCGGGCGAGCTGATCTGGAAGGGCGCGCTCGCGGTGGTGCTCGCGGTGTTCGGCATCGGCCTGTTCGCGATCTTCCGCTTCGAATGGCAGTTCGGCGTCTCGACCGTGGTCGCTATCGTCCACGACGTGCTGATGACGCTCGGCTTCTTCGCGCTGACTCAGTTGGAGTTCGACCTCAACATCGTCGCCGCGGTGCTGACCATCATCGGCTATTCGATCAACGACAAGATCGTCATCGACGACCGCATCCGCGAGAACATGCGCCGCTATCGCAAGATGGACATGCCCCAGATCGTCGACCTGTCGGTCAACGAGACGCTGCCGAGAACCGTGATGACCTCGCTGACGATCCTGCTCGCGCTGGTCGCGCTGCTGATCTTCGGCGGGCATGTGCTGCAAGGCTTCACCGCGGCGATGATCCTCGGCATCGTGGTCGGCACCTATTCGTCGATCTACGTGTCGTCGTCGCTGCTCATCACGCTCGGCCTGCGCCCCGATCCGACCAAGGGCGATGCGCCGACCGGCAAGGCGGTGCCGAGCGAGGGCATCCCGACCAAGAAGCGCTGATCCGCCATGCGGATGGAGAAAGAGCAAAGGACCGACCGGCCGATCATCTCGGCCTTCTCGCTCGGCGGCTTCAAGGTCGACGACGGCGTGTACCGCGCGCTGCTGCTCACCCCCGAGCGCGCCGATGGCTGGGAGCCGCCCGCGCTCGACGCGCTGAGCGTGGACGCGGTGGCGCCGCTGCTGGCGCTCGCCCCCAGGCCGGAGTTCCTGCTGCTCGGCACCGGTGCGACCTTGGTGCGCCCGCCGGTCGCGTTCACCCGCGCGGTGGAGGCTTTGGGATTCGGCATCGAGGCGATGGACAGCCGCGCCGCCGCGCGCGCCTGGGCAGTGCTGCGCGGCGAGGGCCGGTGGATCGCGGCGGCGCTATATCCCTTGAGCTGATTGGCGCTACCGCGCCTGAGTACCGTTCGCGCTGAGCGTGTCGAAGGGCGCGTCTGGAGCACGTGCTTCGACACGCTCAGCACGAACGGACATGGTCAGCCGGCAACGAGTCCGCTGAGATGCGCGTACAGCGCCTCGGTGTTCGCGCCCCAGGTGAACCGCTCCGCGCCGCTGCGCACGGCATCCTGCGCCGGCGGTGTGGCCAGCACGTCACCGATCGCAGCCGCGAACGCATCCGCCTCGCGCGCGACGACGCGGCCATAGGCGGGATCGGTCACCACTTCGCGCGCGCCGCCGGCATCGGTGATGACGATCGGCGTGCCGCAGGCGAGCGCCTCGACCCAGGCGTTCGCCAGCCCCTCCGACGACGAGGCGAGCGCCATCACATCGGCGGCGGCGATCAGCCCCGGCAGATCGCCATGCGGCAGCGCGCCGAGCAGCCGCACGCGCTCACCGATGCCGTGCGCGGCGATCTTGGCCTCGATCGCCCCCCGCGCCTCGCCCGCTCCGGCGATCAGCAGCGACACGCCGGGCAGCGCGGCGACCGCGTCGATCACCACCTCATGCCCCTTGCGCGCGATCAGCGCGCCGACCGAGACGACCAGCGGCCCGCGCACCCCCAGCGCCGCCTTTGCCGCGTCACGCGCGCGCGGCGCGAAAAGCTCGAGATCGACGCCGGTGTGGTGGACGCGGATTCGCTCCGGCGGCATGCCGAGCGCGGCCATGTCGGCGCGCATCGCCCGTGAGACGGCGAGCAATCCATCGGCCTGCTGCCCGGCGGCGATCACCTGGCGTGCCGTGGCGGGCGCGGTGCCCCAATGGTGAATGTCGGCGCCGCGCGCCTTGATCGACACCGGCACGCCCAGCGCCTTGCCGAGCGCGACCGCGACGGGGCCGTCGGGGAAGAAGAACTCGGCGTCGATCACGTCGAACGCGAAGTCGCGGCGAACCTCCGCGAGCAACGGCGCGAGCGTGCGGAGCAGCGCGGGCACATGGAAGCGCCCGGCCGTCCCCGGCACCGTCCGGAAGCGCGGCCGCCGCACGTCGAGCCCTTTCCACGTCTCGCGCGGCGGCAGATCGGCGAGCGGAGCGTAGTGACGATGGCGCGACAGCGGCCAGGGCGGCAGCCCGCTCGGCGCGACCACGCGCAAATCGACATGCGGATGCGCGGCGAGGCCGAGCGTTTGCCGCTCGACGAACACGCCGAGATTGGGCGCGGCGGCGTGCGGGAACAGGGTGGCGAGGGTCAGCACGCGGAGCATGACGCCGAACTTAGCGCGCGAAGGTTAAGGGGACGCTGCGTTCCATCCCCGTTCGTGCTGAGTGCGGTCGAAGCGCGTGTCCGGAGCGTCGCGGCTGGGGCACGCCCTTCGACTTCGCTCAGGGCGAACGGGTGGGGGTGGCCGACCGGCTCCATGAGGTCGGGGGTGGTGGACGCGTACGCACACACCACTCCGTTCGTGCTGAGCGACGTCGAAGCACGTGCCGCGGGCGCTCCGCCCCGGATACGCCCTTCGACTTCGCTCAGGGTGAACGGGTTGGGGATGCCCGACCGGCTCCATCAGGTCGGGTGGTGGACGGGTACGCGCACACCACTCCGTTCGTGCAGAGCGCAGTCGAAGCACGTGCCGCGAGCGCTCCGCTTCGGATACGCCCTTCGACTGCGCTCAGGGCGAACGGCGCGGGTATGCCCCCGCCCCGCCCGACCCTTCAGATTCGCGTGTCACCCGGATAGGCGAACAGCACGTCGCTGCCCGCTGCCGCGTCGATGTGGCAGGTGCCGGTCAGCGTCAGGCATTCGCCGGCCTTCCAGGCGACGCCGTCGACCACGCCCGCGCCGGTGACGGGGACGAACCAGCCGGTCACGCCGTCGGGCAGCGTGATGTCGCGGGCGCCGCCGGCGAAGCGCTCGATCACGAACTTGGGGCCTTCCGCCAGGACGACGTGGTCGCGGCCGTCGGGGGCCGGGGTCGGCAGCGGGACGAACGGCTTGGGATCGGAGGCGGCGACGCCCGCGTCGAGGTGGAGTTCGCGGTCGCTGCCGTAGTCATACAGGCGATAGGTGAGATCGACGTTCTGCTGGATCTCGATCACGGTCAGCCCGGCGCCGATCGCGTGGACGGTGCCGGCGGGCGAATAATAGAAATCCCCGGCCTTGACCGGCTTCCAATCGAGCTTGTGCTCGATCGACCCGTCGAGCGAGGCGGCGCGAAGCTCGTCCTTCGTCATCGGCGCGAGCGTGCCGATCGCGATCGTCGAGGTCGGTTCGGCGGCGAGGATCAGCCACGCCTCGTCCTTGCCGCGCGGATAGCCGGCGGCGCGGGCCGCGGCATCGTCGGGATGGACCTGCACCGACAGGCGATCGCTGGTGAACAAATATTTGATGAGCAGTTCGGGTTCGCCGGCGTGCGGGGTCTGGAACCACACTTCGCCGATCGGAGGCGTGTCCGCCGCCGGATCGGGGAAACCGGGCCACAGATCATGCCGACCCCAGGGCTTTTCCACGCGCTTGGTCGCCAGAAGAGTGGCCGTCATTCGAATCTCCGCTGCAGTTGCGAAACGATCTAACCCGAACGCACCGGGACTGTCATCCGATCCTTGGCGAGCAAGCACAATCCGTGGCCGAAAAGCGGCGGCGGTACGGCTTTTTTCGAAGGGGATTGTTCGTGGCTCGGGCGTTCGGCTAAGGGTGCTCGCGATGCGTATCCCAATGTCTCGCTCGATCGCGCTCGCGCTCATCGCCGCCTCGGCGCTTCCTGTCGCCGGCTGCGCGTCGCGCGGCAAGGCGAAGGCCGATATTCCCTATGTCGCGCGCGATGTCGGCACGCTGTACACGGCGGCGCGCAAGCGGCTCGACATGGGGCAGTACAAGATCGCGGCGGCGCTGTTCGACGAGGTCGAGCGCCAGCATCCCTATTCGATCTGGGCGCGGCGCGCGCAGTTGATGAGCGCGTTCAGCTATTATCTCGCGCATGATTACACCAGTTCGATCCAGGCGGCGCAGCGCTTCCTGTCGGTCCACCCCGGCAACCGCGACGCGCCTTATGCCTATTATCTGATCGCGCTCGGCTATTACGAGCAGATCAGCGACGTGACGCGCGACCAGAAGATCACCCAGCAGGCGCTCGACGCGCTGGGCGAGCTGATGCGGCGCTATCCCAACAGCAAATATGCGCTCGACGCGCGGCTGAAGGTCGATCTGGTGCGCGATCACCTCGGCGGCAAGGAGATGGAGGTCGGCCGGTTCTACGAGCGGCGCGGGCAGTGGCTGGCGGCCTCGATGCGCTTCCGCACCGTGATCGACGAATATCAGACCACGACGCATACGCCCGAGGCGCTGATGCGGCTGACCGAATGCTATCTGGCGCTCGGCGTGCGCGAGGAAGCGGAGAAGGCCGCCGCCGTGCTCGGCGCCAATTATCCCGGCACGATCTGGTACAGCCACGCCTACAAGCTGATGCACGATCATCCGGTCAAGCCGGCGCCTGCGAAGGGCGCCTGATCGAGCGGCAGGCCGAGCCGGGGACCGCGCGATGCTGACCTCGCTTTCGATTCGCGACGTGGTGCTGATCGAGGCGCTCGACCTCGATTTTCACGAGGGACTGGGCGTGCTCACCGGCGAGACCGGGGCGGGCAAGTCGATCCTGCTCGATTCGCTCGGGCTGGCGCTCGGCGCGCGCGGCGATTCGGGGCTGGTGCGGCAGGGCGCGGCGCAGGCGGTCGTCACCGCCGTGTTCGACACGCCGCAGGGCGATGGGCCGATCGCTGCGCTGCTCGCCGAGAACGGCTTCGATCTCGAACCCGGCGAGCCGCTGATCGTGCGCCGCATCGTCAAGGCCGATGGCGGCAGCCGGGCGCTAGTGAACGGATCGGCGGCACCCGCCGCGCTGCTGCGCGAGCTTGGCGCGCACCTCGTCGAGATCCACGGCCAGCATGACGATCGCGGGCTGCTCGCGGCGAGCGGGCACCGCGCGCTGCTCGACAGCTTCGCGCGGATCGACACGGGCGCGGCCGCGCGCGCGCACCGCGCCTGGCGCGAGGCCGAGGACGCGCTGGCGGCGGCGCGCGCCGATCTCGACACGCAGGAGCGTGACCGCGAATGGCTCGAACATGCCGTCGCCGAGCTGCGCGGCTTCGCCCCCGAACCGGGCGAGGAGGCGGAACTGGCGACACGGCGCGCGGGGATGCAGCGCGGCGAGAAGATCGCGGGCGACTTGCAGGCGGTGGCGGATCTGCTCGAAGGGTCCGACGGCGGGCTGTCGCGGTTGCGGCAGGCGGCGCGCATCCTGGAGCGCGTGTCCGAGGATCACGAAGCGCTCGCCGAGGCGCTGGAGGCGATCGACCGCGCGATCATCGAGGCGGGGACCGCGCAGGACGGCGTCGACACAGCCGCGCGCGCGCTGGCGTTCGATCCTGCGCAACTGGAGGCCGACGAATCGCGGCTGTTCGACCTGCGCGCGCTGGCGCGCAAGCACCGGGTCCAGCCCGACGCGCTCGCCGAGCTGACCGACGAACTGGGCGCGCGGCTCGATCTGATCGAGAGCGGCGGCGCGGGGCTGGCGGCGCTGGAGCGCACGCTCGCGCAGACCGCCGCCGCCTACGACGCCGCCGCCGCCGCGCTGACGGACGCGCGCGCCGCTGCCGCCGCGCGGCTCGATGCGGCGGTGAAGGCGGAGCTCGCGCCGCTCAAACTCGATTCGGCGCGCTTCCGGACCGTCGTCGCGCCGCTCTCGCCCGCGCAATGGGGGCCGAGCGGCAAGGACCGCGTCGAATTCGAGATTTCGACCAATCCGGGCGCGCCGTTCGCGCCGCTCGTCAAGATCGCCTCGGGCGGCGAACTCTCGCGCTTCATCCTCGCGCTCAAGGTCGCACTCGCCGAGGAGGGCGGCGCGGCGACGATGGTATTCGACGAGATCGACCGGGGCGTCGGCGGCGCGGTCGCCAGCGCGATCGGCGAGCGGCTGGCGCGGCTGGCGCGGCGCACGCAGTTGCTGGTGGTGACGCACAGCCCGCAGGTGGCGGCGCGCGGGCGCCAGCATCTGCTGATCGCCAAGAGTCACGACGGGCTGGTCACGCGCACCGGCGTCCGCCAGCTCGACGCGGGCGAGCGGCGCGAGGAGATCGCGCGCATGCTGTCGGGCGCGACGATCACCCCCGAGGCGCGCGCGCAGGCGGAGCGGCTGCTGGAGACGGCATGAGCGGGCAATCCCAAGCGTGGTGCCGTGCGCACGTGCTTCGACTGCGCTCAGCACGAACGGGTTGAGCAACCGCCCGAGCCGCTTACGCATCTCCTCGCCCGTTCATTCCGAGCGAAGTCAAGGGGCAGCTCGGCGCGCGCGTGTCTCGACTACGCTCAGCGCGAACGGATGTGGAGCGGGCCGCCCCCCCTTCCCGCCGTTCGTCCTGAGCGCAGTCGAAGGACGTGCCACGGACGACGCCACCTGGGGCACGCGCTCAGCGCGAACGGGCGGTGGTGTTGCCGCGGCACGGAAGCGAGTCCGGATTAGGGGGCGACACGCCGCGCGCGCCGTGCTACACCATGTGCATCCGGCGACCTGGCCCTCAAGCATCGCCCGACTGAGAGACCTCCGCGCTCCCGCTTGTTGGCGACGGACGTGTGCTTTGGCTCTCCCTTCACATCGCTCGACGTCACACGGCTGCCGATCGGCAGCCGCCGTGCCAGTGCGTTCGGCCGCCGGCTGAGCGCAGCCCCTCGTGGACGCCGGCCGGGGCCGGACGGTGTCTTCGTCTCCGATCTCGGCCCCACCCGGCACCGCGCCAACGCCCGGTGCCGTTACGCTTAAGGAAATACCCATGCCGACTGGCACCGTGAAATTCTTCAACGCCGACAAGGGCTATGGCTTCATCGCGCCGGAAGACGGCGGCAACGACGCCTTCGTCCACATCAGCGCGGTGGAAGCCGCCGGCATGCGCACGCTCGATCGCGAGCAGCGCGTGACTTACGAACTGGAGCAGGACCGTCGCGGCAAGACCTCCGCGGTCAATCTGAGCGCCGCGTAACCGGACCGGGCGGCGTGCGGACTCCTCCGCGCGCCGCCCGCCCTCCCCTTCCTTGCGGAGACACGCGATGAGCACCACCGTTCTTTTCTATCAGGACCGCGCGCGCCAGGCGCATGCCGACGCCGCCTCGGCGACGCTCGACAATGTCCGTGACCGCTGGCTGCGCGCCGCCAAGGCGTGGGACGAAATGGCGATCCGCGCCGAAAAGACCGAGCAGCGCCGCTCGGTCAACGAGGAAGCCAAGCTTACCGGCGGCCTGGCCGGCGCCTGAACCGTTCGCCGCGCCGGGCGCGGCCCAGCGTCGCGCCCGGACGACGCGCCCCGGACCGCCCCCGGACCGGGCCAATGTCGCGCTTGATCCCCCGCCCCGCTCTCGTCTAGCCCGTCGCGATGCCGACACCGCTCCCCGAGACCGAAGCCGACGCCGCCGCGGAGCTCGCGACGCTCGCCGCCGAGATCGCATACCACAACCGCCGCTACCACACCGAGGACGCGCCCGAGATATCGGACGCAGACTATGACGCGCTGGTGCGCCGCAACGCCGCGATCGAGGCGGCCTTCCCGCACCTCGTCCGCGCCGATTCGCCCTCCGTTCAGATCGGCGCCGCGCCGGCGGGGCATCTCGCCAAGGTCGCGCATGCGCGGCCGATGTTCAGCCTCGACAATGCCTTCAGCGACGACGAGGTGGCCGATTTCCTCGGGCGCGTGCGGCGCTATCTCAAGCTCGCCGACGATGAACCCGTCGCGCTCACCGCCGAACCCAAGATCGATGGCCTGTCCTGCTCGATCCGCTACGAACAGCGCCGCCTCGTCCGCGCGCTGACGCGCGGCGACGGGCAGATCGGCGAGGATGTCACCGCCAACGTCCGCACCATCGCCGATATCCCCGAGCGCCTGCCCGACGCCGCGCCCGACGTGTTCGAGGTGCGCGGCGAAGTCTATATGGCCAAGGACGATTTCGCCGCCTTGAACGCGCGGCTGCTCGCCGAGGCGGACGCGAGCGGCAAGGAGGCACGGCAGTTCGCCAACCCGCGCAACGCCGCCGCCGGATCGCTGCGCCAGAAGGACGCCGCGGTCACGCGCGAGCGCCCGCTCAAATTCTTCGCCTGGGGCTGGGGCGAGACCTCCGACCTGCCCGGCGACACGCAGAGCGCGGTGATCGCGGTGATCCGCGCCTGGGGTTTCCCGGTCGCCGCCGCGTTCCGGCCGGGCGGGACGCTGGAGGAGGCGCTCGCCACCTACAAGGCGATCGAGGCCGAGCGCGCCGATCTGTCGTTCGACATCGACGGCGTGGTCTATAAGGTCGATCGGCTCGACTGGCAGCAGCGGCTCGGCTTCGTCGGGCGCGCACCGCGCTGGGGGCTGGCGCACAAATTCCCCGCGCAGCAGGCGCAGACCACGCTCGAGCGGATCGACATCCAGGTCGGGCGCACCGGCAAGCTCACGCCGGTCGCGCGGCTCACGCCGGTCACGGTCGGCGGCGTCGTCGTCACCAACGCGACGCTGCACAATGCCGACGAGATCGCGCGGCTCAACGTGTGGCCGGGCGACCGCGTGGTGTTGCAGCGCGCCGGCGACGTCATCCCGCAGATCGTCGAGAACCTCTCGCGCGACGAGTCACGCGGGGCGTGGCCGTTCCCGACGCATTGCCCGATCTGCGGCTCCGAAGCGGTGCGCGAGGACGAAGAGATCGACATCCGCTGCACGGGCGGGCTGATCTGCCCGGCGCAGCGGCTCGAACGGCTCAAGCATTTCGTCTCGCGCGGCGCGCTCGACATCGAGGGGCTCGGCGAGAAGACGATCGAGGAATTCATCGCGCTCGGCTGGATCACCGAACCCGCCGACATCTTCCGGCTCGCCGAGCACCGCGACGACCTGCTCGGGCGCGAGGGGTGGAAGGACAAATCGGTCGAGAATTTGCTCGACGCGATCGAAGCCAAGCGCACGCCCGATCCGGTGCGGCTGCTGTTCGGGCTGGGCATCCGCCACATCGGCGTCGTCACCGCGCGCGACCTGCTGCGGCGTTACACCACGCTGCCCGCGATCCAGGCGCTGGCCGACGCGGTGATCGCGGTGCGCGACGGCATGACCCCGGCGCTGGGCGAGGATGCGCGGAAGTTCCGCAACCGCGTCGACAAGGCGGTCGCCGAGCATATCGGTGTCGAGAATGTCGGCGCCGCCGTCGGCAACGCGCTCGCCGATTTCTTCCACGAACCGCACAACCGCGCGGTGTGGAGCGACCTGCTGAGCGAGGTGACGCCGCCCGCGTTCGCACAGGACACGCGCGAGTCCCCGGTCACGGGCAAGACGATCGTCTTTACCGGCACGCTCGAGACGATGAGCCGTGACGAGGCCAAGGCGCAGGCCGAGTCGCTCGGCGCGCGCGTGTCGGGCTCGGTCTCCGCCAAAACGGACCTTGTTGTTGCCGGGCCGGGCGCGGGGTCCAAGCTCAAGAAGGCGGCGGACCTGGGTGTCGAGGTGATCGACGAGGCTGGCTGGGCGGCGCTGGTGGCGGGCACCGCCTGACGGCGAGGGTCCGTTCCGGACCCGATGATGCTTTTATGCAACGCGCCGGAACTAGCTGCGCGCGGGGGCTGGCGCGTGACCCATTTGTCATTTTACTTAAATATTCCGGCCGCAGGGGGCCGGGGGACCGCGTGGACACAACGCGCGCTCGCGACACCGCGACTGCTATAATTGGGGGTACGAACATGCGTAATCAACTGCTTTTGGGCGCGGCGATCGCCGCGCTGGTGATGCCGGCTGCGGCCAGCGCCCAGGAAACGACCGCGATCGTGCGCGGCAACGTCGTCGCCCAAGGCGCCCCGGTCGCCGGCGCCGCTGTCGTCATCGAAAACACCGCGACCGGCGCGCGCTCGACCGCGACCACCGACCGTTCGGGTGCGTTCAACTTCGCCGGCCTGCAAGGCGGCGGCCCTTACACGGTGACCGTCACCAGCGCGCAGGGCAATTCGACGATCACCGACATCTACACCGTCGTCGGCCAGCCGTACGACCTTCCGGTTGATCTCGCCGAGCAGACCGGCGGCACGGATATCGTCGTCACCGCCGATCGGGTGCAGGGCGCAGGCGTACGCTCGGATGGTCCGCAGACGATCCTGACGGCGACCGACATCGCGCGTGTCGCCTCGGTCAACCGCGACATCCGCGATCTGGCCCGCCGCGATCCTTTCGCGCGCTTCGAGGACACCTCGGGTTCGGGCGGCGGCAAGTCGATCTCGTTCGCCGGCGTCAACCCGCGCTACAACAAGTTCTCGATCGACGGCGTGACCGTCAGCGACAATTTCGGCCTCAACTCGGACGCGAACCCGACCCGCCGTGGTCCGGTGCCGCTCGACGCGATCGGCCAGTTCTCGACCTCGGTCGCGCCGTATGACGTCCGCCAGGGCGGTTTCCAGGGCGGTGCGATGGACGCGATCCTGAAGAGCGGCACCAACAAGTTCCACGGCACCGGCTTCTTCAGCTACAACAGCGATGGGCTGACCGGCGATGCGCGCCGACTCGGCGGTGCGAAGCTCAACTTCGACAGCAAGACCTATGGCGCGACGCTGTCCGGCCCGATCATCAAGGACAAATTGTTCTTCATGGTCTCGGGTGAGCGCAATACCGAAGGCAACCCGCTATCGCCCGCGCCGGGCCAGGTGCCGAATCTGACGCAGTCGCTGATCGACAGTGTCACCAGCGCCGCCAAGAGCGCGTTTCCCGACTACAACGTCGGCGGCGTGCTGACCAACTCGTCCGACAAGGACGAGAAGATCGTCGGCAAGATCACCTGGAACATCTCCGATCGTCAAAAACTGTCGCTGAGCTATATCAACGCTTACGACGAGACGAACTTCCTCCAGAACTCGAGCACCTCCAACTCCGGTCCTCAGCTTGGCCTGTCGTCGGACGCCTATAAGGCGACCGAACTGCTTCGCGCGGGCATCGTCCAGTTGAACTCAGACTGGACCGATCACCTCTCCACCGAGGCACGCTTCCTCTACAAGAGCTATGACCGCGGTCAGATTTCGCTCGGCGGCAACAGCTTCGGCCAGAACCGGGTCTGCACCTCGCCCAACAGCATCACGACGGGCGCGGCGGGCAATTCGTTCATCGCGTGCGGCACCGGCAATCCGGTGGTGACCTTCGGTCCGGACATCTCGCGGCAATCGAACGTGTTCAACACCGATACGTATTCGGGTTCGTTCCTGATCCGCTACAATGCTGGCAATCACGACATCAAGCTGTTCGCACAGTATGACCAGGTCAAGATCTTCAACCTGTTCCTGCAGAACACGCGCGGCAACTGGTATTATGACTCGGTCGCCGATCTCCAGGCCCGCAATGCCAGCTCGGTTACCTACCAGAACGCAGCGACCGGCAACCCGAACGATGCGGCGGCGAGCTTCAACTATCAGCAGTATCAGTTCGGCCTGCAGGACGCCTGGCGTATCAACGACAAGTTGACCGTCACGGCCGGCGTGCGCTTCGACCTGTACGGTTCGCACTCGCCCGTGCCGCTGAACCCGGGCTTCACGGAGCGTTACGGCTTCCCCAACACGCTCAACTATTCGGGCCTCAGCGTGCTCCAGCCGCGCATCAGCTTCAACTACAAGCCGGTTTCGGACATCGCGCTGCGCGGCGGCTTCGGCATCTTCAGCGGCGGCTCGCCCGACGTCTATCTGTCGAACAGCTACTCGAATGCGGGCGCGGGCGCGGGCGGCGTCGGCATCAACAGCCTGACGATCAATCGCACCGGCGCGAACACCTACACGCTGAACGGCGCGCCGATCGATCCGGCGATCGCCAGCGCGATCCTCCGCAATCCGGGCGGAGCCAACATCCCGGCCCAGCTCCAGGCGCTGATCCCCAACACCGGCGCGAATTCGCTCGCCAACATCAACGCGCTCGGCAAGAACTTCCGCATCCCATCGGTGTACAAGGGCACGTTGTCGGCGGACTGGACGCCGAGCAACCTGCTCGGCGGCGGCTGGGACTTCGGCGCCGACTTCTACTGGAGCAAGGTCAAGGATCAGGTGTACTTCACCGACCTCCGCTCGATCCCGATCGGCACGCTGCCGGACGGCCGCACCCGCTACGGCCCGCTCGTCGGCACCAACACCAACACCGACATCGTGCTGAACCGCACCGGCAAGGGCCGCACCTATATCGGCGTGGTCCGCGCATCGAAGACGTTCGACTTCGGCCTCGACCTCGACGTGTCGTACACGTTGCAGGACGTGACCGACCAGACCCCGGCGACCTCCTCGACGGCCAACTCGAACTACGTCAACGGCGCGTTCCTGGACGGCAGCGGTGCCGCCTATGGCATCAGCAACGATCAGCAGCGTTGGTCGTTCAAATATGGTGTCGGCTTCCACCATGCCTTCTTCGGTGACAACCAGACAACGTTCCAGTTGTTCGGTTCGACCAACGCCGGCCGTCCGTACAGCATCACGATGACCGACGTCGGCACCGAAACGCGTAGCACGGTCTTCGGTGTGACCGGCCGCGACGATCGCTTCCTGCTGTACGTGCCGAAGGACAATGATCCGATCGTCACCTACGACAGCGATGCGACCAAGGCGCAGCTCGACAGCATCATCAACGGCAACGGCCTCGCCAAGTATCGCGGCAAGATCGCGCCGCGCAACAGCGTCCGCTCGCGCGCCTACACGCAGATGGATCTGCACGTGTCGCAGGACCTGCCGCTGTTCGTTGGCAAGTCGAAGCTGACACTGTTCGGCGATATCCAGAACTTCCCCAACCTGCTCAACCGTAGCTGGGGCCAGTTCCGCCAGGCAGCGTTCCCGTTCATCGAGGACGTCGTCTCGGTGCAGTGCCTCGGCCCGAACGGCGCGCCGAACACCGCGCCGAACCAGCCTTGCACGAAGTACAAGTACAGCGCGGCAGTGAACCCGAACACGAGCGTGGCGGAAATCAAGCCGTCGCTCTACTTCATCCGCATCGGCGCGCGCATCAGCTTCTAAGCCTGCGAAACCGCCATCCATCGCCGCCGCTCCCGAAAGGGGGCGGCGGCTTTGTTTTGGGGTTTTTGACGCCCCCTTTCCGTCACGCGCCATTTAGGCTATCGGCGCCGGAAATCTTTTCACTCAAAAGCATCGGGCAGTATTTCATGAGCCTCCGCAATGTGGCCATCATCGCGCACGTCGATCACGGCAAGACCACGCTGGTCGACCAGCTTTTCCGTCAGTCGGGCACGTTCCGCGACAACCAGCGCGTCGAGGAGCGCGCGATGGATTCGAACGATCTCGAGAAGGAGCGCGGGATCACGATTCTCGCCAAGCCGACCTCGATCGAGTGGATCGACGGCGCCGGCAACGCGACGCGCATCAACATCGTCGACACGCCCGGCCACGCCGATTTCGGCGGTGAGGTCGAACGCATCCTGAGCATGGTCGATGGCGTGGTGCTGCTGGTCGACTCGGCCGAGGGCGCGATGCCGCAGACCAAGTTCGTGACCGGCAAGGCGCTCGCGCTCGGCCTCCGCCCGATCGTTGTCGTCAACAAGGTCGATCGCAGCGACGCGCGCATCCAGGAAGTGCTCGACGAGGTGTTCGACCTGTTCGTGAGCCTCGAGGCGACCGACGAGCAGCTCGACTTCCCGGTGCTCTACGCCTCGGGCCGCAACGGCTATGCCTCGACCGACCCGGATGTGCGCGAGGGCACGCTGACGCCGATGTTCGAGACGATCGTCAGCCACGTGCCCCCCCCCAAGGTCGATGTCGATGCGCCGTTCACCTTCCTGGTGACGCTGCTCGACCGCGACAATTTCCTCGGCCGCATCCTCACCGGCCGGGTCAATTCGGGCACGGTCAAGCTCAACCAGCCGATCCACGCGCTCAACAACGACGGCAAGGTCGTCGAGGTCGGCCGCGCCTCCAAGCTGATGAGCTTCCGCGGGCTCGAGCGCGTGCCGGTCGACGAGGCCAAGGCCGGCGACATCATCTCGATCGCCGGCATGACCACCGCGACGGTTGCCGACACGATCGCCGACACCTCCGTCACCGAGGCGCTCCACGCGCAGCCGATCGACCCGCCGACGCTGTCGATGCGCTTCGCGGTCAACGATTCGCCGATGGCGGGGCGCGAGGGCACCAAGGTGACCAGCCGCATGATCCGCGACCGGCTCCAGCGCGAGGCCGAGACCAACGTGGCGATCAAGGTGACCGAGAGCGCCGACCGCGACAGCTTCGAGGTCGCCGGGCGCGGCGAGCTCCAGCTCGGCGTGCTGATCGAGACGATGCGCCGCGAGGGCTTCGAGCTCGGCATCAGCCGCCCGCGCGTGCTGTTCGGCGAGGACGAGAACGGCAAGAAGACCGAGCCGTATGAAGTCGTCATCATCGACGTGGACGAGGAATATTCGGGCACGGTCGTCGAGAAGATGAACCTGCGCAAGGCCGAGATGACCGACATGCGGCCCTCGGGCGGCGGCAAGACCCGCATCACCTTCTCGGCGCCGTCGCGCGGGATGATCGGCTATCACGGCGAGTTCCTGTCGGACACGCGCGGCACCGGCATCATGAACCGGCTGTTCGAGAAGTACGGCCCGCACAAGGGCACGATCGAGGGCCGCAAGAACGGCGTGCTGATCTCGAACGGCGCGGGCGAGGCGCAGGGCTATGCGCTCGGGCCGCTCGAGGACCGCGGCATCCTGTTCGTCGGCCACGGCGAGGCGCTGTACGAGGGCATGATCATCGGCGAGAACGCCAAGACCGACGATCTCGAAGTCAACCCGATGAAGGCCAAGCAGCTCACCAACTTCCGCGCGAGCGGCGGCAAGGACGATGCGATCCGCCTGACCCCGCCCAAGAAGATGACGCTGGAACAGGCGATCGCCTATATCGACGACGACGAGATGGTCGAGGTGACGCCGAAGAACATCCGCCTGCGCAAGCGCTTCCTCGATCCGAACGAGCGCAAGCGGCAGAGCCGCGCGAAGGCGGCGTAAGCGGGCCGCGCCAAGCCGGAGCGCAAGCTCCGGCGCGGCACCCCGCGGCCCGCCCGGCCGGCGCCGCCACAGCGGCGTCCGACGGCGCGGCTTTGCCGCGTCGGGTGTTTGGTGTGGCGCGCGACGTGGTGGAGGCTGCGGCGCGCGTGGCGATTGGAGGGCTGATCGCCTACTCTGGCCGGGGGCGCCGACCGAAAATACCCGCCAGAAATTTCGACATGGGACGGCTGGGCTTTGCACGAACTGACTGGCCCTTGGGTCCAGCGTGTAACGAACCGGCCGGATCGCCCCCCGTTACTGCGACGGGCGCTACCTCCACTTTAACTTTGGCCACATGCCAACCTGAAACGCTAATTGGATCGGCCGTCTGCGGATCAAATAGCGCGAGGTTCATGCCCTCGCTCACGGAACTCCGGTAAATCACACCGTCCCAGCCAGCCTTCTTGATAAACTCACAAAGATATTGGCTTGGGACATATTCGATTGCAGCACCTTGTGGCAGAACGGGCCTAGTCAACTCCTCGCCAAGCCGTTCCAAAAACGCGATGTCGCTCCGCAGGCTGCCAATCTTATCTTCGTCGCCAAGCGCAAACGGCGAAACCCGCCGCCTCGGCTCTCGCAAGTCCACAAGCCGCAACGCCGTTGAATCTATCACGAACTTTGCGACGGTTGCCATTTCCCCCGTGTGGGGTCGAACTTCGGCAACAGCAGTTTCCGGTGCAGAGCCGACGTACAGATACGGAATACCCGGAGGATTGGCGCGGCCGTGCGACGCCACTCGATTTGGAGGTGCACCCATTTGGTCGATAAGAAATGGCTCGTCGCCCGCCTGTATGCGCGCGCGAAACCACTCGGTTGGCACTGCGTCTGCCCTTAGTAGGTCGAGCAATTCACCTAAGCGGCCTTCGTCGAGTTCCGTGTCCGGAAAGAAACGATTTCTATGCATCAATTCCGTTCGCAATGTCTCCCATCGAAGCAAGCGATCGCTTTTAAAGCGCGGCGATGGAACGTACGAATGTCGTACGAAATCGCCATCATCAAGGATCGTGGTTAAAAGATCCTTTGCTCGGAAATCATCCATGCTTGGGTGTTCGAACAAAGCCCAATCACGGCGCAGCAGGCTTACCATATCAATGCCCGCCGGATCGGCTTGATATATATTTATGACCGATAAAAATACATCGTATAGGGCGCTCGGTGCGACAACGCGCACGCCACTGGTACCACAGTAGTCGCAATCGCCTCGGTTTTGGCTCTCAGACTCAATTATGCGCTTTAGCCCGTAATCACCAAAACATTTGTGACAGCAGAGCATACATCAAGCCCGCAGATACTGCGCGAGGGTCTCAATGTGGTGCTGCATGGAAAGTTTCTTAGCGTAGCCAAGGCCGGGAAAGTGGTTCCGCATATGCAAGTCCCGAAACTCCATAACTGCCCCAGTTTCGTAAATGGGACATCCTGGCTGCCGTAGAGCCTCCATGAGGAGGCCGAGCGCCTCAAGGAATTTACCTGCGGGATCCGTCGGCGTATCCCGCCGATGTGATAGAAAATGGTGGATCAACATCGTGTCGTCCTCCAGCGAATTGATGAACGTCAGGTGGATCACGACCGCATACGCAGGTCCGCCACTCTCGGAAAATTCATCACCGACCGTCAGAAAATCCCCAAATCCCGTCATACCCTCATCAGGATACGTCACATGGAGGTCGGAAAACGCTTCTATAGCCGGGTACGCGCTGTTTTTCCTTTTTTCGAAGCCATCACGTACCAGTACACGAAAGGGGCCAGTGAAGTGTCGCCGATAGAGCCTTGGGGCTTTGCCATCGACAAAAACATGCCGGATCAACGCCATATCTAGCGACAAGCGGGCAGTTAGCGCGGCCGCCTGTGTGAAGCCTCCGTGAATAAATACCACGTCCTCATGCGCGTGTCGGTTAAAGCACCGGACGGCCTGATCAACCGTTGTGTCCTCCTTCAGAAGGATTGCTGGCATTATGCCAGCACCGGAAAAGCGCTCTCGCAGCATGGTGGAGATACCGAGACGCTCAGGTCCGTGCTCACCATGATGAGGATTGACAATCACAATCGCGCGGCCGCCGGCGTCCCGTACCGCGGACAGCGCGCGATCTAAACCGCCTACGGCCTCTTTGACTGGTTCAATGATCGGTATGAAATTCGATCGCGCCAGCAGCGGCGCATTTTCTCTGATCGTAAGAAGCTCGTACTGTTTCCCGCGAAAGAAAGGATGATACATACGCCCCTATGCCCATTCGAGTGCCCGGCCAACCGGAGTGTTGACTGCCTCAACAAGCGTAGCGTGATCTCTCTGCCGGATAGAGATGGTCAGCGCTGCGGCATGAAGCGACGGAGGTAGATCATTCACGAGAGATGCCAGCGGCGCAAGGTTACGAGAACTTTTCAAAACCCTAACCGCTTCGAAATGCAATGTCGCAGCATCAAATTGCCTGAACAGCGCCTTTTGCGCAGCGTACAGTTGCGTATTCGGAACCTGAGGCAAGTCGGCTCCTAGCCGGGTCAGAACCTGCTCGGCTTCTCCGGCACGTAAACTGTCGAACAAGGTCTCGGGGCAAATCTGACTTGGGTCTTCTATCGCAGGCCGCACGGTTCTTATTTGAAACCGCCGCGTGAGGCATAATATGCCTACCTCCTCCGGGGCGCACCGCTTCACGCCCTCAACATGATCCTCAGCGGCGATAACGTAAGCCTTGGTGAAAACCTTCCTGTAAGCTGCCAACTGTCTCTCTAGGCGTGAAAGAGAATCACGCTCGGACTTGATTTCGTATACGGTCGCCGTGCCATTTAAGATCACCATATCCGCTTTGCAGTTTCCCGCACGAAATTCCGTCAACATCGAAGCAGTCTTCAGCGAGTGCGTGCCGAGCAAAACCTTATGAGTAAGTGCAGCCTTGAACACGTACTCATCGCGCATTCCCACGGTGCGGAGCGTCGCAAACGCCTTTTCAAAAACTTCGCCAACCGTTGATGATAGAGCCGGAGTGAGACCAGACTGATCGAGTAAACGCGCAAAGAGCGCCGACCAGCCTTTTACGGCAAGCTCCTTGAAAACCGCAGACGAGAAAAGGCGTGACGTCGCGGAAATCTGAGACACGTTCATGCTCAACGGCTCAATACCCCTCGAACCCGGTTCGGCCGCCGCATTGGCAGCCGCGCATCGTGGAACAATCTGAATCGTTCGGCAACGCGCTGGTTGCGCGCCTTATGAAGGACTGACCCGAATGTCACTCACAAAGGCGGAGTCCGTTGTGATCAACAGGCAGCGAGAGGCCGCCATCCCCACAAACCCCTGTCCTACACGCCCCCACCTGACATACCTACCACTCCCGCATCACCACCCCCGGGAGCCACGCCCATGCAAAACCGCGTTCCCACGCCGCGCGAAGACCGCCCACCCCTGCCCGATTTCACCCCCGTGCCGCGCCAGAAGCAGCGGCATGACGGCTGGACGCCGGCGCGGCAGAAGGCGTTCATCGAGGCGCTCGCCGATACCGGATCGGTCAGCCGGGCGGCGCGGATGGTCAATATGGCGCAGGCGAATTGCTATACGCTCAGGCGTGCGCCGGGCGCGGAGGAGTTCCGGCGGGCGTGGGAGGCGGCGCTCGATTTCGGGGTCCAGCGGCTCAAGGACGTCGCGTTCGAGCGCGCGATCGAGGGCTATCTGGTGCCGGTGTTCGTGGGCGGCAAGCTCGCCGGCTATCGGCGCAAGACCAATGACGCGCTGCTGATGTTCTGCCTGCGCCATTACGGGCAGGATGCGCAGGGGCGGCGCACCACGGTCAACTATTTCAGCACGCGCGCCGAGGCGGGTGCGGGCGCGGTCAGCGAGGCGGGCGGCGCGGCGGCGGTCGCGCAGGCGTCCACGACGACGGTGCGGACGGTGATCTCGGGCGATGCGCGCGGCGGCGGGGCCGAGCGCGCCGAGGATGCGGCGGGCGCGCTGGAGGATTTCGCCGGGGTGGCGCTCGACAAAGAAGCGCAGGCGGCGATCGCGGCGGCGCTCGCCGATTGCGCGGCGCGCCAGCGCGCGGCGGATGTGGCGATCGAACAGGGCGGGATGCAGGCGGCGGCGGCGCAGCTCGACGATCCGGCCGCGCCGTTCGTCCGCTGCGGCGAGGCGGACGAGCCGACCTGGCTGACGCAGGAGCCGGTGATGCCGATCGAGGACGTCACGTTGTTCCCCGGCGACGATGCGCCGTGGGCGATCGCGGCGCTCTCATCGGCGCCCGAGGACGCGCCGGCGCCCGACGAGCCGGTGGCGCGCCCGGCGGCGGACAGTGGCGCGCTCCCGCCGGTCGATACGCTGCTGCGCGCGCTGGCACGCGAGGCGCGCGACACCGCCGCGCACGACCGCGCCGCCGGCCCCGGCCGGGCGGCGGCGCGGCGCGGCGGCAAGCGGGAAGTCGGAGGCCAAGCGGTCTTAGGAAGACAAATTCAAC
>NZ_JARFNJ010000013.1:0-98816 GCF_029167165.1 Sphingomonas pollutisoli
CCTTGCGGGAACGACTCGAATTGCCGGTTCAGTATAACTGCTTCCGCAAAGGGCGCTAATCGGTTCCGCTCAGAGCTGCTGATCGAGAAGCACGCGCGCGGCGAAGCGCCTGACCTCGTGCTGACCGCCGATACCTCGGTCGAGAAACCGGCGACCTACGAATATCTCGACGTGATCCGGCCCTGGATGCGCGACCGCGGTATCCGTTTCGAGCTGGTCAGCTATGTCCCGAAGCGATTCAAGCACTGGCCGCCCTATTACGGCATCCTCGAGATGTGCCTGACCAATGCCACGCTGCCGAGCAAGTCGCTCGGCGGGTCGAGTTGCAGCTTAGGTCTGGGTTCAGCCGGTGTCCCGTTAGCTCGTGAAGGAAGGACAGGCCGGGCGACACGCTAATCCAAAAAGCTGGTGGCGCCCGGCCTGTCCTTCCTTCACTCCAGCGCTACGATCTCTGATTGGGATCTGTGAGGTGAGCGCCCGACATCGAACAAGGGCCAAGCGATAGGATTGGCTGTGGCGGCGACGACTAACTGGCGCAGCGAATGCCTGGCACGTGGCCAACTTTGGGACAAATCTGCCCTTCCTTGCGGCTCAGTCATATGGCGGCTTCCGGCGCATGACCTGCCGGTCGGTTAGCGACCCAAAGACAGACGTATCAGAGGCAAGTTGCCGGTCTTGGAAGCTGACATTCTGAACCGGGGTTCTGACACACGCAAATGCCCGGAAAACCGTGGTCCCGTCTGCGGCGTCAAAACCGACCGGGCCTGTTGAAAAATGCCGGACATGCCGGGTTGCTCCTTCGTTTCACCCCTATCGAAAGGAGCGTCGCTATGATGGGACCAGCCTGTCGCAGTAAGCGGGAAGGGGCGTCCTTCCGCACCGTAGAAGCCATGTTGCCCACAGACCACCTGCTGCGTCGCGTCGATCGATGGCTCGACATCGGCGAGTTGAGACAGGCACTGGCCGGTCATTACAGCGCACGGGGAAGACCATCGATCGATCCCGAACTCCTCATCCGCATGACGCTGATCGGCCGCATCTTCGCGATCGCGTCCGAACGGCGGCTGTGTGAGGAGCTGCGCTACAATCTGGCCTATCGCTGGTTCTGCCGTCTCGCGCCGGGAGACAAGGTTCCGCACCACTCCACGTTCAGCAAGAACCGCCATGGTCGCTTCCGCGATGCCAACGTGTTCCGGATCCTGTTCGAGAGCACGGTGAGACGCTGCATCAGAGAAGGACTGATTGGCGGAAAAGACGCCGCGATCGATGCGTCGTTCATAGCGGCTGATGCGAGCTGGCAGCGCAAGACCGTTCCCGGCTACCTGCCGTATGTCGCCAACGCGTCGCGCGCGGTTAGGGAGTAGGTGCACGACACAGGAGATGCCGTCTTTGAAATGGCGCGGTCGAAAAGCTGCCAAGGCATCTCTCGAACGGACCCTGCCGCGGCCTGGTCGGCGCGAACGGTGCGTGGCCGGTTCGGCTACGCCTTGAATGCGCTGGTCGACACCCCGAGTGGCGTCGCGCTCGATGTCGAGGCGACACCAGCTCGCTTCGCGGAGGAAGTTGATGCGGGGCGCGTCATGCTCGAGCGGTCGGCCGATCGGTTTGATTATCGCCCCAAGCGGGTCGCGGCCGATAAAGCCTATGGCAGCGCGAACTTCCTCGGCTTCGTGCGGGATCACGGCGCAACCCCACACATCCCCGTGATCGACCGGACGCAGCAGACCAAGGGCAAGCTGCCGCGAACGGCCTTCAGCTATGATCGTGGCACCGACAGCTTTACCTGCCCGACCGGCAAGACGCTCCGGCACCATGCCTTCCATCCTCCCACCGGCGTACACCGTTACGCGGCGGATGTTCGGGATTGCGAGGCGTGCGTGCTTCGGAAGAAATGCACGACGTCGCGGCGTCGTACCCTGGTTCGACTGGACGATGAAGACGTTCGCGATCTTGCCAGAGCCGAAGTGGAAACCGGGCTCTACAAGCGGTCTATGCGGTTGCGGCGCGGGGTCGAACGGTTCTTCGCCGACGCCAAGGGCAAGCATGGCATGAGGCGGCTTCACCTGCGCGGCATCCGCGGAGCGGAAGAAGAGTTCCTGATCGGCGCGGCGGTAATGAACCTGATGATACTGGCGCGACCACGTCGGCTGATCGGCAAGCCGCGCAGAGGTGTCTGCGTTCCCGCAGCCCTCACCCCGGCCGCCATCTCGGCCCGGTCGATCGAACATGACGTGATCGTCTCGCCCGCTCGGCAATATGCCTGATCGCTGAAGCGCGGCGTGCTTCATCACGCGGCGCGCAGTCGTTCTTTGCGGTACGGCACACCGTCAAGCAGTGCCTGGCCCGGCGCCTTGGGCGTGCCGTCACCGTTCACGTACATATAGAGTGTCGTCGTCGTCATCCCGAGACGGCGCGCGACATCAGCTGCGATCGCGTTACGATCGGACATGGCGGCCATCGCCATCGCCAGCGTTGCCTTGTCCATCTTGCGGGGCCGCCCTCCCATGCGCCCCCGCGCGCGTGCCGCAGCAAGGCCGGCCTGTGTGCGCTCGGCGATAAGCTCGCGCTCGAACTCGGCGAAGGCGGCAAAGATGCCGAAAGCCAGGCGGCCGTTGGCGGTGGTGGTGTCAATCTGCGCGCCGGCGCCAGTCAGTACCTTCAACCCGATGCCGCGCTCACGCAGCGCCTCGGCGGTGATGACCAAATGCCTCAGGTCACGTCCGAGGCGATCCAGTTTCCAGAGCACCAGTGTATTGCCGGGCTGCAACGCCTTGAGACAGGCAGTCAGGCCAGGACGCGCATCATGACGACCCGACGCGAGATCCTCATAAATGCGTGAGGCATCGACGCCGGCGGATAGCAGCGCGTCGCGCTGCGGTGACAGCGTCTGCGATCCGTCAGCCTTGGATACCCTCACATATCCGATGAGCATCATCACCCCGCCAGAAAAGATATCTAACACCCTGCAATGTGCCGGTGGTTTCCGCAACGGGTATTCCGACCGCTAGGAAGCTTCGATGAGGCAAAAACCGCTACCGCCAGAAAACCGGTCGTTTTTCTGGCGGTTGGTGTGCGCTGTGAGTGCCCCGTCGCTTCACGGCCAAAGACAGTTACGGTGGAGGCTTCGGGAAACTTCGGCAACAAATTAGCGTGGTGCCGGATACGATCAGCTTTGCGAAAGGGGGGGCTGACCATAGGCGTGGGTGGCGATGCGTTTGCTTACTCGTTTTCGGGACGTAGCGGTGCGGACTAGTGTCGCATCGCCGCGGGCAACGAAAAGCTTTTAAACCACCGTCCCGGTGAAAGCCCCAATAAGGGCCGTCATCCCCATCGCAAGGACACCCAGTAAAACCACCCGGATCATGGCGCGCCCGATCGGGGCGCCGCCCGCCTTCGCTCCAAGCGCACCCAGCACGCCAAGCAGCACCAATGCCGTTGCTGGTACCGCATAAAGCACAGCGCTATGCGGTGCTAATGCAGCGATCACGGGTAGGATCGCGCCGGCGGCAAATGCCAAGGCCGAGGATACCGCGGCCTGCATCGGCTGCGATGCGCCGTCGTCAGCAAGGCCAAGCTCATCACGGCGATGCGCTCCCAGAGCGTCATGTGCCATCATCTGTTCGGCCACCTGAATCGCTAGCGACGGCTCGACGCCACGCCCTTCATAGATTGCGGCCAGTTCCCGCGTTTCGGTCACGGGCGAACGTTCCAACTCGGCCGATTCCCGCGCAAGGTCAGCGTTCTCGGTATCCGCCTGCGAACTGACCGAAACATATTCGCCCGCCGCCATCGCCAGTGCACCCCCGACCAATGCTGCTACCCCCGCAACAAGGACTGTGCTCGCAGTCGAGCCTGGCGCGGCTGCGACACCGACGATCAGGCTTGAAACAGAAATGATTCCGTCGTTGGCACCGAGCACCGCTGCGCGAAGCCAGCCTGTACGGTGGACGAGATGATGTTCTCCTGGCGCGTGATCGATGGCGTCGGTCGTCATTGGCTATCCTAAAGTATGTCGAACTCGGTGAGCCGCCGAGTGGGCGGGAATTGGATTGTATTTGGCTCCGGACAGCAGTGCAGGGATGATGGAGCGATGTAGCTACGCCAGGTGCGTTGCGGCACGGGCCTGACGAACAGCTGACGAAAGCGATGGCTCCCGTAATTTCAAGGCTAGACCTCGAGTCGGACGCGAAACGAAGCACCCCCGCCTGTCGCGTTTTCGACGCTGACCGTTCCACCATGCGCTTCGGTCAACCGTTGCACGATGCCAAGGCCTAGGCCCGCTCCGGTAGAGCTGCGGCGATCCTTGCGCCAGAAGCGGTCAAACACGTGCGGAAGATCGACCTCTGCAATCCCCGGCCCGTAGTCACGGACCGTCAGCTGTGGACCGGGTCCCGCGCTTACGTCGATGGGCGTGACGCCGGGCGCGTGTGACAGCGCATTGTCGATCAGGTTGCGATAGATGCGGAAGATCGCTTCCGGGTGCCCGATCGCCGCGGTGTCGCCGAAGCTCTCGAAACGTAGATCACGCTGCGCCGCGAACACCTTTGGCGCCATCGCGGCCACGACGTCCCGGCCGATGTCGGCGATATCGATGGCAACGTGGCCATCGAGGGCCAGCGCGTCGGCTTGGGCGAGATCGAGCATCTGTTCGACGAGACGGGTCAGGTGCCGCGCATCGGCCTGCAGTTCGTCCCGTTGCTTGCCTGCGGGGAGCCGATCGAGCGATAGCTGCATGATCGACAACGGTGTGCGCAGCTCATGTGCGGCGTTGGCAGTGAACTCCCGCAGAGTCGCCATCGCTGCATCGAGCCGACCGAGCGCCCGATTGACGGCACTGACGAGCGTGTTGACCTCTCGCGGCTCACTCGGCTCCGAAAGGCGAAGCAGGGTGTTGTCGGGTTCCAGCGCGTCCACTTCGCGCTCGGCATGGCGGAGCGGTTGGAGCACCCGGCGGACGGCGAAGACGTTGAACAGCAACAGCAACAGCGACAACGGGATCAGCGGCAGCATCACGTGCTGAATGATCTCGTTCACGATCACCGGCACATAGGGGCGGATGCCGTCGCCCTCGAACTGCATCGCCAGCCATCGCCGCTCCTCGCCGCGATCGATCGCGCGAACGCCCGATATCCGATAGCCGCGAGGAGTCTGTTCGCGCCGCGTCCAGTCGACCAGGGTTGACGCGCCGTCGATCCCGGTTTCCCCTACCCGCCGGAGTTCGGGTGATCCCGGTTCGACATAGCGCGCGGACCAGGATTCGGCCCCCGGCGGTCCGGTTAGCAGGTCGGGCGACAGCACGCCGCCTGCCTGAGCCTTCGTCGCTTCAAGCGTCAGCAATTCCTGCGCGAGCGATTCGGGCTGGCGACTGTAGGTGAACACGACGATCCCGACGTCGAGTGCTGCGAACAGCAGCGTGAACGCCGCCAGACGCGCCGCAATCTGTCGGAACAGCGTAGGGGGCCGTCGCCTTGGCCGAACCGCGTCCATCCTATTCACCAGATACGCTTGGCGCGAACAGCGCATAGCCGACGCCGTGCACGGTGCGGACCTGCACGTCCGCCCCGGCGGCGGTCAGGCGCTTGCGCAGCCGCGATACTGCCGCTTCCAACGCATTGGGCGTTACCTCGGCGTCCATCGCATATAGCGTATTCTCAAGCGCCGGCTTGGCGACGACGTGTCCGGCGCGGCGGAGCAGAACTTCGAGCAGGTTGATTTCACGCGGCGTCGCGTCGATCGCGACGCCGCCCACGTCGGCCGACCGTGAGGCACAATCGAGCACGACGTTGCCCGCGGCGAGCTGGGTGCCGAGCGACGCCCCGGGTCGTCGCAGCAGGGCACGACACCGCGCCGCGAGCTCGGGAATCTGGAACGGCTTCACCAGATAGTCGTCAGCGCCCGCGTCGAGTCCGGTGACGCGATCGTCGAGGCCACCTCGCGCGGTCAGGACAAGGATCGGCGTCGCATTCTTGTCCCGGCGGGAACGGCGGACGATGTCCAAGCCGTCTCCATCGGGTAAGCCAAGGTCGACCAGTAGCAGGTCATATGTCGCCACCTTCATCGCCAGCTCGGCGTCCTCGACGGTCTCGACCCAATCGACCGCGAAACCCTGCGGGATCAGGCCGTCCCGAACCAGGCTGCCGAGCCGGGCGTTGTCTTCAATCAGCAGCAGGCGCATGGTCGATGTCGGTCCCCGTTGGTGCACGTTTGTAGCCAGTGACCATCGCCAGCGGCAGGTTTTCCCGGTGCCGCACGCTCTCGACGATCGCACCGATGACATGCAGGGCTACCGCGCCGATCAGAACATTGGCGGCGGTTTCGTGCAACGTCTCGACCCAGCCCACACCCCAGAATTGGTCGAGCCCCATCATCCATCCGCTGGTCCCCACCGTCGCCAGCAGGACAAGGAGGACGACGATCATTGCGCCTCCGGCCGGGTTGTGCCCGATGTAGCGCGGCTCGCGCCGGGCAGCCATCGCGCGAAAATAGCGCAGCAACACGAACGGGCCTGGCACGAAGCTGGCGAATTGCGCGTAACGCCGGCCGATAACACCCCAGATCAGCCGGATCGCCAGCGCCGTGACGACAACGTAGCCGACATAGATATGCGGCGGCTCCTCATGCCGAAGGAACGTCAGGTTGGCGATCACACCTCCTACCACGGTCCAGTGAAAGATGCGGACGATCGGGTCCCAGACCTTGACCCTGCCGCGGTTGCGAGCAGGGTCTCGGGAAGGAGCCGCTGGAGCGACGTGGCTCATCGTCAGTCGACGTTGTTCTGAACGACCGCGCCGTTCACCGGGTTGAAATAGACCTCGGCGCGCTTGCCGTCCTTGGTGTGGGCGTAGATTTCGTAGCAGCTGCCGGACACCTGAAAGACCTTGACGTCGCGATAGCCCATCTTGGCGACGCGGCCTTTCATTTGTGCCGGCGTCATCCATTTGGCCTGAGGCGCCTTGGTGCAGACGGGCGACGCCATCGCCATCGGCGCAGCTGCGACGGCGGCGAGAAAGGCTGCGACCTTCAAGGGGGCAAATCGGATCATCGAACGAGCTCCTGTCAGAGGCGGGATAGCCTCGATGACCGGGAGATCGCAGCACCGCCTGACCGAAACCTGACGGCACAGCGAGTTTTTCCGACGGCTCGAGAATGCGGTTGCCGCGGACCTGTCAGGTCGTCGTCAGGACCGGGGTCGATAGCGGGGCAGCCGCACTTCCGGCGGCAATGGAGTATCGACCATGATGAAGTCCCTGATCGTCGCTGCCGCCGGTGCCGCGACCATTTTCGCCGTCAGCGTGACCGCCGCGCCGTCGGCGCCGACCCGCCCGCTAGCCGCCAGCACGCGGGCGAACCTCGAAGCCGCGATGCACGGGGAGGCTTATGCCAACCTGAAGTATCTGCGGTACGCCGACCAGGCGCAGGCGGCGGGAAAGCCCGAACTCGCCAAGCTCTTCCGCGCATCGGCCAACGTCGAGGCCAACGAGCACTTCGATCGCGAAGCGCAGGCGCTGCGGCTCGGCAGCAGCAACAATGTGAACCTCGAAGATGCCATGAAGGGCGAGCACTACGAGAATGTCACGATGTACGTGAATTTCGCCAAGGAGGCGGAAGCGGCCGGCGACAAGAAGGTGGCGCAGATGTTCCGCCAGATCGCGGTCGACGAAGGCACGCATTACGCGGCTTACAAGGCTGCCCTGGCAAAGCTCCCCCGTCGCTAAGCCAGCTGCAGGCGCCGGCCCGGCCATCCCCCCGGCGGGCCGGCGCATCAAATCGGGATCGTTCGATAGGTTTTTAACACACGCCCGCCGAATGGGGCCTGAAAGAGCGCTCAGTGCCCTAATCGCGCAACATCAATTCGAACGCGAGATTTTCAACAGCCACGACCGGTTATGACACCAGCAGCGTTACGGACTGGAATGATGAAACAGGAAACGTGTCGGCGCGATCAGTCTGGGATCAGCACCCAACCACGCAGCTGCAACGTCGCCATTGTTGTCAGCGCAGACACGTCGGTTTCGACACTTTTCCCTACCGTAGCGGGGTCAATCCCGTTTCCAACAAGAGCCTGGCTGCATACCCGAACGGATACACCCGCCTTTTTCAACACCTCAATTAAGGCAAGGTTGGGGTTCGCAGCTACTCCCGTCTTTGTCGCATAGGCGCGATCTTCGGTAACGATGGGCGTCGCCGGACCGTGGACGATCACGACGACATCGCCTTGTTCTGGACGAACGCCATCGTTGCCCAGCAGGTTCAAAAAGCGGGCGACCTTCTCCAGCGATGGATTGATTTTATCCGGCGTTGCCGCGGCCTTGGTCACATTGAACAGCACGCGATAGCGCAACTTGCGATCGGGCCGTTCCGCAGCACCTTCGACGGGTGTGATCGCGCCATACCCCGGTATCACCGCCTGCCTAGGCACGCCGGCTGAAGCACTGACGCTGCTCATGAGTGACAAGCATCCTGCAAGAGCAATGATTGGCATACGCATCCGCTTTTCCTTCTTCAGCCGAAATGATCAGCCAACTCTCGCAAAAACGGCCGCACCGATGTTTTGCGGTCGAACCACGGACCGCGCCTCACGCGGTCGCACTGGGCGGGGGGCCGGGGCCGTTTGGGGAGCCGACAGATCGTCGGCTCCGAACATCGCCTCCAGGGTTCGCACACACAGTGCGGCTGCATCGTCGGCAAGACGGTAGTGAACCTGCTTCGCCTCACGCCTGGTCTTCACCAGATCGGCGCGCCGCAACTCGGCAAGCTGCTGACTGAGCGCTGGTTGGGTCACGCCCGTGGCCGCCTCGATGTCCGCCACCTGACGTTCGCCACCCAGCAGATAGGACAGGATCATAAGGCGCTGCGGCTGCGCGAACACGCGCAGCTTCTCGACTGCAACGTCGGCAAGCGCGCGGGACTGGTAGATCGCCATCACCGGTCAGCCTTCGTCTGGTGAAACCAGTCGGCGCCTGCGTTCCCCGGCAAAGCGGGAGGCAGGAGCACGTCGTCGCCCGGCTGCCAGTCAGCGGGCGTATAAGCCTCGCCATCGGCCGAACGCTGCAACGCCCTGACCGTGCGAAGCATCTCGTCGATCGAGCGCCCGACATTCATCGGATACCAGCTGAGTGCGCGGATAATGCCTTCGGGATCAATGAAGTAGGTCGCACGCACGGTTGAGGCGTCGCCAGCCTGCTCGTCGAGCATGCCGTAAGCATACCCAACCGCCATCGAGGGATCCTCGATCACCGGAAACGGCACCTCGACACCAAAAACGTCGTGGATCGCGCGAAGCCAGGCGACATGAGAGTAGAGGCTGTCGACCGACAGTCCCAACAATACGCAGTCCAGCTCTTCGAATTGAGGGGCGGCCTTAGCCAAGGCCACAAACTCGCTGGTGCAAACCGGCGTGAAGTCGGCAGGGTGCGAGAAAAACACAACCCAGCGCCCGCGATACTGATCGAGCGCAATCTCGCCTTGCGTGGTGCGGGCGGTGAAGTTCGGGGCTGCATCCCCGATGCGCAGCGAGCGCGGCATGTTTGCATCCATCATTTCCATTCCTCCCAAATGGCACGAACACCCCGTTGACGCAATACGCTTACACAACTACATAAAACGTGAGATTGATTAAACGGAGATGGTCATGGACCCGGTTTTGAGCGAAGCCAACGCCCAGATCAGACGCGCAAAAACGGCCGGATCGCCGGTCGTTCAGTCCTTCTTTGATGAGCCTACCAACACAGCGACCTACGTCGTTTGGGACGCGGCGACGAAAAAGGCTGCGATCGTCGACAGCGTCCTCGATTTTGACGCCGCGGCGGGCCGGACCAAAACTGCGTCGGCGGACGCAGTGATCGCTTACGTGCGGGATCAGGGACTGACGGTCGATTGGCTGTTGGAAACCCATGCACATGCCGATCACCTGTCCGCGGCACCCTATCTTCAGCAGGCGCTTGGCGGGCAGCTCGCGATCGGTCGTGAGATCATCCGGGTCCAGAACGTATTCGGCAAAATCTTTAACGCCGGCACGGATTTCGAGCGCGATGGCTCGGAGTTCGACCGGCTGTTCGAGGACGGCGACCGTTTCGCCATCGGCAACATCGACGCCATTGCGCTGCATGTGCCCGGCCATACGCCAGCGGATATGGCCTATGTCATTGGCGACGCGGTCTTCACCGGCGATACGCTCTTCATGCCCGATTACGGCACCGCGCGGGCAGACTTCCCTGGTGGCGACGCACGCCAGCTATTCCGCTCGATCCGCCGGCTCATGCAGCTGCCGGACGAGACGCGCCTGTTCCTTTGCCACGACTACAAGGCGGTGGGGCGCGACCAATATGTCTGGGAGACGACTGTAGGCGCACAGCGTGTCGGCAACGTGCATGTCCACGAAGGGGTCAGCGAAGACGACTTCGTCGCGATGCGGACCAGTCGCGACGCCACCTTGTCGATGCCCAAGCTCATCCTGCCCTCGATCCAGGTGAACATGCGCGGTGGTCATCTGCCGGAGCCGGAAGCCAACGGCACCCGCTACCTCAAGATTCCGCTGGATGCGCTGTGATGCCGGGCTTTCCCCATGCCATGCCGCTCGAAGGCTTCATCGGCGGGCTGATGATCGGTGTCGCCGCGGCGATCATGCTGCTCGGAAACGGTCGCATCGCCGGAGTCAGCGGCATGTTCGCGAGGGTTTTAGGTCTTTCCGCTGGAGGTCCACCATGGGCAATCGCGCTGTTCTTCACCGCGGGTCTGCCTTTGGGCGCGGGTATTGTTGCAGCCAGCTTAGGCGTGAAGGCCAGCTTTCCGACATCGCTTTCGCTGATCGCCGTCGCCGGTCTGATCGTCGGTATCGGAACACGGCTCGGGTCCGGGTGCACCAGTGGTCACGGCGTATGCGGCCTGTCCCGCCTGTCGCCCCGATCCATCGCCGCGACCGTCACGTTCATGGCGACCGGCGTCGTCACGGTCACGATCATGCGTCTGTCCGGGGTGATACTGTGATGCGCCAGAACCTCATTTCACTCGCTAGCGGGACGCTGTTCGGCGCCGGCCTTGCCATCTCCGGAATGATCGATCCGGCGCGGGTGCGGGCGTTCCTCGATGTCACCGGCGCGTGGGACCCGACCTTGGCGTTTGTCATGGCAGGCGCGATCCTGCCGATGGCGATAGCCTGGTTCGTCGTGCGGCGCCGCTCGACCCCAATCGCGGCCGAACAATTCCACACGCCCGCCACCTCGCCGATCGACCGGCGCCTGATCGGCGGTGCGGCCTTGTTCGGCATAGGCTGGGGCATCGTCGGATTGTGCCCAGGTCCCGCCATTGCCGCACTGGCGATCCAGCCTCTGCCGGCACTGGTCTTCATCGCTGCAATGGCCCTCGGCGTTGCCGTCCACCGCTTTGCATTCACTTCCCGCCGTTCGGCCTGATCAGACAGGAGACATCACATGGCTTTCAAGCAGATCACCTCGTCCTTCTCTGCCGCCCCCCAGCTGACGCAAGACGACCTCGCCGCTGCCGCGAAGGCAGGATATCGCTCGATCATCTCAAGCCGCCCGGACGGCGAGGAGGCGGGCCAGCCAAGCGCGGAAGAAATGGCCCGAATGGCAGGCGACCACGGTCTCGCGTTTGCCCATGTCCCTATCGTACCGGGCAAGGCGACTGACGCCGATGCGGATCGCATGAAGGAGGCGCTAGCCACGCTGCCACAGCCGACGCTCGGCTTCTGCCGTAGCGGGACGCGCGCGGCGACCTTGTGGGCGTTGGCCGAGGCCGATCGTGCCGCCCCGGCGACGATCGTCGACCGAGCAAAGGCAGCCGGGTACGACCTTGCTGATCTCACGCCTGCGCTGAAGCGCCGTTCCGAAAGGGCTGATCAATGACCTACGACATCGTCATCATCGGGGGCGGTGCCGCCGGCATCGCGACCGCTTCCAGCATTCTGAAGCGCAACGCCAAAGTGACGATCGCGGTCGTCGATCCGGCGACCGACCATTATTACCAGCCCGGCTGGACGATGGTGGGGGCCGGCGTCTTCACTCCCGAACAGACGCGCAAGGCCGAATCCGACGTAATGCCAAAGGGCGTTAAGTGGGTACGGTTGCCCGCCGTTGCCATCGACCCCGACCGTAACACGGTCGAGCTCGAAGACGGTGACATATTGACCTATCGCGTTCTGGTCGTCGCGCCCGGGCTCCGCCTGGCGTGGGAGAAGATCGAAGGGCTGCCTGAGGCTCTCGGCCGCAACGGCGTCACCTCCAACTATCGCTACGATCTGGCACCCTACACCTACCAGCTCGTCAAGGAATTGCGGCAGGGGCGGGCGCTGTTCTCGCAGCCACCCATGCCGATCAAGTGCGCCGGCGCACCGCAGAAAGCAATGTATCTCTCCTGCGACATCTGGCGGGATAGCGGCGTTCTCCCGGCTATCGACGTCGAGTTCCATAATGCCGGCGCAGCCCTGTTCGGGGTCCCGACCTACGTCCCGGCGCTGATGGAATATGTCGAGAAGTACGGCATCGATCTCAGGCTTGAGTCCAACCTGGTCGCAGTCGACGCCGATCGTCGTGTCGCCACGTTCGAGCGCAAGCAGGACGGCGTCTCCGAGCGGATCGAACGTGAGTTCGATATGCTCCATGTCGTGCCACCTCAGGTGTCACATGCGGTCGTCGCAAATAGCCCGCTTGCGGCTGCGAGCGGCTTCGTCGAGGTCGACGAGACTACGCTGCGGCACAAGCGATTTGAAAACATCTTTGGCCTTGGCGATGCCGCTGGCACCAGCAATGCCAAGACCGCCGCTGCTGCTCGCGTCCAGGCGCCCGTGGTCGCGGTCAACGCGCTGGCCGCGCTCGACGGCAGACCCCCCGTTGCCGACTATAATGGTTACGGCTCATGCCCGCTCACGGTCGAACGCGGTAAGATCGTCCTCGCCGAGTTCGGCTATGGCGGAAAGCTGCTGCCCAGCTTCCCGTCATGGCTGTTGGACGGAACGCGCCCGACCCGCGCCGCCTGGTTCCTGAAAGAGCGGATGCTGCCACCGATCTACTGGCAGGGCATGCTGAAAGGCCGCGAGTGGATGGCCGCTCCACACGAGATCGGCAAGGCGGCATGATCCTCGAACCAATCCAGTATCTGCTTGGCGCCTTGTCCGGCAGCCTGGTCGGATTCACCCTCGGGCTCGTTGGTGGCGGTGGCTCGATCCTCGCCGTGCCGCTCATGGTGTATCTGGTGCGCGTTCCCGACGCGCACCTCGCCATTGGTACGAGCGCGTTTGCCGTGGCGGCCAATGCCGCGACCGGTCTGATCGGTCATGCCAAGGCACATACCGTCAAATGGCGGTGCGGCGGCATGTATGCGACTGCCGGCGTCATCGGTGCGCTACTCGGATCCACCGCGGGCAAGGCCGTCGATGGCGGCAAGCTCCTCTTTCTGTTCGCGCTCGTCATGATCGTCGTCGGCGTTGTGATGCTGCGCGGGCGGGGTGACGCTGGTAATCCCGGTGCAGAATGCAACCGGGAGAAGGCGCCCAAGGTGCTGGGTTATGGCCTCGGCACCGGACTGTTTTCAGGCTTCTTTGGCATCGGTGGTGGCTTCCTGATCGTTCCCGGACTGATTGGATCGACGGGCATGCCGATCCTCAACGCCGTCGGCACGTCGCTGATCGCCGTCACCGCGTTCGGGCTAACGACCGCTGCCAACTACGCGTTCTCCGGGCTTGTGGATTGGCCGCTCGCCTTCGCCTTCATCGGCGGTGGAGTTATCGGCGGGTTGATCGGCACGCGGATCGCTAAGCGTCTGGGCACGGGCAGTACGCTCACCACGGTTTTCGCAATGCTGATATTCGTGGTCGCAGCCTATATGCTCTGGAAGAGCGCAGGCGCGTTTCTGTGATGGGCAGCGCTATTGCCATCGGGCCGCTGATGATGGCGGTCGATCGCGGATTGGCGGTTCTGTGCGTCGCCGTGTTCCTCGGTTTGACGGCGCTGGCGGGACGGTTCCGCTTCCCGCGAGTGTCGATGGTCGCGACCAGTGCTATTGTCGTCGGGCTGGTGACGGCCCGGATCGGCTATGTCGCGACGCATTGGGCGAGCTACGCCGATGCTCCACTTTCCATCCTAGCTATATGGCAGGGAGGCTTCTCGGCCGTCGCCGGCCTCGCCGGCGCTGCGGTAACGCTGGCGTTCCGGCTCGGCCGAACGCGCGCTCTGGCGATAGGCTGGGCAGCGCTTGCCGTAGCTGGCGGCCTCTGGTTCACGCTTCAGGCGCTGATCCCGCCCGTGACCTACGGCCCCTTTCCCTATCATCTCGCCCTAACGACGCCATCCGGCGCTCCGCTCCCGCTTGATCGTTTCCGGGGTTGTCCCTTCGTGGTCAATCTGTGGGCGACATGGTGCGGCCCATGCCGGCGCGAGCTGCCAATGCTCGATGCTGCTGCGTCGCGCCGTGGAGAGGTTCCGATTCTGCTCGCCGATCAGGGTGAGGCGCCGGCGACCGTTACCCAGTTCCTTACCCGCGAAGGCATCGGTGCCGGCAACGTCGCGCTTGATCCCGACCGTAGGCTTTCCCGAGCCTTTGAAGTCGCCGGCTACCCCGCAACCGCCTTCGTCGCCGCGAATGGAACGATCGTGCAGCTCCAGCTCGGAGAGTTGTCGCGCGCCGCGCTCGCCGATGGAATTGATAAGGCAAGGAAACACCGATGAACCGCCGCAACCTTCTCTTTCGCGGCGTTCTAGCCGCGCTTGCTTTCGCCGTGCCGATGACACCTGCGGTCGGGCAGCAGCAGCCTGATTTGTCGCGCAAGGCAGTCGTCGACGATCCCATAGCCCCCAAGCGGGCCGGCACCGCCTATGACGTCACCGTTGTCGAGTTCTTCGACTACAACTGCCCCTATTGCCGTCGCATGGAGCCGGTGCTGAACGCGCTGCTTCGCTCCGACCCGAAGGTCCGGATCGTGTATCGGGATTGGCCAATATTCGGACCCGCCTCCCGTGAGGCGTCCCGGGCGGCCGTGGCGAGCCAGTGGCAGGGCAGGCATGCCGCCTTCCATGGAGCGCTGCTTGCCTCACCGGCGCGGCTCGACAGCGCCGGTATCAGGGCAGCTGCTGTGAAAGCCAAGGTGGATTGGCCGCGTCTGCAACGTGACCTGAAGACGCGTGGCGCGGAAATCGATGCGCTGCTCGCACGCACCAATGCGATTGCCGAAGCGATCGGGTTCAATGGGACGCCGGCGCTGATCGTCGGCTCGCAGGTCGTGGCCGGCGCGGTCGATCTGCCGGCGCTCCGCCGCCTCGTCGCCACGGCGCGCAGCAAGCCCGGAGGGCGTTGAGCGTGCCGGGGCCACTCAGTCGGAGGCAGGCGGTCGGGCTCGGCGCTGTAGTCGTGGGGGGCTGGGCGGTCGGACAGGTGCTGCGGCGCACCGCCCCGATTGGGCGTGACGTTGGTCCGACCGCCGACCTGATCCTGACAGGAGGCAGTTCGCCTGAGCACGGTCCTGCCGACGCGACGTTGCGGCTTGCCGTTTTCACCGATTACCGCTGCCCGGCCTGCCGTCATGCCTTTCACGCTTTGGAGGAGGCGGTGGAACGCGATGGCAAGGTTCGGGTCATCTACAAGGACTGGCCGATCTTTGGTCCACCGTCTGAACGTGCCGCGAGCGTTGCGCTCGGATGCGCCGAACAGGGCATCTACCCGGCCGTTCATCGCCGACTGATGACCGATAGTCGTATGATCGACGACGACATGCTGCGAGACGTCGTCACCGGCACTGACGGGGACTGGCTGCGCGCGACGACTTGGCTTGCTTCGCATGCACAGGCCGTCGCAGCGCGACTGCGTGCGAACGGCCAAGAGGCCTACTCGATCGGCTTGGCCGGCACCCCGGGCTTTCTTGCCGGACGCATGCTGGTGATGGGCGCGATCGAAGCGGCTGATTTCGAACGGTTGTTCGCGCGGGCGCGGGCAGAAAGCTAACGGAGCGAGAGGACGAAAACATGATAGAGTATAAGCACGATGGTATGACCGTTGCGTCGCTCCATGACGAACGCACTGGTAGCTTCCAATATGTTGTCGTCGACGACACTACTAAGACGGCCGCGATCATCGATCCAGTCCTGGATTTTGACCCGCGCGCTGGTGCGACCGCGACCCGCAACGCCGATCTTATCCTCGACTATGTGCGCGAGAGGGGGCTGACCATCGAATGGGTGCTCGACACCCACCCACACGCCGATCATTTTTCAGCCGTTCCGTACCTCGCCGGCAAGACCGGTGGCAAAACCGCGATCGGCAACAAGGTCGTGGAAGTGCAGAAGCTGTGGCGGGACATCTACTGCCTGCCCGATCTCGCCGTCGACGGCAGCCAGTGGGACCGGTTGTTTGCCGATGGCGAGCGTTTCCAGATCGGTACACTAGACGCTCAGGCCATGCTGTCCCCGGGCCATACGCTTGCCTCAATCACTTATGTCGTCGGTGACGCCGCGTTCGTTCACGATACGCTGATGGTTCCCGATAGTGGCACAAGCCGAGCGGACTTCCCGGGTGGTGATGCTCATTCGCTGTGGTGCTCGATCCGCGCCATCCTCGATCTGCCACCCGAAACCGCAACCTATGTTGGGCATGACTATGGCAAGGATGGCAGGGATGTACTTGGTCGCTCGACCGTCGCCGATCAGCGTCGCGACAACATCCATGTTCACGATGGCATCGACGAAGCCGAGTTCGTCGCGACCCGCGAGAAACGCGACGCATCGCTCCCACTACCCGACCTGATGCTCGCCGCGCTTCAGGTGAATATACGTGGCGGCCGGCTGCCGGATGCGGACAAGTGTGGGACGGCGTTTCTCAAGGTGCCTCTGAACCGGTTTGGACCTGGTGCTTCATAGCTCAGTCCGCGCTAGGGCAGCTGCTGTTTCAAGTGTCAGAACCGAACGGTTGTGACACCACGTACCGGCGGCTTTCGACCATTCCAATCCTGAAAGCTGACTGGCAGGAATGTCCCCAATGTCGGCCATTCCTCGGGCGCTGGAAAATCCGTCATTGGACGGCGGCTTCTGGCAGATCCGGACGTTCCCGGCGACATGGCTAAACGGCATATTTTGGTCGAACCTGTCGCCGGCCAGTTACGGAGCCTGCACCGTAGTGGGTCTGCTCGTTTGCTACCTCCATCGATAAGTTGGGTGGAATGGCCTGCGTAGCAGCGATACGACCCGAACGGCGACCGATCCGCCGAACTCTTTGCCGGCTAGCGCCCAAATGGCGGTATTGTTCGCCGTCACCCCAGCGCAAGGGGATCCAACAATATGGTATCGATCATTCGGGCTTTGGCGGGTGAGCCGGACATTCCTGGCGGCTTCCCAATCCTGTTCGACGCGGAAATGGCAATCATCGAGCCGGCCTTCGTCTGGCTCATAGAGCATGCCGAACTCAGTGGGCGCGCGCAGGCATCGGAAACCGCGCGGACTTACGGTGAGCATCTACACGACTGGTTCGACGCGCTCGAGCAATCTGGGATCGAATGGCGCGAGGCGGACGAGCGTGTGATCGCCGCCTATCGCAACCGGATGCTGGAACAACCTAGCACGCATACCGGGCGACCTTATGCCCGGACCACGATCAACGCGCGCGTCTCCACTGTCTGCCGCTTCTACGGTTGGGCGCTCGCTCGGGGACTGATCGACCATTGCCCGTTCCGATTGACTGAGAAGATGACGCTGATGCTCGAGGGTGCCTATCGTCCCGGATTGCAGCGGCGCCAGGTTAACGCACTAATCGTCTCGCGGCCCGAAAGGCTGCCGCGGCCACTGCGCGCCGCCGAGCTGGCCGGGCTGTTTGCGCATCTCAGGCCCACAGCGCGCCTTGCTGCGCAATGGGCGCTCGGAGCGGGCCTGCGCCGCAAAGAGCTTTGCGCGCTCGCCGTGGACCAGATCCCCGATAGCTGGCCGCTCGGCCTCGCCAGCGACCCGCTGGTCGGCGTGCCGCTGCATATCACCAAAGGCGACCGGCCAAGGACGGTTTATCCGCCGCTTCGGCTGCTGGATCATACCCATTGGTATATCGGCGAGGATCGTGCCCGGATCGTTCGCCGCGCTCGCCGTGCCAACCGGGGCTACCGCGCACCATCCAATCTCCTGCTGAACCAACATGGCCGTGCCATGACTCGCACGCTCCTAACGGCGCAGTTCGCGGAAGCGTTCGCGGCCTCAGGGCTTCACGGCACGTTGCACTGGCTGCGCCATACCTTTGCAATGGCAATGCTCGCCCGCCTTCAGGTGCAGGTCCGCACTAATCCCGATCTAAACCCGCTCAAGGTCGTGCAGGTGCTGCTCGGCCACGCCTCGATCGCGACCACGGCGATCTATTTGCGCTGCGTCGAGCTCCACGAGCGCGACCTAAGCGAGAGCCTTGCCTATCTCTATGGCGAGCTGATCCCCGCCGATGGCTAGGAGCCGCCTCGATCGGACGCTGCGGCTCGATCCAGTGCCGGCAGACCATCCGGCGGATGTCGCGGACGTCCAGTTCCGCGACGAATGGGGCGAGATCGTCCAGCGCTTCGATCCAGCGCTGTTCGGAATGCCGGACGACATCAGCGCAGCTATCGCCCAAGCCTTCCGCGATCATGACGTGGCATCCAGCGCCGCCACCCGTACTTCTCGCTGGTTCGCGCTGCGCGTGTTCGGGGGGTTCCTGGGTGAAGACGCGCAGGTCGGGTGCGCGGCCGACCTCGATACGGCAACGATCCGCCGATTCATCACGTGGCTGGCGAAGCCCGCCAATGGACGCAGGCGCGGCGTAAAGTCGCAAGCGGGCCAGCTCGGTATGGTCAGACCGATCCTAAATCGCGCGATCGCGGACAATCCGGGCCTGTTCGCACCCAACCTCTCGGTGCCGAACAATGCCATCCCGCTCGCTGGCAGCCAGCGACTGCCACAGAAGCGGTTAACGCCCGCCCAGATGCGGTCGGTGCTGGCTGCCTGCTATGCGGCAATCGATGCGGCTTGGGACAAGTTCCAGTATGGCCAAGCCGTCATAGCCCTGCCCGAGTTGCCGCCACGACCTTCGTGGCGCGGAGAAGGATTGGACCGATGGATATGGCGGCTTCACCGGGCCAATGATGGTCTGTCTCCGGGCGGCATTGGTATGCGGCGCCTAGGCTTCAATCCGAAGGGACTGCCGAAAGCACACCGGATCGCGTCGATCGAGGGCTATCTGCATATCACGACCGATGCTCTAACGGCGTTCTACATCGCGCTGCTGATTCAGACGGCGGCCAATGCCGGGCCACTGCGTCAGATCAAGCGGGACTGCCTTGTAGCCCATCCGCTCGAACGGCATCGCGTCATGGTCGAATGGACCAAACCCCGCGCCGGCGGTAAGGTGAAGCGCATGCAGCGGCGCTCATTCGACAATCGCCGCCCCTATGCAGCGCCTCGTCTAATAGAGAAGCTTCTTGCGCTGACGGCGCCCCTCCTGCCGCATGTGGGGCCGTCTCAGCGCGACCGGCTGTTCGTGCACCGCTTCCTCATGACGACCGGCCGCAACGAACGCGAGCATAACGCCGGCCAGATCGCGCAGGCCACGTTGCGATGGGCAATGTTGCGGTTCTACGAGCGCCAGAACGCCGCCATCGCCTCCTGGAACGAAGCTCATCCCGACAAACGCCGACCGTTGCTTCCCGACTTCTCGCCTAAGCTGTTCCGCAGCAGCATGGCGAGCGCCCACTATACTGCGTCTCAGGGCGATATCATGGCGGCCAAGGCGGTCCTCAACCATGTTAGTGTTGCTACCACAGACATCTACGTCGACGGCGAGGCCGTTCGCCGCCTCGAACGCGATACGATCGCACGGCTCCAGTCGCTGATGATCGCATGGGTGCGCGGCGAGTCAGGCTTGGATCGCCCAAAAGATAAAGAGCCAAGTACCGGTGCGCCGGTGACGGTGCTGTTTGGCCACGACTGTCTTCGTCCGACCGACAGTGGGCACGCGCGCCCCGGCCTCGTGTGCCCGAAACTGGGTGGCTGCCTAAACTGTCCAGGCTTGATTGTCCCGATCAACCCAGATCATCTCGCACGGATTGTCCAGACCATCCGGCATCTTGAATCAGCGCGCGAGCGTATCGATCCAATCCGGTTCGGGCTCTTCTACGCGCCAAGTCTTCAGGTGTTGACGCAAGACCTACTTTCGGCATTCCCGCCCGAGATGATGCCGGACGCGGAACGGCTCATTCCCGTTCTGCCGCCGCTGCCGGATCTGGAATAGCATTATGGCCTCCGTCCCGTCATCTTCGCTTGTCCAGATCCTGCCGCCATCGGTTGGAAACGAAGGCGTGTCCGCCACGATGACGTTTAACTGGCACTTCGAAATGCCGGATGGACGCCGGTTCAGCGACGATCAGTGGACGCGGCTTCGGCGCGCGGCGGAACTGTTCCTGCTCTCGCTGCTGCACGATCCACCTGAAGGCCGGATGCCACTTCGAAAGAACACAATCCGAGGCCACTTTAGTCACATCCGCTTCCTCGTTCGATGGATGGCGGTCGAGAATGTCCCACGCTTCAAGGATCTTGATGAAGACACAGTTGATCGGTTCGTAGCGATGCTCCGCGCTCGTCGCGGCAGGAGCGGAGCGTTGCTTTCGCTCAGCACCGCCGAAGGCCATTTGGGCACGATCCGCACCTTCCACATGCAGCGCGAAAAGCTGGAAGACGCACCGCCTGCGCCGCCACCCCGCGCCGCTTCAGTCGGGAAGCGCCACTGGAAACCACATGGCAGCCATCCTCACACCCCCGACGAGATCGCCGTACCGCTGGTCAGCGCGGCTATCGAGCTGCTCGGCGAAACGGCGGACCAGATACTCGCATTGCGCGACCATCTCGAAGATCTCTACGCACGCCTCCGACCGCACCACCAGGGTCGGAGCCTGCACTGGCATATCAGACGTGCCATGCTGGACGAATCGTGCCCCTGCGCCATTGGGTATGCACATCCCGAATGGCCGCTGCGCCGCCTGGCGTTCATGCTTGACCGGCTTGGCGATGCCTGTTTCGTCGTCATCGCCTACCTTGTTGGCGCGCGAGCTTCAGAGATCCTGAGGCTCGAAGAGGGCTGCCTCGAACGCCACGCGGCCGACGACAACGGAGAGGAGCACGTCTATCTTGTCGGCACGATCACGAAGACGTCCCTGACGGAGCACGGCCATGTCCACCGATGGCTCGCACCTGAGCCGGTTCAGCGGGCGATTCACATCCTCGAACGTCTCTCAGCTCCGCTTCGCGAACTCAGCGGCGAGAAGGATCTTTGGCTTCACCAACTCGGCAGGGGGCGATCGCCACTGCCGACGTCGATGCCCATTGCGCGGCTGCGGCCACCCATGGTCAACATTCGCTTGAACGAGCGGTTTGCGCCATTCCTCACCTTGCCGGACTACCAAGGGGGCACCTGGCACCTGACCACTTATCAGGGGCGCAAGACGTTCTCGCGATTCATCGGTCGGCGTGATCGTACCGGCCTAACGGCGTTGCAACACCACCTCGGCCACGTTCACCGCGCGATGACCGACCGAGCCTATGTCGGCACCGACTTCGAGCTTGCCGAGCTGATCGACGACCACACTGCGGGAGAAACCCGCAAGGCGCTTGAAGACCTGCTCCTGGCTCCGCATGTTGCCGGCAAGGCGGGCATCGTGCTCTCCGAACGATCACCGTTCCGCGGGCGAACGCGATCGGGCGACGTCGATGGCTATATCACCGAGATCCTGGCCGAAACGGATATGCGCCTTGGCGTCTGCGACTGGGGCTACTGCCTGTACCGCCGCGAAACCTCCGCTTGCCTTGGCGGCGAGTGCGAGCCGAACCCGGTCCTTCGCACCCAAAGCACTTGCCGGACCTGCGCCAACTTCGCCGTGACCGACCGGCATAGACACGTCTGGGAAGCGCGCCTCGAACGTAACACCATGCTGACCGAGCGGGATGATCTCGACGCCGAGAGCCGCGCGCTTGCCGAAGCCCGCATCCAGGAATCGCGTTGCATCCTCGACCAGCTCGACGAAGGAAATGCCGATGGCGTCCGAACCTGACGTATCCACTCCGCAAGCCCGTCGCTGGGCGAAGACCGATGCTCGTCTGCGCGAAGCTCTTGGCGCCTTCGCCAATGACCCATCCACTGCGCCGACGGTAGCCGCGCTCGCACGAGCTGCTAGGGTCGGCCGCAATATCATCTATACCCACCATGCCGGCGTTCTTGCCACTCTGCGCGGACTTCAGGCGCAGCGTGCAAAAGACCCAGAACGGATCGCAGGCCAAACGGATCGCACACGCACGGCTCTTCTCGATGCGGAAGCCCGCAACGTCGCACTCGCGACACATAACGCCAGCCTGCTGAAGCGCGCCGTCGAAGCCGAGCAGCGCGCGGAACGGCTCGAACGACGCAACGCGCAACTCGTGCAGGAACTCGATCGGCTACGCCGACCCGTCCCAATCCGCACCAGCGCTGAACCGCACGATCCCTCCACTGTCTGAGCCGGTCCCGCCCTAATCGGGCGTCTTGGAAGGGGAGGGGGATTGAGAGTGGTGGGAATGCGGGCTCTGGGAGGCCAATAAGACAGGTCGACCCAGACCTAATGCAGTCTCAAATACAAGAAGGCGCCGCAGGACAAATTCCTGTCGACCTGGCAACCAGCGGTCGACGCTTGGGCGCGCGGGCAGCGCGTCGTTCGCCTGATCGGCTATGACGCCGGACCGCGCGACACCGCGCGCGCCAACCATGCGCTGTCGATCGACGATCCGCTGTACGACTGCGAGTACCCCTTGCGCGAATGGCGATGGGACCGGCCCGACTGCGTCGCCCGCATCCAGGCCGAGGGTCTGCCGGTGCCACCCAAATCGGCGTGCTGGCTGTGCATCGCCAACCATCCGAGCGAAATCCGCGGCCTCCCGCAATGGTGCCTGCGACTCATCGTGCTGGTCGAGGCACGCGCCGCCCCGCGACTGCACACGGTCGAGGGCCTGTGGCGCAGATCGACCCGCGCGCGCCCGGGATCGATGACCGCCTTCATCCGCGACGAGCACCTCCTGCCGGCTGACGAGATCGACCGGATCATCCGCGATGCGCCGCTCGACCTCATCCGGTTCCAGGATGTCGCGGCCGTCATCCCGCTCGGCGAGCGCCCGACGATGGGCGACTGGCTCGACCGCTTCCATGCGGCCTTTCCCGAACGAGGCCGGGGACGAAGCGACGCGCTCGCCGCCTGAAGTCCCCGCCACCATCGCTATCGACCAAACGGAGGATCATCACATGATTTCGACCGCCACCGAAACGCGCCTCGAAGCCGTGGCCCGGCTCAACGACCGTTGCCGCCAGGGGTTCGACCGCACCGCGAAGATCGTCATGACGCGCGCGTGCCTCGCCGCGCTGTCGAACGGTACACTTGCCTCGGAAGCCGTTGCTCAGGCGCATGTCCTGCAGGCGCTGCGCCGCTACACTTTCCCGGCCGACTGCCCCGAGCGAGATCGCGGCCAGTTCGAAGTGTCGGGGGAGACGATACACTTCCGTATCGATTATTATGACGTGGCGCTGGAATGGGGATCGGAAGACCCCGCCGACGCCAGCATCACGCGCCGCGTTCTCACGCTCATGCTGCACGAGGATATGTGATGTCTGCTGTCAGGATGACCGCCAGCTATCCGCTAGCTGGCAGCTAGACGATGGCGATACAAATCATCCTCGGCCTGCCGCATCTCGCAAACGGGCCTATCCTTCAGCGCGCGGTCATGCTGCAAGCGCCGGTGCTGATCTCGGCCAATTGTCTGTCACGCTGGCGCAAGGCCGATGGCTGGCGCGAGTGGTCGGGATGGCGCACCGGCACGCTTGCCAATGCGGCACCGCTCGCCAGTGTCGACCTAGATTCCGCCGGTTACACCATGATGGTCCGCTATCGCGGACTTCCCTGGAGCATCGCCGATTACATGGCACTCGCCGCGTCATGGCCGTTCCGGCGCATCTCGTCGGCCGATTACTGCTGTGAAGAAGGCGTCGCCCACGACCGCGAGGAGGTGCTCGACCGCATCGCGCGCACCACCGCCACCAACCGCGAATGCTTCGCCCGCGCCGGCGACCTCGGCATCCGCGACCGGCTGATGCCCGTGCTGCAGGGCCGCGTGCCCGACGACTATGTCCGTTCGCTCGAAGCGATCGGCGGTCAGATCCTGCCCGGCACCGTGGTCGGAATCGGCAGCATGTGCCGGCGACCGATCCACGGTCCCGAAGGGCTGATCGCCGTCGTCGAACGCCTGACGCGCATCCTGCCGATCGGCGTCAAGGCGCACCTCTTCGGGGTGAAAGGCGCCGCGCTCCCATACCTCACCCCGTTCGCCCGCTGGATCGCTTCGATCGACAGCCAGGGATGGGGCATCGGTGTGCGGCAGCACGCGCTCAGGCATCGCATCGCCAAGACCGATGCGCTCGCCGCCGACTTCATGGAACATTGGTATCGCACGCAATGCGCGCGAACGCTCGACACAGCGCGACACCTGCCCGTGCCCGCGGCATCTGCTCCACCACCGCCAACCGCCGACCCCTGGGAAAGCGCGATCGCGCAGGCCCGCGCCGAAGTCCGCGCCCTGATCGAAAGCGGCGACCTCGATCACGATGAGATCACCACAGGGTGGATCGAGACCTGGGCGGCCGAGATCTACGCCGACGCGGCATGACGGAGATCACCATGCTCACCGACCGCTCCCAGCGCTGGCGCGACCGGCGCAGCCTGTTCGTTGCCGGGGACAGCGTCATCGACCCGCGCCGCTATGCCGTCGATGTCGTCGCCCACGATACCGCGCGCGCATTCCTCACCGACCATCATTACCTCCCGCGCTATCCCGCCGCCCAGCTCGCCTGCGGACTGTTCGGTCCCGGCGACGCGGGCAGATCCGCGCTGGTCGGTCTCATCGTGTTTGGCGTGCCGGCGACCGGCGCGGTCATCACCCGGCACACCGGCTATGCCGATCCCGCTCGCGGCTGCGTGCTGCAGCGGCTTATCTGCCTGCCCTCGGTCGCCGCCAACGGCGAGAGTTTCTTCACGTCGCGCGCCTTCCGCCTCCTGCGTCTCGCCAAGCCCGGGATCGACGCCGTCGTCAGCTTCTCCGACCCCGCCTTCGGCCATTGCGGCGTCGTCTATGCCGCATTGTCGGGCGCCTATCGCGGTCGCACGAGGCCGCGGACAGTGCTGCGCATCGCCGGGGAGACGATCTCGGAGCGAACGCTGTCGAAGATCCGCAACCTCGAATCCGGCCACGCCGGGGCGATCGATCAGCTGGTCCGGCTCGGTGCGCCGAGGCCGGAGACAAACGAACACACCGCCGACTGGCTGACGCGGCTCCGCGCCGACGACCTGCTTCAGGCGCATCGGCAAAGCCCGCTGTTCACCTATTGCTTCGAACTGACGCGCGACGCGCGCCGCACCGCGCGCGATCTGCCCCGGCTTGCCTATCCGCGCCGCAGCGAGGCAATCCGCGAACAACTGTCAGGTCAGTACCGATAGGAACGTCTTGCGGGTCGTTTGGACGGACAGCGCAGCTTCGGATCACGCGCGTAATAACTGCACCGACGCGCTGTTCGCTTTCCCGCCAGGCCCTGACGCTGACGCAGCCGCTGCTGCGCGGCAGCTCCACCGGCCCAGCCCGTCATGACGGTCGGATCGACCTGCGGATTGACCTGTGCCGGTGCCGGCGTCGCCGCCGCCATCGCCAGGCCGAGCAGGATCATCATCATCTTCATCGCGATCTCCCGAATCCGCCATAGCGGATCATCCGGGGTTTGGCATCGGCCCCGCGCCGAAAGGCGCGCACATGAGGGAAGCGGGAGCGGGCGGCATGTCACCGACATGCCGGAAGGAGCACCGCCCGTGGATATCCATCTCGCCATCGCCAGCGTCCGGGCCGACGCTGCCCGCATCGCGCGTTACACCGATCGACGCGACCGTTTCCTAGACGCGCTGGACTGGTCCGCGATCGACGAACAGACGTCACGCGAGGCCGCGATGCTCGACGATCTGCTCGCCGGCGATCTCGCCGATGCCGCGCTCTACATCCTCTGGCTGGAAGAACGCATCGCCAGCGGCGAAACCGATGTTCCCGGCGTTCTTCGTTTCTACCCGCACCCGCGCCCCTGGCACGCCGAATGGATCTCGCTGCACTGACGTTGAGAGGACCGCCATGAGCCGCCACCAGTTTCCCGGCATCGAACCCGGCACCAGCGTCAGCATCGGATGGGATCGCCCGCTCGCCACGTTCTTCGTGCAGGTCCTGCGCCCGCACCCCCATCTCGAGGGCGAGGACGAAACCGTCGCATGGCATGGCGCACACCCCGGCGAGCTGACCACAGCGGCCGCGGCCGTCACGATCGCGTCGCGCTGGGCCGATCTTCCCTCCGATCTCGCGATCACGCTCGAGACCGACCGGCTGATGACCCTCGGCCAGTCCGATGGCGAGGCGCAGATCGCCATCAAACGCCGCTTCTTCGGCGACTGAACACCCGACAAGAAAGGGGAGGGGGATGGGGCGCGTCGATCAATGACGATCGACGGAGAGCCCCATGCCTTATTTCATCGATCTCGGTGCCGGTCCCGCCGAGGAAGACTGCGCGCAACTCGGGCAGTCGCCCGACTTCGACAGCCTCAACCGCCTCGAAATCGCGGTCTACAAGTCCGCGCTGATCGCACGCTACGGCCCGCCACCCCCGGGATGCCGCCTCGCCGGTCTCTCCAACGCCCACGACTTCGGACGCTATGTCGAACTCGTCCTCCACATCGAGAACGAGCTCGACGAGGCCGTCGCCGACTATGCGACGCGCGTCGAGGAGGGGCTCGCCACCTGGCGCGAGGCGGGCTTCACCGCGCCGGTCGAGTATAACGGCGGGACGCCTACCATCGTCCATGCCGATCCGGCCGATGCCGTCATCAGCGCGCTGCTGATTACCCGGCCCGGGCCGAACGGTGTTTTCCCGATCCCGGATTTTGCGTTCCTGTACGGCAATCTCACCCAGGCTTACCCCGCCGAGGCCGCGGCCGCGCTGGCGCGTCTCGGCGAGGCCGCAGACGCCTGAGCGCGACCGCGTGCCACCATTTTCCCACCATTTCGGAGCAATCCCATGGCGAATACCTACACCAAGGCCGCGTTCACCCTGACGGTAACGATCGAGGAAGCGGCCATGCTGCGCGCCGCCGAACAGGCGGTAGATATCCTCGACAGCAACGGTGACGACGCCGATCTCGCGCTCGGCTATGACAGCCTCGGCACGCGCTTCCACAGCCTGTTCCCGCCCAAGGGTGCGAGCCGGTTCGAAAACTTCCTAGCGCTGTTCGATGACTGGATTTTCCCGTACCTCGACTGCCGGATCGACATCACCGAGCCGGACGACGCGGGCAATTGCCGCGCCACCTTCTGGGGCGATCAATTCGGCATCGAGCCGGTCGCCGGCCTGATCCGGATCGTCTGCAAGTCCGCGCTTCCCTGCGGGTTCGCATGGATCTCCGACTGCGACAGGATGCGCCCCGGCGAGTTCGGGGGCGGCTGCGTCCTCATCACCGAGGCGGGGCTGACATTCCACAGCACCCAGAACATCCTCGATCGCGCCGCGCGCAACATCACGCTCGATACCGCCACGGATGCCCATAAGGGTCGATACGGCTTCGTTCTCGCCTCCCGCGATCAGGATGGACACGCTGCCTTCTGGAACACTGACGACGGCTTCGGGGCGCTCGCCAGCGCAACCGTGTTCTCGGAAGCCGAGGCGCGCGCGCACGACCCGGTCATCGCCAGCGACGAACCCGAGTGGCTGGCGCTGCCGGCACCGCTCGCGGCCTGACGGCCCATGTTCATCGACATCGGACGCGGCCTGGTCGCCGGCCTTCCGGCCATCGCCCTGCCGCCCGCCATCCTCGACGCGGTCGAACGCGGCGCGTGGATCGTCTTCAACCTCTCGGGCGGCAAGGACAGCTCGGCCGCGATGTTCGCGGTCAATCTGATCCTCGATGCGCTCGGCCACCCGCGCGAACGCCGCATCGCCATCCACGCCGATCTCGGCCGCGCCGAGTGGGACGAAACGCCCGCCACGGTCGAGGATCTCGCGACCCGCGCCGGCGTGCCGCTGACGATCGTCCGGCGCAGCGCCGGGGACCTGTTCGACCGCTGGGCCACGCGCTTCGCCAACGGCAAGGCGCGCTACGAGGCGCTCGAAACCTACAATCTGATCGGCCCCTGGTCATCCTCCGCGCTGCGCTTTTGCACGTCGGAGATGAAGGCCCATGTGATCGGGCCGCATCTGGCGCGGCTGCTGCGCGGTCAGATTGTCATCAACGTGCTGGGGCTGCGCCGCGACGAGAGCATCGCGCGAGCGAGCACCCCCGAATGGAAAGCGGACACCCGCTACGCCGCCGCCGGCAATCCCCACGGGACCGCGATGATGCTGTGGAACCCGATCGCACACTGGACGACGCCGCAGGTCTTCGCCGCGCACGATACGCTCGGCATCCCGCTGCACGTCGCCTACACCTGCTACCAATCGTCACGACTGTCGTGCCGCTTTTGCGTCCTTCAATCGCTCGGCGACGCCCAGGCATCGGCTTCGGCACCGGCGAACCGTCCCGCGCTGCTCCACCTGGTCGGCCTCGAGGCGACCTCAACCTTCTCGTTCCAGCCCGCACGCTGGCTCGCCGACGTCGCACCGCGTCACATACCGGGTAATTTGAGGAACCGGATTTCCCTCGCCAAGGCCGATGCCGCCGAGCGGCGACGGCTCGAAGCCGCGATGCCGCCCGACCTGCGCTACGTCAAAGGCTGGCCGCCGCGCATTCCCACCATCGAGGAGGCCGGCATCATCGCCGCGTCCCGCGCACCGATCCTCTCGCGGCACGGTCTCGCCGATCTCTATCCCAATGCCGGCGCGGTGCGAGACCGCTTTTCCGACCTGATCGCGCTGAAGCGTGCCGCCTGATCCAGAGCAAGGAGCTTTCATCATGCCCGATATCACCGATCTCCCCGTCATGACGCGCGCCGACGCGATCGCCGCGGGCTTCGCCGGCTACAACGACGTGCCGCACAAACCAATCGACGTGCCCGACGGCGCGTTCACGATCACGGCGAAGACCAGCGAGGGTCGCCGCGTCACCTTCTGCTTTCTCGAATCCACTTATGGTGGCCCGCCCCGCTTCATCGACATCCAGTTCCACGACCGCGGCACCACGATCCCCAACGCCGATAACGGGGTATCACCCACCTTCAACGCGTTCGCGATCACGCGTGGCGGCAAGTTCGTCGCCGACAGTCGACCGCTCGACGAAGAGATCAAGCCCTCGATCCTCGTGCTGATGCTCGACAAGGCCGGGGAAGAACCCGCGCGATCCGCGACCAACCCGGCGCCGATGTCGGACATTGACCTCGCTGCGCTGCTGACACGCGCGGCCGAAGTCGTCGCTGCGCCCGACAGCCGGATCGCGTCGCATCGCAACACGCTTGCCGGCCAGCTCATCGCCGAGGCCGCGATCAGGCGGGCGCGCCCGTCATGACCACCCCCTCGCGCAGCGACGGGATGCACGTCGCCCATACCGCAACGGGCTGGGTCGTGTTCGACAACAGCTTGTCACACCCCTCTCGCCTCTCGGGCGCCTATCCGTCGCGCGCCGCGGCGACCGCCCGCAAGCGGGCGCTCGCGCGTGCGCTGCGCCACCAGCGTCCCGACGAAGCACCGGACGTCTGAGGAAGGGGAAGGGGGACCGGCTGTTATGAACCGGGAGGATCATCCGACCCGGTGACAACCGGAGCCGACCCCATGCGCAGCATCCTCGCCTTCTACGAAATCGACCGTGCCTGGGGCGGCCCCGAGGAAGGGGGATGGTGTGCGCCGTTGTGGCGCGAGAAAGGAGTGCGTCTGATGACGTGATGCTTGTTGGCAATGGCATCTGCCCACCGAGCTTACCGGTGCCCTCGGGCTGAAACTTCGAAAGGAGAACGGGACCATAGCATGCTCGGAAAAGGCCCAAAGTGAATAGTCGCATTGAAGCAACGGGTCAGGGCAAGACGGTTATGGTGAACGCTACACTGCGTGAAGCCCAATCTCTCGCGGCCTAAACCCTTGGCGGCGAGGAAAGCGACTGAAACCCCGCACCGACGCGTCGGGTCCACTCTACCAGCTCGGACCCGAGAAGCGGCCAAGTCCGTACCATCGACTTGACCGGCCAACCTTGTCGGCGTGACCTCCTTCGGAGGACTAGAGATGAAAAGGCCACCTAAGACCGTTAGCTTATCTCCTTTCACGCGTAACTACGGGACCGCCTGTAGCTGGTCGAGTTATCGACCTGTATGGCGGCGGAGCCGCAATATTACCCGAACACCCGGCGTAATTGCCGGGACAGCCCTTGCCTCGGTGAGGGACGGTCGGCCGTATAAGTTCGGGGTGACCCGAGCGAAAGCGCAACCGAGCGGGGGAAGTGCGGCAGCTTCGATCCAGCATCGAACCAGGGCGGAGGTCTGCTGATGCAACCCTGTGCCGCCTTGAAAAGGCTGGAATCACTTGGAACGATTGCCTTGACCGGCAAACGTGTGAACGGTGTGTTCCGACTGCTGCTATCCCGCTCCTTGTGGGTGGAAGCTTTGGGCCGCATCCAACAGAACCGTGGGGCAGAGACCCCCGGCATCGACCGTGAGGCCGTAACCGATCTCGACGAAAGCCGGATCGATGCGGTGATCGCGCAACTCTCGGCGGGCACGTATCGCCCGCAGCCGGTCAGGCGCGTCCACATCCCCAAGACCAACGGTAAAACAAGACCGCTCGGCATCCCGACTGCAACCGACCGACTGGTGCAGGAAGTGGTCAGGATGATCCTGAACGAAGTCTATGAACCGATCTTCTCTGATCGGTCACACGGCTTTCGACGGGGGCGGTCGTGTCACACGGCGCTCGACCATGTCCGCAAGACATGGAAGGGCGTGAAGTGGCTGATCGAAGTCGATGTCGAAGGATACTTCGACAACATCTCTCACGAGAAATTGTTGAGCCTGCTTGAACGTCGCATTGATGATAGGCGGTTTACCGCTCTCATCAGTGCGATGCTGAAGGCAGGGTATCTGGAGCAGCAGCGTTTCCACGAAACCTATAGTGGCACGCCGCAAGGAGGCATCGTCTCGCCTCTGCTCGCGAACGTCTACCTGCACGAGCTTGACCATTATGTGGAAGGGCTCGTCGCTGGCTTCGACAAGGGTGCCCAACGTCGCAAATCGGCGGAATACAGGCACCTTCAGCGCCGTTCCGAGTACGCCCGGAAGCGCGTGGCTGCGCTGCGTGACAAAGGGCAGGTTGATGAAATCCAACCATGGCTGGACCGAATAAAGGAGACGCTCGCGGCGATGCGCAAGCTACCCGCGACGGACCCGTTCGATCCAGACTTTCGACGCCTTCGCTACGTCCGGTACGCCGACGACTTCCTTCTGGGGGTTATCGGCAGCCGGGCCGAGGCCGAAGAGATCAAGGCCGCCATCGAGGGCTTCCTCGCGAGCGAGCTTGAGCTCCGAACGTCCCCGTTGAAAAGCGGGATCCGCGAGGCTCGGAAGGGAGCAAGGTTCCTTGGCTACGACGTGCGCACTCGCACGGCGTCCGACCGGCTCGTCAAACAACGGGCACGGACGGGCATCGTCGCAGTCAAGCGGACGGTGACGGATCAAATTCAGTTGCTGGTCCCGCGCGACAAGGTGCAATCGTTCAGCCAGAGGCACGGCTATGGTCAGTTCGACTTGGGACGGGCTGTGCACCGTCCGGGCCTGCTTCACATGGATGATGCGGAGATCGTCAAGGTCTACAACGCCGAACTTCGCGGCTTTGCAAATTACTATGCCTTGGCCGTGGATGTGAAAGGCGCACTCAACAAGCTCGAGTTTCTCTGGCGCGGTAGTCTGTTCAAGACGCTCGCGCACAAGCATCGGACAAGCCTAATGGCTTCGCTCCGGCGCCTCAGGGTTGGCCCGGGCAGGTACGTAGTGCGTATCGGCGTTGGGAGGGATGAGAGGAGGATCGCGGTTTGGCGACTGGCGGAACTCGATCGTAGGCCGGTGTTCTGGCCGTCGGTCGACAACACGCCTCGCACGGAAGCTCTTCGGTTAAGCAGGACCAACCTGACTGACCGAGTGCTCGCCCAAGCATGCTCCGCATGTGGCGGCACCGATGGACCGTTCCATCTTCACCACAGCAACCCCGTGCGTCGCATGAGGGATGGGCCGGTGTTCCGGAGGCTTCACGCCGAACGGGCCCGGAAGACGAGGCCGCTTTGCGCGCCCTGTCATCAACTCCTTCATGCAGGGAAGCTGCCGGACTTTCGTTCTACAGTGCCCGGAGCGGAGAGCCGGATGCAGTGAAAGTTGCACGTCCGGTTCGGAGGGGGGCAGTGGGGTGTTCTCTCGTAGACGCCACCCTGCCTACCCTACGGTACGACACCGGCACCTTCGTCCGCGTGATCGCCCTCCATTACCACGACGAGGCCGCGATCGCGGCGATGCGCCGCGCCAACCGGCTGCTCGAGCGCCTGCAGCGGCATCGCCCGCCGGTGGATTCGGCTGCCTACACCGGCGGACGCTTCCGCGCCTTCAGCTTCTCCGGCCTCCCGCCCACGCGGTTTCCCGCACGTCGCCCGGAATATTCCTGACCCAGCAGAAAGGGACCAGCCCATGTATCGCGTCCATTATTTCGACACCAGCGAGGCCGCGCATGACGCCTGTCTCGATGACGGTCCCTGCATCGAGAAAGGAGACGTTCTCGCCATCCTGTCGGAAGGCGTGATCGGCCTTGCCTCGACCGATCCGATCGCCGTTACCCTCGACCCCGGCGCGCTGAGGATTGTCCGCCCGATGGCGATGGACACGCTACTGACGGAACTCGTTCACGACGCCTGCCAGATCCGCCGCGCGGTCGCGATCGCCCTGCTACACCACCTGCCCGTGCAGCCGCATTTCCTCGCCTTCGTCGCGCCGGCGCTGCCCTATCCCTATCCGCAGACCGTCGTCGCGCTCTCGTTCGACGATATCATGCTGACGATCGATGCGATCGACCACCGTATCACGGCGCTCGAACGCCGGTTGGGGACACTCGAATCCGACAGCGCGCACGCCTTCTTCCTGCAACGCTCGATCGATCATCTGTCGGCCGCCCGGAAGCGCCTCATGCGACATCCGCGACCGCCTCGCTGAACGGCACGGCATCGCCTCGCGACGATGCCGGCACCGGCTGCGCCGGAAGGAGAGAGGGACCGGATCGGCATCCTGGACATGGGGTCCGGGCATTTTGCCGAAAGGTCACGATCATGTGCATCGATCCAAACGCCGAGCCCGTCGCCTTCGCGCTCGACACCAAACTCTGCCACCTCCTCCCCACGCTGACCGAGCCGCACCGCGAGGCCATCGCCCAGGATCTGGCGCGCACCGCCATCTTCATGGCGACCGCGATGGCGGCCGACATGGCGCAGGACGCCGTGAACGGCCTCGTGCCGATCCCGAAGATGCCGTCGCTCGGCAAGCCGCCCGCACCCGCGCTGGTCCCACAGGCGCAAACGCCGCGCGATCCCGTGCTGCTGACCCCCGCGGTCGCGCCCGTCGTCACGATCAAGGCCAAAACGACCGACGTCACCGTCGCCGGCTTAGACCAGCGTCACGGCTACACCTTCGGGATCGACAACAAATCCGACCGGCTGATCGACATCCGCCACGCCGGCAAATGCTGGTGCATCGATCCGAGCGACGAGGCGACCGACGTCGTCAGCCGCGCGATCGGCGCGCTCGCCGCGGCACACGCCGATATCGGCACCGCCCTGACCGACAAGATCGGCCGATGATCGGCAGGCCCGGTCCGCGTCCCGCACGATCCACCGTCCGCGTGAAGACGCGGTCGGTGAGGGGCGCTCATCGCGCCCTGCCCGGCCGAAGGGCCGGGGAGGGGAGGAGGATTGAAGATCGGTGTCGAGGACATCGGGTCCAGCACGACATCAGGAGACGTTACGATGAACATCGGTCAGATCAAGCAGAACGACGCGGGCATTTTCATGGGCCGCATTTCCACACTCGCCGTCGCGATGACGATCGCACTGAAGCCCGTCCAGTCGTCCAACCCGCGCGCGCCGCGCTACGAGATCCACGCGCTCACCCCGGGCCGGACGTGGGTGCAGGTCGGGGCGTTCTTCGAACTCACCTCGAACAACACCAGCGAGGCGTTCCTCAACGGTCGCATCGACGATCCGTCGCTCGCCGCGCCGCTGCAGGTCTCGGCCTTCCGCCAGGACGACGGCTCGTACAACGTCGTCTGGCAGCGCGCGCAGAAGCGCCGCGACGTCGGTGCCGCGCTCGGCGTCAAGGCGGATGACGATCTGTCGCCGCCGTTCGGCGCCGATGGCGGCCCGGTCGACAACGGTCCCGGCCCCGATGCGGCCGCCACCGACACCGGACTGGGCGAAACCACCGCCCCGGTCGAGGAGCCGGTCGGCAAGGGCCGCGGTCGCCGCCAGCGCGTCGCCGAGGACGCCTGATCCACCCCCGGTGCCGTGCACTCCCTCACGGCACCGCATGGCGCACGGGCGCGCCCCCTTTCGCTCCCGCACGCCGAAACTCGGGGCGACGCCGGCACACGGCGTCGCCCTTTTTTTGCTTCATGGGCTCCAGTCCCGATTCAACACCGTATCGGATCGATAATTTAGCTATTCCTTCGCTTTATCGCCGTATAAGCACAGGATATCGCAGTTCGAACCTGGGCCACGCTCAAGGGAAGGGGGTGATGAATGGATAGCCGGGCGAATGGTGATGACACCGCTCGCGGGACCGGCACGTCCACTTCATCACGAGGTCCCGACATGGCCGACCGCGTCTCCGTCTCAATTACGATCGGGGGAAATCTGCCCGCCGACCAAGTTCCCAAACTCATCGAACTGGCGAATGCCTCGGGCCTCACTCTTGAGTGGGAGGGCGAAGCACTCTCCGACGACGACATCAAATCCGGCGAGCATCTCCGAATGCGGGCGCACGATGTGACAATCGGAGATGTCGACGAGATCGGGGAATTCTGCTGCACCAACGATCTCCCTTTCGTGTGCTGGACCGACGGATCAGCCGGGTCATTCAACCCTGAAACCATTATCTGGGTCGGCGAAGGGCCACGACACTCCTTCAACGCGACCGGTGACGGCAAAACGCTCATCAGCGAGGAAGAAGCCCGCGAACTCGGCTCCTATGAGGCGATCTTGAAGCATTTCGCCCTCGGATCGTTCGAACCGCCCGTACTGACGATCGTCCCAACCAACTCCTGAAGTTGACAACCTCCCAATCAGGCCCGGTCCGCGTCCCGCACGATCCACCGTCCGCGTGAAGACGCGGTCGGTGAGGGGCGCTCATCGCGCCCTGCCCGGCCGAAGGGCCGGGGAGGGGAGGAGGATTGAAGATCGGTGTCGAGGACATGGGGTCCAGCACGACATCACAGGAGACACGTCATGAACATCGGTCAGATCAAGCAGAACGACGCGGGCATTTTCATGGGCCGCATTTCCACCCTCGCGGTCGCGATGACGATTGCGCTCAAGCCGGTCCAGTCGTCCAACCCGCGCGCCCCGCGCTACGAGATCCACGCGCTTACCCCGGGCCGGACGTGGGTGCAGGTCGGGGCGTTCTTCGAACTCACCTCGAACAACACCGGCGAGGCGTTCCTCAACGGCCGCATCGACGATCCGTCGCTCGCCGCGCCGCTGCAGGTCTCGGCCTTCCGCCAAGACGACGGCTCGTACAACGTCGTGTGGCAGCGCGCCCAGAAGCGCCGCGACGTCGGTGCCGCGCTGGGCGTCAAGGCGGATGACGGCGAACCCGCGCTGCCCTTCACCGCCGATGGCCGTGACGTGGCGACCTCGGGCGCCGGCGATGACACCGGCGACGGTCTGGGCGCCAGCACCGCGCCGGTCGACGAAACGGTCTGACCGGCATCGGGCGGCGCTGATGCGTCGCCCGTGTCGCCACCCCGACGGGGATCGCTTCATCACCGAAGCGGTCCCTGTTGTCGTTTCTGGCTATTCCGCGCATACCGCGTATAATGCGCGTGATCCACAGGAGGCACTGATGGCTGCTACCGCCAGTGACGAGACCGTCAATCTCACCGATTTCCACAAGACCCCGGGCGTCTACGTCGACAAGAGCCAGCTCGCGCCGGTCATCCTGACCAAGCGCAACCGGCGCTTCGCCGCCGTCGTCAGCGCCGATTACCTCGACCGCGCCGAAGCTGCGCTTCGCGCGATCCACGGCAATCGCCGGGTCTATACCGAAGGGACATTCCCGGATGACTTCGCGGCCCGTCTTGAAGCCTCGCTCCCGACAGAAGCCGAACTCGCCGACGATCGGTGGGAGCGTGAGCGCGTCGACACCGCCGCCTGAACCCGGCGATGTCATCAACTACATCTATCTGTTTGCCCATGAAGCGGCTGCCGGTCGTGACGAGGGCGTCAAGGAACGCCCGGTTCTGGTAATCGCGTCAGATGCCAGAGGCGTCGCGGTCGTACCCATCACGACGAAGGGGGAGGCGCGATCCTCTCGCAGCGACCGGATACCCGATCCGGTCGCCAAGGCTATGGGCCTGCCGCGCGCCGGCGAAAGCCACGTCGTCGTCAACGACGTCAACGATTTCGACTGGCGCGGCCATGATGTCATCGACCTGAGGACCGGCAGCTTCATTTATGGGCGGTGCCCCCCGACGTATTTTCAGAAGATCGTTCGTGCCGTCCAGGCAAGCGCCGTCCGGGTAACCGATCGACGCTGACCGTTGGTTACGCCAACCCGAAGGACGACGCCCGCAGACGCCGCCCGATTCGCTGACCGGACGGATAGATCATCACAATCGGCGATGATCTCGCAGCCGGGCGGCGCGTAAAGCCGTCGCTGTCCTGCCAGCGGGTATCGGCAGGCGTTTAACCCCGATGGCGATGAGGACGCCCAGGTCCGATGCGGTTGCCGGCGATCGCCCTGGCGAGGGTCGGCCGTCGGGCGACCTTGCGGCATCCGGTCTCCTTGCCGGTGCGTCGTCGCCCGGGCGCGGCCGTCCTTGTCGAGCTTCGGAGCGGCACCACGTCGGTCAGCGAGCGACGCTGGCGGCACGCCTGCCTTCGCGCCGGGTCGTTCGGGGGTACGGGTCAGGCGACCGACATGAGCGGTTCACGAGGTTTGTCCATGGCAATGCCTGCGGGAACCTTGGGCTGATCGACGGCCCATCCGCCGTTTCGTGTCACCTGCGCCGCGCCCCGGGGCCTCGCAACCCCTTTGGCAGGGCCGTGTTGCCGCGCTTCGCGCGGCTGCCCGCACCACCCCTGCAAAAGGGGTTCCCCTCCGGTCGACCAGGCCCGCCGCCTGCGCGCCGGCCCAGCTCGCCCTCCGGTGCGACGCCCCGAACCGCGACGCCCTTCAGGTGACACCGGCGGACGGACCGCCGACCAACCCAAGGAGGCAATGCCATGAACAACGTGAACCTCGTCGGCCGCCTGACCCGCACCCCCGAACTGCGCGAAGTCAATCGCGCCACCAGCGTCGCGACCATCTTCGTGGCGACCGATCGCCCGAAGCTCAACAAGGACGGCCACACCTACAAAGGCGACGACGGCTTCACCGTCAAGGAGACCGAATACCACAAGGTCACCTGCTTCAACGGCCTCGCCAAGGCGATCGCCGGCAACCGCAAGAAGGGCGACCTCATCGCCATCGAGGGACGCCTGCACTACACCCGCTGGCAGGACAGCGACGGCAACGACCGCTACGGCTGCGAGATCATCGCCGATCGCGCCGAGTTCTACTGACCGGCCAGCGAACCGGGCGGCGTCTGCGGGCGTCGCCCTTCGCGCATGCTTCATCATCGCCCGCGCAGGACGCCTCGCCCACGGTGCTTCGCACCGCGGCCTTGCGCCAGCGCGCGCTCACCTGAAAGGTCCGGCACCATGACCGTCCAGCGCGACATGTTCGACGGCGACCCGTTCGCGCCCGAGCCGATACCTGCGGCACCGGACCCGGTCGCTCGGGTCGACGAGCCGGCACCCGCCGGCGGCGACCACGACGGCAATGCCGTCGCGCTCGCCCCGCTGGCGGTGCCGTGCGGCTTCCGCAACCGTCGCAATGAACCCTGCCGGCGTCTCGCCGAGCGACCCATCCTGATGAACGGCCAGCCCTTCGTCCATCTTGGTCACCAACTGCTCCAGTGTCCGCGTTCCTGCTGGCTAGACGATGACAGGGCGGTCGAGCCGGACATTGCTGACCGGATCGGTGAAGATATCCGGTTCGCAACCGAACCGGATATCCAGACCGACCCGCACGGCGAGGACCCCGATGCCAACCGCGATCCAGACGACCCGGGAATCCAGGAGATGCCGGATTACGATGCCGGGGATGACGGTGGCGAGTATGAATGGGACTGATCCTGCTGGTCCTGCTGTGCTGGCTGTGGGACGGCCGTAGAGGGGCAGGGCGGGGCGTCCCGCCTTGTGGGCGGGACCGGGCTCTATTCGGCCCTGGCGGGCCTCACGGAGCCCCCTGGCGGGGTCTCCGCCCTGCGGGTGACGATCCCTATGCCGGCGCCGGGCGTCCTGCGCGCGGGCGGCGGCAGCTGGCTCGCCCTCCCGGGCTCACTGGCGCTGCCTTTGCGGCGCTGCGCCTGGCGGCGCATCACCGCCGCCCGTGCTCGGTCCGACCCGGCGTGCCCACCACAACATAATATTTTCTCTCTCTGTGATGAGGAAGTCTGGCATGCGGGGTTGGCGGGCCGTCAAGGACGCGCGGTCCCCCCAATTTTCACGCACCCTTCCGCCTCCGCTTCGCTCCGCCTCCAGGGCACGAGAAAATCGGCTCCCCCGCGCGCGAGCGTTAACCGGGGTCCGCGACCCTGCGGGCCGCGGCTTCCCGGTTAACGTCCCTGACCGCCCTGACCGCCGCATGCCGGATGAGATTCCTCACCGAGAGAAGGTGAGATTTTCAACTCATGGAGGCTATCATGACCAAGTACAGCAACTTCAACGACATGGGCCGCGCGATCAACGAGCGCCGCGCCGACGAGGACACCACCGAGACCTATCAGGGGGCGTTCATCGAGGCGAGCGAGATGGCCAAGCTTTCCATCGTCAGCGAAGCCGAGAAGCTGGACATGCCCGACCCGGAGCAGGCCGCGCACGCCGTCGAGCAGATGCTGGCGACGATGTTCGACGTGTTCCGCGACACCCGCATGGAAGAATTCGCCGCCGATCTCGCATGGGGTTTCGTCAACAGCTTCCACATGGTGGCCAAGCGCATCGAGGGGCGGGAGGATGACGCCGCCAAGAAGCTGGGCGACCTGGTGCGCAGCTACGACCCCTCGGAGATCTACGCGGTGGAACTCGAAGAAACCCAGCTGCTCTGCCAGACCCTCGAGAATTGCGCCGAGGCGATGCGCTGCATGCGGGACCACGCCGGGAACGTGTATCGCGTCGAGACCGGACGGCCCTTCTCGACCGTCCGCGGCAGCAGGGTGTCGTCCAAGCTGACCGCCTCGATGATCGACGGTGCCGACTATCTGGCGGCACGCGCGGCAAAGCGTCGGGACGAGCACAACCCGAGCGGCCCGATTGTCGCCTTCTCGGGCGGCATGGAATGGCACGACCACGAGCAGCTCTTCGAACGCCTCGACCAGATCAAGCGTCGCATCCCGTCGATGGTCCTGATGACCACCGCCATGAACAAGGGTGCCGACGCCATCGCAGCGTCGTGGGCGGCCTCGCGCGAGGTCAAGCTGGTGCGCATGTTCCTCGACAAGCGCCACGGCAACCGGGGCGGGTTCCTGCGCAACGACCGCATCGCCTCGCTGCGTCCCGTCGAAGCGATCGTCTGCGAAGGATCGGGCGTCCAGATCGACTTCGCGCGCAAGCTGCGAACCGCCGGCGTACCGCTCCACGTCTTCCGCAAGGACGGACAGGCGCCGGTGCAGCCCAGCCAGCGCGGCCGTCGCGCCTGACGCACTCACGGAAGGGCTCCGGGAAACCGGAGTCCTTCCCCTTTTTTACGTCGCCCTGGGCGGCGCTCCGGGGCATCGAGCCCCATCGCGCCGCGTGGGACTGACCTTGCGGTCGATCGCACCGCGTTGCCGGATCGACACGGCTCGCTCGCGGCAGGGCAATGCCGTCGCATTGCCGCTGCCTGCCACGCCTCGCCGGTGCCGGGATCGATCTGTCGCTCCGTCGCATCGCCTCGCTCGCTTAGCGGTCATCGCTGAGTGCGATGACCAGCGCGCTACGCCTCGGCCGATGCGACCCTTGGAAAACCCCGGTGCGACCCCGAAAGGGCTATCCTTTGCTCGCCTCACTACAGAATGGCATGCGGGTATCACGGGCCGTCGAGACTTCGCGGTCCCCCAAATTTTGCGCTGCCCGTCCGCAATCGCTCCGCTCAGCGGACCGCCAGCACAAAATCGGCTCCCCCGCTCTCGAGCGTTGACCGGGATCCCTGCCTTCGCTGCGCTCGCCACGGCTTCCCGGTCAACGGCATCAACCGCCCTGAACACCGCATGCCGGACGGTTCGCGTCAGCAAAAGGAGAATGACATGACCGACCCCACCCCGAACGACGACTACGCACTCTGGGCGGACGGAACATGCGCGACGATCGGCGAGGTTCGCAGTGGCCACTACACCCACATGTCGGACGACTATGAGATCATCTCGTGGACCGACACCGCACGCCTGATCGAAATTGACGCGGTCGATCCCTGACGGAGGATCGGTACGGCTCGCTCGCGGCAGGGCAATGCCGTCGCATTGCCACTGCCTGCTACGCCTCGCCGGTGCCGGGATCGATCTGTCACTCCGTCGCATCGCCTCGCTCGCATCGCGGCCACGCCTGCGCGTGTCACGCTCGCTACGCATCGACCGTCGCGGCTCAGCCGGCGTCTCGACTGCGGCATCGGCACGGCTCGCTGGCGGGCGCGGCGATGCCGTCGCATCGCCTGCGCTGCCGCTGCGCATCGCGCCGTGCCGATGCGATCGAGTATGGGCTGACCGGCACGGCTCGCTCGCTTCACAACGATCCCTTCGGATCGCCGGTTCGCTACGCCTCGCTCGTGCCGATCGCACCCGCTTATCGACCGCGCCCGTCTCGCTCGCATCGCGGCCACGCCTGCGCGTGTCGCGCTCGCTACGCATCGACCGGCGCAGTCCGACCAATGCCCGGCTCGCTCGCGGTGCCGCAATGCCTGCGCATTGCGAGCACCAGCTACGCATCGCTCGGGCACCCGGTCCTGCGGACCGACCCATGACCCCGTGATCGGCCATGCCGATCCTGACGGATCGGAAGGGGAGGGGAACCGGGGATGATGGTTCCAATGGGAGACAGACCATGTCGATCACCTTCTTCCTCAGCGTCGATCGGAAAGCCGATGCCGCGCCCGCCGTCATCACCGCCCGCCAGCTCGCCGCGTTCCGCGCCTTCGCCCGGGAGCGTGGCCAGCTTCTCGAAGACGAGGACGATGACCCCCTGGTGTCGTGCTCGTTCGAAGCCCGCGTGTGCCCCTGGTCGCTCGCATCAATCTGCGCGATCTTCGATCACGACGTTGGTGTCATCTCCGTTGTCGAGGAAGCCCAGTTTCGTGGACTCAACGTCCGCTTCTGGCGCGACGATGCAACCCGCACGATCACCATGCACGTCGCCACCACGCCCGACGGCGCATCGGAGATCAACCTCGCCAACGGCAACGCCTATCGCGTCCTCGACGCGCTCCGGCTTGCCGACGACAATCGCGGCAGCATACCCATTACCGAATTGCGCGATACTCTGGGTCAGCCTTACGTCCGCCGCGATCTAGGCCACCTCAATGATGGCCGTTACCTCGAGCGGTTCGACTCGCTCGCGGCTCAGGTCGCTACCAGTGACGAGATACGCATGGTCTGGGGATAGCCTCCCTCCAGTCACCATCGCGTCGGGGGGCATCGGGCTTCGCCTCGATGCTCCCCATTCTTTTGCCTCAATGGACCGAAGCATCGCCAGCTTCGGCCAGGCATTGAAAAGGGGAGCGCCTTACGGCTGCTCCCCTTTTTTGCTTGATGGGCTTGAGCCCGCTCCTGCGCTGACCCGCTACGCGGTCAGGCGCTTCACGGTCTCGTCGATCCCGAGCTTCTTGATCGCCCCGATGATGGCGCTGAACTGGGCTGGATCGGCCTTCATCAGCCCCGACTTCTCAACCTCCTTCAACAACCCCGATCGCTCGCGATCGGCGAGTTGCTTGCGACGCTCGTTGAGCCGCTGTTCATCGGCCTCAAGCTGCGCCCGTTCCTGCTCGATACTCCGTGCCATTCGACATGCCTTTTCTGATCGTGAACCAGCCTCCATGTTGTACGATGCCAGCACCTACCCAGCTGCACAATAGCGACAACCATACTCGCTCGCTGGTCCGGTTTTACCGGACCAGCATGGGGCGACGGACACTGACCTGCGGCCAGGTCCGTCGTGGGGCGGGATTGCTCCGCCCAACCCCCTTCGGTCCTGCCCGATGATCGCCTGCCTGCGGCGCTTTCCCTCCCGGAGTCCGGTCCAATGATCGGACATCCAGCCATGATGCCACCACCACCGCGACAGTCCCTAAGGATTTGCACACCGTACGCGGCACGCCGCAGGTTAAGTGCCTGAAATACGGTCTGTTCACAGGGTGTGTCGTGTTCTCATGGTGGAAAAGCCTAGCCGGAGTTCGCTAACCCGTTGAAATAGCGTCTAGTTCGACGTTCTCGGCATGTAATACGTTTTCTATGGCGATGTCTGAAATCGCGTGTTAAACCTCCGGCTCCGAAATCCCCACCATCCACCAGTTGAGTGGATGGATCATGACTACACACCACGTCGGCTTCAGGCTTTCGAGTCAGGCTGTTGCGACCCTGGACAGCTTCGCGAAAGAGCGTGGATGCTCTCGCTCGGAGGCGTCCCGTTTAGTCTTTCATTTCGGACTTCCACTGGCGGTCGCGAGCCATTCATTCAACGTCAGTCGCGTCCTGCTCATCCTAGAGCAACTGTCGGCTTCGATGGACCTCATCGTTACCCGCGAGCATCCCGACTACGCGGAGAAGATCATCGACATCGCCCAGGAGCGCGTGGAGGTTCACCATGCGCAGCGGTGATATCCGGTTCAACGGTCAGGCGGCGACGGTAAAGCACCATTCAGCGCGGGGGCGGATCACCCGCAACTCCGGCAATTTCACCCGCGGTTCGCAGCTGCTTGCCAGCCAGTACAAGATGACCTGGGCGGGCCTCCAGGTGCCGATCTGGATCTGGCTCGGGACGTTCATCGTCCTGTTCAATATCTTCGTCTGGCTGGGCCTCGCCGAGCATGAGTTCCAGCTCGACCTGATGAAGCTCTACTCGGCGATCTGGACATGGGTCGGCGCGGACAGATTCCACCTTATCAACCTGACCCTGCCCAACGGCGTCGTGACGAAAGTTCCGATCGGTTACGTTCCCTACGAGCCCCATGTCGTTCACGCCTGGGCTAAAACCGTCAAAATCTTCCTGACGACGCTCGTCATGTCGGCTTTCATCGCCGCTCCGCTCATCATGTGGTTCATCATGTGGGCCAACAAGCGCGGCAGCGACATGCTCCAGGAACGCCATAACCGCGGCGCCCTGCTGGTCGAGCGAGATGTCCTCGTCAAAACCGTCAGCGGCCACAACCGGCGCAGGTTCCGAACCGAGTGCGCCGAGCACGAGCCCCCATACGTCCCGGAGCTGGTCGCCAAGGCTCCAATCCTCGATCGCATCGACCGGGGCATCCACGTTCCCTATACGATCGCCGGCATCCCCTATCCGTGGCGGCTCGAACAGAGCCATACCATGCTCATCGGCACCACCGGCACCGGCAAGACGACGCAGCTGCGCAGCCACGTCTCGCAGCTTCGTGCGCGCGGGCATCGCGCCGTCATCTTCGACCTTACCGGGGTGTTCGTGGAGACATTCTACAACCCCGAAACCGACGTTATCCTCAACCCGATGGACGAGCGTTGCGCGCCGTGGACGCTGTTCGACGAGTGCCGCAACTATGCCGACTTCGTGTCGGCCGCCTCGGCCCTCATCCCCTCGCATCCCGACGACAAGGAGCCGTTCTGGCAGAACGCCGCACGCATGCTGTTCATCGAGATGTGCCTGAAGCTTCAGGAGATGGGCGAGGCCAACAATGCCGCCATCGCGCATCACCTGATGCAGGCTGACCTGAAGTCGATCAACGCCAAGCTGGACGACACGATCGCGGCCCCGCTGACGACGGAGAAAGCGGCCCGCATGGCGGAGTCGATCCGATCAGTCCTGAACGTCAACGGACAGGCGCTGCGCTTCATGCCGGACCCCGTCCCGGGCGGCCCGCCCGCCTTCTCGATCCGCGACTGGATCGCGACCGACAATCGTGACGGCTCGATCATGTTCATTACCGGCTCGTACAATGACCTGGAGATGACCCGCGGCCTGTTCACGCTGTGGATCGACCTCGCGGTCAACAACCTCATGCGCCTGCCCAAGACGCGCGATCTGCGCACCTGGTATCTGTTCGACGAGGTACACGCGCTCCACGCGCTGCCCGGCATCGAGCATGGCCTCCAGTCGGCGCGCAACTTCGGAGGCGCGTTCGTCCTCGGCATCCACTCGTTCGACAAGCTGGTCGCGACCTATGGCCTGCAGAACGCGACCGCGCTCACCGGCCTCGCGCGCACCAAGCTGATCCTCGCCACCGCCGATCGCACGACGGCCGAGAAATGCTCCGAGTTCATCGGCAGCCGGGAAGTCCGTCAGATGGATGAGGCATACAGCTACGGCTACAACAATACCCGCGACGCCTCGACGCTCACACCGCGTACCGCGATCGAACCGCTGGTCATCCCCGACGACATCAACAACCTGCCGTCGCTCCACGGCTTCGTGAAGTTTCCCGACGGTTTCCCCGCTGCGCGGATCGAACTCAAGTACCGGTCCTATGCCGAGGTCGCGCCGGGGGCGGTTCCCCGCAAGAACTTCAAGCCGACCGAATACGTCTCGCCGGAAGACCGGCGTCGTCAGACCGCCCGGAACAAGGTCGCGGATGAGGGGGGTGAGGGCGGCCGGGAACATACCCCCACGCGGCCCGTGGGAGGCGTAGACGCAAGGGAACGAGAACAGCCGGACCTGACCGCCGCTCAGCCCGAGAAGCCCCGTAGCGAGGCGGAGAAGGCGGCTGCGGCGATGGAGGTCACCGGGTCGCTGCCGGTGGTTATCGATCAGGTAACCGGGAAGGGCGTCACGACCAGCCCAACCGGCGCCGATGCCGTCCGCGCAGCGGAGCCAGCGGTTCCCGTCGCGTCCGAAAAGGTGCGCGACGCGCGGATCGGTCTGAGGCTTCCCGATCCGGGGGCGTCGCCAACGCTCACGGCAGGCCCGAACGCGCAACGATCGGACGCCGAACGACCAATGAGTGGCTCTGATCTCGGTCGGCAAGATGGCAACCGCCATGAGGACCAAGCGACCCGTGAGTTGCGCGATGGGTTTGCGACGCAGCGCGATCCCGATCACCACCATCGTCATCATGGCCCGGATCATTCGCCGGAGATCGATGACGACATGGACATGGGGATGTAGCCGATGCTGTCGGTCGCCTCCGTCAAATCCGCCTCCGGCGCGGCGCAGTATTTCGCCAAGGACGATTACTACACTGCCGAGCATTCGTCCGAGGCGACCGCCTGGGGCGGGGTGGGCGCGGCCGATCTTGGCCTCAAGGGCGAGGTGACCAAGGAGGACTTCGAGAAGATCCTCAACGGCGAGATGCCCGATGGCGAGAAGGTCGGGCAGGTCGAGGGTCGGCGGTTAGGCGTCGACCTGACATTCTCGATGCCGAAATCGGCGAGCGTCATGGCCTATGTCGCCGGCGACGCCCGTGTGCTCACCGCGCATATGAACGCGGTAAAGGCGACGATGGGCTGGGTCGAGAAGACCTTCGCCGAAGGCCGCACCTACGATCAGTCCAGGTCAGGGGATGCGGTGCGTACCGGCAACCTCGTCTATGCGCTGTTCCAGCACGACACGAGCCGCGCTCTCGATCCGCAGGGCCACATCCACGTCCTTATCGCCAACATGACCAAGATGGCGAACGGGGCATGGCAGGCGCTCCACAACCAGCAGCTCTGGAAGAACAACACCACGATCGGCGCGGCCTATCACGCCCAGTTTCGCGCCGAGCTGGCAAAGATCGGCTACGAAACAAGCGTCACCGGCAAGCACGGCCAGTTCGAGATCGCCGGCGTGCCTAAGGAGGTGATCGACACCTTCAGCCAGCGGCGCGCCGATATCCTGGCGAAAGCCGGCGAGCTCGGTGTCACCTCCGCCGAGGCGTTGCGCAAGGTGACCAACAATACCCGCGACGCCAAGCTGAACGTCGAGGATCGCGATGCCCTGCGCCAGGAATGGCGTGACCGGGCGGCCGCGCTCGGATTCGACGGCAAGGCACTGGTCGATGCCGCGCGCGAGCGTGCCGGCACTAGCGGCCTCGATGCCCAGCCACGACCGATGGAGCGCCTCGGTGACGTCCTGGCCAATATCCGCGAAAGCCTGGGCGAGTGGTTCCGATCCGCCGATCCGCTCGTCGCCAGCGGTCTCGACCGACTGCGCATCGCGCCGGTGGATCTGCGCGCCCAGCACGCCGTCGCCTCCGCGATCCGCATCCATGCCCAGCGCGAAGCCGCGTTCGCCGTGCCCGACATCACCCGGACCGCGCTCGACCTCGGGCTGAAGGGTGTCACCGCCGCGCATGTCGACGCGCGCGTCTCCGAGCTCATCCGCAACGAGAAGCTGATCCCGGGCAAGGAGGACCGGATCGACGGCGTCGTCACCCATGTCACGACGCCCGAGGCGCTCGCGACCGAGCGCGGTATCCTTGCCGAGATCGAGCGCGGCAAGGGGGAGGGGCGGGTGATCGTCTCCGCCGACACCGTCATCGAGCGGATCAACGCCGCATCGGGCGACAAGGAACTCAACGCAGGCCAGATGGCGGCCGCGACGATGGCGCTGACCTCCGCCGATCGTATCGTCGCGGTCCAAGGCGTCTCGGGCGCCGGCAAGTCGACCATGCTGGCGAGCGTCGCGCGCAACGTCGAGCAGGAGGGCGGCAAGGTGGTCGGCCTCGCGCTCATGAAGGCGACCGCCGATCGCCTCGGCGCGGAAGCCGGGATCGAGAGCCGCACCGTCTCCTCGTTCGTCCACAGCTATGCCCGCCACGCGCTCGCTGGGAAGGGAGCGGGCTATGACGGCGCGCGCGACGCGCTCGCCGGCACGACGCTGATCCTCGACGAAGCCTCGATGGTGGGTTCCGACCAGATGAAGCACCTGGTCGGCATCGCCAATGCGCTCGGCGTCGATCGCTTCCTGATGATCGGCGATCGCCAGCAGATCACCGCGGTCGACGCCGGCAAGGCGTTCGCGCTCGCGCAGGCCGGCGGGATCACGATGGCGCGGATGGACGAGAATCTGCGCCAGCGCACCGAGCAGCTGCGCACCGTCGCTGCGCTGACCAACCGTGGCGAGGTGCGCGAGGCGATGGCGATGCTCGGCGACAAGGTCACCGCCAACCCCGAGCATGTGAAGGCCGCGGCCGAACACTGGCTGGGCCTAACCACCGAACAGCGCGAGACCACCGCGATGTTCTCCTCGGGCCGCGTCGCCCGCGCCGAGCTCAACGTGCGCATCCAGGACGGCCTCGCCGCAGAGGGGGCGCTGAAGGGCGAGGGCGTCGTTACGCCCGTCCTCGACAAGGTCAACGTCACGCGTGAGGAACTGCGCTACGCGCATACCTACAAGCCGGGCCAGGTGATCGACCTGCGCCATGCCATGCGCGAACTCGGCCTCAGCCCCGGCACCTATGACGTGCTCGGCGTCGACGCGAAGGGCCGCGTCCAGGTCCAGATCGGCAACCGGGTTCGGACCTTCGATCCGCAGAAGATATCGCCGGTCGACAAGACCGATGCGATGCAGCTCGCGCAGCGCGAGGAGATCCGGCTGCACGAAGGCGACAGGATCCGCTGGACGCAGAACGACAAGGACCGCGGCCTCAACAACAACGACATCGCCCGCGTCGTCTCGGCCGACCCGTCGGGGATCAGGGTCGAGGCGAGCGACGGCACGCTCCACGAGCTGAAGGCGGGCGATCCGATGATGGAGCGGATCAGCCTCGCCTACGCGCTCAACATGCACGCGGCGCAGGGCATCACCACCGATACCGCGATCGCGGTGATGAGCCACAAGGAATCTAACCTCTCCAACCAGCGCCTGTTCAACGTCACCGTTACGCGCGTCCGCGACGACATCCAGCTGTTCACCGACGACCGCGAGAAGCTGACCGCCGCGATCGAGCGCAACGAGGGCAACAAGACCTCGGCGCTCGAAACCACCGGCGCGCTGACGATCGATCCCGATCGCGGCGCTGCCGGCACAGCGGCGAAAGCAGGCGCGGGCGAGACGTTCAACCCCTCGCTGCCGCCCGACCTCGATCGCGGACCGGAGAAAGTTGGGGGCGAGCCGAGCGCCGACGTCAGCCAAACCGTCGAGCGGCAGCCGCCCGATTTCAAGAACGATCCCTCCCTTGCAGCCGCATCGCTGCGGATCGGCGTCGAGAAGCCGGAAATCGAACTTCCCTACCCCGAAAAGGACATCGGACTGGAGCTATGAGCATGACCACGTCGCCACCGACCTGGGATCAGGTGATCGCCACGAAACATTGGCACGCCTGCGATCTCGACACCCATACGCTCGCGCAATGCAGCCAGCTCGCGCGGCGCGACGATGCGCTCGACTGGGGCGGCGAAACGCTCGCGATGGCCGCGATATTCGGCCTGACCTACGTCTTACTCCTGCCGCTCACCCGCGCGCTGCGTGCCCTCCGGGTCCGGCCCGAGCCAGCACGATGAGCCTCGCCGACCGCGACTATATGCACGGGGCTCCCCGCATCGGCCGGACCTCGCGGCTCGACACGCCGCCCTGCGATGCGATCGAGGGCGCGTCCGAGCATCTCCAACAGGCCCGCAGGAAGCCCGTGGAGCCACGGTCAACCGCGCCGCGCGTGCTCGTCCCCCTGACGCGCCGGCTGCGTCAGGCGGGGCTCCTGGCGGCCGTGGTGGCGGCTTTCACCTTCGCCTGGGCGGTCGGATGCGGAATCGTCAGCGCGTCGCTCCACACCGATGGTGGAATTTTCGTTCCGCCCGCAACCCAAGGTACGCCCGGTGGACGGTAGTTTCCCTTTTCGCTTCCGGCGCCAACCCGAGCCGACGCACGCGACCCTCACGATCGCCGAAACCGCGGATCTGACGGCAGCGGCGCTTGAAGCGCTCCGCGCCGGTGACGGGGGCCGGCTCGCGGTATTCGGCGATGGCGACGCGATCGCCGAACTCGCCGACCAGGTCCGCGACCAGCTGATCGACCCCGCGCGCGGCAACTGGGACTTCTTCGCAGACCATCCGAGCGACTATGCACGCTCGTCCGCGATCGAAGCGTTCCTTCCCGACGATCCTGACGTATGCTCGGGCTACACCTGCGCTTCGCGCTATGTGCTGCTCCGCGCGATCCAGCATGCCGGCGATGAACCTGGTGCGACCCTTTCGGCCGTCCGCGATCTGATACGGGATCTCCCGCCGGAAGCCGTCGCAGAGGCGGCGGGACACGATTCTGGAAACGGTCACGCCCTGCGTTGGGGAATGACCGTGCTGGCCGGCGTGCGACGAGCGACCCACGCTTTCGCCGACCACGACCGGCTGATGCCCAGGATCTCCATCGCGCGCTGGCTGGCAGGATCGGCGTCGACCATCCTGTTCGTACGACGCGAACCTGGACTGACTTCGAGCGAGGTTGTCGCCGTCGAGGCCTCGCTGCGCGATCACGCGATGCTGTCCAGAATGGACGTGTTTCCCCTGGCTCTCCCCTCGCAGTCGATGGAGGTGGTCGATGGGCATCGATGATCGCGACTATATGCGCGATCGCTACCGCAAGCGGCAGGGGCTCGATCCCGGTGCGACGCAATGGAACGATCGCAAGGCACGGGTCGAGCTGAACCGCTTCGGGTTCAGGAAATCGGTGCCGCTGGGGAGCGCGAGCTGGATATCTGGCGGATCGAAAGGGTCGTGGTTCGAAGCCAGGAACAGGGGCCACGATTATCAGCGCGGTCGATGGCGGCCCCGCCCGCGCTTCACGCCGGCCCCTTACTGGCAGGCGCTGGGCGTCGGTGTTGCCATCGCACTGGTCCTTGCGGCCTGGGCCGGGCAGGGCCAGATCAAGCGCGCAACCTCCAGCCTGTTCGCGTCAATCGTGGGGACGAACACCGGTTTTCCGGAATCGGGAACGGTCGCCGTCTCCTCCAGCGTCGACCTGCGAACCGTCAGAAGCCACCTGACCATTCAGGGTGCGGCAGACAATAGCATCGTCCAGCTGCTCGATCCGGCGACGGCGAAGAACCGGCTGTCGGTCTATGTCCGCGCCTTCGAGCGTGTCACCGTGCCAGCCCCGCTCGGCCAATATCGCGTCCGCTTCATCCACGGCCGCGAATGGGCAGATTCTCGGACCTTCTTCGGCAAGGGCACGCTGCACGACGAGGTTGCCGGCGTGATGCTGTTCACGCGACGGGTCGGGCACACGCTCGATCTTCGTCTGGGGGCCGACAGCAATCTCGTGGTCCGGCGCATCGCCGCCAAACCGGCCTCGATCCAGTGACACTGTCCTTCATCCACGCGCGGGGATTTCGCATCGCACCGCCAGGACCGGCCCCCGCGCGCCGGCACGGCGATCAACCGGGACAGGAGACATGAGCAACTGGGATTTCGAGGAAATGGGCGAGTTCGGCTCGGATGCCGACGCAGACCGCTGGGCGAAGCGCAACAACATCGCCCCGCAGGATGTCCGCATTCGCCGCAAGGGGGACGGGGTTGAGCTGGAGGTCCGGCGCTCGGCGCTGGGCGACAGCAGCGCCCGCCACGATGACCGTCGCGACGGCCGACGCAACGGTTTCTTCTGAAAACGGCCAGGGAAGGAGTACACACGATGAAACTGAAGATGATCGCCGCGCTGGGGCTTGCCGCCCTCTCCGTGGCCTTGCCGTCGGCCGCCAGCGCGCAGTCGTCGGCGCCGGTCCTGCTCGCGATGGCGAGCTTCGCCGGAAGTCATGCCGGCACCGATGCCGCGCGCGAGGTCGAGGCGAAGAAGGCGCGCTATCGCGCGCACGCGCTTCACAACGGCAAATGCAAGGACTGCGCGGACTGTCCCGACTGCAAGGACTGTGACGAAGCCGCGAAGAAAGTTGCGGCGGACGAGGAGCGTGCCGGGATCTGCGATCCCGCAGCGCATGCGAAGAAGGCGGGCGCCGGTGCTTGATCGCACCCGCATGCTCGTCGTGACGGCCGCGCTCGCGGCCGTCACACCTTCAATGGCCCACGCCCAGAAGCTGGGGCAGGGCGGCACCGGCGTCGACGAGACGACCGCCGTGCCGCAATGCCAGGTGCCGCTCGGCGTTGCCGCGCTGGTTGAGGAGAAGGCCGCCAACCCGGCCGATGGCCTGTCGCCGCAACTGCAGGCGCTCATGCGCATGGCGGAGATGCAGAACGGCGGTTCGACCGCGCGCGTCGACGCGCTGCCACTGGTCAAGCTGATGATCGCGCGATCCAATTGCTTCCGCGTCGCCGATCGCGGCGAGGCGTTCAGCGCGCTCGAACGCGAACGCGCGATCAATGGCGGGACTGCCACAACCCGGCCTGTCACCAAGGCGGATTATCTGATCGAGGTGAAGGTGGTCTATTCCGACGCCAAGTCGCGTGAGAGCGGGGGCGGGGTCGGCGGTGTGTTCGGCGGGGCGGTCGGGCTCAAGTCGAAGACACTCGAAAGCCAGGTGCTGATGACGCTGGTCGACGTGAACACCGGCATCCAGGAAGCGGTCGCCAGCGGGTCGGCGCGCAAGAAGGATATCGGCGTCGTGGGCGGTGGGCTGTTGCTCGGCCTTGGCGTGGGTGCGCTCGGTGGAAGCTACGCCTCGACCGACATCGGCAAGATCACCACGCTGGCGACGCTCGATGCGTTCCGCAAGCTGATCGAGGATGCACGGCCACGGCTCGAGGCGAGGCTGGTGCCGGCCAAGCCGCCCGCAATGGTGCCTCCCGCCTCCGCGCCGCTACCGGCGCAGGCGGTTCAACCGCTGCCGCAGCCAAATCCGGGAACGCCGAAACGATGATCCGCAAGAAATCGACCCGCGCGGCCGAGATCGCATTTGCCGACGAAGTGATGGCGTCCGACGAGTTCGCGGCTCTCCCCGAGCGCGTGCGATCGACGGTGCGGAACCATCGCCAGGGGATGCGGGGCGAGCGCGAGACCGCCTATATGCTCGATCACCAATTCGGGCCTGACAACGACCGCAACCTGCTTATCCACGATCTGCGCCTGCCGGACGGGCAGGGCGGGTTCGCGCAGTTCGATCATATCCTGCTGTCGCGGGCGTCGCGCACCGCCTCGATCTTCGAATCCAAGAACTACTCTGGCCGGATCTCGAAGAACGAGCATGGCGAATGGATGGTCTGGTATCGCTCGCAACGTCAGCCGCAGAACATCCCCAATCCGGTCGAACAGGCCAAACGACAACGCAAGGTGCTGCAGGCGTGGCTGAAGCGAAAAGGGCATGACAGGGCGTTCGCGGAGGTCGGCGTATTCGTGTCCGTTCCGCCCACCGCGATGATCGACCGTTCCAAAATCGGCAGCGACGAGCCGATCTACAAATGCGACAACCTTTACAAAGCCTGGGTGCCGTTCGGCGGGTCATCGCCCCTGGGACGAATGTTTTCGACCGGCGTCACCGCCGCGCAGATGGTCGAGATCGCCGACCAGCTCATCGCCGACCATGTCCAGGAGGGCGATATCTATACCCGCCTCGGCATCGTTCCTGACAGCACGGACGCCGCCGATACGTCTCATACCGGCGACCCGTCTGGGCCGATCAACATGCCCATCGTCCAGGCCGCGTCTGTGCCGGAATTGCCGCCGTACGTCGAGGCAGAGCCTGTCACTGTTCATCCGGCGCAAAGTCCCTCCACATCGGTAGCGGTTGAATGCACCGTTTTGGAGGTATCGCCCCCTGCCAAGGCGGTTCCCGTCAAGGCGGGCGCACCTATCGAGGTATGCGCCGGGATCGTCGAGCGGACACTGCCAGATGGCCGCATCGCATTCCGGGCCGCGCGCGACGATGAGATCGGCAGGGAGGTTCTTTCCGCGTTGTGCAAGGGCAAGGCGATCTGGAACCCGAGATTCTCCAACTGGATCTGCGTGCCCGACGTCGCCGACGTGATCCGGGCTGCACTTCCCGATGCGATCAGGGTCGGCCACGTCGCATGAATATGATCAGCCTGCCCCGGCCCGAATGCCCGTATTGCCATGAGGCGATGCGCCGCTGGCCGCTGGGGCAGCACATGCTGGTCTGCGACACCTGCCGCCGTCCGATCGTGCGCTACCTCGCTGCGCCCTCGCGTCGGATCTTTCGGCTGCGCCCGCTCTACAGCGTCATCAACGCCATCGCGCTGTTCATTCTGGTCGCGACCTTTCTCGCCATCGTGATCGCCCGCGCCGACATCCGGCATATCATGCTGGCCGTCGCGATCCCCATCGCGATGTTCGGCGCGAGCGATATCGGCGATGGCTGGCTGTCCTGGCGTACCTCGCTCGATCGAGGGTGGAACCACCTTCGCAAGGGTCGCAAGGCGCGGCTGATCGGGCTGGCACGCGCAGCGTTCGGCATCGCCGGCTGTGCTGTCGCCATCTTCGGGCTACTTGCCTACGGCGACATGACCACTCCACGAAAACCGCTTGCCCATCAGGCTGGTCGGCCATGATTCCCTTCTGCCTGATCCTGGGCGACAGCACCGCGGTCGGCACGGCGCAGGCATTGGCAGCACAGGGCATACGCTGCGAGGTTCATGCGCGCGTGGGTGCCGGTTCGGCCGAGATCGAGCGGCGGGTGAGGGGCGCTTCGGCCGCCACCGTCGCCCTCATCGCACTCGGGTCGAACGATGCCGCCAGTCCGGCGCTCCCAACCAACCTTCTTGCGCTCAGGCGGCGAACCACCGCCGTCAAGGTGGCCTGGCTTGCCCCCTACGACCTGCGCGCGTCATCCATTGTCACGTCGATCGCCGCACGTTTCGGCGACACCGTCATCCCGCTGCGGGCGCAACCGAGCCGGGATGGCATCCATCCGGTCAGCTATCGCCCCGTCGCCAAGTCGCTGCGGTGGGGGGCGGTCGCCCCCTTCAGAGCCGGCGTAGCGCCGGCGCCGATCGCGCGCGCGACCGTGCTGGTGATGAGCAGCCCACTCGGGTCGTGATCGCCATCTTCATGCCGCGAGCATCGGTCGCCGGAACCGAACGGCTCGACTCAATCCCGCTGGAACAAATCCGGCCCATATGACAGGCTGAACGTCATGGACCATCGCATCACCCACACCTGCGGCCATGAGCAAACCCATTTCATTGCCGGGTTCGCGTCGCAGCAGGAGCGCAAGGCCACCTGGCTGCGCACGACGGTCTGCGGCGCGTGCTACCGCAAGCAGCGCCAGGAAGAGAACGAGCGCGACGCCGCGGCCTCGCAACAAGCCGTTGCCCATCTGTCGCTGGCGCCGCTCAACGGCTCGGAACGACAGGTCAGCTGGGCAACGACCATTCGCGCGAAACGGATCGCCTTGCTGCGCAAGGATCAACCTCTCGATAGCGTCGAAACCGGCGCGGCGCTGCTCGGCATCGCGGACGCCAAATGGTGGATCGACAACCGCGACGCGACCGACGCGCAGTTGCTCGCCTCGGCAGGGGTGGCTCAGGCTCCCGGCTGAACCGGCGTCGTCACCGCATTCTTCAGCGGCGCGGGCTTCTTGCCGTCAGGCAGCGTCCTGCGGAGGTGCTCGTGGACGATCGCAGCCGAGAAGGGCTTCGGGATGAACGTCGCCTTCTCGGGCATGTCACCCGGATTGGGACGGATATTTGTAGGGGCTTGCAATCGTAGCGGTGTCTGCTCGCCAACAGCGCTATTTCCTGCTCACGCTATCTGCCACTGGCGCGTGGCACCGTGCTCGAATTAGCTGCCAATGTGCTCGCCATCATCCGGCGCTGCTCGCAAACGAGGCGTCGCACTCACGTTATCTGCCAACAGCTTCGACCGCCAAGGGGAGGTCGATCAGACGGCCATAGGTTGTCCCGTTTCTCCATCTGCACCGGGCAGTTTCGGGAAAAGCCAATCGGGAACACATTTCGGGAAAATGGCGCCCTCGTTGCCATCGAGCGCGCCTTCCCGCCGTCAGCCGTCCCACGCGACCTTCCCAATCGGGAAGGCTGATAACCGGCTCACCCATGGAATAAACCCGGACGAGCGTCGTCTATGCTTTCAGGACTGATGCGCCGGAGGCTTATGCATAGACGAAACTGGATGCTGGGTCTGACTGCTCCGGCCCTACTTACAGGCGCAGCCGCGGCCTCCCCTGCCGATGGCTACGCCAGCATAGTGTCTGCCGCGATGGACCGGATGATGGCGGGCATGATGGTCAAGCCGTCCGGCGACGTCGACCGCGACTTCGTGGCGATGATGCTCCCGCATCATCAGGGCGCCATCGATATGGCGGTGGCGGAGCTGCGCTATGGCCATAACGAGCAGCTCAAGCGCATCGCGCAGGAGATCATCATCGACCAGCAGCAGGAGATCGCCGCCATGAAGCTGGCGATCGGTCAGCCGCTACCCCCTTCGACGCCAGCCCCGACGCAGGGCGGCGACCACCATAGCCCTATGGAGCACTGACATGATCCGGACCATCCTGCGCTCGGCCGCCTTGCTGATGAGCGCCGCACCGGGCCTCGCCATGGCCCAGCAGGCGCCGTGGAACGCTAAGGACATGCCCGTCAGCCACCGCGACCGCGTCTATGCGTCTGAACAATTCTCCAACACGGTGTCGGTGACGGACCCGGCCGACAACCGGCTGCTCGGCGTCATCAAGCTCGGCGATCCGCAGCCGATGAACTTTTCGCCGCTCTACAAGGGACAGGTGCTGGTCCACGGCCTCGGCTTCTCGCCGGACGGGAAGACCTTGGCGGTCGTGTCGATCGGATCGAACGCCGTGTCGTGGATCGACACCGCCACCAACACGGTCAAACACACGACCTATGTCGGGCGCAGTCCGCACGAGGCGTTCTTCACGCCAAACGGCAAGGAGGTGTGGGTCACGGTCCGCGGCGAGGATTATATCGCCGTGCTCGACCCCACGACGTACAAGGAGACGGGGCGCATCAAGACGCCCGGTGGTCCGGGCATGACGATCTTCTCTCCCGATGGCCGGTACGGCTATGTCTGTTCGTCGTTCAATCCGGTGCTGGCCGTGTTCGATGTCGCGACCCACGCGCAGGTCGGACAGGTGGCACAGCCAAGCCCGTTCTGTCCCAATATTGCCGCGACGCCGGACGGCAAGCAGGTGTGGTTCACGCTGAAGGACATCGGCAAGACGGTCGCATTCGATGCGAGACCACCCTTCGCGATCCTGAAGGTGCTGGATACCGGGCCGATCACCAACCATGTCAACTTTGCCCGCACGGCCAAGGGGCAGTTCGCCTATGTGACGGTCGGCGGAGAGAATGCGGTGAAGGTGTTCCGCACATCCGACTTCGCGCCCGTCGCCACCATCCCGGTCGGCAAGATGCCGCACGGTGTCTGGCCATCGGGCGACGGCCGGCGCATCTACGTCGGGCTGGAGAATGCCGATGAGCTCGCCGCGATCGACACCGCTGGCAACACGGTCGTTGCCACCGTGCCGGTCGGACAGGCACCGCAGGCGATCGCCTATGTGTCGAACGCAGTTCCGACAGGCCCCGGCACCGACAATCTCCAGCCGCTCGGCACGGCCGGCAAGGCGTTGCATCTGACCATGGGGCCGATCGGCGGCAAAGGTACAGCAAGCAGCATCACCCTCTTCGACCAGGGCATCATTCAGGTCGTGCAAAGTGCCGTTACCGGTTTGCAGCCCAAAAAGCCTTACATGCTCGTGCTGACCGCCAATGCGGACGGCAGTGGTGCGGTAGAGCCGCTTGCGAACTTCATGAGCAACCCGGCAGGTGCGGCGATCGTCAACGCATCGGGTCCGATCCGGCAGATCGTTCAGGGCAGCACCGCGACGCCCCGCCGCTTTCTGGCGGTGGCGGAGGTGGTGAACGGCGCGCCTGGACGCATCGTGCAGGTGCAGCGCGACTGAAATGGACCCTCTTGCCGCCGCGATCGAACCCCTGATCCCCGGCCTGCGCCGCTATGCCCGGTCGTGGCTGCGCGATCGGGCGATGGCGGACGACGTGGTGCAGGATTGCCTCGAGCGCGCGGTCGGGCGATGGCGACAGCGGCGCGGGGTGGAGGTTCGCCCATGGGTCTACGCGATCCTGCACAATCTGTTGGTCGACCATCAGCGGCAGCGTAGCCGGCGAGGCACAGCGGTTCCGCTCCACCTCGTGGACGACACCGCGCTCGGCCGTCCGGCCGATCAGGACACAGGCCTGCACCACCGCGACCTGCTGCGCGCGCTTGATGCGTTGCCTGAAGAGCAGCGAACGGTGCTGCTCCTCGTATCGGTCGAGGGTCTGCCCTATGCGGAGGTCGCTGCCGTCGTCGGCGTGCCGCTGGGCACGGTGATGTCGCGCATATCGCGGGGGCGCGACCGTCTGGCGACCCTCCTCCGGGAGGGTGAACGGCCGCGATTGAGGAGCGTGCAATGACCAGCCCGATCGGCGAGGACGATCTGGCCGCATGGATCGATGGCAGGTTGTCGCCCGAGCGGCAGCGCCTGGTTGACGCCTACCTTAAAGGCCAGCCGGATCTGCATGCCCGTCTGCGGGAGCAGGCGGAGCAGGCGCGAGCCCTCGCATCCCTGTTCACCACGATCGCGGACGAACCCATTCCGGCGACGATGCGCGTGGCAGCGATCAGGGGACGGCAAAGGCAACCGCGTTGGCAACTCGCCATTGCCGCGTCACTTCTGCTGGCGTTGGGGTTTGGCGGGGGCTGGTCGAGCGCGCGGTGGAGCGGTGAACCCCGCGCGGGCATCGCGGCGCTGGCCAACGAGGCGAGTGACAATTTCCGTGTCTATGCCGCCGACCGGATACGACCGGCGGAAATCGGCCCCGACCAGCGCGCCATGCTGATCCGGTGGACCTCCGCCCGACTGGGTGAGCGCGTCACCATCCCGGACCTCAGCACAGCCGGCTATCGCTATGGCGGGGGGCGATTGGTCGCGACGCCTCACGGCCCTGCGGCACTGCTCCTCTACGACGGACCGCAAGCGTCGAAACTCGCGGTGCTGACGAGGCCTATGCAGATCGACAAGACCGCGAGCATGACCAGCACGTCCAGCGGGACCATGGGCCGGGTCACATGGGCGGTTGATGGGATCGGCTATAGTGTGGTGGGCGAGCGACCCGCGGCCGAGTTGCATCCGATCGCCGACGAGGTCCGGCGCCAGGCCGATGCGGCGCTGGTGTCCTGATTGCACCTTGCCGCTTCCCGACGCCGACAGGCACCGGGCGATCCAGCGGGATCACGGCTTGCGCTCGACGTCCTTCCTGTCGGCCTCGGCCGGCGTCCGGCGAGCCCGCTCGCGGATGCGGCGTTCCAGCGGCGCACCGACGAACAGGACGAGCATTGCAAGGCTCACCCCGCCGATGATGAGCGGCCACACTGCCAACCCCGCTGCCGCGCCGATCGTGGCCGTCACCCAGATGCACGCGGCGGTCGCCAATCCATGCACTTCCTGACCCTGGCCGACCCGCAGCACCGCGCCGGCACCGATGAAACCGACGCCTGTCAGAATGCCCTGCATCGCCCGCCCTGCGGCGTCGGCGTTTACATTTGGCAGGCCACTATGCACGACCGCCTGCACGGCGATGCAGCTCGCCAGACCGACCAGACCCAGCGTTCGCAAGCCCATGATCTGCCGGTTCTCGCGCGAGCGTTCCCAGCCGAGCACCATCCCGGCCGCGGTCGCCACCACCAGCCGCCCGATCGCATCGATCCAGAAGCCGATGTCCGATGCCGCTGACGCTTCGATCATTCGACCAGCACGTGGACGTGATGCCAGGCGGTGCACAGATATCCGGCGAAGTTCCACATCGTGTCCGGCCGTTCGGGCTGTCCCTGTCCAGCCCCGTCGAAGGCGCGCACGACAAGGTGCTGGCGACCTTTGGCAAGCGTGGCGTCGAGGGTCCAGCGCCGCCAACCCCAGTGCGTCTCCGGATCATCGGCGAACGTCGCCTGTTGCCACTCGCGACCACCGTTTACCGACACTTCGACCCGAGAGACGCGGCGATCATAGGCGATGGCATAGCCCTCGATCCGCACCTCCCCGGCCGGCAGGCTTTCGCCAGAGCCGGGCACGCAGATCGCGGCGTTGAGCGGCATGGCATTGATGGTCAGACCCCGGCTCCAGTCGACGGTGTCGCTCGTCACATCGGCGGGAAACAGCTTGTAGTCGTGCGCCTGGATCGGTGCGTCGGAAGGCATGTCTCGCACCTCGATCCGTGTCAGCCATTTGGCGCTGCGCACGCCGGCATAGCCCGGCACCACCATGCGGAGCGGTGCGCCGTGTTCGGGCGTCAGCGGCTCGCCGTTCATCGCCCAGACGAGGAGGACGTCGGGCTGCCGCGCCTTGCTCATGGCGATCGATACCCCGAACAAGGCTTCCTCGCCCTCCACGTCCACCTCGTCCGCGCCGGTGAACGCCACGAACAGGTCGGACGCATCAGGTGCGCCGACCGCATCGAGCACATCGGCCAGGCGTACGCCGGTCCACTCTGCATTGCCGATCGCGCCGACATCCCAAGGATCACCCGACGTTTTTCCGACCTGCTGGAGGTCAGTGCGCCGGTTGCCGGCGCACTGGAGAACTGCCGTCACCGTCCGCGTGGGGAACGTAGCTTTCAGTTCCTCTACCGAGAAAGAGCGGCTCGCCATGCCCGTCCCGCTCACCTCGATCCGATGATTGGCGGGCAGATCCGGCACTGGCCCGTGGCTGCGCACGTAGAACAGCGCCTGCGGCGTCAGGAACCGCTCGATCAACGCACTGGGCGTCGGCTCGGCGTTGTAGGGATCGGATTTGCGCGCGATCATATCGGTCATGGACGAACAAACGCCGCAAGCGCGCGGATCGCTTCAAGTCTTCAAGACCATCACAGACGAAAGGCTGCCGATCGTTCCGATATCCAGATTGGAATGAGCAGATCAAACGGTTGGTCGTATCGATCAGATTGCGCGATATAAGCTGCATGACCCTGGAGCAGCTCAGAATATTCGTCGGTGTCGCGGAGCGCGAACACGTCACCAAGGCAGCGGAGGTGCTGAACGTCACGCAGTCTGCTGCCTCCGGCGCGATTGCTGCCCTCGAAGCGCGCTACGGGGTTCCTCTGTTTCACCGCGTCGGGCGTGGCATCCAGCTGACCGAAGCAGGCCGCGGCTTTCTGGAGGAAGCGCGCGCGGTGCTGGGGCGGGCAGCGCATGCCGAGACGATGCTGGCGGACTATGCCGGGCTTGCCCGTGGTTCATTGCGGATCGTCGCCAGCCAGACGATCGCGAGCTACTGGTTGCCGGCAAAGCTCGCCGCCTTCCACGAACGCCACCCGCAGATCGCGGTTGAGCTCGCGATCGACAACACCGAAGGTGCGGCAGCGCAGGTCCTGAGCGGCGCGGCGGAACTCGGCTTTGTCGAGGGCGAGGTGGACGAACCGGCACTCGCCCACTGGACTGTCGGGCGTGATCCGATGGTGCTGGTCGGCCGCGAGGACGCCGAACGTGTCGACGAGGCCTGGCTGCGCACTGAACGCTGGATCGTCCGTGAGCTGGGATCCGGTACGCGCTCGACCTTCGAGGACGTGCTGCGAACGCGCGGGTTTGATCCGGCCCAGCTGACGATAGCGATGACGCTGCCGTCCAACGAGGCGGTGCGTACCGCGGTCGAGGCCGGTGCCGGCGTTGCCGTCTTGTCGCGATTGGTCGTAGCTCGTGCGCTCAAGGCCGGTGACCTTGTCGAGCTGCCGCTCGGGCTGCCCGACCGCGCCTTTCACGCGCTGCGCCACAAGGAACGCTATCGCACCCGCGCGGCCGACGCGCTGACGGACCTCATCAAGGAGCAGGTCGCATGACTGCCGACACGCACTCCGTTCTGAGCGGCCTCAAGCCGCTCAGCCGGCTCGATCACCCCCGCGAGATGATCCGCCAGTTCACGCCCAACTGGTTCGCCGCGACGATGGGCACGGGCATCCTCGCGCTCGCACTGCCGCAGGTACCCGGCATTGGACCCTCGCTGAAGCCATTCGGCGAGGTGTTGTGGTTCTTCAACATCGCACTCTTCGCGCTGTTCGCCGGCCTCTATGGCGCGCGCTGGGTGATGTTCGGGCATGAGGCGCGGCGCATCTTCGGGCACAACACCGTGTCAATGTTCATCGGGACCATCCCGATGGGGCTGGCGACAATCATCAACGGCTGCCTCGCCTTCGGCATCGCGCGGTTCGGGAATGGCATCGTACCGGTCGCGCAGGTCTTGTGGTGGATCGACGTCGCCATGTCGCTCGCCTGCGGCGTGCTGATCCCGTACCTGATGTTCACCCGCCACGAGCATAGCCTGGACGGCATGACCGCGGTATGGCTGCTGCCGGTCGTCGCTGCCGAAGTGGCGGGTGCCAGCGGCGGGCTGCTCGCGCCGCATCTGGCCGATCCCCACGCGCAGCTAGTCACGCTTGCGACCTCCTATGTGCTGTGGGCCTATTCGGTGCCGGTCGCGTTTGGCATCCTCGCCATCCTCATCCTGCGCATGGCACTCCATAAGTTGCCGCATGAAAGCATGGCGGCATCCTCCTGGCTGGCGCTGGGGCCGATCGGCACGGGTGCTCTGGGCATGCTGGTGCTCGGGGCAGATGCGCCGGCGATCCTCGCGGCGCACGGGTTGGCCGATGTCGGTAGCGTCGCTCAAGGGATCGGCGTTGTCGCCGGACTCTGCCTGTGGGGTTTCGGCCTGTGGTGGCTGGCGCTCGCGACGCTTATCACCATCCGCTACTGGCGCGCTGGTGTGCCGTTCAACCTGGGCTGGTGGGGCTATACCTTTCCGCTCGGCGTCTACACCGTCGCCACCTTCCGCCTCGGCACGACGCTGAACCTCGGCTTCTTCGGCATAGCTGGCACGGTGCTGACAGTCGCGCTTGCGGCGATGTGGCTGCTGGTCGGTGCCAAGACGCTGGCTGGCGCATGGCGGGGCAACCTGTTCGTCTCGCCCTGCATCGCCACCCCGAACTGATCCGCCGTGGTGATCGGATCAGTCGGTTCGATCACTTGCAGAACGCCCCTTCGATCCGCCAGCGTGGCTGGCCACAGGAGAGCCTTGTCATGGACAATTTCGACGCCGGGCTGGCGAGTGAGACCAGCCGTCGCCGCTTTCTTAGGCATGCCGCGCTCGGCAGCGCCGGCCTTGCCGCAGCACCTGCGCTGGCACAGCAGCTCGTCGACCTGAAGCTGCCTGGCGGCAATGCCGAACGGCCGATGACCAGCGCCTTTCCCGGCAAGGGCAGCATGATCCTCCAGCGTGTCCATCCGCCTTTGCTGGAAACGCCGATGGACGTGTTCGACAAGTCGGTGTTCACGCCCAACGACCAGTTCTTCGTCCGCTGGCACTGGGCCGATATCCCGACCTCGATCGATGTCGAGACTTTCCGCCTCAACGTCTTCGGCCACGTCAACCGGCCGCTGTCGATCAGCCTCGCTCAGCTGCTGCGCCTTCCACGGGTCGAAATGGCGGCGGTCAATCAGTGCTCGGGCAACAGTCGCGGGCTATTCCAGCCGCGGGTCGCCGGTGCCCAATGGGGCAACGGCGCGATGGGCAACGCCAAATGGCTCGGTGTGCGGCTACGCGACGTGCTCGACCTCGCGGGGGTCAAGGCAGGCGCGGTACAGGTGCGCTTCGGCGCGCTCGATCAGCCGGTCGTGGCGGGCGCCCCTGACTTCGAGAAGGCACTCGACATCGACCATGCCCGCGACGGCGAGGTGATGATCGCCTTCGGCATGAACGGCGAGCAACTGCCGCTCCTCAACGGCTTTCCCTGCCGGCTGATCGTGCCGGGCTGGTATTCGACCTACTGGGTCAAGATGCTGAACGCGATCGAGGTACTGCCCGGCCCTGACGACCAGTATTGGATGGCCAAGGCCTACAAGATCCCCGCGACACCCGGCGCGAATGTCGCGCCCGGTGCCAAGGACTTCCCGACTGTCCCCATCAACCGGATGATCCCGCGCAGCTGGATGACGAGCCTGCCCGATGGTCAGGCCATCGCCTATGAAGCGTCGATCCCGGTCGGCGGGATCGCGATGGGCGGCGATTGCGGCGTCGCCAAGGTCGATGTGTCGTCGGACGGTGGCCGCACCTGGTACAGGACGAAGCTCGGCGCGGACGAGGGCAGGTACAGCTTCCGGCGCTGGGATGCTCGCGTGCCGCTGCGACGCGGGCCCAACCCCATCATGGTGCGCTGCTGGAATACCAACGGCGTCGCCCAGCCGATGAAGCCGATCTGGAACCCGGGCGGGTTCATGCGCGGCAACATTGAGACCACCACCATCATCGCGGCTTGAGGAGCGAGTAGCATGAAGACCCTCTCCCCCGGCGTGCTGGCCGCTGGCCTGATCGGCCTGACCGGCATCATCCTCGTCTCGATCGGCGCGCCGAGCAGCCGCAAGGCGCCCGTTCCGATATCCGAGACGTCCGAGCCGGCGCCGCCCGCCAGCGTGTCGGCGCGCGGCTTTTCGCTTGCCTCAACTAGCGTTGACCTGCCGGTCGACGACGCGACCTATCCCGACGGCCCGCACGCCGACGTTATCAACGCCAACTGCACCTCGTGCCACTCGGCCAGCATGGCGCTGACCCAGCCTGCGCTATCGGCGGACCAGTGGAAGGCGACCGTCACCAAGATGCGTGAGGTGTACAAGGCGCCGGTGGCCGAGAAGGACGTTGATGCGATCGTTGCTTATCTCACCGCTATGCCGAGCCAGAAGGTGGCACCCGCGACCGGCAAGGCGCAGGACCCAGACCCCAAAGTGGCTCCTGATGTCTCAGGTGGAACCGGCTAACCGATCTACTTCCATAATCCCGAAATACCATCCCATGCGAGACGGGATCGCTATGCGTTGGGGTGTCATTCCGCCCCCAACCGGACCCGGCCACCAGCGGCGCATTTTTCAACAGCCCCGGTCGTTTTTCTGATTACTTTGTAGCGTGCCACAAGCCTGATGGACGCCTTTCCCGGAACGGCCTCCTCACAGGTCATTTTGGTTGCGGCAACTCGTCGGCAAGTTTTGGGGCTGCCGCTATATACTCATGCGTGGGCGGGCCTTAATAGCGCGCCGCTTCCTCGCCTATCGAGAAAGCGGCGCCAGTCTCCGCCTGTTTAATCTTTCAACGACGGCTCAATTTGGAGCGTCAGCAGTAGCAGGTAACACCGACCGTCACGTTGTTCGGTGCCCAAGCCGTCAGCGGGGTGAAATACATGTTAGTGACAGGGCCGGGCGTCGGATTTCCCCCGTCACGTCCGTGAACCTGTCCGAGCGCAATCGACCCGGTGAAGACCGGGCCACCACTATCGCCTTCAAGGCTCTGCCGCGGATAGGTCGAGTTACTGTTCATTCTATAGAAGGCACCGTAACTATCCGTATAGGTGTATGGGTCGGTGTAACCGCATGTCTGACCTGTCGATCGGCCATACTTGCAAATATACTGCCCTTGCGCGACACCTTGCGCTCCAGTGACGGTAACGACCCCAGCACCGTTATAGAACTTCGGAACAACCAGATAGTTGTTTCCGCCGGAGAATGTGTGCCACTGGCTATCCACGCCGTTTGACACCCATTCTTGGCGAAATGCGAGTGAAACCCCGGTGGTTTCATCCCTGCCATTATTCTCGCAGTGGCCTGCGGTCGTCACGCCATAGAGCGAGCCGTTGGTTTGTTTGACGTTAAAGCCTCGCGTACATTCATTGATGTCGCCGTTAGAGAACGTGCCGCGATAGTTCTGGCCGCCCGGAACCTCCGTTGCCGTGAGAGCAATGCCGTCGAATTGCTCTATCTGCGTTCCAGGCGCCGCACGAAATCGTCCGCCAACAATCGCCGCGAGGGCGGAAGTGGGATCTTTCACCAATAATTTGATTTGCCCCGTTCGCGCATTGGTGGCGATCGTAGCGTTTGAGCCGAGCGATGAGAGATATCCCCGCGCCTGCGCCCCTATCTCAGACTCTCATACTGGTGCAGTGCGAACATCGAGAACGCTGGCGAGTTCACCTTTGCCGGCGAACTGACGTGCGGCGTTACCGATCGCTTCGAGGTCCGCAGCTACACCATAGATAGCAACACGGAAGTCGGATCCCGTAGTCGCTTCGGCCCCAGCGAAGCCTTTGGGAAAACGTGCCGAGAGCGCGGGCGCCAGACGCCCCAACTCTCCCATGATCCGCAAACGTCGCGACGCCTCTGCAACAGTAAGGCCCTCCGTCTTCGAGAGCTGTTTGGCAGTCGCATCGTCAGGATCGTTGAACGGTTCGTCAAACGTTGCAAGTCGAATGGTTTTCGTGTTCGATACGGCATGCGCTGCCGAAATCGCGACCGAGGCGAGGACGCAGGCTGCGCCAAGCCGAAAAGCACGCTTCTTCATCACCCTTCTCCTTCAACATAGCTACTGGTTACGTACGGACCTCCACATGCTTGGAGCTGCTGATATGCCTCTGGATCGCCTTGCAGGAACTCGATCGACCCATCACCGCCGCGGATCGTAACCTGCATTCCACTTTTGAAGAGGCGGCCATCGGGTGCCTTCACTGCCTTCGCGGTGCTGTCCCACACATGACCATGAGGCCAGATCAGCGTCCGCTTTGATCCAGAAACCATAAGGTAGGTACAGTTGCCGCGGTACGACAGCCGGCCATTTAAATGTTCCGGGATCACGATATCGGTAGGTGGAGATGCCGCTACGTACGGCGCTACAGCTGAGCATGCAGAAAGTTGAATGCAGCCGGTAAATACAAACAATCCCTTGAGAGCCACGGATCGTATGATAAAGCGAAACGGCATCTCTTATCGCTCCACCTGAGCGATATCACGCGAGACGACTCTGCTAAACGATACCCTCACCGGGTCGTTTGAAATAATGCTGTATGTTGGACTTTTGTCTGGCGTCAAGCCGCTTGCGCGCAAAGCTTTGTTGACTGGTTCGCCAGCGATCCGATTTAACACTTGCGGCAAGTTTGAGCTGCTAAGGCCCGAAAGCTCACCCTTGATTTCGCATCCGGCTGATCGACAATCTACGGAAATTTGCGTGGGAGCGCCAGCCGAGGCAAATACTTCTCTGATCTTGCCTTCGGTACCCGGTGCCCATGCGAGATCGCGGCTTTGGCTGTGAAGGGAACGCCGGACCCGTTCCGGATCGCCTGAAATATCGAATGCGCTACTCTTCTCCTCTGTGGTATCGGCCACGCGTGAGGAGATAGCGCTGGGGGTCAGGGAAGGCAATGCAGAGGAGCCGGTGACCACCTGGACCTCGCCGCGCTTATCGCTATAGGATCCAGATTGACGAAGAACCAGGGAACTGACAACGCCAAGCGCCGCCAAGGCAATAGCCAAAACGCCTAGTAGCCGAGGTGACTTGCGCCTTTCCATCACCGCAGGCTCCGATTAGCTTTGATATTAATTCCAGGCTTTAACATGCGATGTGTACAGCACGTTTGCTTCAAATTGATGTCACAGCAGTTGAAGATCGCTGAAAAAGGCCTTGGTGGAGGTTGACCCGATTTGGTTTACACCAAGCTCGCCGAGCTCCGAAAGCTGCTGCATGGTGGCCTCGACCCGGTGCGGACCCGTGAACTCACCGACGAGATGAGGGCGGCAGGGTTGCCGCTGTGATGGCGCCAAACCGGCATCCTGCGTCAGCGTATCAGCATTGTGCGTCCGTCTCACCGATCGTGCGCTGCGTCTCACGCAATGTGCGTCGAGCAACGCCATCCGTCTCAACTAATCTGCGCCGAAAACTCCCCTCTATTGCGCGTTTGGTCGAGCATCATTGCAGGCCGCTATAACTACCAAGTCGGTGTACCTGCACATCGCCATGCCGGCGGGCTGCGACCCTGCCCTCGGGCGAGCGGTCAGCAACTGGAACGCTCAAGGGTCGCGCTTCTACTATCAGTGGGACGCGGCGAATAACCTGACCACCACGCGAGGGACCGAGACCACGGCTCAGATCGTGACCGTGGAGGACGGCTATCCCACCAACTCGACCGCCCTCGCGTCGACCAACCTGTGGACCAGCGGATCGACCATCACCCAGGCAGACGTGATCGTGAAGGCCGATTACCTCTGGTATTATGGCGATGAGTCGGGTGGGCGGTTCCATTGCCCGTCTACTCGGTCGAGCCCTCCTTCCGGCTCGTTTGATTATGAGTCGACCATGACGCATGAGCTCGGCCATGCTTTGGGCTTCGGTGAAGCCAACAACACGGCGTGCGTCATGCACTATAGTCAGCCGGCGGGCGTGGTGCGTCGCACCCCGTGCTCGACGGAGACGACAGCGCTTCGCAACGCCTACGGAGTGCGGTGATATGAGGGTCGCGGTGTGGTCGGTAGCGGGATTGCTGCTAGTGTCCTGCTCGCCGAACGCACCGCAACCCGAGGTCCCGGCCGGCTGGAAGTCGGTCGGGATCCCTTCGTGCTGCACGGTCGCCATTCCATCAGATGCGACTCTGAAGGCGGGAAAGGACCCGGTAGACGATCCGGTGTTCCTGCTGCGCGGGCCGGGCTACGAAGGCATGTTCACAGTGACAGGCCGAGGATCGGCGCTGCCGATCGCGAGCTCCGGGACCAACTACAAAGCGGATCAGCTCACGCTCGACGGCCGCCCCGCAGGCGTAGCTTCCTACCGTGTCGCCGACCCGAACTATCCCGAGCGCCGCAGCCTTCTGTGGACGTTTGCTGGGCGGAACGACGGATCGGGGAAGAACCTGGTGCTTGATCTTTCCTGCAAGGAAACGGGTTGTGCCGTATTCCTGCCTATGATCGGCTCCCTCGACGCAAAACCATGAATACTCGCTGCCTTATGGGTCAATGCCGACCGGGAAGCCGATCCGGCTTGTCGGCCGGCTGGAGCGTTCGTTATGGGGCGACGACGACTTTGGCCGGTTCCAGCTAGACGACGCCGCGGTCATCGCAGTCGACGGGCCACGTTGAGGCGGGCCCGGCTGGGCCGAAGGTCGAGCCCACGGGTTGGGTAGGCGGGATGTCAACGGCGGAGCAAAATCCGGCCACGGTGGCGGTGTAAAAGTAGGCCAGCGGTCGAGGCGTGATGACGACATGGAAAGGGCCCCGATCGGGGCCCTTTCCATGTCGTCGCGACCGTTTTCTCCCGGCTATGTCGGCGGGATCTCTCCGGTGTTCGGGTCGGCCGACACAGTGGCCTGGTTTTGCTCCGCCCTTCTGGCGGAGCGCCGGCCGGCGGACTGTTTGAGGCGGTAGCTGTCGCCATTCATGGTGAGGATGGAGACGTGGTGCGTGAGGCGGTCGAGCAGCGCGCCGGTGAGCCGCTCCGAGGCGAGCACTTGGGTCCAGTCCTCGAACGGCAGGTTCGACGTGATGATGGTCGAGCCGCGCTCGTATCGCTGCGACAGCACCTCGAAGAGCAGTTCTGCGCCGGTCGCCGACAGCGGCACATAGCCGAGCTCGTCGACAATGAGCAGCTTCACGGCCGCCAGTTCCCGCTGGAGTTTGAGCAGACGCCGCTCGTCGCGCGCCTCCATCAGCTGGTTGACCAGCGAGGCCGCGGTCGTGAAGGCGACGGTGAAACCCTTCTGGCAAGCCGCCAGGCCGAGCGCGAGGGCGACGTGCGTCTTGCCCGTGCCGCTGTTACCCAGCGCGATGACGTTCTCCCGGCGCAGGATATATTCCGAGCGGGCGAGTTCGAGCACCAGCATCTTGTTGAGGCTGGGGATGGCGGTGAAGTCGAAGGTGTCGAGACTCTTCACCGCCGGGAAGCGGGCGGCGCGGATCCGCCGCTCGACCGTGCGCCGCTCCCGGTCGATGAGCTCAAGCTCGATGAGACGCAGCAGGTAGCGCGGGTGGTCGATACCGTCGCGGGCGCATTCGCGCGCGACCTTCTCATATTCGCGCAGCACGGTCGGCAGCTTGAGCTGCTTGAGGTGGTGGGCGAGCAGCACCTGGGGTGTCCCGCCGGTCGTGCCGGTCGGCATCTTGTCGCTTGTCATGCCGCCAGCACTCCATAGTCCGCCGCCCGGGTCGTCTTCACGTCCGTCCGGGGCAGGTGCGGATAGGCGGCCAGATCGAGACGGGGCGGTCGCCGTTCGATACGCGCCAGCGCGATGAGCTTCACCGCGTCGAAGCCGATGGCGCCGAGCTGCACGGCCTGTGTCACCGCGTCGGTGACGACGGCGAGCGGCAGGGCTTCGAGCAGCCGCAGCACCTGGATGAACTCCCGCTTCCCCTTGTTGCCCATACGGGCTTCCAAAAGGTGGCGCAGATGCTGGAAGATCTCGGGCAGATCCCAGCCCTGCAAGGCGGCCGCCTGGTCGAGCGCGCCGGGCTTCTGCTCGATGAGCGCGAGATAGTGCAGCGGGTTGGCGACGAAGGCGCCCTCGCCATAGCTGCGCGGATGGCGGGCGATCTCCTCGCCGGCGATGCTGATGACGACCTCGTCGACGAACCCCTTCACCAGGACGTCGCGGAAGCCGTAGGCGGTCGGCACCGAATAGTCGTTGGTCCGGTAGCGCACCAGCGCGGTCGACGACACGCGCGCCGACCGCTTCTCGCACGGCTCCAGCGGCACCGCCGGCAAGGCCCGGAAGACCTGCCGGTCGGCGGCAAGCCGCTCGGCGATGGTGTCGGCATGGCGTCCGGCATGCCCGTTCTGTCGGGCCAGGCAGTCCTTCGCCAGGCGCTCGTTCAACTCGTCGAAGCTGGCCGCCACGGGAATGGGCACCATGAACATCGCGCGGGCGTGCTTTACCAGCGCCTCGACCTTCCCCTTGTCGTTGCCCTTGCCGGGCCGGCCAAACCGGTCGGCAAACAGGTAGTGGCTGACCAGCTCGGTGAAGGCCCGCGTGCGCTCGCGCTTGCCGTCGCCGCAGATCCTCGCCACCGCAATCTTCAGATTGTCGTAGAGAATGGACAGCGGCACGCCGCCGAAGAAGGCGAAGGCCGAAACATGGCCGTCCAGGAACGCCTCGGTCGTCTCGCGCGGATAGGCCTTCACGAAACACGCATCGGAATGCGGTAGGTCCATGCAGAAATAATGAACCTTCTGCCGCACGCCGCCGATCTCGGCCCACGCCTCGCCGAAGTCGACCTGGGCATGGCCCGGCGGGTGCGCCAGCGGCACGAACGTCTCCCGGCTGCGGGCCCGACTTAGCCGCACATAGTCCTTCACCACCGTGTAGCCGCCGCCATAGCCATGCTCGTCGCGCAGCCGCTCGAAGATCCGTTTGGCGGTGTGCTGCTGCCTGGCCGGCGACAGGCGGTCCTCGCGCAGCATGGCGTCGATGACCGGCAACAGCGGCCCCAGCTTCGGCTTCTCCGGCGGCTTCGCGCGCCGGTAGCCTGGTGGCAGCGAGAACGCGCACATCTTCGCCACCGTGTCCCGGCTCAGACCGAACACCTTCGCCGCTTCCCGGCGACTATGACCTTCCACGAACACGAAACGCCGAACGGCCGCGTAGCTCTCCAAGGCAAACATCCTCGCCGCCCCAAATGGAGCAGCTTACCACTGGCAGGATTTCTCTCCGCCGCACCGGCACCTATGCCGGCGCTCCCGTGGCCGGGTTTGTCACCGCCCTACACACGGGATAACGACGCAGCCGCTACGATCGGGGCGGTTCCTTTATACCGGCTGGGGCATGAAGAGAATCCTATCCCGACCATTGATCCCATTCGGGACGGTCGCGGCCAGCGCGCTTCGACTGGTTCAGTCGTAAACGTATATCTGTGCCCGCTCTATGCGCCACCCGCTGTTCGCAAAAGCCTTCCTTTCTGACGACCTTGCCGGCGGGCCATGACCGCACCGCATTTCTGCTGCCCGCCGCTTGTCAGAACTGTTCTGAAAACGTGCTTCGCAAAAGCGTCTGCCGGCGACGGGTTTGGAGAACCCACTGGTAGAAAGCGTGAGCACGACGCCTCGTTTGCAAGCAGCGGCGGATAATGGCGAGCACACTGGCAGATAATTTGAGCAGGTTGCCACGCGCCAGTGGCAGATAGCGTGAGCAGAAAATCTGGCTGTTTGCGAGCAGGCGCCGTTATGATTGCAAGCGCCTACAGATATTGCCGCTGGCGATCACGATCTCGATCCAGGGCCAGTGCTGTGCGACATGACGCGCCAGCGCAAAGCCGTTGATCGATCCCGGCATCTCGACATCGGAGAACAGCAGGATGGTGTTGTCGGCCTGCTCCTCCAGCAGCACGATCGCGGTATCGCCGTCCATCGCCTCATGACAGCGAAAGCCGGCGTCCTCCAGGATCAGCGTCATGTCCATCAGGATGATCGGGACGTCATCGACCGCGAGCGCGAAAGGTACGGTCGACGTGTTCATCACCTCTACAACCGCCTGTATCCATAATCGCTCCCGCGACCGGCACGATGCTGCCGCCAAATCGTTGATGGCCTGACGGAAATTCGAGGGAGAACATCGAATGCGTAGCCTGGTTGCTGTGTTCACGGTCGGGATATTCGCGATCGCGACCCCTGCCGGCGCGCAGGACATGCCCGGCGCAGTCGATCTGGGCGCGCAAGCGCGCACCCAGGTTCAGTCAGCGACTGCTCGTGGCTATGCCGAACGGGGCGGGGCGGCGACCGCGCGAGGTCCGAACGGGGTGCCACTGTCCGCTCGCGCGAAAAGCTATTGCGACAGCTATTCCGCACGGTTGCGCCGGTACGGCGCGAAGGATGGGCGAGTGATGAAGCTGGCAGCGGCCTGCCGGCAGGCAGGCTATCGCTATTGATCTCACCGCGCGATCGGCACCTGATCGATCCGCGTGGTCCAGGACGGGCTCTTGAAAGCACGCTTGGTGTCGTAGCTCTTCTGGCCAAAGCCCTCGGAGGCAAGCCGCATCGTGTTGCGGCCGAACCGCCCGTTGAGCCCGTCGATCGCGGCGAGCAGGGCAGGGGATCGCGGATCGGGCACCGCGAACAGGTCGGCCTGGTGCGCGGTCATCGGCTCCAGCCCCTCGAGCATGACGCCGCACTTGGTGTAGACGCCGCCAGTTTCGTACATGACATCCGCCATGCGGCCCGCCATACCGCCGATCACGCGCGGATCATTGGTCGCCGGCGACAGCCGCGCTATGCGCGAGGCGGACGGCGCGTTGGGCTTGAACCGGCTTCCGTGGGCAAAGGCGATCAGGCGGGTGGCAGCGAGATCCTGCGCGCGGATCTTCTCGGCCGCGCGGACCGCGCGGCGCACCATCGCCTCGCGCAGCGCCGCGACCTCGCGCACCGGCTCACCGAAGCAGCGGGTCACCGCGGTCGCCTTGGACGGGGGCGGCTCCGGCTCGAAATCGGTGCATTCGACGCCGTTCAGCTCGCGCACGAGCCGCTCCAGCACCACCGTCCCCACGTCGCGCGCGACCTCCGGGGGGAGGGCGGCAAGATCGGCCGTCGTCCTGACGCCGAGCGGTCGCAGCCGCTCGGTCATCGCTCGCGCGATGCCCCAGACCTCCTCGACCGGCCATTGCGCGAACAGGCGCCGCCGCAGCTCGATGTCGTGCAGGTCGACCACGCCCTTCCAGACCTTCTCCGACGCCTTGGCGAGGGCGTTGGCAACCTTGCTCAGCGTCCGGGTCGGGCCAAGCCCGATGCGGATCGGCAGGCCCGTCGCACGCTTGACGGCCGCGATCACGCGGTGCGCGGCCGCCACGTCGCCCAGGCCGTTCGGGAGCACCGGCAGGCGAAAGAACGATTCGTCGATCGAGTACACCTCGACCGTGCAACTGTGCTCGGCGAGGACCTGATTGAAGCGACGATTCATGTCGGCATACAATTCGTAGGAACTGCTGCGGTATTGGATGCCATGCTCGCGGACGATATCACGAATCTTGAACATCGGCGCACCCATCTTGATGTGCAGCGCCTTGGCCTCCTCGGAGCGCGCGATGGCGCAGCCGTCCCCGTTACTCAGCACGATGAGCGGTTTATCGCGCAGCGACGGGTCGAATACCCTCTCCGACGAGCAATAGAAGTTGGAGACGTCAGCGATCGCCCACATGGCGGTCAGCCCTGCAGGTTGCGCACGGAGGCGCGGACGACGCCCCACACTTCGACACTCTCATCCGCGATCACCGCGTCGTAGCGCATCCGCGCGTTGCGGGCCTCGAGGACCGGCTTGCCGTCGCGCCAGACCAACTGGCGGATCACGAAGCCCCCGTCGACCACGGCGATGACGATGCGGCCGCTAACCGGCGTGGCGTCGCGATCGACCACCACCACGTCGTCATCATAGATTCCAGCGTCGATCATGGACTGTCCGCTGACCCGGAACACGAAGCTGGCGGCGCGGTCGAGGCGCAGCAGCGCCACGAGATCGATCGCGGTTTCCTCCCAGTCCTGGGCAGGCGAGGGGAAGCCAGCGCCGGCCGCGCTCACCACCCTCAGGCGAAACGCTGGCGGCAGATCGGCGATCGGCATCGGTTGGGACAGGGGAATCACACACGCGGACATGCGCGCATGATATGCTGGATAAGAACATGAAGGGAACGAGATTTTCCTTTTGTTCTCATTTCGCATGACTCATAGAGTCATGGATGCCGATCCGCCCCGAAAACCGCTGGCTGTACCCGATCGACTGGCCGCTGCTGTCGGACCAGATCCGGTTCGTGCGGGCAGGAGGGCGCTGCGAACGCTGCCGGCGACCGCATCTTCGGCACGTCGCGCATCTGGGCGATGGGCGCTGGTGGGATAGCGAAGCGCGATGCTGGCGATCGGGAGAGGGGCGACGGGTGAAGGTCGGCGACCTCTTCGCGCTCGACGTCGTGCGGATCACCTATGTCGTGCTGGCCTGCGCGCATCTGGATCATGATCCTGGCAATAGCGCGCCGCGCAATCTCGCCGCGCTATGCCAGCGATGTCACATGCTCCACGATGCCGAGGAGCATCGCTGGCAACGCTGGTGGAATGCGTTTCGGCTGCGCGCGCTGCAGGATCTTTACGAAGATCCGCGACACGCTCGCGCGCGAGAACGACGGCGCGGCTAACTCGCGACTGACTGGCAAGCCTTAGCTGCGAAAAAGCCACGTCAGTCTCTGCAAGAACGATGCCGGAAATCTGCTAAGCCATTGATTTAACATAAGATATATTATCGAACAAAACAGGAACGTGGCTTGTGCCGGCTTGGCAACAGCGGCTTAACCAGCGGCCGAACTCTTAACTTGGCTCAATAGTCGAGGTTGCGTTTTTCCATCTGTGCGGCCGCGAGGTCCGCGACCGGACCAGCGCCTTCGGCCAGCTCGTAGATCGCTATCACAGCCCTGTCGTCGAGACGCTCGACCATTGCCTGGACCGCTGACCAGTTAGCCACGTCGAGCGCGACCGTCGTGCTTTCGTTACCGGACACGGCGATCGGCCGCATCAGCCATCTTCGACCAGCGATCGGCCGAATGCAGCATACGGTCCCTAGCATGGGGCAGAACGAGCTGCTGGGCCTCGGCAAGGTCGGCCGCTGCCCTCGCGCGGTAGTCGGCTGCGGTATCGGCCATGAAGTCCCCTCAGTTTAGGCCAGCGTTCTAAAACCCTGGCCCGTTTATCACTTGCCGTTCATCCGATCGCGGACCGCCTTCGCCGGCGCGAACGTCAGCTTGCGTGACGCCGCGATCGTGATCGCCTCGCCCGTCGACGGGTTGCGCCCCTGGCGCTCTGGGGTGTCCTTCAGCTTGAACTTGCCGAACCCGTTGAGGCTGACTTCCTCGCCGGTCGCGACAGCCGCGGTGATGTTCGCAAGGATCGCATCGATGACCTTCCTGGCGTCCGCCTTTGCGAGGCCATGGGTATTGGAGAGCTGTTCGGCCAGATCGGATGTCGTCGTCATGAACACGTCCCGGTGGTGAATGATTGGACCGGCCTTAGCCCGGTTCACGTCGCGCCGCCATCGGGAGTTGCCTCCTGCGCGCTCATCTCGCCCTCATAGGGGCGGACGAGCTTCAGGGCGTCTTCATAGCTGCCGTCGAGCCATGCCGTGTAATCGCGAGGGTGAAGGATCGCCGGCATTGCCTTGGGATGCCAGGGATCGACGGTGGCGTTGGGAGAGGTGGTGCAGATGGCATAGGCATCGCCGCGCTCGGTCGGCCGCCACAGACCGGCGAAGAAGGCGATGGGCTGGTCGGGCAGCGAAAACCACATCTGGCGGGGTTTGCCATCGTCGCCCGTCCCGCCGTCGGGATGCGGCTCGGCGAAGTGCGTGAACGGGACCAGGCAGCGCCGATCGGGATTCGCGATCGACGGCTTCCACATCGACGATGCGAGATTCCGCGCATTGGTGACGAACTTGTCCAGCTTGACCGCCGGGTCGCGCTTGCTCGCTACCTTGGTCGGGAAGCCCCATTCCATCGCGACCGGTTCGAGCGGACGGTTACCCTCCCCTGCCCGCCTGACGACCAGTCCGTAGCGCGCTGTCTTCTTGCCCGTCGGGAAGATCTCGCGCGGCACCGGGTAGGTCTCGTCCTCGGGATAAGGCGGCTCGAATCCGACCGCCCGCATCACCGCGGCCTGTTTGGCGCTCAGGCGATATCGGTTGCAGATCGATCGGCTCCTTCATCGTGCCCAGGTTAGAAGAACTCCCGGCCACCACGATACTCGCGCCAGGCATTATCCCATTTCGTGCCGACGTCGCCACTAACCGGCCGCGCGCCGACGTCGAATCCGGCCATCACGTCGTCGATATGCGGTGCCGGCGCCGGCGTGTTGAACGGCGCGATCCCGCGCGCCTTCAGGTGCCAGACATAGGCGCACTCGTGATCGGTGACCGGCGCGGCCTTCCCCCACGCCACGTCCTGGAACTGGCGCTGCGCCGCGCTCCTCGGCCGGCGCTCGCGCAGACGCAGCGCATCGTAGAACAGCAGATGCTCGCGCAGCAGCGCCTCGTAGCGTTCGATCGTGCGCGGGTTTTCGCCGTCCTGCTCCACCGTGCCCACTCCGTCAGTACGGGTGAAAATCCTCGCCAAACTCAATCCGATATGCTAGGCTTTGCAAGCCTAATTCTGACCAGCACGGTCAGCCACGGATTGAGGAAGGAGCGGCCATGTTGAACCACGAACCTGGCCAGATGGACTGGGATCGGTTCCCAATCGGTGGCTCGTCTTCAAACGGATATATCAATCCTAGCAACATGTACGATCAAATGACGCATGTAGGCCGGGAGGCATTGGCTGAAGCCACTAGACACGATGAATTTGAGCCACCCGAAGTGAGCGACAACTCACATGCAAAGCTTTTCTTTGTGTTTATTGCAATAGTAATGGCTTTCGCCTTCATCTTCACTCCCGGCCATTCCTAAGCTGGAACCGCCTCGGATCGACCGGAGCGCCATCCTTCCATAATTCATAATGAAGGTGCGAACCGGTCGATTTCCCGGTGCTGCCAACACGCCCGATCACCGCCCCAGCTTCGACCGTGCTGCCGACCTGGAAGCCAGACCGATCCTGCATGTGGAAGTATTTGCTCTGCGACCCGTCGCCGTGCTGCAGGACCACATAATTGCCGGCCCCGTTGGCCTGGAAGTCGTTTCGGATGACCTGGCCCGATGCAGGTGCGCGGATCTCCGTCCCTGCTGGCGCGGCAATATCCACCCCTCGGTGATGCCGTCCGGGCTCGCCAGTGACCGGGTCGATCCGACCACCCATTCCCGAACTCAGCCGCCCCGAAATCGGCAGCATCGCACGTTCACCGCGCGGGACTTCGTAAACATGGCTGGTGCCAGCTCCGATCCCGAGATTGTCACGGACCCAGTTGCGCGCGCCCTCAACACCGGGAAGTGTCGTCGTGATCCACGCATCATTGCGCTCTTGGACATGGTCACCTAGCTGACCCGCCGTCCCTCTCGCCTCGTCGACACCGTTGCCGACCTCGAATGCACCACGGGTGATGCGCGCTGACGCATTCGGGATCGCGTCTGCGACATTGCCGGCCAAGTCGAGATCGCGCGAACTTTCGCGGATCGACACGTCCGGTCCTTGTGCCCTGACACCGGCTGCGCGCTGGTTGCCCCATTGGTTTACCGCACCCGGGGTCGCCGATGCGGGGCCATGCAACTGCCCCGACAGACGCTCAGGCACGCTTACACCCAGTTCGTCGCGGACCGATGCGACGCGGCGCTCCATGAATTCGCCAAGCAGGATATCGCGCACCTGTTCCTGTTGCGGCGTGCGCGGCATGACCATGCCTGGCGTCCACCCGAACTGCGACAGCGTGTCGTCGCCGAGAAGCCGCTCCTGGGCATACACGACAAACTCCTGGCTCTCGTTCCGATTGAGCGACCAGCCCCGCGCCGAGGCCTCCCTGACATCGTTGCTGACCCGCTGGAACGTCTCTTCGGCTCGAGTTGCTTCCAACGACGCCGACCGCGATTCCCCGACGCTGACGCCCAGCTTCTGCGACAGCGACCGAACCTCGCTATCTCCGCTCGTGCTAGATTCACGCATGAATTCGTCGCGTGCTGCCCGGGCCTGCGTCGAGTTAGTTTCCTTTGTAATGTAGTCTTGTAATTCCCCGTAGGCGTTATCGGCCGACAGCGTCCTGTTCGTATTTTCGGTCGCGATCGATGCGATTTTACCGCTGAGGCCAGCCCTTCCGGTGACGCCCCACAACTTCTTAAGAACTTCTATGCCGGCGTTCGCGTCGCCTGTGGTCTGCGAAGCACGGGCGACTTGCTGTGCATCGGACTCACTAAGACCAAAGCGATTGCTCAGTCCGGTGGAAAGGCTCCGAGATGCCTCCGTCATTCTGGTGATGCTGTTATTGAACCCCGACCCCGTCTCGGTCGAACTACCACGCCGATGCTCAGCGGCCGTCAACAGATCCGTCGCCGTCGTCGCCGTCGCGTTCCAGGATTGCGATGCCGCGCTGCGGAGCGACTGGGTGTGCGTCTGCCCGTCCGAGAGCGCCCGGCTCATGCTGCTGTCGAACCCGGCGGTCCGCGTCGGCGTGAATGCGAGGTTCGAGATGCCCTGGCGGGTATCGAACGCGTTGGTCCCGTCCGCGAAGCCGTACGTCACGCCACCGTCGGCGTTGGTGAACGTGCCGACCGAATAGCCCGAATTGAACTTGGGCTGATCGTCGAACTTGTTCGCCTGGGTCATGCCCGACGTCAGGTTCTGGAATGAGGTATTGCCGTACGAGTAGTTGCCGGTGGTGCGCTCGGTCGCGGCCTGTTCGGCCGCGCTGTGCGCCGGTTGCAACATCGAGGTCGCATGCCCCGCGATCGCCATCGCGCCGCGCGCCATCCCGCCGGCGATGAACGGCACGCTCATCATCAGGAAGCCGGCGAGCGTCGAGATCGATTCATTGACGCTCGCCATGCCGTCCGAAACCAGCAGCGTCGGCCCGATCGGCGCCGCCGCGTGATAGAGGCTCGCCGCCCTGCTCATCACGAACATGTGCAGGATGACGTAGAGCGGCCCCCAGGAGGCGAGGTAGAAGAACCCGGTCGCATAGCCCTTGAGCGTCTGCAGGCCGGTCCTGGGGAACAGGAACAGCGGGAAAAGCACCGGGAACATCGCGTAGAATACGACCGTCAGGACGATGCCGAGAAGCGGCACCCAGGTCATCGCCTGCGTAGCGATCGAGGTGTAGGTGTTCTTGGCCTGGGCGTCCGCGCGCTGCGACGCATAGGCGTCCCACCCGGCGTCTGAGAAGCTCTCGCGCGCGGCCAGGAACGCGTCAATCATCGAGATCTGTTTCAGGTACGAATAGGCATCGGTCGAGGTGCCGTGCATCTGCGCCGCGACCACCGGCAGGTCATCGCGAATGCGCTGCGCCGCGATCGTGTCGGCGATGCCAGGATAGGCGTTCCTGGCGAACGGGATCAGATCCTTGTCGTAGGCCGTCTGCCACTGGGCATCCATGCGCGAATAGGCTTCGTTGCACGGGATTATCGAATTTTCGGTGGTGCCGGGACCGGTCGAACTGATCCAGCGCTGGCTGCGCGCCGGCGACCCCGGCCCGATCGACTCCCACAGGTTGCTGGTCTTGGTCAGGTCGTCCATCGCCTTGAAGCCGAGCAGCACGTCATAGAAGGTGCATTGCTTCAGATGCTCATCGAGGTTGGCGCGGAACACGCTGTCGGTGATCTGGAACGTGCGTGCCTTGTCCATCAGCCGCGCGCCGTAGATCATGCCGTTGTTGGTCAGCGCGAGCGCGTTGGGCATGACGAACACGGTCTCGGCCGAGCGCGTCATCCAGTCGCCGACCTGGCTCGTAAACGAGGCCATCACGCCCAGGCCCAGCGGCACGTTGTCGACCACCGAGGGCGCGAGCGCGGGGTTGATCCGGTCGGTCACCTTCACCGTGACGGTCGGGACCATCAGCATCATGTAGATGAGCGTCGACTGGAGGAACCAGTTGAACCACGCCCGCCAGTCGAGCGAGAAGGCGACGACGAACAGCGAGTAGATGAAGCCCATCACCATCACGACCTGGAGCATCGAGCGGTAGCCCCCGCCCCCGGTCCATGCCGCGACCGCGTTGAAGACGTTGACGATATATTCGCCCCCGCCGATCGTGAAGACTTCGAGCCCGCCCATCGCCGTCGCTCCCTTGCCGCCGTTTACCGCAAGCCCTGCGCGCTGAGGCCGCGTCCGAACCGGAGCGAAGCCGACAACTGCGGGCTCATGGTGTTCTTGAGGGTGGATTCCATGAACTGGGTGTACTGGATCACCCGGTAGGTATTGGAGATCTGCCCGGCCATCTTCTCGCTGCGCCGCGACAGCTCGGTCTTCACGCTGTCGACCTGGGCGCGCCACGCCTTGAACTCGTCGGTCGAGACGAACTTCGCGCCCGCCTGCGCCTGCGAGATCGTGTCCAGCATCCGGTCGAGCATCGACATCAGCATGTCGATCGCGACCATCTCGGCGAGCGTCGCGCGATCGCCGCCCGAGAGGCCCATGTGCGCCGCCTCGTTGACGACGAGGATCTTGTAGAGCGGGATCGACGTCATGCCCAGCAGCGCGATCTCGTCACCCGACAGCGCGGCGTTGGAGCGGATCTTGCCCGACATGCTGTCCATCGCCTTCAGGACGCGCGTACGCAGCGCCTCGTTGGTCGAGATGCTCAGCTTGGTGGGCGTGGGCTTCAGACACCCCTTGTCGTCGGTCGTGTCGCACTGCCACACATCGGTCGGTGCCGAGGCGGTGCCGTCGAGCAGCGCCTGATAGGTGTCCCAGCTGGCCGGCGCGATGAACTGGAACGCGCCCATGCTGTCCTTGGCCTTGGTCGCGTCATAGATGATCGTGCCGACCATCGTCATGAGGAACTCGGCATATTCGCGGGACGGCTTGGTCGCGCTTTTGGCGTTCAGCGCATACCAGGTGTAATTCTTCGACTGGACCAATTCGGCATCGTCGCCGGCACGCGCGATCGTATCCTCACGCTCGCCCTTGTTGGTGCAGCCGTGGCGCGCCGCAGCCGCGTCGGAGAAGAACCCCTTCGCCCCGCCGACCTGCTGGCAGATCGTCGAGGACGCCCCGTCCATCGCCGGCCACAGCGAGCCGACCGCCTGCTGCGCCGCTTCGCACGAGGACATGTTGAACGCGTTCAGCTGCTGCACGCGCTGGCTCATGTCCTTCATCACCCCGCCGATCTGCGCGGAGATGCTGTCGATCGCGAGCTGGAAGGCGAAGCCGATCGCGTTGTTGGCGGTCGCCTTGAGCATCGCCACGATCTCGTCGGCGTTGATGAACGAGAACGACCCGGCGAACAGGTCGATGCCGCCACAGCCGCCGCGCGCGCTGGGGAGCGCGACGCTGACCGGGTTGATCGACTTCTGCGGAAATCGGCTCCACAGCGAACCACCCGAGTAATAGCCCGCCGACTGCCCCTGGAAAGCGGTCGGGCCGGTCACGTTCGCGGCCGCGCCCGACTTGTTGAAATAGCTGTTCATCTCGCCCTGGACGTCGGCCATCGCCGGCGTCGCGACGAGACCTCCAATCGCGAGGATCATGCTGGCCTGCGCGAGAACCGCGGCGCAGAAGCGGACGATCGAGCGGACCATCAGAAGTCACTCCCGGGCTTGACGCTGGTCAGTGTGAAGATGCGGTTCATCACCTCGTCGGCGGCCATCACGCCGTAGCCGATCGGCATCGGCTGCTTGGTGACGGTGTCGAACAGGACGAGCGCGGGCACCTGCTGGCCGCGCATGCCCATCGCCTTGTACTGGCCGGTGTCGACCGTGTAGTTCGGGAAGGCCCGGGTCGGCCCGCCATCGAGCGAGATCGCCATGACGGTCAGACCAAACCGATCCGACACGCTGCGCATGATCGGCCCGAAGGTCTCGCAGGCGGCACACGCCGACGAATAGAAATAGAATACGCCGTACCGCTGCGAGATCTGCGACAGGACGCGCTCGCGATCGGCGTTGCGCGTATCGAGCCAGGTCCGCTTGCCCAGCTGGCTGACGGGGCGCTGGAGCGTGTAGTCGAGATCAGGGTTCTGCCACACCGTGCGCTGCCACATGTCGGCGAACGACGAGGCGCGATCGAGCTGCTCGCGCTGGAAAGCGATATAGTGGCTGATATTCTCGGGCGTCGGCTCGAGGATCGCCCGCGCCTTCAGTTCCTCGAGCTGTTTGGAGATCGCCGCAAGCTGCTCGGCCGACGACCGCGCGGGCTGCGCCGATCGCTGCTCGGCGGGCCTGGCCTTCGGCTTGTCGCAATAGAACCAGGTGCCGAGCCGCCGCTCGCGGCAGTAGAAGTCGTCGCCGGTCTGTGCCGCGACGCGGTCGGCCGAGCCGAGATCGTCCGCGCTGCCGTAGCTGTCCTGGCCGCCATCGCGGCCGTCTTCACCGGCATCGCGGGTGGACGACACCGAATCCGGCAGCGGCGTCAAATCCTGCGCCGTCGCCGGCGTCAGCACGGGCGACGCGACCGAGAGGATGAGAGCGAGGGTCAGGGCCTTGCGCATGTCAGTCGTCCTTCTGTTTCTGCTTTTCGCGATCTTCCTGTTCGCGGCGGGTGAGGTAGGATTTGAGCGTCCCGAGGAGCGACGGCTCCTGAAGCGACACGAGCTGCGCCATGTCGTCTGCGAGGATGCGGAACAGGTTGCCGTACACCCCGATGATGAGGTTGCGGGCGTGCCGGCGGGGATACAGCGTCTCGCCCCGGCGCAGGATGAGGTTGGCGCGGATCAGCCGCGCGATCGTCGGTTCGAGGTCGGCGACGCAGAGCTTCGTATCGAACCAGCTGTCGAGCGTCGGGATGAGGAACCCGGCCTGGTGCGGTCCGGCGCGCAGGAGCGCGATCAGCACCGCGAATTCCGCGACCGAGAGGTCGGGAAACGGACGATGGTCCGACAGTTGCGTCACGCCGGTCATTGGCTTTTCTTCGCCTCGTAATAGGCCTTGATCCGTTCCTGGATCTGGCGCGAGGTTTCGATCTCGTCGGGCAGCTTCGCGGCGTCGACGAACTCGGCATAGACCTCTGTGAAATCCATCACCGACAGGTCGAGGCGCGAGAATTCATCGAGCGTGAACCCCTTGCAGGTTTCCTTCTTGGCGCTGCCCCACGGCTTGTTGATCTGCGGGCGGCCCTGTTCCTGCAGGATGCGCGACAGCTTGCTCTCGAAGCAGCAATAGGCCGTCTTCTTGGAGGTGCAGATGCCCAGCACCTTGTCCGAGCAATATTCGCCCAACTTGTGGCACATCCCCATCCGGTCCTGCACGTCGAGCAGCTTCTCGTCGTTCGAGCACATGAACATCGTGAGGAACGGCGTCGCGAGCGCGGCGATCGCCACCGGCCCGCCCGCGATCGCGGCCGCGCCGGCAGCGGTCGTGATGAGGCCCGAGGCCTTGCCCGCGCAGCAGTTGACCAGTCCGAACACCGGCTTGTGGCAGGTCTGCCGCTTGCCCGAGAACAGGGTAAGCGTATCGGGATCGAACTCGGCATTGGCCTGGCCCAGCGCGTGCAGCCCGACCACGGCGTCCTTGAACTCGGTCGACGCCTCGCGCTCGACCGGTTCGCATTCGCCGTCGATGCAATAGACGTCATCACCGCAGATATATTGCTTGGGATCGGTCGAAGGCGGCGTCGGGACCGGGCATTTGTAGACCTTCGTCGTGACCTGGCACGGACCGGACTGCGGATCGTCGAGGCACTCGTCACGCAGGAAGGTGCATTTCCCGCCGTTCTCCAGATCGCTGCAATCGGACGCCTGGGTGATGCGCTGACAGGTGAACGGGCGCGACCACGCCCAGCACGATGCCGTGACCGACACACCGTCGATGATCCGCGTCTCAGGCCCCTCGGTGCAGACCTCCGGGCCGGTCGCGATGCAGGCGGTGTCGGACACCAGCGCCGGACAGCTTCCCTCATTGCGCGTCAGCGTGACCTCGCGCGTGCCCTCCTTCCTGAGGTACACCGTGCCGGTCGCGTAATTCTGGTGCGCCGGGATCTCGGCCTGGGGGATTTCGGCCGAGCAGGAGTAAAGCTGCGCCGTGGTATTCATCGACGACTGCTTCTTGCACCACTTGCGATAGGCCTCGACGTTGCCGCCGCCCGCCCCCAATTCGATCTGCGCATCGCAGATATGCGGCGTCCCCGCCTCGACCCGGCAAATGCCGGCACTGACCTTGGCCTGCATCACGCTGTTGCGGGCGAACCCGTTACCTTCGTTCTGGTCACGTACGCCGTAGTAGAAGTACCGCAACGTATCGACGATCACCGGGTCCATCCTGCCGGTGCAGGTCGCCGGCGTATCCTCGACCTTCGCGCCCTTGTTGCAGGTCGCCTCATAATAATCGGTGGTGCCATTGGGTGGCAGTGGCTTGCAGCTGCTTTCCGTGCCGCCCACCGACTGACCGGCCAGATAGCTGTTTGGGTCCTTCTCCACGTCCTGCGCGCGCGTGAGGTCGCCGGCGGGCACGGTCACGACCTTGCGGCCCGGATCGGTGACGATCTGCCATGCCTCGTTCGCGCCAGCGGCAGACCCACCCGCCGCGATCAGCGCGTCGGGATCGTCGGCATAGGCTTCTCCGGGCTGGGTGCCGCTGCTGAAGCCCGGGATCGTCGAGGGAAGGTCGGTCGAGGAGATGATGCCGCCCGATGCCTGTCGCGCTGGGGTCGCCAGGGCCTTCGCCTCGGCGCGCGCGCCCGCCATATCCCCCTTGGGATAGGTATAGGTCGAACTGCTCGACTGCGCGCTCGGCTCGGCCGCGACCGCATTGCTCGATGCCGCGGGCTGCACCGTGCGGGCGGTGCTGGCGGTGGTCCGCGCGGGAGCCGCGCTCGGCTCGGCGACACTGGTCACCGTCGTCTTTGCAACCGGCGCGGATGAGGGTGTGGGGGTCGGGGTAGGCTTGGGGGTCGTGTCGCTGAAGTAGGTGTAATCGCCCAGGCCGTAGAAGTCGCCGGTGCCCTGCTGGCCCTGCTGGCCCTGCTGGGTGGACTGGGCCTGGGCGAGCGCCTGCGCTGCCAGGACCGGCGCCAGGAGACCGATGAGGAGGCGCCCCCCTCGCATGGCTCAGGGATTCCGGCCGAGGTTGGCGAGCGCGGTCCGCGCGACCAGCGCGCCGGGGCCGTTCTCGCCCGCGAACGTCTCCAGCGCGTAGCGCACGGTGACATTGCCCTCGATGCGATCGAACGGAGGCGGCGTCGTCTTGCAGGTGAGCCCGTCGCACGGCGTGAAGTCGCTCGACGAGACCACCATCGTCGGGACCGCGGTGACGTCGAACGCTCGGAACAGGCGCGGGTCGATCCCGATCGAGGCGAACTGCTGGTCCTTCTCGACCACCTTGGAGAGCGCGGCGATGAACGCCTTCCCCGAATTGCCGGGGAAGCCCCGGAACACCACGACGCCGCCAGCGGCCGAGGTATCGGCGATGATCCGCTTCAGCGCCTGTTCGGGCATCGAGGTGGACACGAACACCATGAACTGCGGCGCGGTGCCTTGGGCCTCCTTGAGGTTGGCCGAGGCGGCCTGGATCATCTCGTCGAAGTCGACCGCGCCCGCCGGCCCCCTGGGCAGGTTCGCCTTGTCGATCGTGCGCATCTGTTCCAGCGCGACCGCCTGCACGGTCTGCGCATCCTTGCGGAACGCGTCGCCGCGGCGCTCGACCTCATTCACGAGCGCGGTCGCGTCCTGTTCGGACTTGGCCGATCGCGCGCGGATCGCGTCGAGATCGAGCCCCTCGACGGTCTGGGCGAGAACGGCGCAGCCGGTGCCGATCGAGGCGATGGCGAGCGCGGAAAGGAGGAACTTCTTCATGTCAGATCCTCACAGCATGCAGCAGTTGCGCTTGCGCCAGAGCAGGTAGCCGAAGTCCTCGCCCTTGACGGGGAAGGCCCGGCCCGCGTCGGGCGGGAGCGTCGTCGCGCCGATCGGCGAGCAGGCATATTTGCCGCTCACCGTGGGCGTCGGATTGGTCATCTGGATGCGGTATTGCGACTTCTTCAGGATCGGCATGACGTACTTGTTGCAGAGCGCCTTCGATCCCGCGGTGCCCCACGCCAGCCCCTGCCGGTGCATCTTGAACAGGAGCCGCTCGGCCGCGAGACGCGACGACTGGACCGGCGAATTGTGCGCCGCGATGTTGCCGTTCATCGGGAACATCGAGCCGTTGCAGCCCGAGCACCAGAACATCGGGTCGATCGGCAGCTTCGCGCTCGCCGCGACGCAGTCGGCCGCGCAGGCGGCGACCGCGATCGGATTGTTGAACAGTGCGACCTCGGGGTTGATGAGCGTGGTCAGCACGTCGTCGTTCCACAAGGGATCGATCTCGGTCATGTAGGCGACGTCGAACGACGCCTGTTCGAAACACAGGAAGTCGGTCAGGATCTCCATCCAGTAGAGCAAGGGATAGACGTAATAATGCGCCTGCCAGTTGGCGCTGGCCTGGGTCGCGCCGCCCTTGATGAGCGGGCCGGTATACTGCCCCTGCCCGATATCGAGCCCCGGATTGAGGCGAAGTCCGCCGAGATTCGGGAAGCACCACGGCTTGGTGGTCACATCGACGAGCCGCGCCGGTTCCCAGAAGCCGATCGAGATGCCGATGCGCGGGATCGGCGAACCGCACGCACAGACCGGCAGGCTTGGGTTCTTGGTATCGGGTCGGCTCCCCGGCCAGATGTGCGCGCCGCCCACCGACAGCGGGAACAGGCACGACCAGCAGACGTCGGTGATCGGGTTGACGAACTTGCCGGTGCAGTTGGCCGGGAGCGCGCTCGCCGGCGCCGGCAGCAGCGCGAACGCGGCGATCATGCCGAGCAGGGTGAGCAGGCGGCGGATCATGCGCCGGGCTCCTCGGAGAAAGCGATGACCAGGGGCACCATCCGGGCGCGGTCGCGTCCATCGAAGCTTATCGACTGATCGGCCAGCGCGCGCACCAGCGCACGGCGTTTGCCAACCGATATCGTCCGCCCGCTTTCGGCAAGGACGACATCGATTTCGTTTCCGATCGACGCGGCGGTCACCGGATCGGCACGGCCCCCGAGAAGCCTTCGTACGAGGGACTCGATCTCGCAATGCACGCGGGACAGGAACAGCAGCGCAGGGACGCTCGAGAGCAACGCCACGGTCGCGATCGATACGACCATCGACAAGGCGACGACGGGAAAGAACATCCAGGCCGGGAACAGCGCGAATATGGCGAGAACATATGTCCACCCGAAGCCGACTGCCGCGACACACAGAAGCGCGTAGCGCGCGATCAGGCTGATGCGCTCAGTCGTCATGCCCTGCCCTCCCCGTCCGGCTGCGCCGCGAGGCTTGCGTCAAGGAAAGCGTTATCGGCCCGGTTCTTGGCGATCACATACACCGGCACCAGCACGACCAGCGCCAGCACCAGTCCGGCAAGCGCGCCCCCTGCCCCGGCGCCGAGCACCGCGCGCAGCGGCTGCAACGCGCAGATGGCGATCGCCAGTTCGATCGCCGACCACAGGATCGCGAGCCGCATCGCCTTGAGGGCCGGCGTCTCGGGCGCGGCCATCGGCGTCCTGAGAATATCGAGCCACATCATGCGCCCGCTCCCGACATCTCGATCTCGCTGATCTTGAGCACCTGGCCCGCCGGTTCGACCACGGCGGGGACGCGCGCGATCCCGAAATGGCTGGTGAGCTTGCCCTGCTGGTCGAAGAAGAAGCGGCGCTTCTTCTCGCCCATGCGGTTGAACGGCGAGCCGGCGACGAAGATGATCTTGGCATTCTGCGCGGTCCACCGCTTCAGCGCCCAGTCGACCTGCGCATCGTCGCGGCCGTCGATAAACACGAGGTCGGTCTTCATCGCGACGAACGACAGCGGATTGACCCGCTGCCCGGCGCGCGCGACGAGCCGGCCCTTCTGGTCCTGGATGTCCTGATCGAGCACGATCGTCGGGTCGAACGTCCAGCTGCGGCTCTCGCGCACCGCGCCGATGCCGGCGACGGGGATCGGGTTGCGGACACGTTCCTCGGTTTTTTCACGCAGCGCCGTCTGCATGCGCTCGATGCCGCCATTGGCCTGCAGCGTCTTCAGCCGGATATCGATCGTCGCCAGCAGATCCGGCTCGGCGATCGCCCAGGTCTGGCCCATCACGCCGTGATCCTTTGCGAGCGCGCCCTGCACGATCGGCCAGGACGACGAGGCGACCAGCGCCACGCCCAGGGTTCCGCCGAAAAGGCCCGCGCGCCGGATCACAGGATCGGCGTCCCGGTGCCGATGATCTGCTTCGCGCAGGCAAAGCCGATCTCGCCGTAGCGGCTGTCGAACCCGTCGGGGTGTGCGGTGCCGACATAATAGCAGCCCTCGGGAACGCGCCCGACCGGTCCCGGCGTCAGCACCTCGCCGAAGCGCGAGCGCGGCTTCATGTGCGCGACGCGGACGCCGTCGACATAGACCCATTTCCCGCGATGCTCGACCAGCGCCCCGGCCTCGCCGATCACGCGCTTGCCGAACGGTCCCGAATCCGGTCCGAAGTGGCGGCGCACCAGCTCGCCCTCGGGCGGCGCGAAGAACACATAGTCGCCCTTGGCGGGCACGCGGCCGCGCTGGATGAAGAACGCCCAGTTGGGGAGGCTCTCGCTCGCGTTTATCATGAAGGCGTGCGTCTCGCGCCACGCGGCGATCGAGTTGTAGCCGCCCCACACGATCCCGAGCAGCGCGACCGCGCTCCACTGGCGGACCCGCTTGACGATCAGCGCCTTGCGGGCCGCGCGGTCCCCGGCGACGTCAACCGCCGTGGGAGCCGCATGACCGACCCGCGCCAGCGCCTCAGTTGCCGCTGCCATCGACCCCTCCCGGCGCGGACTGGGTGACCGTCGCCTCGACCGGCGAGACCGGCGCAGGCCCGAACGGCGAAGCGGTCGGGACCGCCGCCCCTGGCGCGGCCGGCGCGACGTTCCCGGAGGCTTGGGGAAGCATCGCACCGACCGCGGGACCGGCCGGGGTGTTCGGCGCGGCCGCGGGGAGCGGCACGCGCGCGAAGACCGCGCGGCGGATCTGGTCGGTGATATCGGGGACGTTCTTCGAGAGGACCGCCTCGCCGACGAGGACGGTGGTGCCGCTCGCGCCGACCTTCTTCATCTCGTCGTCGAGCGCGGACATGAAGGCCTGGGTCTGCGCGGCCACCTGTTGGGGCTGGCCGTTACTGTGGCTCTGCGCCTGGACATATTCCGAGACGATGCCTTCGAGCCGGACGCTCGCCATCGGCACGGTCGCGGGCGGGGCAAGGAGATGCTTGGTCACCCACGCCCCCCAGAGCAGTACCGCGACCGCCAGCGCGACCGCGACATAGGCGATGACGGGCAGGCCCTGCGGCTTGCGGCGATCCACCTTGTCCGCGACCGGACGGCGCGGTGCCGCACCGGCAGCGTCATCACGGGGTGCCGGGGCCGGAGCGGACGGTTGCACCGCCGCGGACGCGACCTCGGGACGATCGAGAACATCAACCATGACGGGGGCCTTTCGTGGAAGTGATGATCGCGCCGAGCAGGCGCACGCGGGTCACGGCGACGATGCCGAACGCGACCAGCCACACGACGAACAGCTGGTCGCCGAACGCCGCGCGGCGTGCCTGGTCGGCCGCGACGAAGCGCGTGCCGAGGTTGGCGACCTGCGAGAAGAAGCCGAGCGCGGTGAAGTCGCCTAGCATCAGGAAGAACAGGATCGCGACGCCGAAGGTCGCGAGCAGCGTCATCGCCATCCAGCCCGACACCCGCAACAGGATGTAGCAGGCGTCGCCGATCGCGCGCGTGCCCGTGCGTTTCCAGTCGGTCGCGGTCGGCGTACGCCAGTCGCGCTCGTGCGTGAAGGCGTTCATTCCGCCGCCTCCACCCAGGGCTCGCCCGGAGGATTGTCGCGATATTCCTCGGGGAAGGCGACGCGTTCGATCGCCTCGTCCATCGAACAGCCGAGGTCGATCAGATGCTCGATATCGGCGAAGGTCTGCGGGCTGGAGGAATAGAGCGTCGCCGAATATTTATCGAGGACGAGCCGCCCGACCGCCATCGATTCCGGCCCCTTGATGAGGATGTCGGAATATTCCGCGCCGTTGCGCTTCAGCGAACGCAGCAGGCTTTCGGTGTAGGGGTCCATGTCGAAGCGGCCGTGCTTCTGGAAGTCCGAGATCGTGTCGGGCTTCTGCATCAGGATGACCGACCAGTCGGAGTTCTCCAGCGCCGCGAGGCTCCCTTCCGACTTGTAATAGTCGTTGAGGCTCTGCGTCGCGGTGATGAGCGAGGCGCCATATTTGCGGCAGGTTCGGCTGTAGGTCTCGACGAAATCGGCCATCGACCCACCGCGCAGCATCTGCCACGCCTCGTCGATCAGCAGCGCCTTGGGGATCTGGCGGTCCATGCGGCGCATGGTCTGCGACGACATGAACATGATCGCGGTCAGCACGACCGAGCGCAGTTCCTCGCGGCTCGACAGGTCCGAGAGTTCGAACACCGTTAGCGCGTTCGACATGTCCACCGACGCCTCACCGGTGAAGAAGCTGCCGTAGGTGCCCTTTCCCGAGAACGGGAACATCGCGATCGCGAGATCCGTCCCCTGCACAGAGCCGTCGGAGCCGAGCGCCTCGATCACGTCGTCGACGCACCCTCCCCTGCCCTTGGCCTCCCACACCTGGTTGACCGCACGATCGATCAGACCGCGCTCGGTGTCGTTGAGCTTGTCGATGTGACGGCCCATCTGCCCGATGATCGACTTGAGCATCGCCAGCGCGTCGACGAGATAATCCTCGTCCTGCGCCACCAGCGTCTCGTCGATCATCGAGAACGGATTGAGGCTGAACCCGTCGCGCAGGCGAAACTCGACGAAGTTGCCGCCCAGGCTCTTGGCCATATGCTCGAACGAGCGGCCGTCATCGATCACGATGATCTTGGCGCCCACGCCGGCGAACGCCGCGCACAGCTCCTGCAGCGCGACCGACTTGCCCGAGCCGGACTTGCCGAACACCGCGACATTGTGGTTGCCGGCCTTGTTCTCGAACGGCGACCAGAAGAAGGGCTGGCCGCGCCGCCCGATGAACATCAGGTGCGGCAGATGCCCGCCGAGATACTCGCCCTGGATCGGCAGCATATTCGCCGCGGTCGAGGTCAGCATCGTGCGCAGCCGCTTCATGCGCTTCAGGTCGCTGTCGAGCCCGTTGCCGAGCGTCATCGGCAGACACGACATGAACGCCATGATCTGGAGGAACCGCTCGTCGAGCAGGTCCCACCCGGCCGCCTTGTACATCGACTTGACGGTGCGCTCGTTAGCGTCCCCCTGCCCCTTCGGGCTGATGATGCCTACCGCATAATAGGCCTGCACCAGCTTCTTGCCGAGACGCAGCTCCTGGGTGACATGCTCCCATTCGCGGCTCTGGTCCTTCAGCTGCGGGAGCAGCCGCGCCGACTTCGAGTCCGCCAGGCTCGACGTACGCATGAACTTGTAACCGGCCTTAGACGAGGCGGCCTGTTCGTCCTGGTAGCACAGGCATAGCGACGTGAGAGTCGGGCACCCCGGGCGCAGCTTGTCGGAGAACATGTCGCCGATCAGCTTCTGCACGTCCCACGGCGCCCAGCGGTTCGGCAGGTTCCTGACCGAGAAGAAGCGATAGTCGAACGTGTCGGGCCGGATCTCCTGATACTGCGTCTCGCCCGACAGGTTCGTCACCGCGCGCAGCGGCTCGACCGATACCAGCAGGCGGTCGGCCTGGACGACGGTCTGGACGTCGCGCCGCACGCATTGGTCGGCGATCGGATCGAGTTCTGAATATTCCGAGACGTGGTCGGAGACGTCGAACGCCGGCGCGGTGATGTCGTCGATCAGCGCGATCAGATCGACCGGCTTCAGCCGGGTTGCCGGCATGTCGATCGACTGCAGCGTCGAGACGATGCTGTCGCGGACGCCGGTCAGCTCCTCCGGTGTCGCCTTCCCGCTACGGATCGAGACCGACAGGAAGATGCGATGGTTGCGGACGTGGAACGGTCCGTCCTTCGACATCGATACCCATGCGCCGTGACGCAGGAACGCCGACCGCCGCTCGGCGATCTTGCGATGGATGCCGCCCGCCTTGTAGCGCGGCAGCGCATATTGCGCGATCAGCGCGCCCACACGCGGGCTCTGGAATGCGAGCAGCTGGACCCGCGCGCTGGGCGGGACGCTCTCGGACAGCATCTGCGCGATGATCTCCCCGGTGCGCTCGTCCGCACCCATGAGCGGCGCGAGTTCCAGCGCGAACGCGATGCTGTCGGTCTGGTAGAACAGGTCGTGCCGCGCGTCGTAGCTGCGATACGGCAGCCACTGCGACAGCATCGGCGCGCCATGCGAGGGTGTTCCCTGGTCGGGTGCGCGCGTATCGCCGAGCAGGCGGGCTATGAAGCCGGTCTTCGCCATGACGATCAGTCCTCCACGCGCGGCGAGAAGGTCGCTGGGCGGTTACCCGGCGTGCTCGACGCGAGTTCGGGCGAAGCCGGCTTCTGCGTCGCGGCGATCGGCACACCCTTGCCAGCAGCCGCGTCGCGCGCCCTGGCCCGCGCGGCCGCGACCGCTGCCGCACTTGGTGCGCCGACCGCGCTCGCCGCACCTGCGGCCGCTGCCGGGGCGGCGACCTGCGCGACCTCGGCGGGCACCGGGGGAAGCGCGGCGATCGGCGCGCCGAGCTGCGAGAGGATCTCGGGGCTGACGTTGAGCGTCTGCGTCGCGGCAAGCGCCGAACCGTGGCCGTCGGTCGCCGCCAGCCACTGGCCGTTGTCGACCACCGCCTGCACGACCGCGGTCTCGTGGAAGCGCCCAGCCGCGTCGACATGCGAGGGGAACACGATCCGCAACACCTTCTGCGGCCCGACCCCCGCCGCCTGCGCCGGCACCGGCGTCGAGGCATAGGCGATCCGCTGCGTTCCCCCGCTGTTGCGCGCGGGTGCCTGGTACGGGCCTGCCGGATGATAGCCGCTGTCGCCGGTGATCTCGGCCAGCGCCTTGTCATCGATGACGGTCGCCGGCGAGCAGCTGCCGCCCTCGGGCGCGCCGCACGCGAACTTGCCCGAGATGTTGGTCCCCAGCGTGGTGCAGCTGGCGAGCAGTCCCAGGCTCGCGGTCGTCGCCAGCGCCGCAATACGCTTCGCGCGGGCGTGCGGGCGATAGTCGGAAACCGGGCAGGCCGGCAGGCGGATCACGGATCGGGTCACGACTTGGCTCCCTTCAACCATTCGACGAGCTGGGCCTTGGGCTTGAAGCCCTCGATCACCGCCCCGTCGGAGCGGACGATGACGGGCGTCCCGTTGATGCCGTGCGCCTTGGCGAACGCCTCGTTCTCATCGAGACCGCTGGTGTCGCACTTCGCGCCTGCCGGGACCGGGTTCTGCGCATAGGCCGCGCGGACCGCCGCATGACGATCGCGGGCGCACAGCACCTGGTCGGCGATCTCGCGGCTTCCCAGCACCGAGATCGGGCGCTCGATGACGCGCACGTTCATCGTCTCGAGCGCCTGACTGAGCGCGCGGCAGTAGCCGCAGCGGAAATCGGAGAAGACGGTGACCGTCTGCGTGCCCGAACCCCACGCGATCGCACCCTTGCTCGACAGCCGCGTCACATCGAGCGTGCGGGCGACGGCGGGCTGGGTCGTGACTCGCGCACCCGCCCGCGCCGCGCCGGCCTCGGGCGCATCGGGCGTGGCATTGGCCTTCGCCGCGCCGCCCACCAGCATATCGGGATTGAGCGCGAGCAGCTTGGCGGCGGTCAGATCCTGCCGCGTCTCCATGTCATAGACGCGGCCGATGACGAGATAGCGCGCCGACTTGTCGACGTAGAACAAGTTCGCACCCGCCACGACCTCGCACAGCCCGTCGACCTTGGAGCAGTCGATCGCATCGACCTTGGTCTTGGGAAGCCGCTTCTGCAGCGCGACCTGAACCTGCGCGCCGATCGGCGCTTCGGCCGAGCCGGTCAGCAGCATCGCCGCCCCCGCCATCGCGCCGATCATGATAGTATTTGCCATGTGACCGCCTCCTTCCGGGCTCAGTTCTGGATGAAGACGCCTTCGAGGAAGACGATCTCGACATCGATGCCGGTCGGCATCTCGATGATGGGCTGGTACTGTTCGGCGCGCTCGATCAGGTATTTGCTGACCATGTCGGCCGACTGCGCGACGCCGTTGCCGATCCCAGCCTGGGCGATATCGCCGATGCCGAGTTGCTGGCGCTTGCCGTTGACGGTGACGTTGGTGCCCTGGAGCAGCATGTCGGTGTTGGCCGAGAAGCCACGCCCGAACCCGCCCGCTATCCCGGCGATGAAGGCCTGGGTGACGAGCCCGCCTTCGCGACTGACGACACGGCCGCGCACGCCGGTCTTGCCGGCGAAGCTGATGAAGCCCTTCACGTCCGACACCGCGAACCGACCATTGGCCTGCGGACAGGTCATCCGCTGCAGCTTCACATAGACCTTCTCGGAAGAGAGATCGCCGCGCGCCGCGCCGTTGATGACGCAGCCTTCGATCCGCGTCGTGAGCAGCTTGCCGTTCTGGTAGACCGAGCGCGCCGGGCCGGTGATGCGCAGGATCACCGGCAGCGGATCGGTCTGCGACTGCACCCCCGCCGAGGCGTCGACGCCGACGATGACCTTCGCCTTCGCGATCGAGTTGGGCGGCAGGTAATTGGGGCTGTCGGTGTAGCTGGTCGTGCCACCCGAGATCCGAGTCGCGGTGCCCGAGGGGCCGCCCTCGAACGACACCAGCTTGATCGAGCGCGACTGCGACACCGCAGCCGCTGCCGCCTCGCCCGCCGTCATCGGCGCGCCGGGAGTGCGGTAATTGGGCTGGCCGGGGCCATACATCTGCGTCGGAGCCGGCGCGGCCGGCGCGGCGTTACGCTGCGCGATCTGCTGGCGAAGCTGGTCGTTCTCCTGCTGATAGGCGCTCATGACCCGCTGGCCATCGCTCGCCATCGACTGCTTCTCGCCCTGGAGCGCGGCGATCTGCGCCTGCAACTGCTCCATCTGCGCGCGCTGGCCGTCGACGCCCTTCAGCTGATTGTTGATCGACTGCATCTGCGCTTCGGATGCGGCCTGCCATTCACGCTGCGACATGTTCCGGTTGACCATGTCGTCGGTGGTGATCTTCACCTCCTTCCCGTCGGTGCCGACCGGCTTCAGCTTGGCATCGTCGCCCATGACGTACCAGGAGCCCAGCACCAGCGCGACGGCGCCACCACAGCCGAGGTAGAGCAGCTGCTTCTTGCGGACGGCATCGTTGCCGGCCATCAGCTCCCTGTCCCCGCCCTCCTCCGGCTCGGTATCGAGCTGCTTGGCACGGTTACGCTGGAAGATGTCCTTGAGGCTCATGGCCGCACTCCGTTGGCGAGGCCCGAAGGCGTGACGATATAGGCGGTGGTGGCTTCACCGGGCTTGAGGTTGGGGTTGGCGACCGAGACCGCGATCGCGTTCGACGGTGCGATCGTTCCCTCGCCCAGCGCGACCGGAACCTTGCCCCGGTTCTCGATCCTGAGCGTGCGGCCTGCGAGGCTGGCGCCGCGATACTCGGCGACCATCTGGACCTTGAGCGAGCCAATCATCACCGGGTCGGTGACCGCGGGCCTGACCTCGAACCCTTCGAGCGGCGCGGACTGGAACATCGCCTGGACCAGCGTGGCGGACGCCTCCTGCGGCGATGCCGCGACGGCCGCGACCTGCGTTTCCGCGGCGCCACCGATATCCTTGTTCTCGACGAACACCTGCTGCGCGTCGTCGCCGGCGAGCCGGCACGAGAATTTGTACACATAACCCTTCGACGTCGTGCCGAAGAACGACACGTTCGGCCGCGAATAGGCTTCCGGGACCGACACATAGATGTCGCCCCGGGTCGGTTCATTGACCACGGTGAAATCGTCGGTATCGACCCCGGTGGTCAGCTTCGAGACGCTGGCGAAGCGATCGTCCTTGAGGCTGACGCGGGTCAGCCCCGACTTCGACATCGTGCAGGCGACCTCGCTGTTGTCCTTTGCCAGCACATGCTCGTCGGCGAAGGCCGGCGCGGCGAGGACCACGCCGCCCGCCACGATCATCCCCGCCCCGATCAGGCGCGATAGCGAACACAGGCGCGATGCGAAGGCGGTCCCGCCCCCGATCAGCCCGACTGCGACCCAGGCGGTCATGCGTCGTCTCCGATCGTTGCCGCGGCGTCCTTGTCGGCCTTGGTGACCATCCCGAAGCCCTTGAGCTGGAGGGTCAGGCCGCGATACGCCCAATAGAAGCGGAAGGTCTTCGGCTCGGCGGTGACCGACTTCGAGCCGACGACGGTGTGCAGCGTGCCGGTCACTTCCGAGGTCAGTTTCTCGGGATCGACCTTCATGCCGGCGAGCGTGAAATACTGGCTGATGCTCGATCCGCGCTGCTCGTTGAGGATCTTCATCAGGTCGCGCTTGAGCGAACCATGTGCTTCCGGCGTGGCGATCGCCAGGATCGAGTCCATCCAGTATTCGAGATTTTCGGGCGAGCGGTTGAGCGTCATCAGCGCGGTGTCGCGCGTGACCATCTCCAGATACTGCTCGCTGACCCCGCTCGACGAGAGCGTCAACGGGGAGCGGACGATCGGCTGCAGGACGATCTCCCGGTCACGGGTCGCGCCGACTAGGAACAGCAGCACCACGAGGCCCGCGAGGACCAGCGCGACGATGCCGAGCATGTTGCGCTGCTTGAGGACGCGCTGCGACTGCGCGAGACCGACAGAATAATCCATTTAGCCCACCATCACGCGAAGGTGGGAGGGCGGCGTCGCCTTCAGCCCGGTAAAACTCGACGGCAGGTGCCAGTAGGCCATGTGGAGAATCCACGACGTGGCCTTGCCGGCTTTGAGTTTCCGAAATCCCCACCATCCGAGCAACGAGACCATCAATCCGATCACGACGTGCTGCGACAGGATCCCCCAGATGAAGGGGATCGCCATCGCGAGGAACTCGTCCAGCGTCCAGAAGCCGATCAGCTCCGGGTCGTCGAGATGCGAAGGGATGGTGTACCGGTCCATAAGCTAAGCCGCCCTCCCAGCGGTTGATCCAGCCGACGCCTCAGATCGTCGCGGTGACGGTCGAGGTGACGATCGGGATACCCGTGCCCGCGCCGACACCGACGGCGACGGGAACGGCCACCTGGCCGAGGCTGAAGCGGCCCGACGCCAGCGCGACGATGCCGCCGGCCAGGCTCATGACGGTGATGATCTTGCCGCCCGAGCCCTCGAGGAAGTCCGTGAACTTCGTCAGCGCGGTATTGAACGTCGTATCGGCGCCGGCGAACGCCGCCGACGCGCCCAGGACCATCACCATCGCGATGATCGCCAGGCCGAGAAGGACGCCATTGATCTGGCCACCCTTCGGCATTGAAAGTGCAGACATGCTCTTTCCCCTTGAAAGACGAAGCGGATTGCTGCGTCACCCTTAAAAGGGAGGAAGAAACTGACTCCCGCAAGATGGAAAAAAATTACACTATTTGTCTCGCGCCAAGTACATCTTGGTCGCCCGGAACAACGCCCCGCCTACTGCGGATTCTAAGGCGGTATGACTTGGATCAGTGTAAAAAAATTACACTATTTGTTGATGCGCCTTGCCGGAGGAGATCCGGTTACGCATCGTATCGCATCTGGTCGGCTTTATGCGGCCGATGGCGACACCCGCCGCTTTGTCGTACGGTCCGATATGCCCCAGGCGCTTTATACCTTCAAAGTGGATCACTCGCTGTTCCGCCTCGCCGTGGATGCGATGCGCATTCATTCATTGGCCACATGCGGATTTGAGACTGTTTCCGCTACCTCTATGAAAGGGTTGGAGAATTTCGTCGTTTGCCGTGATCCTGCCCCCTTTGTTCACGAGGCGCGAGATGCCGACATCCCCGGTCCGATTCGGGTCACGTTACGCATTCAGATGCACCAGAATGACCTGTTTCAGCGCGCGCGTGCCCATGCTGGCGACGCATCCGGATCGCTTGCGCCAATTCGGCTCACCTTCATTATCGGGCTACTCGCCGCATTTCATGGAACATTTACGGAGAGTTCATGAATCGCGCTGCGTGGCGGTGGTTGACAACGTGAACGGATAGATGCGTATTAGACCCCTAACGGGGGTCGCAGTATGTACCACCAGTCTACAAAGGCTTCAGTCTGCGAAGATCGGCAACAACGTCTTCACGCGTTGTTCATGGCTGAGTGGCGTCTGAAGAAAGTGACAAATGCCGAAATGGCTCGCCGCCTCGGCAAGAGCCTTAGCCTCGTCAACAAAATCCGAGCCGGCCAAACGCCCTTCACAGGGCGACTGATCGACCAGTTTGTTGATATCCTGCAGATCGACCCTGTCCGCGCCTATATCGCCGTCGACATCCTTCACGAGCCGATGGTGTACTACAGCCCGAGGTTCGCGACCGCAGTTACCGAAAGCCTCGAGTATTTCTCGGCAATCCTTTCCGATCCCGACATCCCCGAGATAGTGACTGGCTCCGAACGCGGCATCGGTCGAACTGGGCTGACCGGCTGAAGTCGGTCGTCGACACTACCAGTCTCGAAATGTACCGCCCCGTCTTACCGTCACATCACCTTGCGCTAAGCGTCCGAGTGGCAGAATGACGCTTGCTTATGCCCAGCGACCCATCCGAGATCAAAAAAAGCACGCGGTCCATGCGCCTGAAAAAGGAGCGGGAAGACAATGCGGGGTACCGGCGGTCGACCGTGGCGCTGTCGCCCGTAGCATTAGCGATCGCAGAGCGACTTCAGGATCGTCTGGGCCTCGGCTCCAGGGAAGCTGTCATCAACGCGGTTTTCGAGCGCATCGACTCCGATCGATATCTCAAATACGAATTTCTAGGGCCAGAGGGCTTCCGTTCGCCACCATCGCTGGCCGAACCCGAGGCTTCAAACCACGAGACAGCGGACCACGGACATGCGGCAAAGGCCACCAGCTGACGAGTCGGGTCATGCCATTGTCGATTTTCTCGACGAGCATCGACTGCCGCACAGCCCCGAGAATTACGGCTTCGCTCACACCTATTTCGAAGGTGCTGACTGTCCGTCGTCAGAACATTCGGCACAACTCGCGGCGTAGATTAGCGGAGTGCGGACCTCGTCAGGGGGTTGATGTT
>NZ_JARFNJ010000014.1:0-94399 GCF_029167165.1 Sphingomonas pollutisoli
CCAGGCCAAATTCACCGCTAGCCGAAAGGTTGGCGGCAGGATAAACTCGTTCTGCAGCGCAGATGGCAGTCATGAGAACGTTGTCATTGGTGCTGGACGGGCGTTTTATGCCGGTCAAGCGCCCGGTAGTGTTGTTGGTCGTGTACCGAATTACTCGGTTTAGTGCATCCGTCACGCTCTCCTGGGTAGTCGAGCCGACAGATGCGCTGGAATAGCTGACAGATGGCCAGCTCTGCGTGAGAGCAGTGCATGTATCTGCGGCAGGGTCGCAATAATCTATGCCATTATTAATGGCGGTGACCTTATTGATTGTAAAGCCATCCGAACCGTAACCGTATTTTAGCTGATAGCCGGAGGTTGAATTTACGGATTTCAACGCCGCAACATAAATATATCCAACCTGAATGTTGTACTTAGTAAATTTGTATGTAAGAGCTAATTTCTCTCCAGAAGGTAAGATTATGTTACTACCAATAGCGCTGACGGACCCATAATATATAAGATTAGGGCGATAGGTAGAATCAAACGTAATGATCGTTCCGTCTGGAGCGGTATAGGTATAAAGTCCAGTTGACGCCGTAAGCGTAGATCCGTTCGCCTGATCTGACACATAAACCCCACCACTCAATGTGAACGTTGCGCTCTGGGCTCCAATACTAACCAAGACATTGGCGCCGTTGTCTACCAGGCTCAGAAAAAACCCGTGCCGCCAGCCATTGCCAGTCCACACGCGTTTGTGGGCAAGGCCGCCTTTTCCGGGCGCTCCGATCAGAAGATCAGTGGTCGATATCTCGATTCCGCCAGTGGCGAGATTGACGCCATTGGCATCGACGGGTGATCGGATCGGTGGTGCGTTGATCGTTGGCGGGAAAGACTGAGCGACGGCAATGCTGGCGGTCGATGTGGATGCGGTCAAAAAGATGCCACAGGCCATCGATCGTCTGAAATGCCTGTTTCCCATAGTCCCCTCCCTCCAAATAAATAAAGAAGATCAGTCAATCACAATAAAAAGCGGATCGAGCCCGGACAGAGCTCCACTGGATCACGGCTGATTATGGGTCGGGAATAGGAATTACGGTCAACCCGTTAAGCGGCACCACGACTACCCGATTGTTCGCGCCTGTGATCGTGACGTTGGTGCGATTGTCGGCGTTGTCGAGCGTGTAGATGATTTGTGTGTTCGAGTTGACGGTGCCGCTGTGTGTGACCTTGATCAATCGCCCAAGGGCATCATAGTCATAGGTGACGGATTCAGCGGCGTAAGATGCAGAAGAAGTGCTGCCGATCATCGCGCTGACACTCAATAGAGCCGAGAAAAATCTCATATTGTATCCCTCTAATCGGAGTCTATCAGTCGCAACGTAGCATTATTGCACCGTAAACGTGAAAATATATTGTTCATGGTTTTTTGGGGGGGGCTTGTACAGTTTCCATTAAAAAGCTTCCATTAATGCGATACACAAAATAGAAAACCAAAGCTAAGATGCCGGTTGCGCGCGTTGACCGAGAGGTCCGTAGGTTCGGATTCTGAAATCCGCCGAAAAAGTGTCCGCTCCTATAAAAACTCAAAAGGCAGCGTCTACCTGAGCTGCAACATTGCGGTCTGTCCATTTGCAGCTGACAACGCTAACGCCAACGGTCTTTGTCAGAGAGGCTGACGTCATCATTAACGCAACGGCCTGATCGAAGTTTGTTGCCGACCGCTCAATGTGGTAATACGAACTACCACATGGACCCACTTTATCGAGCGTAAACACAAAGTCTGATGGATCTGCCCAGATGTGGTTGATCTTACCGCTGACAAGCACGGGCAAAGTTTGTGCACCCGACGTTTCTGCTTGTATTAATAACAGTAAACCGCACAGAGCGGATCTAGTGAAACGGTATGGCATGACTTTCCTTGACTAATATAAGGGTATTTCAGGTTTTGTAGAACATAAGCCCTCAAAAATGGTCCCGTTGCGAATCGGCTTGTGATGAGAAATGAACGTTCCCCTACATTAAAATCGCTCAGTGCCATTGGATGTTTATAGGGCGTGCATTCATCATCTTGAAAGATCAATATATAAATCACGTAAAACAGACGGCGACGCTATTGTAGATGTATATACTGAACCGTGCATCCCGATTCGTTTACGAATACGTTTACGCTTTGGCCAGTCGATTTCGATATCAATAGTATGGACATAATAGCGTTGTAATTTGCGATTTTAGCGGCTTCGTCCGCGCCTTGGGGAGCCCAAAAAAGTGTAGTGCCAGCTGGACAACTTCCGCTTCCTTTATCGATCATGAACGGCAACTGATTTGGTGCATACGTGGGTTCAATAAACGTGACCCTCCCGATCACAGACCAATCGTAAGCGTTGGCAGCAACTGGTTTCGAAATTCCGAGAATGCACAAGACTACCAAAATGTAGCGGTTCATGATGCGACCTCCCAATTTGTCTTCGGAGCTATCCGTTGAGCCATACTCCCACAATATCAGAACGGCTACTCGAAGTGCAGACGGCCGCATCGGCGGCATATCGCACTGTAACCGTCCGGTCCGTGGATAAAGCCGTTATAGCGATCGCAGTAATGGCATCTTTTGCGGGGTCTGTTGCAAGCACGTACCCAGAGCCTCCGCTCGAAAATATCAGCCAAAACTGCCCGCCATCTCCAGAATATACTCGTGAGAGCGACGATGTGCATTCTGTATAGGCGCGCGCCGGAGACGACCACGTAAAAGCTGTAGCCCATATTCCAAGCGCGGAAATTAGAGGTTTTTTCATATTTAGGTGCTCTTGACGCAAGATGAGGATTGAATGAATTTTATTGTAATAGGATATAGTTTATATCTTCCCGATTTGGTTGTTGTGTGTTGCATGTACCTGTCCCCACAACCTGAACACTTTTCCCGCTTAAATACGCGGATAGTAGCCCGGACAGTACAGCTTTAGCGCTATCGGACGTGGGTGCCGGAATATCCCATAGATCATCGGTTGCGCAGCCAGGTTTGGCCGTTCGGGTTCCGCCGCTTATGGTAATTCCGTTAGGCGATCCCCCCGCCGAGAGGGCGACTTGGCGAACCTGGCCAGTTTGCTCGCTGGCTCGACTTGCTGAGCCTGAAGCCATCAGAAAAACTAAAACTGCTAGCCTTGAGCTAATCGTGTTACCAGATCTCCGCTTGTACATCTGACCTTCTCCCCATCCGATGAATGTCTTGTAGAAAAGAATTCGATGCAGATAACGGCTCATTCCTGTCCGCAGCTATTAGGTACAGCGACATCGCATTCGATTGACATCCAAGGCCACCGTAAGTGCGGCGACTGTTATTGCAGATGGAGTTGTCTCTGCCGGAATGTTCGGAAAGCACAAACGATGCTCTGACTATTGGCATTTCCGTTGAAGGCGACAACGCGGCCAGATGGATTCTGTGGCCGTCCTCCATCGTCCCGGCAGGATCTCGAAACCATCGGAGGCATCGGATCGCTTGATGATCGCTATGGTCCATTTGCCGATCCTGTACAGGGCGGGCTACAATTTGCCCCCGGCATAGCCGCCATAGGCGAAGATGTGGCGCTGCCACGGAAATCGGTGCAGGATTCCCGCAGGCATCAGCGGCGCGCCGTCTCGATCCTGAATGTCCGCGGTGTGGAGCGACAGTGAATGATTGATCGTAAGCCACATGTGGTTGCCCCGCCACGGTACAGCCAGCGTCGCAAGGTCGAGACTGGTGGAAAAGCACGGTAGTAACATTCTCCAAGGTGAAAGCTGTTTATTAGAACATAAGAAGAACACAAAAAATCCTACATTACAAGCGGCGGGTCGCGGGCAGCAGGTGTCCGGGCCACGAAGCGCTCGGGCGGAATCGGGATTTTCTGGCTATCGTGCGAAGCGGAACTGGCGCTCGTTGGCGCGACTCGTGACGACCTGACGCGAATAGAGACCCAAAGGCCAAGGTGACACAAGCGCAAAAATTCTCGAATGGACTCTTGGGAAAAAATTCAAATTTCTGTTGGGCATCTCGCTAGCAGCGCGAAACGGAAAAAGGACGTGTCCGGAAGCCACGGGCCATAAGCCATTATCTCAACGCAGTAGGCCCGCTCACCCGGAGCGAGTCGATAAAGCATCTTTCTATAAACCTTATAAAAGCTTAATGTTGATCGATAGAAAGGGGAGTTATCAATCATGCGTTGGAACTGGCAGCTCTGAATTTACCTTCAACGAAGTCGGCCAACGCGACGCTGAGGTGCCCTTTCTAAAGGGGGCGGGCATTGTCGTCGGGTCTCGACGGGGCGGCCCTTCAAAGTATCGTGGTTGATCTGATCTCGCAAAAGATGGTCGAAAGTTCGGCCATCGAGGGCGAAACCCTGAACCGCGACCGCGTGCAATCTTCGATCGCTCGGCAGCTCGGTTTCGTGGCGGACAAGCGTCGGTCCAGTCCTGCCGAGGCCGGCGCTGCGGACTGATGGCCGATCTCTATCGGCGCTATGCAGAGCCGCTGACCGACGGGCTTCTATTCGACCGGCACAGGATGCTGATGAACGGGCGGCGCGATCTGACCGACATCGGCGCTTGGCGAACCCATGCCGATCCCATGCAGATCGTGTCGGGCGTGCTGCATGCGCCGCGCGTGCATTTTGAGGCGCCCCCGTCAGACCGGTGCCGGAAGAGATGGCGCGGTTCATGACGTGGTTCAACCAGAGCGCGCCTCAGGGAAGCGCGCCGATGCCGGCGATGACACGGACAGCGATCGCGCATCTCCGGTTCGAGACGGTCCATCCCTTCGAAGGTGGCAACGGCCGGTTCGGGAGGGCGATTGCAAAAAAAGCGCTGGCGCAAAGCGTAGAGGCTCCAACGCTGACCGTGCTACCGACGACGATCAACAGACACAAAGGCCTATTATGCCCAGTTGCATCAAGCCAATCAGACCAATCAGATCGATGCCCGGATAGGCTGGTTCGCCACCATCATGCTGGAGGCGCAGGCGCGGACGATCGAGTGTATCCGGTTTGTGATCGAGAAGACCAGATTGCTCGATCGCCTGCGCGGCACAATCAATGCGCGACAGGAAAAGGCGCTCGTCCGCATTATGGCCGAAGGGGCGGACAGTTTCGTCGGGGACTCAGCGCCGGCAATTATCGCAGCATCACCGACGCTACGTCGGCGACGGCGACGGCGACGCGCGATCTGGCGGAACTGGTCATGCTTGGTGCGTTGGAGCGGGTAGGGAGCGGCGATAGGCCCGCTGCCGTCTGAGTATTGCCAGCAGAAAGGGGATGACAGTGTGGACGGCTGACGCCGCTCTTGTCGCGATTCTCGCCCGATGGAGGTTCGCGCCTGCTCACCGTTATAGCACCTTTGGCTATCCGCGCACGAACCGGAAGGAACGGGATTCTGGGCGGCGAATGCCAGACCACTTATCCTCCGTCACGTGCTTTTTATCGGCTGCTTGCGACGGTTGGATGCGGCGGTGATAGATCTCGCCACAGCGGTAATCCACATTCGATCCCGAGGGATTCGGAGCGAAAATCTTCGACGATATCGAGGAACAATCATCGATAGCGATTGGAGAAAAACGCGGGCCAAATTCCTGCAATTGGCCATCAGAAAAAATGGCGTCTTGGGGTCGGTTTTGACGTTGCTCACACCGCTCAAAAAAAGGTGCCTCTGGGCGCGTGGAATCGAGACTTGAATCGATCGAGATCGCGGCTGAATCAGATGAGTGAATCGGACGAGAGTTGAGTGTCGCTGCTTGCGCTTTTTCTGCTGACGCTGCCTATCACCATCATTGGCTCCCGGACGCGCGGGCGACTGTTTTGCCCCCTCGCTGTCTGGTCGAAAACCGGGCCGAATCCTACACTGCGCAGATCCATATTTCCCGCCCGATCCGCCCAATTTTCAGCTATCGCGATCATCGACCCTTGAGCGTTTCCGAGCGAACGGCGCATCGTCGATATCGAGCAGAAACGACATCGAGAAAGCCGCGACAGTTTGCCCGTTTTGGCTATTTCCTGCCATCGAAATCGGCCCCGCTCACGGCTCTCAGTTTACTGGTCGGTGATGGCTATTTGGTAGCCAGAACACAAAATGAGCCTTGGTGGCTGGCCATCAGGCGCCGGTCGGGCTATTGGTCGCCACAGGAAACCGCAGTTTTCCGCCAATCTAACACGCGGATTGAAGCCGTCACGACAGGGCAGCAGTTCCTCTAAAGGCTGCACACCCTACACGGCACAGGCATGGCGCGCGAGGTGGCGGGCCGGAAAGCGCATTGCCCCTGTCCCCGCGCCGCGCTTTCTGCCATGCGCGCCGCGACACCAGACAGGCGGGATTCGGGGCATGACGGCGATCGGCATCTTGGGAAGCGCTGGCAGGATGGGCCAGGCGATCGCGGCGGTGGTGCCGGATCTCGGCGGCACCATCGCGGGTGGTATCGACGCGGGCGCCGATCGCGCCGCGCTCGCCGCATTGGCGGAGCGTGCCGACGTGCTGGTCGATTTCTCCAGCCCCTCGGCGCTCGCCGCCAATCTCGCCGCCGCGCGCACTGCCGGCACGCCGATCCTGATCGGCACGACCGGGCTCACCGCCGCGCACCACGCCTTCGTCAAGGAAGCCGCCGGCGAGATCGCGGTGCTCCAGACCGGCAACGTCTCGCTCGGCGTCACCCTGCTCGCCAAGCTGGTGCGCGAGGCGGCGGGGCGGCTCGGCACCGATTGGGACATCGAGATCGTCGAGATGCACCACCGCCACAAGGTCGATGCCCCCTCGGGCACCGCGCTGCTGCTCGCCGAGGCGGCGGCGGCGGGGCGGGGGATCGCCTTGTCCGACGCCAAGGTGACCGACCGCGCCGGGCTGACCGGCGCGCGTTCGGAGGGGACGATCGGCATGGCGTCGCTGCGCGGCGGCTCGGTCGCGGGCGATCACATGGTCGTGTTCGCGGGCGAGGGCGAGCGCGTCGAGATCGGCCACCGCGCCGAGAATCGCGCGATCTTCGCGCGCGGCGCGGTCACGGCGGCGCTGTGGCTGGCCGGTCGGCCCGCCGGCAGCTACACGATGGCCGAGGTCTTGGGGGTCTGAGGATTGGGCGTTTGAAGAAAGCCGACGTCGTCGAATTCTACGCGCGGCTCGCCGCCGACAATCCGCACCCCGAGACCGAGCTCGAGGCGGGCAACCCGTTCCAGCTCGTTGTCGCGGTGGCGCTCTCCGCGCAGGCGACCGATATCGGCGTCAACAAGGCGACGCGCGCCTTGTTCGAGGTGGTGAAGACGCCCGAACAGATGGTCGCGCTCGGCGAGGAGGGGCTGAAGCAGCACATCAAGACGATCGGCCTGTTCAACACCAAGGCCAAGAACGTCATTGCTTTGTCTGAAAAGCTGATCGCTGATTTCGGCGGCGAAGTCCCCGCGGACCGCGACGCGCTGGAGACCTTGCCCGGCGTCGGCCGCAAGACCGCCAATGTCGTGATGAACGTCGCGTTCGGCGCCGAGACCTTCGCGGTCGATACGCATATCTTCCGCGTCGGCAACCGCACGGGCCTGGCGCGCGGCAAGACCCCGCTCGCGGTCGAGCTCAAGCTCGACAAGGCGACGCCCGCGCCGTTCCGCCTCCACGCGCACCACTGGCTGATCCTGCACGGCCGCTACGTCTGCAAGGCGCGCCGCCCCGAATGCTGGCGCTGCGTCGTCGCCGATCTGTGTGCCTATAAGCCCAAGACGCCAGCGCCCGCATCACCCGCGAAACCCGCCTGACAAAACGGCTGGCGCAACGCCCCGCGCTTTGCTAGGCGCTTCCCCCCAGGCACCCGTAGCTCAGCTGGATAGAGCGCTGCCCTCCGAAGGCAGAGGCCACTGGTTCGAATCCAGTCGGGTGCACCAAGATCCCCAGTCGAAATTGATGACGCCCGCTTTCGTCGAAAGCGGCTTGCTCCGAAGTGATGGATTTGAACGGGGCTGGATTCGCGGCTGCGCGTCACAAGCGATCGCCGTCGCACTGCGGTAGCTTTTTATCGGGAAGTCATGGTGCCCGGGGACGGAGTCGAACCGCCGACACTGCGATTTTCAGTCGCATGCTCTACCAACTGAGCTACCCGGGCATGATCCGTTTCGGATCGGGGAGGCGCGTCCTTAGTCGGGCTTTTCGGCGCTGTCCAGCCCGCCGTTGCGCACCATGTCACGATTATCGGCATCTTCGTTCGCATCGACCGGAATCGTATAGCCCTCGCCGAGCCATTTGAGCATGTCGCGGTCGCGGCAGCCGCGGCTGCAAAAGGGCGTATAGTCGGCGGCGGGGGCGTTGCCGCACAGCGGGCAGGGCTTGGTTCTGGCCATCATCGTACCTCGAAGCGGATATCGGCGCCGGTACGCCGGGCGAGCGCGTCGCGCCAGTGCGGGCGCGCGGCGAGCGCGGCGTGGACCGCCGGCGGAACATCGTGCAGCGCCGGCACCGGTGGCGGTGTGCGCTCGATCGCGCGCAGCAGCGCGCGCGCGCGCGCGGCGGCGGGATCGGCGCGGAGCAGCTCGGGCAGCGATTCGCGCGATCGCCTGCGGATGATCTGGAGGAAGCCGAAGCCGTTGACGGCGGTGCGCTCGAACGGCTGCGGCAGCCCCGCGTCGATCGCCTCGGCGACCGCCTGGCGCGGCCCCTTGCCCGCGATCGTGGGGAAGTCGATCCCGATCGACCCGCCGATGTCGTGCCGCACGATCGCGGCGGCCACCGCCCGCGCCGCCGCCACCGCGAGCGGCTCCAGCGGCCCGGACCCGTCGACGTCGAACAGCGTCATCGCCGGCGTCGGGATCATCCGCAACGCCCCGCCGGGAAAGGCGATGTCGCCGGTAACCGCCTCCTCCAGCACCTCGGACCAGCCCGCCGCCTCGAAAGCGTCGCTCTGGTGCGGCAGGCAGGTGCGGACGGGCAGGGCGCTGGCGCCGATCCGCTCCAGCAGCGTCGGCGCGGGGCGGGGCGGCCCTTCGGCGGGCATGGCGCGTGGCGGCTTGTCGCGGCCCGCCTCGCGCACCGCCTCTCGCGTGATCTCGATCGTCAGCGCCGCGCCCTGGGTGATGCCCGGCGGCAGCGGCGCCAGCATCGCCTCGCCGCCCGCGAAGCGCACGCGCCCCTCGCGCCCTTTGGCCGTGATCTCGATCAGCCGCGCCGCCAGCACCGCGCCGACGCGCGGAAACGTCTCGTCAAGCGCGAGTCGCGCCTGAAGGATATGGCCGTCCTCGACCAGCGCGGCGCGGGCCTCGCCGATGCCCGCTTCGTACAGCCATTCAGCCAAGCGCGAACCCGCACGCGATCAGCAGCGCGCGCGTCTCGAACAGCGGCAGGCCGATCACGCCCGAATGGCTGCCGGCCAGATAGCGGACATAGGCCTCGGCGCGGCCCTGGATGGCATAGCCGCCGGCCTTGCCGAGCCCCTCGCCGCAGGCGACATAGGCGTCGATCTCGGCCGGCGAGAGCGGCTTGAACGCGACGATCGTATCGGCGAGGCGCGTGCGCGCCTTGCCGTTCGCGTCGATCGCGCACACCGCGCTGATGCAATGGTGGCGCCGGCCCGACAGCAGCGCGAGCAGTTCGCGTTGCACGTCCTCGGTCTCCGCGGGCGGCAGGATGCGGCGGCCGACCGCGACGGTGGTGTCGCCCGCGATCACCACCTCGCCATCAGCACGCGCCACCGCGGCGGCCTTTTCCTGCGCGAGCCGAAGCGCGTAGGCACGTGGCAGTTCGCGGGGGAGCGGGTTTTCGTCGATGGCCGGCGATTCGATTCGCGCGGGCACGACCCCGATCCGCGCGAGCAGATCGCGACGGCGGGGGGAGGAGGAGGCTAGGACCAGGCCGGCGGTCATCGATTCAGCACCCATGGATCGCTTGGCGCGTCACCACCCGCCGTTCGCCCCGAGCGAAGTCGAGGGGCAAGCGCGTCGCCTACGGTCGGGGCCTCGACTGCGCTCGGCCCGAACGGAAAGGGAGGTCGCCACATTATCGGTGACGGCAGCACCTCACTTGAAGCGATAGGTGATGCGCCCCTTGGTGAGGTCATAGGGCGTCAATTCGACCAGCACCTCGTCGCCGACCAGCACGCGGATGCGGTTCTTGCGCATCTTGCCGGCGGTGTGGCCGAGGATTTCGTGATCGTTCTCAAGCTTCACGCGGAACATCGCGTTGGGGAGAAGCTCCACAACCTGTCCACGCATTTCGAGCAGTTCTTCTTTTGCCAAACAAACCTCTGGGTGAAAGCGGATTTCCGAATGAAGCGCGCCCATAGCCGGAAAGCGCTCCAAAGGGAAGCAGCCGGCCACCGCGCCGCGATTCGGGCGGATCAGGCCGGATTATACTGCTTCAGGAACGTTTCGAGTTCTTTGAGGAACTGGACCCGGTCGGCTTCGGAGGAGAGATGGTGATCGCCGCCGGGCTGTTCAACATAGCGATAGGTCTTGCCCGCCGCTTTCAGGCGCGAAACCATCAGCCGCGATTGCTTGACGGGCACCGTGGTGTCGTCGTCGCCGTGCATCAGCAGCACCGGAATCGAGAAATCGGCCGCGAAATTGGCGGGCGAAACCGCGGCCAGATCGGGCGCGCGCTCGCGGAAATAATCCTCGGTGCTTTTGCCGCTGAGAAACCGGTTATCGTAGCGGATCATCCCCGGCATGTCGGACACACCGGCGAAAGACACCGCGCAGCGATACACGCCCTTGTCGCGCTGTGCCGCGCGCAGCGCGGCGTACCCTCCGTAAGAGCCGCCGACGATGCACACGCGCTTGGCGTCGGCGATCCCCTCGTGCGTCGCCCACGCCACCGCGTCGGTCAGATCGTCCTGCATGGCGAGGCCCCATTGCCCCTTGCTGAGATCGGTGAACTTGGTGCCATAGCCCGATGAGCCACGGTAGTTGGGCTGGAGTACCGCATAGCCGCGATTGGCGAGGAACTGCGCCCACCAGTCCCAGCTTTCGTCGTCGCGCGCGAACGGGCCGCCGTGCGGCATCAGGATCAGCGGCAGGTCTTTGGCTGGGCGCCCGCTCGGCAGCGTGAGAACCGCGTGGATCTCAAGCCCGTCGCGCGCCTTGTAGGTGATCGTCTTGACGGATGCGAGCTGCTTGCCAGCGAACCGACCGTTGATCTGCGCGTAGAAATGCAGGACGCCTTCCTTCGGAGCATACAGATAATAGCTGCCGGGGGTGGATGCGTTCGCCACCTTGACGAGCAATTGCGATCGGTCGTGGCTCCACGAAACAACCTCGGCGTGGCGGTTGCCAACCGCTTTGTCGAAGTCGGCCTGGATCGCCGCCAGCGTCGGATCGGTCCAGGATATGTGCTGGTATGTGTCGGTATATCGCACGCCGATCATCTGTGACCGTTCTCTGTCGATCAGGATGCCATCGACGTCATAACCGGGCACGGAATAGAGCGGCGCGCCGCGTGTCATCGTCTTCAGATCGAGCGGGTAAAGCGTCGAGAAGCCATCGGCATCATCGTGGAAGGCGAGTGCCTTGTCCGGCTCTGGCAGGAACAGCACGGGACGATTGTCGAGCGAAGCGCCCACGCCCTGGGCGCGCTCGATCACCCGGCATCCGGCGGTCGGCTGGTTCCGGTACAGCGCGCGAAGAGCGCGATCGAGGCCGGTATAGCCGATGCCGTACCGAACCACGCCGGCGCCGTCCGCGTACCAGTTGAACACCGTTTCGGTCGAATGCACGACCATCTTGCTGCGACCGGTCGAAACATCGAAGTCGCGGACCTCGGGCCAGAACCCGAGTTCTCCAGGCAGGCCGCGCTGCATCGCGATCACCGCGTGCGGCGAGCCGTCGTGCGCGATCCACAGAACATCGGCGCCGCTCTGCCCCATGGGGTCGACCACAAGCGGGATGATCTGCTTGCCATCCGCGCTGATGCTGATCGTGCGGGTGACGTAATAGTCGATGCTGGTTATGCTCTGCTTTCTGCCGATCCTGGCCAACAACCACTGATCGTTGACCCATCGCCAGTCGTTGAGATCCTGTTCGGCCGGATCGATCGAAACGGCCTTGCTCTTGTCCGCGAGCGGCACGATCGCGAGCCGCTGTTTGCCGTGGATCGCGATCCGCGCGGCGATGCGCGTGCCGTCGGGCGACAATTGCGGCGCTTCGATGAAGGGGAGGGCCGCGAAGGCCTCCAGCGGGATCAGCGGGGCGGGGTCGGGCGATGTCTGCGCCGAGGCCGGCGAAAGCGCGATCGCGCCAAAAGCCAACAGCGCCGTACCGGCGCGCGCACGCATCCCCCGCATCGTCATCCCCCCGGATATCCCCCCGCCGGCGCACCGACGGGGAAATCGTAATCCGGCGAGGGACTTGGGAAAAGCGGAAACTTCAGTTCCCGCTCAGCGCCTCAGTCGAGGCCGAGCGCGACGTGGCTGCGCGAGCGGCTGTAGAGGAAATAGATCACCAGCCCGATCGCCCCCCAGCCCGGCAGCACCAGCTTGGCGGTCAGCGGCAGCGACAGATACAGCCCGATGCAGCCGATGATCGTCAACGGCGCGACCACCCACACGAGCGGGGTGCGGAACGGGCGGTTGCGGCCCGGATCGGTCTTGCGCAGCACCATCACCGACACCGCGACCATCAGGAAGGCGAACAGCGTGCCCGCGTTCGAATAATCCGCAAGCCGCCCGACCGGCAGGATCGCCGCCGCCACCGCCGCCGCGATGCCGGTCACGACCGTCACCACGTGCGGCGTGCGGAACTTCGGGTGGATCGCGGCGAGCCTGGCCGGCAGCAGGCCATCCCGCGCCATCGTGAAGAACACGCGGGTCTGGCCGAACATCATCATCAGCACCACCGAAGGCAGCGCCAGCACCGCCGCGAGCCCGACGAACCGCCCGACCATCGGCCAGTCGATCGTGTCGAGGACATGGACGAGCGCCTCCTTCGAACACACCAGCGGCTCGAGCGCGCCCGAGGCGACGATCGCGGCGCAGCGGCCGGCGATCTCGGGCGTGCCCGGCGACAGCACCACGCCCGACAGCGAGCGCACCGGCTGCGCGCCGATCGCGCCGATCGCGCCCGATGCGACCAGCAGGTAGAAGATCGTGCAGATGCCGAGCGACGCGATCAGCCCGATCGGCACGTTGCGCTGCGGGTTCTTGGTCTCCTCGGCGGCGGTCGAGACCGCGTCGAAGCCGACATAGGCGAAGAAGATCGACGCGGCGGCGCCCAGCACGCCGAGGCCCGACGAGCTGAACGGATTGCCGATCCCGGTCGGCAGGAAGGGATCGAAGTTCTTGGCGTTGAGCACCGGCAGCGTCAGCACGATGAACGCGGTCAGCGCGACGATCTTGATCGCGACCAGCACCGCGTTGGCGCGCGCGCTCTCGGTCGTGCCGATCACCAGCAGCCAGGTGACCGCGCCGATGATGATGACGGCGGGGACGTTGATCCACCCGCCGGTCTGCAGCGCCGTCGTCAGATCGGGGCTGGGGGCGGCGCCGAGCGCGAGGTACATGTTCGCCATCAGCGCATCGGCGTTGCTGATCGCGGCCGGCACATGCCACCCCAGACCGTTCAGCAATCCGACGAAATGGTTGGACCAGCCGACCGCGACCGCGCTCGCGCCGACCGCATATTCGAGGATCAGCGCCCAGCCGACCATCCACGCCAGCAATTCACCCGTGACCGCGTAGGTATAGGTATAGGCCGATCCCGAAACCGGCACCATCGAGGCCAGTTCCGAATAGCACAAGGCTGCCACGCCGCAGACGAGCCCCGCGACGATGAAGCTCAGCAACATCCCCGGACCCGCCTTTTGCGCGGCTTCCGAGGTGAGAACGAAGATGCCGGTGCCGATGACCGCGCCGACCCCCAGCATGGTCAATTGAAAGGCGCTGAGCGACCTGTGAAGACCTTTCTTTTCCGCCGTGGCGAGAATCGCGTCCAGTGATTTGACACGCCCAAAAATCATTCAAAAACCCCCGGAATGGCTGGCGATCGGCTCTGTTGGCCGGCTTTCGGAAAGTCGTCGAGCCTAGTGGTAAATTCCTGCCACGCAATCCCCTTTACCCGTCCCGGCCGGCCAGCATCGGCCCGAGCTTGCGCCCCGCGAAGATATGGACGTGGAGGTGCGGCACCTCCTGATGCGAATCGGGCCCGGTGTTGGCGAGCAGCCGGTAGCCCGGCACGACCAGCCCCGCGTCGCGCGCCACCGCGCCGACCGCGCGCACGAACCCGGCGATCTCGGCATCGCTCGCCCGCGCGCTGAAATCGTCCCACGACACATAGCGCCCACGCGGGATCACCAGCAGATGCGTCGGCGCCTGCGGGTTGATGTCGTGGAAGGCGATCGCGAAATCATCCTCATAGACGCGCTTGGCGGGAATCTCGCCGCGCAGGATCCTGGCGAAGATGTTCTGGTCGTCATAGGGCAGGGTGGCGTCGATCGGCATGCTCGGCTCCTTTGCTATCGTGTCCGTTCGTCCCGAGCGCAGTCGAGGGACATGCCCGGATCTCAGGTGCCTCGACTGCGCTCGGCACGAACGGTTTACGCGGGTCGCCCCGCCTTCTCGTCGATCCCCGACACCCCCTCGCGCCGGCGCAGCTCGGCGCGCACGTCCTCAAGGCTCAGCCCGGCATCGGCGAGCAGCACGAGCAGGTGGAAGACGAGATCGGCCGCCTCGCCGGTCAGCTCTTGCGGAGATTCGGACACGGCGGCGATCACCACCTCGGTCGCCTCCTCGCCGACCTTCTGCGCGATCTTGGCGCGGCCCTTGTCGAACAGCTTGGCGACATAGGACGAGGCGGGGTCTGCGCCCTGACGCGACCGGATCGTCGCTTCGAGCGTATCGAGGACATCGGTCATGCGCGTCCGTCCCGGTCGACCGGCGGCTTCTGCCGCGACTTGAGGAAGCGCTTGCGAAGCGCCCGGCGCACGAGGAACACGCCGATCGCCGCCATCACGAACAAGGCGATGTCGGACGCCGCCGGCGCGGTGCGTGGGACTGGAACGCCGGTATGGGCGGCGGCGGCGAGGGAGAGGAGGAAAGGCATGAGTTGATCTTACATCACTTTACAAGAACGACACACTCACCGTTCGTCCTGAGCGAAGTCGAAGGACGTGCCCGGGGCGACGGACGCCGTGTGGGACACGTGCTTCGACTTCGCTCAGCACGAACGGAGTTCAGCGAGCAGCTTCAACGGTTCACCGGCCGCCGCACCGGAATCCCCGCCGCCGCCAGCGCGGCGTGCGCGTCGGCGATGCTCGCCTCGCCGAAGTGGAAGATCGACGCCGCCAGCACCGCGCTGGCATGCCCTTCGGTCACGCCCGCGACCAGATCGGCCAAGCCGCCGACGCCGCCCGAGGCAACCACCGGCACGCCGACCCGATCGGCGATGGTCCGCGTCAGTTCGAGATCGAACCCGCTGCGCGTCCCGTCACGGTCCATCGAGGTGACGAGCAGCTCGCCCGCGCCCAGTTCCGCCAGCCGTACCGCATGCGCGACCGCGTCGATCCCGGTGCCCCGCCGGCCGCCGTGGGTGAACACCTCCCAGCCCGATCCGCTGCGCCGCGCGTCGATCGAGGCGACGATGCACTGGCTGCCGAACCGGTCGGCGATCTCCGCGACCACCTCGGGCCGCGACACCGCCGCGCTGTTCACCGCGACCTTGTCCGCCCCCGCCAGCAGCAGCGCGCGCGCATCCTCGGCCGATCGCACGCCGCCGCCGACCGTCACCGGCATGAAGCACACTTCGGCGGTGCGCCGCACCACGTCGAGGATCGTGCCGCGCGCCTCGTGGCTGGCGGTGATGTCGAGGAAGCACAGTTCGTCCGCCCCCGCCGCATCATAGGCACGCGCCTGCTCGACGGGGTCGCCGGCATCCTTGAGATCGACGAAGTTGACGCCCTTGACGACGCGGCCGTTGGCGACATCGAGACAGGGGATCACGCGCGCTCGAACGGTCATCTTTTTACCAGCGTGAGAACGAGGCCGACCACGCCGCCGATCGCCAGAATCGCGACGAGCGCGGTGTTGATCGCTCCGGCGCGCCAGAACCAGTCGGGGCTGGTCACGCTAGAGAACGTGGGCGTGTTAATGCCCCACAATAGGCTTGGCATCCGACCATCGCGGTAGCCGTGCAACGTTTTGACCGCGCCGGCGGCGGCGAGGCCAAAAAGCACAAGTGCGACGAGAATGCTCACGCTCCCCTCGCCACCGCCAGCGCCTCGGCCAGATCGAGCCGCCCGTCATACAGCGCCCGCCCGGTAATCACGCCCTCCACGCCATCTCGCGCATGCCGTGCCAGCACATGAATCTCGTCGATCCCGGCGACGCCGCCGCTCGCGATCACCGGGATCCGCACCGCGCGCGCCAGATCGACCGTCGCCTCGACGTTGCAGCCCTTGAGCAGCCCGTCGCGCCCGACATCGGTGAACAGCAACGCGGCCACGCCCGCATCCTCGAACCGCCGCGCCATGTCGGTGACGGTCACGGTCGAGACATCCGCCCAGCCCTTGGTCGCGACGAACCCGTCACGCGCATCGACCGCGACGACGATCGCACCGGGAAAATCGCGCGCGGCATCGCGCACCAGATCGGGGTTCTCCAGCGCGGCGGTGCCGATCACCACACGCGCCACGCCGAGATCGAACCAGCCTTCGATCGCGGCGCGCGTGCGGATGCCGCCGCCGAGCTGCACCCGGCCGGGAAAGCGCGCGACGATCGACCGCACCGCTTCGCCATTGACCGAAGCGCCCGCGAACGCGCCGTCGAGATCGACGACATGGAGATGCTCGGCGCCGGCATCGGCGAACAGCATCGCCTGCGCGGCGGGATCGTCGCCATAGACGGTCGCACGCGCCATATCGCCCTCGGCGAGACGCACCACCTGGCCGCCCTTGAGGTCGATCGCGGGGAAGACGATGAGGGTCATGGCAGGTCCGTCGTATGGGTCTCGGAGTAAATCGTCACCCCAGCGCAAGCTGGGATCTCCGCGGGGCGGGCATTCGGCCAAAACCGGGAGATCCCAGCCTGCGCTGGGATGACGCCGGGGGCGGGGCGACTCACGCCACCCATGCCAAAAACCTCCGCAAGAACGCCAGCCCATAGACCTGGCTCTTCTCCGGGTGGAACTGCACCCCGAGGATATTGTCGCGCCCGATCGCCGCGACCACCGGCCCGGCATGGTCGCTGGTCGCGACCACGTCCGCACCCTCGAACGCATAGCTGTGGAGGAAATACGCCTCGCCCGGCACGATCAGCGGATGCTCGGCGACCGGCACGACATCGTTCCAGCCCATATGCGGCACCTTCGCCGTCGGATCGGCAGGGGTGAGCCGGCGCACGCTACCCGCTATCCAGCCGAGTCCGGGATGCACCCCGAATTCCTCGCCGGTCTCGGCGAGCAACTGCATGCCCACGCAAATCCCGAGGAACGGCACACCGTCCCCGCGCACGCGCCGCTCCATCGCCTCGACCATCCCCGGCACCGCGCGCAGCGCCGAGGCGCAGGCGGCAAACGCGCCAACGCCGGGCAGCACGATCCGGTCGGCGCGCGCGACGATATCGGCGTCAGCGGTGATCGCGATATCCTCGGCCCCCGCCGCCTTCAGCGCATTGGCGACCGAATGCAGATTGCCTGCGCCATAATCGATCAGCGCGAGGGTCATATTCCCCTCCCGCCCGCGGGAGGGGCTAGGGGAGGGCATGTCACGAGAGCGCCGCGAGGAGGACAGGCCCTCCCCCAGCCCCTCCCGCGAGCGGGAGGGGAGAGACTCACAGCACCCCCTTGGTGCTCGGAATCGCGTCCGCCTTGCGCGGGTCGATCTCGGTCGCGGTGCGCAGCGCGCGCGCCAGCCCCTTGAACGCGCTCTCGATCAGATGATGGTTGTTGGTGCCGTACAGCCGCTCGACATGCAGCGTCAGCCCGGCCGCGCCCGCGAAGCTGTGGAACCAGTGGCCGAACAATTCGGTGTCCATCTCGCCCAGCCGCGGCATGGTGAAGTCGCATTTCCACACCAGATACGGCCGCCCCGAAATGTCGAGCGCGACGCGAGTCAGCGTCTCGTCCATCGGCGAGAGCGCGTCGCCGTAGCGGCGGATGCCCTTCTTGTCGCCGAGCGCCTTGGCGACCGCTTCACCGATCGCGATGCCGGTATCCTCGACGGTATGATGCTGGTCGATGTGGAGATCGCCCACCGCCTTCACATGCAGGTCGATCAGCGAATGCCGCGAGAGCTGCTCGAGCATGTGATCGAAGAAGCCGATCCCGGTGGAAATCTCATAAAGCCCGGTGCCGTCGAGGTTGACGGTCACGTCGATCGAGGTCTCGTGGGTCGAGCGCGAGATGGTGGCGGTACGCATCGCGCCTCCATAGCGCGCGTGCGCCGTCATGCAATCTTGGCCGTGCCGCATGCGTGTTCGCGCGCGCTTGACCCTGCGCCAAACCCCGCTACCCAAGGGCGCATGAGCGACGGTATGCCCGACAGCCTGATTCCCTACGACGAGATCGTGCAGGAAGCCCTGCGCGCCGTGGTGGGGCGCGTGCTGGGTTCGGTGGCGTCGAACGGCGGCTTGCCGGGCGACCATCATTTCTACATCACCTTCAAGACGCAGGCACCCGGCGTAGACATTCCGCAGCGCCTGATCGAGCGCTTCCCCGACGAGATGACGATCGTCATGCAGAACCGCTTCTGGGATCTGCTGGTGGACGATTCGAAATTCTCGATCGGGCTGAGCTTCAATCAGGTGCCGTCGAAACTGGTCATCCCCTATTCGGCGATCACTGGCTTCCACGATCCGGCCGTGAATTTCGAACTGCGCTTCCAGGCGCAGGAAGGGCCGGATGAACCCGAGCCGCAGGATTCGGCCGAAAACGACGGCCCGAGCGTCGCCCCGGTCGAAGACGGCTCGAACGTCGTCAGCGTGGATTTCAAGCGGAAGAAGTAAGCCGGAGCAAGCCGAGCCGCGCAGCGGCGAGGCGCTCGCGCAAGCGACGCGAACCGCCGGCCGGCGCGGCGGAGCCGCGTCCGACGTCACGGGATTTACTCCCGTGACGGCCCGAAACTACCCGGCCGCCGCCACATCCCTCACTCGGCGCCCTTCGCCCAAAGCCCGCTCGGCCGCGGCTCCAGGTCATGCGCCTCCTCGATCGCCCATGCCTCGTCCGACAGCCGCTCGCCGCGCATGAAGTGCGCGTCCTGTTCCTCGCCCTTCGGCAGCGTGGCGGCGATCGCCTTCTGGCGCTCCTCCTCGTCATGAAGCGCGCTGGCTTTGGCGTGGGCGGCTTTCTGTTCGCTGGTCATATCGTTCTCCAATACCGCACCAACGCGCGACGCCCCGATTCGGCGCTTCCGGGGCTGTCCTACATCCCGCTTGATACGCTATGTTCGCATGGCCATCTCCCGTGCCCGCCCCGTCGCCACCAGCGCCCCAACCGACTGCCGAATAGACAACCTAAACCACTTTATCCCCCGAGGTTCGCATGACCGAAACCCGCACCGAAACCGATTCGCTTGGCGCGATCGCCGTCCCCGCCGCCGCCTATTGGGGCGCGCAGACGCAGCGCAGCATCGAGAATTTCCCGTTCGGCGCGGCGGAGCGGATGCCGATCGGCATCATCCACGCGCTCGCGATCGTGAAGCGGGCGGCGGCGCGGGTGAACCGTAAGCACGGCCTCGCGCCCGAGATCGCCGACGCGATCGACACCGCCGCCGCCGAGGTGATCGACGGGCGCCATGACGACCAGTTCCCGCTCGTCATCTGGCAGACCGGCAGCGGCACGCAGAGCAACATGAACGTCAACGAGGTGATCGCCGGCCGCGCCAACGAAATCCTCACCGGCACGCGCGGCGGCAAGGCGCCGGTCCATCCCAACGACCACGTCAACATGAGCCAGTCGTCGAACGACAGCTTCCCGACCGCGCTCCACATCGCCGCCGCGCTCGCCGCGACGCGCACGCTGGTGCCCGCGCTCGAACAGCTCGAAGCGTCGCTGCTCACGAAGGTCGATGCCTGGGGCGACATCGTGAAGATCGGCCGCACGCACCTTCAGGATGCGACCCCGGTCACGCTCGGCCAGGAATTCTCGGGCTATTACGCGCAACTCCGGCTCGCGCGTACGCGGATGGTGCCGCTGATCGAGCATGGCCTGTGCAAGCTCGCGCAGGGCGGGACGGCGGTCGGCACCGGGCTCAACACACCGCCGGGCTTCGCCGAGGATATCGCCGCCGAGATCGCCACGCTCACCGGTCTGCCGTTCGAGACCGCGCCCAACAAGTTCGAGGCGCTGGCGACGCACGACACGCTGGTCGATTTCTCAGGCCGGCTCAATACGCTCGCGGTCGCGCTCACCAAGATCGCCAACGATATCCGCCTGCTCGGCTCGGGGCCGCGCTCCGGCCTGGGCGAGATCGACTTGCCCGCCAACGAACCGGGCAGCTCGATCATGCCCGGCAAGGTCAACCCGACCCAGTGCGAGATGCTGACGATGGTCGCCGCGCAGGTGATCGGCAACCATCAGGCGGTGACGGTCGGCGGGCTTCAGGGGCACCTCGAGCTCAACGTGTTCAAGCCGCTGATCGGCGCGGCGGTGCTGCGCTCGGCCGATCTGCTCAGCGTCGGCATGGCGAGCTTCGCCGAGCGCTGCGTCGACGGGATCGAACCGAATCGCGGCCGGATCGCCGAACTGGTCGATCGCTCGCTGATGCTGGTGACGGCGCTCGCGCCCGAGATCGGTTATGACAATGCCGCCAAGATCGCCAAACACGCGCACGCCGAAGGGCTGACGCTCAAGGAAGCCGGGCTCGATCTGGGGCTGGTCGATGCCGCCACGTTCGACCGGTTGGTGCGCCCGGAAACGATGGTGTGATTTCGCGTGCGGAACATCCGCACGGCTCGCGCTTTGAGTGTTCGAACGAGGAGATGCATATGAACTTCACCACCCTGATTGGCGCGGCGGTCGGCGCGGCGATCGACGGTTCGGACGGCGAAGACAGCACCGTCGATGGTGCGATCGAAGGCGCCATCGTGGCGACCGTGGTGCGCGCGGCGATCCCGATCGCGCTGACCTTCGCGACCGGCTGGCTGGTGCTGCGCGGCATCGGCAAGCTCAAGGAAGCGGCGTTCGGCGCCTCCGAACCGCAAGCGTGACCCTCTTGCCGGGTTGACGGGGCAGGGGCGGGCACGCCAGTAGCGCGCGATGAGCGCATACAACCCCGCCGACCCGCACGGCTTCAAACGCCGTGGCGTGCTGTTCGTCCTGTCCTCGCCATCGGGCGCGGGCAAATCGACGATCGCACGCAAGCTGCTCGCCGACGAGACCGATCTGCATATGTCGGTCTCGTACACCACGCGCCCGATGCGCCCCGGCGAAGTCGATGGCGTCGATTACCATTTCGTCGATGTCGAACGTTTCCGCGAGATGGTGTCGAACCACGAGTTCCTCGAATGGGCGCACGTCTTCGGTCATCGCTACGGCACGCCCAAGTCGCAGGTCTGGCATGAGCTGGAGAAGGGGCGCGACATCCTGTTCGATATCGATTGGCAGGGCGCGCAGCAGCTCCACCAACTCGCCGGCGGCGACATCGTCCGCATCTTCATCCTGCCGCCCTCGATGGAGATCCTGCGCGAACGGCTCGAACGCCGCGCGACCGATTCGATGGACGTGATCGACGCGCGCATGGCCCGCGCCGCCAACGAGGTGAGCCATTGGGACGGCTATGATTATGTGCTCGTCAACGACGACGTCGAGGAATGCTTCGCCTGCGTGAAGACGATCCTCGCGGCCGAGCGCCTCAAGCGCTCGCGCCAGACGGGCATCATCGGGTTCATCCGCAAGCTGTTGCGGTGAAAATCATGCGCCGTTCGTGCTGAGCGAAGTCGAAGCACGTTCCCCAAAGTACGGCGCGCGGTGCGGCCGTTGGACGATGGTCAGGACGAACGGGCCGGGGACAGAAGGGCCAGCAGCCGGACGCCGGCATCGAAATCGCGCCGCCGGGTCGCGCGGGCGTCTTCCGCGAGCGGATCACGGCCCCAGCGATCGGCCTGAAACGTCTCATCGACGATCGCGGCGGTCCACACGGCCTCGGCATCGGCGGCGCCTTCGATCAGCGCGAGCGCCGCGACCAGCGAGCCGCTGATCGTCACGATCGGCGACAGCGCCGCCAGTTCAAACGGGCCCCGCGCGGCGACCGCCTCGCCGAGCCGCGCCAGCGTCGCCGGGGGTTGTGCGCGGTGCATGATGCCGGCGACGATCTCGAAATGCACGTCGTAGCGGTGACGCGCCCAGTCGAGCAGCGGGTCCCAAGCCGCGGCTTGCCGCGCGGCGAGTTCCTCGGGTTCGTCGGCGCGATAGCAGAGCAGGTCGCTCTCGCCGTACGCGGCAAGCCCCGCCGCGAACAGCGCCGGATCCGGCGCGATCCGGTCGATCGCGGCATTGGCGAGACCGGTCAGCGGCATCGCGCCGGGATTGACCGTTTCGCCGCACGCGCGCCATTCCTCGGCGACCGCTTCGGCAAGCGCCTCCGTCGCTAACAGCAGCGGCGTGCGTCCGGGCGTGCGCAGCGGTTTGCCGTCGAGACGCACGCCCCGCTCGGCATCTACACGCACCTCTTTCCAGAACCGCTTCATTCGGGGGGCGTCCGCCAGCGCCGCGCGAGCGCGCGCGGCACCACCGCCATCATGAAGAGCGCCGACAGCACGAGCGCCGTGCCGATGATCTTGGGGACTGCCGCATCGGCACGTGCGATCAGGACCAGGCCGAACACGGCGCCGGCAGTCGCCGCGAGCCGCGCGCTCACAAGGATGAGCCAGTGTTTCGCGTCGTCCCTCATGCCGTCATCAGCCCACCCAGCGCCGGTACTTCGCGCGCGACCGCGTGGGCGCCCGCCGCGTGCAGCTCATGCGGCGGATGATAGCCCCAGCCGACGCCGAGCGCGCGCGTCCCGGCGGCGCGCGCCATCAGCATGTCGTAGCTCGTGTCGCCGATCATCACCGTCGTTTCCGGGGCCGCGCCGGCCTCGGCGATCGCCTGTTCGATCATCGACGGGTGCGGTTTGGACGGGTGGCGATCTGCGGTCTGGAGCGTGATGAAACGCGTGGTCAGCCCGTGCGCCGCCAGAATGTGCGCGAGGCCCCGATCGGACTTGCCGGTCGCGACGCCGAACAGCCAGCCGTCCGCCTCAAGCTCGTCGAGCGCCTCGGCGATCCCATCGAACAACGGCTCGTCGGCAAGCGCGCCGGTGCTGCGCATTTCGAAGAAGCGCGCTTTATAGTCGGCGGCGAGTACATGGTGACGCGCCGGCTCTGCGTCGGGCAAAAGCGCCTGCATCGCTTCGACCAGACTGAGGCCGACAATGCGCCGGATCATGTCGCGAGGCGGCACGTCGAGCCGGTGCAGCGCGAACGTGTCTTCCACCGCGCGGCAGATGTTCGCTTGGCTATCCACAAGCGTGCCGTCGCAATCGAACAGCGCAAGGCGGTTCATGGGTTCGGCGCCCGCTGTGGGGCGCCGTGCCGGCAGCGAAGGACGTGTTCGGCGTGCATCAAGCGGGCCGCGCAGGAAACTGCATCAGCGTGTTCATACTCAGCACGGTTTCGCCATGCTGGTTGGTTACCGTGGTACGCAACGTCACCGTACCGACCGGCTTGCTGCTCGACCGCTGCACGGCGACGATCTCGCGCCGCGCGGTCAGTATGTCGCCCGGCCGCACCGGCCTGAGCCAGCGCAACTCGTCAATTCCGATGCCGAGCAGCGGCGTGTCGCCGAAGGGATTGTTGGCGATGAAGTCGCGCATCACCAGCGCAGCGACGTGCCAGCCGCTCGCGATCAGGCCGCCAAACCGCCCCACCGCCGCCGCTTCCGTGTCGATATGCATCGGCTGCGCGTCATATTCGCGGGCGAACCGCACCACGTCCGCTTCCTCGATCTCGAAAGGCGTACCATGCCACGCATCGCCGGGCGTGAGATCATCGAGATAGAGGCCGCTCACTTCGCCGGTCCGCCGCGCCGGCGACGCTCGCCTTTGCGCTCCTTGCGCACCGTCTTGGCGTGCTGTTTCGCCTGCTGCTTCTTCACCGCCTTGCTCGGCGGTGGCGGCGTATCGAGCGGCATGTTGTCACCCAACATTTCCTCGAAGCCGAAATGCTTGAGGCTTTCGGCGAAGTGGCGCGGCAGTTCCGCCTTCACGTCGATCACGCCGCCATCGGGATGGTCGATCCGCAGATTGCGCGAATGGAGGTGCATCTTGCGGCTGACACCGCCGGTCAGGAACGCCGCCTGACCGCCATATTTGCCGTCACCGACGATCGGGTGGCCGATCGCCGCCATGTGAACTCGCAATTGATGCGTACGCCCCGTGTACGGGATCAGTTCGACCCACGCGCAGGTCGTGCCGGCCAACTCGATCACGCGGTAGCGCGATCGGGCGGGGCTGCCCTCCGCCTCGTCGACGTGCATTTTCTCGCCACCCGAGCCCGGTTGCTTGGCGATCGGCAGGTCGATCGTGCCATCCTCGATCGAGGGCACTCCGACGACCAGCGCCCAATAGACCTTCTTGGCCGTGCGCGAGGAGAACGCCTTGGAGAAGAAGGCGGCAGCGCGCGCCGTCCGCGCGATCAGAAGCGCGCCGCTGGTGTCCTTGTCGAGCCGGTGGACGAGCTTGGGGCGTCCTTCATAATCGTCCTGGTAGGCGTCGAGCAGCCCGTCGACATGCTCGGTCGTCTTGGTGCCGCCTTGGGTGGCGAGGCCCGGCGGCTTGTTGATGACGATCGCCTGCGCATCGCGGTAGATGACCAGTTCACGCGCGAAGGCGATCTCGTCCTCGCTCAGCGGCGGGCGCTCGCGCTTCTGTGGTGCGTCGGCGCGGATCGGTTCCGCCGGCGGTACGCGGATCGTCTGGCCGGTGGTGATGCGGTCGCCTGGCGTCGCGCGCGCACCATCGACACGAAGCTGCCCGGTGCGCGCCCATTTTGCGACGGTCGTGAAACTCGTATCGGGCAGATGCCGCTTGAACCAGCGGTCGAGCCGAATCCCGTCGTCGTCGGCCTCGACGCGGAAGCTGCGAACGTCGGCCTCGCCCTTGCGGACCTCGCTCATGCGAGCGCTCGCACGAGATAGAGCCCGGCGAACAGCGCCAGCATCGAGCCGATCACCGATACCGAGGCGTAGCCGAGCGCCGTTGCCAGATCGCCGCGCTGGATCATCGTGACCGTGTCGAGCGAGAAGGTGGAAAAGGTGGTGAAGCCGCCGAGCACACCGGTCGCGAGGAACAGGCGCAGATTGTCGACCGGCACCGTCAGCCGGGTCAACGTCGCGACGACGATGCCCATGGCGAAGCCGCCGATCACATTGGCGGCCAGCGTGCCATATGGAAACCCCGGCCCGAACAGTGCCGTCATCCAACGGCCAATCTGCCACCGACCTACGCTGCCGATCGCGCCGCCCGTAAAGACGAGAAAAAATTGTGTCATGCCGCCCGTTAGCGCGGTTTGGGCGGAAAGAGAACCGGTGTGGTGGATGCGGTGCCTGGCCTAGCTGCCGTTGTTCGCAACCAGATCGACCTCGGTCCCGCCATCGCGTCGCGCCGTGAGGAACAGCGCGAAGGCGGCACCATCGCGGCCGCGCGTGCCGCCCAACACATGCTGGCCGCCATCGACTTCATGCTCGGCGGCAAACCCCGCCCCCGAGGCGCGGGTATAATACCAGTCGATCACCCGCTGAAGCGGCGCTGCGGTGGCGAAGCTGACGGCGCGGAGCGCGCATCCATTATCCGAGGCGCCCGCCGCCTCGCTGACGCGGGCGTCCGGGTACAGCGGCAGGTCGGGCGGCAGCCGTGTCGCCCAGCGCGCCGAATAGCGCATCCCACCTGCGCAGCTCGCGGTGCGCTTGTCCTTCTGGCGCGATGCCAGCGCGCCGAGCGTCAGCGACTGGCGCGCCGCTTCGCATTGCGGGCACGATCCGTCGGCCTTGGGTGCCGGCGCGGATTTGAGCGTCTCGCTGGTGTCAGCGCCTCTGCCGCTGGCGCCGTTCGCGGCGGCCGCGACGGTGTCGGCGGGGATCGCACCCGAATAAGGTTGGCTTGGCGGGCGCACGGCATTGTCGTTCGCCTGTTGCGCGAGCGCGGGATCGACCATGATCTGATCGTGCAGCGCCGCCATCATCGCCGGATCGCGACCATTGCCGCTGCCGGAGTCGGCGAGCTGATTGTCGAGCGAATCGAGCTCGCTCCGCTGAGCGGTGCGTGCGCCGCAGCCTACGGTCGCCAGCGCAAGCGCGATGATGGCGATCAACCGGTTACACCGCATTCCACACTCCCGACATCGTCCGCGGAGGACACTGCGCGCGCATGACGTATTTTCGGTTAAGACTGAACGCGCAATCGCGGTTAACGCGTCAAATCCCCCGTAACCAAGACTCACGCGCTTGCGTTGCGGCGCGGGTGAAGCCATCGTGCCGATCATGCTCAACCTGCTCTCGATCTTCGTCGGCGTGCTCGTCTTTTTCGGCGCGATCATCGGGTTCATCCCGTTTTTCGGCTGGTTCAACTGGCTGTTGATCCCGCTGGCGCTGTTCGGGCTGGTGCTCGGAATGCTTTCGTCGCACCGCTCGGGACGCAATCTCAATATCGTGCTTATCGTGTTCTGCGCGCTGCGTCTCATGATCGGCGGCGGGCTGTTCTGAAACGAAAGGCCCGGCGATCGCTCGCCGGGCCTTCCGCTTGGCCGGTGGTGCGGCGCGCTTAGCGGCAGACCACCTGACCGCGATCGATCGAGGTGCCGAGCGCCGCGCCGCCGGCGACGCCGAGCAATGTACCAAGCGTGCTCGACCGGCCGTTCGACAGCGCGTTGCCGAGCAGTCCACCGGCGATGCCGCCCACGATCAGGCCGGTCGTACCGTCCGAGCGGCGGCAGTAATAGCGGCCGTTGCTGCCACGGTAGATGCGGTCATACCGGCCGAGCCGGCGCGGCTGATAGTAGCTGCCGTCGCGGTAATAGCGATCGGCGTAATAGAAGCGCTGGCCCGGCTCGGGACGGTTATAGTCGTAGCCGCGAAACCGGCGCCAGTCGCGGTTGTCGCCACGCCAGCCGGCCCGATCCCCGCGACCGGGGCCGCGATCGCGATCACCATGCCAGTCGCCGCGACCGCGATCATCATGGCCGCGACGGTCGTCCTGGCGCTGGTGACCATGATCCCGTTGGCGGTCCTGCGCCGTGGCCGGGATCGCCGGAACCAGCGTCAGCGCCGCGACGGCGGCGATAATCAGCTTGCGCATGTCGGTATCCTTTCGTTCCATGAACCCACAACCACGGCGCCGGACGGAGGTTGCGTGAACGGCAGACAACGTTCCGTTCACGCAACCTTTGTCCGAGGCGTTCAGCCGTTGAGCGTATGCGTCAGCGCGATCTCGGCATTGAGCACCTTGGAGACCGGGCAGTTCGCCTTGGCGTCCGCCGCGATGCTCTCGAACTGGCCCGGCTCGATTCCGTCGATCGTCGCGGTGAGCGCGAGGTCCGAGCGGGTGATCTTGAATCCGCCATCGGCCTGCACCACCGTCACCTTCGCGGTCGTCTCCAGCGTGCCCGCGCTATAGCCCGCTTGCGCCAGCGCGAAGCTGAGCGCCATCGTGAAACAGCTCGCGTGTGCGGCGGCGATCAGCTCTTCCGGGTTGGTTCCGGGTTCTTCGCCGAACCGGGTGGTGAAGCTGTAGGGCGAATCGGACAGTACCCCCGACTGGGTCGAGACATGGCCTTTGCCGTCCTTGCCAAAGCCTTCGTAGCGTGCGGAACCGGAACGGGTCGTCATGATGCGTCTCCTTGGATGATGCCTGCCCCGTGCCGATGATGTCGCACCTGTGTTACCGCTTCACGGCACGGACACGGATTGGTGCGGAGCCGGAACGTTCCTGGGGCACGGGGGTTTCATGGCCCGCGAACAAAATCGCGATCAGCCGCGGGCGAGCACCGCGCGCGCCGCGTCGCAATCGGCGGCGATCGCGGCGGTGAGCGCTTCGAGGGTATCGTACTTGGCCTCGGCGCGGATGAATTCGATCAGTTCGACCGCGATCCTCTGCCCATAGAGATCGCCGGAGAAGTCGAAGAAATAGGGTTCGAGCAGTTCCTTGGGCGGATCGAAACTTGGTCGCACGCCAAGGTTCGCCGCACCATTGAGCACGCGGCCATCGGGCAGCCGTCCGCGCACGGCGTAAATCCCGTAGCTCGGTCGCAAGTATTTGCCCATGTCGAGATTGGCGGTGGGAAAGCCGATCGTGCGGCCCAGCTTGGCGCCGTGCATCACTTCGCCCTCGATCGTGAACGGCCGGGTGAGCAAACGCGCCGCGCCGCGCGGATCGGCACTGGTCAGCGCCGCGCGGATGCGGCTCGACGAGACCGGTTCGCCATCGAGCGTCACCGGCGCAACCGCCTCCACCGAGAAGCCGTGATGGCGCCCAAGGTCGGCCAGCACTTCGATATTGCCGCTACGGGCCTTGCCGAAAGTGAAATCTTCGCCCGTCACCGCGCCGCCAAGCCCGATCGTCGCGATCAGTCGCTGTTCGACGAACCCTTGCGCGCCCAGCGCGGCAAGTGCCGCGTCGAAGCGGAAGACGATCATCGCATCGGCGCCAGCCTCGGCGAACAGCCGCTGGCGCTGATCGAGAGTGGTGAGGCGGAACGGCGCGGCGTCCGGCTTGAAATACCGCACCGGATGCGGATCGAACGTCGCGACCAAAGCGGGCCGCCCCTCGGCGCGGGCGCGCGCGATCGCTCGGCCGACCACGGCCTGGTGCCCCAGATGGAACCCGTCGAAATTCCCAAGCGCCACGATGCCGCCGCGCAGAGCCGCCGGCAGCACCGAGCTGCCGTCAAGCCGCTCCATGCCGGCGGGCTATAAGGGGGCGGGGCGAGGCGCGCCAGTGGGGTCGCGCAGGCATCGCGTCAGCGGCGCCGCGCAAGGGTGAAGAAGCTGTAGGCGGGGCGGTCACCTTCGGCCTCATAATATTCGGCTGGCGCATCCTGCCACAGCGCCTGATCGAGCCGAAAACGAGTATCGCCGTCGTACACGCGCCAGATCGTCGTGACCTCGGCGCGATCGGCCCGTTCCTCGAACAATCGTAAGATTTCCGCGCCGCCGATCACCGAAGCGTCATCGCCGGCCATTGCCAGCGCCTGTTCGATCGTGTGGGCGACTTCGGCGCCCGGCGCGGACCACCCGGCATCGCGCGTCAGCACGATATGTCGGCGCCCCGGCAGCGGCGCGGGGAAGCTCTCGAAGGTCTTCCGTCCCATGATCATAGGCTTGCCCAATGTCAGCGCCTTGAAGCGCTTGAGGTCGGCGGGCAGATGCCACGGGAGTTGGCCATCGCAGCCTATCACGCCGTTCTGCGCGGAGGCGAAAACCAGCGTTATCACACCGCCACCGGAGCCTTGATATGCGGCTGCGCGACATAATCGCGCAGCACGAAATCCTCGAACTCGTAACCGTCGATCGAGGGTGGTCGGCGTTGAATTTCGAGGCGCGGCAGCGGCCCTGGCGTGCGCGTCAGTTGCTCGCGGGCCTGGTCGAGATGATTGGAGTATAAGTGGCAGTCGCCCCCCGTCCAGATGAACTCGCCCACCGCCAGCCCGCACTGCTGCGCGAGCAGGTGGGTCAGCAGCGCATAGCTCGCGATGTTGAACGGTACTCCCAGGAAGATATCGGCGGAGCGCTGATAGAGTTGCAGCGAAAGCCGCCCGTTCGCGACATAGGTCTGAAACAGGCAATGACACGGCGCGAGCGCCATCGCGTGCAGGTCTCCGGGGTTCCAGGCGGTGACGATCTGGCGGCGGGAACCGGGGTTCGTCTTGATCTGCTCGATCAGTTCGACGATCTGGTCGATATGGCGGCCGTCGGCTGTCGCCCAGTCCCGCCATTGCTTGCCATAGACCGGCCCGAGGTCACCGTTCGCGTCGGCCCATTCGTCCCAGATGCTGACGTTGCGCTCGCGTAGCCACTGGACGTTGGTGTCGCCACGCAGGAACCACAGCAATTCGACGATGATCGAGCGCAGATGCAGCTTCTTGGTGGTGAGCACGGGAAAACCCTGCGCGAGATCGAAGCGCATCTGATGCCCGAACACCGATAGTGTGCCGGTGCCGGTGCGGTCCATCTGCTCGGCGCCCGTATCGAGGACTCGCCTCATCAAATCGAGATATTGCTGCATCGGCGCGGTCTAGCGCGCGGCGCCGCGCGCGTCACCGCCGATGTGGATTGGCTCTAAAATGGACGGGTGTTCTTCCACGCGCCGCTGAACACGGCATCATCAAAGACGTGGAGCCTCCATCGACCCCCAATGTGCCGCCGGGCGCGCCGTTCCGCAGGCTCGACGCCGAGCATGTCGCGATCGCGCTGTTCGCCCCGATCCGCGATCTCCCTGTCGAGGTGGCGATGTCCGCCTATGTCGATCCCGAATGGCGGTTGCTCGGGATACGCACTCGGCCATCGAACGAGACGGACATGGTCGAGTTGCCGATTCGCATGATCGTGGGGGATGCGCTGGCCTTCGATGCGGCAGGCGTGGTGATGGCGCACAATCACCCGAGCGGCGATCCGACACCCAGCGAAGGCGATCGCGTGTTCACACGCCGGCTAGCGCGGGCGCTGGACGGCGTGGGCGTGCGGCTGATCGACCATCTGGTACTCGCAGCGGGCGAGACGGCGAGCTTCCGGCGGATCGGCCTGCTGTGATCGCCTCCGGCTCCGGCTCCAAGGGCGAGCATCCTATCGATTTACGCAAGCCTTGATTGTTTTGGGGTCGGGGCGGGGGCCCACCGCTTTGAACATCGCGAGATACCCGCCGGCTGACGGCATGTTCTCCCGTGCGACCTGCACGTAGCCCACCGCCGCGAATTCGCATTTCAACAGCGCGGGCGGGGTGCCGTGGCTCTGGGTCGGACGATCCGCGTCGAGCACGACCACGAGGCCATCAGGCTTGAGTGACGGGCGCATGCGCCAGAGGAATTCGTATGGCTGTCCGATCTCGTGATACATATGGATCATCAGCACGCGATCGAAGCTGCGCGCCGGCAGTTTGGGATCGGCGGGCGTACCCAGGCGTACGCTGACGTTGTCGAGACGGTCACGCGCGACGCGTTCCGCCAGCGCATCGTGGATGCTCGCGACGATATCCTCGGCCAGTACGCGGCCTTCCTTGCCGACGCGCGCGGCGAGGCGGATCGTGTAATAGCCCTCGCCCGCGCCGAGGTCGGCCACGGTCATGCCGGGCTTGATGCCCGATTTCGTCATCACCTGCTGCGCTTCGGCGCGGCTGTCACGGTCCCGCTCGGTCGACCAGCGCGGAGACACGATCCGGGCGACCGGGCGGTCCGCGGCGGGGAAGGGGCCCTCCGTCTGCTGCTTCGTCGCCGGGCCGCAGGCGGCGAGTGCGAGCAACGCCAAACCTGCGCCCGCGATACGGCCCTTCGGCACCATCAATCGACGTCTTCCACCTCGACCGTCTCGCCGGTGACGCGCTGCGAAAGCGCCGCAGCCATGAACGAGTCGAGATCGCCGTCGAGCACGTCGGAGGGGCTGGTCGAGGTCACGCCGGTGCGCAAGTCCTTCACCAACTGATAGGGCTGCAACACGTAGGAACGGATCTGGTGACCCCAGCCGATATCGGTCTTGCTGGCGTTCTCCGCGTTGGCCGCCGCCTCGCGGATTTGCAACTCGCGCTCGTAGAGCTTGGCGCGAAGCTGGTTGTACGCCTCGGCCTTGTTCTTGTGCTGCGAGCGCTGGTTCTGGCACTGCACAACGATTCCAGTCGGAATGTGCGTGATGCGCACCGCCGAATCGGTCGTGTTGATGTGCTGCCCACCCGCGCCGGAGGCGCGGTAGGTGTCGATGCGAAGGTCGCTCTCGTTGTAATTGACTTCGATATTGTCGTCGATCACCGGATAGACCCACACGCTCGCGAACGAGGTGTGGCGCCGCGCGGCGCTGTCATACGGGCTGATGCGGACGAGGCGATGCACGCCGCTCTCGGTCTTGGCATAGCCATAAGCGTTCTCGCCCTTGAGCAGCAACGTGGCCGACTTGATGCCGGCCTGTTCGCCCGAATGCTGATCGACCAGCTCCACTTTGAGGCCGTGGCGTTCGGCCCAGCGCGTGTACATGCGTTGGAGCATGCCCGCCCAATCCTGGCTCTCGGTGCCGCCCGCGCCCGCGTTGACCTCGACATAAGTGTCGTTGCCGTCCGCCTCACCGGCGAGCAGCGCCTTCACCTTGTCCTCGGCTGCGCGCTTGGAAAGGGCGGCGAGCGCGGCGACGCCCTCGTTTTCCATCTCGGTATCGCCCTCGGCTTCGGCCATCTCGATCAGTTCGGCGGTGTCGCTGAGTTCGGTCTCGATCGCGCGCGTGGCGGTGATCGCCTCGTCGAGCCGGCGGCGTTCGCGCATTACGTCCTGCGCGGCCTTGGCGTCGTTCCACAAGGTCGGATCCTCGACACGCGCGTTGAGTTCGTCGAGCCGGCGCAAAGCGCGGTCCCAGTCGAGGAAGCGGCGGAGCAGCGCGAGCGAGTCCTTGATCGAATCGATATGTGCCTGCGCTTCGGCGCGCATGGTGGGTACTCCAGAAACGAACGTCGGCCCGGCGGAGGCCGGGGCCGTTATGTAGTATGGCGCGCGTGTCGAACCAAACGCAGTGGCCCCGGCCTTCGCCGGGGCGACGGATCATCCGCTAGTAGATTCCGCCCTGCTTTTGCAAGAAGTCGCTGTCCTTGCGCTCGTCCGCCTGCGCGGCCTGGGCTGCTTGCGCACGGGCGGCCGCCGCTGCGGCTGCGGCTGCAGCGGCTTCTTCGGGCGTCTGGCGGTGGAAGACGCGCCGCGGCTCGCTCTCGGGCTTGAACGCTTCCCAGATCACCGACGCCTTGGGGTCGGCAGTCGGCCAGGTGCCATAGACGGGCTTGCCCGACGCGCGATCGATCCGGACCATGCGGATACCCGGCGGCGCGCGGAACGGCAGCTTGGGCAGTCCTTCATACGCCTTGAGCGCGAATTCCTTGAAGATCGGCGCGGCGAGCGTGCCGCCTTGCGCATATCCGCCCAAGCCATGCGGCGTGTCATAGCCGATGTAGAGACCGCCGATCATCTGCGGCGTGCCGCCGATGAACCAAACGTCGGTCGGCCCCGAATTGGTGCCGGTCTTTCCGAACATCGGCCGGTCGAGATCGCGCAGCACGACGGCGGTGCCGCGCTGGATCACGCCCTCGGTAATGTGGATCATCTGATAGGCCGTCATCGCGTTGACGACCTGCTTGCCGCGGTTCACCGGACGCGGCATCGCCTTGCCGTTCCAATCGGGCGCGTTGCAGCTCTCGCAGGCGTGCCAATTCTCGGGCCAGATCACCTTGCCGTGCCGATCCTGTACGTAGTCGATCAGCGTGCCCTGATGCGCTTGGCCGTGATTTTCCAGAATCGTGTAGGCGTTGACCATGCGCGCGACCGTCGTCTCGCCCGCGCCGAGCGCGAACGAAAGATAGGGCGGATATTTGCCGACCCCGATCCGGTCCATCAGGCCGACGACCTTGGGCATGCCGGTCTGCGCGGCGGCGCGCACCGTCATCAGGTTCCGCGACTGTTCGATGCCCCAGCGCATCGTATGCGGGCCAGAGCCCGCGCTGCCGCCGAAGTTCCTGAAGCATTTCTGGCCAAGACGCGCCCCCTGGAAGACGCAGAACGGCCCATCGATGATGATCGAAGCCGGCGTCATGCCGTTCTCCAGCGCGGCGGAATAGACGATCGGCTTGATCGTCGATCCCGGTTGGCGCAGCGCCTGCGTCGCGCGGTTGAACGCCTGCAGGCGGAAATCGAACCCGCCCTGCATCGCCAACACACGCCCGGTCGAGGGTTCCTCGACGACGAACGCACCCGAGATCTTGGGCACGGCGCGCAGCGCGAACTGGCCGCCCTCGGGCGCGACCGCGAGGATGTCGCCCCGCTTGATCGCGGCGAAGGCGGTGCCGCCTTGTCCGCGCACCGGCATTTGCGCCGCCCAGCGCGGCATCGTACCGGTTTCGCCGTTGGAGAAGCCTAGCGTCGCCGAACTGCCATCCACTGCCGTGACGATCGCGGCACGCCAGTCCTGATAATCGAGACCGATGTTGGTGTTGAGCAGCGCAGGTAGCCAATTGTCGTCGGTGATTTCGGCATGGCCGAGCGGCCCGGCCCAGCCGCGCCCGCGGTCGTAGCGGAGCAAGCCGTTACGCAGCGCGGTTTGCGCGTAATCCTGGATGCGCTGGTCGAGCGAGGTGCGCACCCAAAGCCCGCCCGCATAGACACTATAGGGCCCGGCGTTGCCATCCTCGCCGAACTTGTCGATCAATTGCCGGCGCACTTCCTCGACGAAATAGCCCGTGCCGGCGATCTCGGTCTTCGGCGTCTGGCGCGGCACGGTGCCTAGCGGCTCGGCATCCGCCTGCGCATATTGGCTCTGGCTGATGAAGCCGTTCTTGAGCATCTCGGCGAGCACATAATGCCGCCGGGCGAGTGCGCGTTCGGCATGACGGTCGGGATCGTAGTTGGACGGGCCTTTCGGCAGTATCGCCAGATAGGCGCATTGCGCGAGGTCAAGCTCGTTCAGATCCTTGCCGAAATAGGCGTAGCTCGCTGCGGCGACGCCGAAAGCGTTCCGGCCCAGCGCGATCTGATTGAGGTAGAGTTCGAGGATCTGCGGCTTGGTTAGCGAATCCTCGATGCGGTAGGCGAGGATCGCCTCCTTGAGCTTGCGGCTATAGCTGTGCTCATTGCCGATCAGCAGGTTTTTGGCGACCTGCTGCGTGATCGTCGATGCGCCGCGGGCGCGCTTGTTGCGGACGAGATTGTCCCACAGGGCCGAGGCGATGCCGGCATAATCGACGCCGTGATGCTCGAAGAAGGTCTTGTCCTCTGCGGCGAGGAAGGCGCGCACCAGCAGCGGCGGATATTCGTTATAACTCAGCTCGACGCGGCGCTCGCGCGCGTAGGAGTGGATCGGCAGGCCGTCGATCGCGCGCACGTTGGTCGGCAGCGGCGGCTCATAGACGCGGAGCTTGTCGACCGAGGGCAGATCGCGGGCGAAGAACGCGAAGAAGGCGGCGTAGGCGATCGCCGCCAGCACACCGAGGACGAGCAGCAGCTTCACCCACCACCTGCCCCAAATGCGGCTCGCAAGCCCCCGCAGTCCGTCCGCCTCGCGACGCAGGCGGAAGTTCACGCTGGAATCATCGTCGGCCATATCCGGGGCAGGCTCTAGCAAGTTTCACGCGCGTTGCCAGCCTTGGCGGTGAAATGTGCGTGTTAGCGGGTGGAAGCCAGCCGCCGTGCAAAATGCACATCCACCGCGCGCCGCACGCTCTCCGCGATCGCGTGGCGGCCCGCGTCGGAATCGATGAAGTCGGCGTCGCGCGGGTTCGAGATATAGCCGGTCTCGAACAGGATCGAGGGCATGTCGGGCGCCTTCAACACCATCAGCGAGGCCATACGGTGGAAGTTCGGCTTCATCGGCACCAGCGGCTGCGCTTCGCGGCCGAGCAGGCGTGCGAAACTCGCCGATGAGTTCATCGTCTCGCGTTGCGTCAGGTCGATCAGGATCGAGGAGATGTCCGCCGAGGTCGAGGCAAGGTTCACGCCGGCGATGATATCGGCCTTGTTCTCGCGCGCGGCCAGCCGGGCGGACTCCTTGTCGGACGCGACCTCGGACAGCGTGTACACCGACGCGCCGCTTGCGTCGCCCGAGCCGACGCTGTCGCAGTGGATCGAGATGAACAGGCTGGCGTGGAGCTTCCGCGCGATTCCGAACCGCTCCTGCAGGACGATGAAGCGATCGTCTTCGCGCGTGAGCGCGACACGCACCCGGCCTGATTCGACCAGTTCGTCGCGGATCGCCTTGGCGATGCGCAACGTCACGTCCTTCTCGCGGCGGCCATCGGTCGGCGCGATCGCGCCAGGGTCTTGGCCACCGTGGCCGGCGTCGATCACCACCAGCGGGCGGCTCGCGTCGTCGCCGTAAATGCGCGGCAGGCGGAGCTTGCGGCTCGATGGCGGAATCGGCACGGCGACCTGGTATTTCCGGGCCGCCGACCGTCTCGTGCCGAAGGAGAGCGGGGGCAGGAAACGAACGCGACCCTCATCGGCGGCGCGCGCGAAGGTCGCGTCATCGACGCTGCGCAACGCGATCGTCAGGTCGCGGCCGCCGTCGCCGAAACTACCTTCGCGGACAACGGCGGGACGGGCGAGATCGAATAAGATACGGAGGCCGCTCGTGCCGTGCCGGCTTTGGCGCACCGCCGTCACGAGGCCGGCTCCACTAACCGCGTGGCCGGGCACCGCGCCAGCGACATCGACGGCGATCCGCCGAGGTCGGGCGAGCAGAATGGCCGAAGCATCCGCCACGCCGCGATCGAAGTGCAGGACGATCCTGTCGCGGCGCACATCGATCCGCTGCACCGTCGCGGCCCAGCCCGGGGCGCCGGTGAACCAGCAGGCCAGCAAGGCGAGGATGACCAACACGCGAGCGTAATGCCGCGTCTGCGCGCGGCCGGTCCAGCGAAAAGGCATCGTGGGACAATCCCCGTGGTTACGCGATTACTGCGACCGTCCTGCCATCGACGCGTCACCCCATGGTGAAACGGTAAGGTTAACATCACGTTTACCAGTGGCTTGCCTGCGATACGGTGGCCGAAATGTGCCGGTTGCTGCGCGCGTTTTGGGATGCTACGCATGCGCAAGCACCGGAAAGCGCCTGTCTTGGCGCTGTTCGGTCGATCCGGTCGCCCGCATGGTTTGCGGCGGCCTTTCAGGTTGACGTTCGCATGATGCATTTCTCCACAAGTTCGCGCCGACCGGCTTTTGCCGGCGGCTTCGCGAGCGCGCGGGGTGCCGTGGGCCAAGCGCTCGGGCGTGCGATGCGAGCAGAGGCGATTTTCGAAACCCATTGCGGCCACCGGCCGGGCGCGTTTTCCGCCCGGCACGCGCCGCGTCATGATCGCGCGCGGAACGCCCTGTACGGCCGTGGCCCGCGCGCCCGGAGAACAATAAATGACCACGCGTATGCTGATCGACGCACGCCACCGGGAAGAAACCCGGGTGGCTGTCGTCAAAGGGAACCGAATCGAAGAGTTTGATTTCGAATCTGCCGAGCGCAAGCAGCTCAAGGGGAATATCTATCTCGCCAAGGTAACCCGGGTCGAACCGTCGCTGCAGGCGGCGTTCGTCGATTATGGCGGCAATCGCCATGGCTTCCTGGCCTTCAGCGAGATCCACCCCGATTACTACCAGATCCCGCGCGAAGACCGCGAGGCGCTGCTGCGCGAAGAAGCCGAGCATGCCGCGCAGGAAGCCGCCTTGCGCGCCCAGCAGGACGCCGAGGACGAGGATTACGAAGACGGCGATCACGAGGCCGACGACCAGGAGATCGACGAGGATTCGGTCGAACGCTTCGAGGACGACGGTGGCGTCGATGCCGAAGCCGCCGCCGAGGAAACCGGCCGCCGCCGCAGCCGCGGCAAGAGCCAGTCGGACGACGCCGTCGAGGATTTGCGCGAACGCCGCATGAACCTGCGCCGCCGCTACAAGATTCAGGACGTGATCCGCCGGCGGCAGGTGCTGCTGGTGCAGGTCGTCAAGGAAGAGCGCGGCAACAAGGGCGCGGCGCTCACCACCTATCTCAGCCTCGCCGGCCGCTATTGCGTGCTGATGCCCAACACGTCGCATGGCGGCGGCATCTCGCGGAAGATTTCGAACGCGGGCGATCGCAAGCGGCTCAAGTCGATCATGGCCGAGTTGACGTTGCCGCCTTCAATGGGGTGCATCGTCCGCACCGCCGGGCTTCAGCGCACCAAGGTCGAGATCAAGCGCGACTTCGATTATCTCGCTCGGCTGTGGGACGGCATTCGCGAGACGACGTTGCAATCGTCGGCGCCCGCGCTCGTCTATGCCGACAGCGATCTGATGAAGCGCGCGATCCGCGACATCTACAATCGCGAGATCGAAGAAGTGATCGTCGAGGGCGACGAGGGCTATCGTCACGCCAGGGAGTTCATGAAGCTCCTGATGCCGAGCCATGCCCGCAAGGTGCGGCACTATTCCGATCCCGTGCCGCTGTTCCAGCGCGCGGGCGTCGAGGATCAGCTTTCGGCGATGTACCACCCGGTCGTTCAGCTCAAATCGGGCGGCTATCTCGTCATCAATCCGACCGAGGCGCTCGTCTCGATCGACATCAACTCCGGCCGCTCGACGCGCGAGCACAATATCGAGCAGACCGCGACCGCGACCAACCTCGAGGCCGCGACGGAGATCGCCCGCCAGTTGCGCTTGCGCGACATGGCGGGGCTCGTCGTCATCGACTTCATCGACATGGACCATTCGTCCAACGTTCGGAAGGTCGAGAAGGCGATGAAGGAGGCGCTCAAGAACGACCGTGCGCGCATCCAGGTCGGACGCATCTCGTCGTTCGGGCTGATGGAAATGAGCCGCCAGCGGCTGCGCACCGGCGTCCTCGAAGCCTCGACACGCCCGTGCCCGCATTGCGAAGGCACCGGGTTCGTTCGCACCGCCTCGTCGGCTGGGCTGTCGGCGCTCCGCCTGCTCGAAGACGAGGCCGCACGCGGCCGCGGGTCGCAGTTGACGCTGCGCGCGAGCCAGGAAGCGGCATATTACATGCTCAACCGCAAGCGCGCGGAGCTCGCCGAGATCGAAGATCGCTACGGCGTCACGATCGAGGTGATCCCCGATGGCGAGCAGGAGGGCGCGCGTATGACGGTCGAGGCGTCCGGTCCGCCGCCCGAGCACCCGCCGCGTTTCGACGCGCCGATCATCGAGGTCGATGAGGAGGAATATCCCGAGGAGATCGAGGACGAGGTCGAGGCCGAGGAGGAGATCGACGCCGAGGAAGGCGAAGACACCGAAGAGCGTCCCCGCTCCGGTGAGCCGCGCGCCGAAGGCGATGCGCGTGGTCGTCGTCGTCGTCGTCGTGGCCGTCGCGGTCGCAATCGTCCCGAGGGCGAGCAGGCCGAGGGTGAGCAGGACGAAGCCGTGGAAGCGGCCGCGACCGAGGCGGACGCGAGCGAGGCCGATGTGGCTCCGGTCGAAGTCGCCGCGGCCGACGCCGGCGAGGGCGGTGAAGGCCGCCGCCGCCGGGGCCGTCGTGGCCGTCGCGGTGGCCGTCGCGGTGAGGGCGAAGCCGCCACGTCGGCCGACGCATCGGGGAACGAGGCGCCTGCCGGCACGCTGCTGGAGGGCGTAGAGGAAGGCTCGATCGAGGCCGAGGCGCTCGCCGATTATGCGGCGGATGCGGAGGCGGTCACCCCCGCCGAGGCGCCTGTGGAGGCGGAAGCCGTTGAGGAGGCGCCCAAGAAGAAGGGCCGTCGCCGCAAGGCTGCTGCCGAGACTCCGGCCGAACCGGCGCCGGTGGCCGAGGCGGAAGCCCCCGTCGTCGAGACCGAGAAGCCCAAGCGCAAGCGCCGCACCAAGGCCGAGATCGCTGCGGCCGAAGCCGTTGCGGCCGAGGCACCGGCGGTAGAGGAAGAAGCCAAGCCCAAGAAGCGCCGTGCCCCGCGCCGCAAGGCCGAAGCAGGCGAGGGCGTGGAAGAGGCCACTCCCGCCGCCGCGCAGCCCGCGTCGGAGGCGGCTGTCGCGTCCGAGCCGCAGCCCGAGGCCACGACCGCGATCGATCCTGATCCGGGCGAGGCCGGCTCGCCGCGTCGCGGCTGGTGGCAGCGCACCTTCGGCGCGTGACCGGACCCGGCGGAGCTTGTCTGATGGCAGGCTCCGCCGGAACCGCTTCACCGTGGGTTCACGCCACGCCGAGCAGGGAGCGCCGAGCCGATTTATGCTTCGAGTGAAACGCCTCTTCGCCGGCCTCGCCGCCGCGCTGCTCCTGTGCGCACAGCCCGCCGCCGCGCAATCGATCCTGCGCGACGCCGAGACCGAGGCGCTGTTCAACGACATGTCGCGGCCGCTGATCCTCGCCGCCGGACTGTCGCCAAACACCGTCAAGGTGATCCTTATCAACGACGATTCGATCAACGCCTTTGTCATCGGCGGCCAGACCGTCTATGTCCATTCGGGCCTGATCGCCGCCGCCGACAACGCCAACCAGGTTCAGGGCGTGATCGCGCACGAACTCGGGCATATCGCCGACGGGCATGTCGTACTCGCCGACGCGGGCTATCGCCCCGCGCTCGGTATCTCGATCCTCAGCCTCGTGCTCGGCGTCGCCGCCATGGCGGCCGGGGCGGGCGACGCGGGCGCGGGGATCCTCGCTGCCGGACAGACCGCGGCTGGTTACAAGGCAGCCGCGTTCAGCCGCGTCCAGGAATCGACCGCCGATGCGACCGGCGCCAAGTTTCTCCGCCAGGCGGGGATCAGCGGCAAGGGCATGCTCACCTTCTTCAAGAAGTTGCAGAGCCAGGAATATGCGGTCGGACTGCAGAATATAGATCCGTTTGCGCAAAGCCACCCGTTGAGCGGCGAACGCATCGTCACGCTGACCGCCGACGTGACCGCATCACCCGCCTACAACAAGCCGCTCGACCCCGATCTCGAGGAACGTTTCAAGCGGGTGAAGGCGAAGCTGACCGGCTATGTCGCCGATCCCAAGACCACGCTCAACATCTACCCGGCGAGCGACACCTCCGAATACGGCCATTATGCGCGTGCCTATGCGTGGCACAAAGCCGGCTATCCCGACAAAGCCGATGCCGAAACCAAGGCGCTGCTCGCGATCAAGCCGCACGATCCCTACTTCCTCGAAGTGCGCGGCCAGATTCTCCTCGAAGCGGGCAAGCCGCGCGAAGCGCTGGCGCCGCTGCGCGAGGCGACCGACCTGACGCGAACCGCGCCGTTGATCGCGACCACGTTCGGCCATGCGCTGATCGCCACTGAGGACAAGGCGAATTATCCCGAGGCGGTGAAAGTGCTTCGCTCGGCGGTTGCGCGTGACGATGACAACCCGTTCGCCTGGTATCAACTCGGCACTGCGTATGAGCTGTCGGGTGACGCGCCGCGCGCGATGCTCGCCACGGCCGAGCAAGCGAGCCTGACCGGCGACATCCCGCGCGCCGCCTATAGCGCGAAAGCGGCGCTGGCCGGGCTTCCGCCCAACAGCATCGACTGGATTCGCGCACAGGACATCGCGATGACATCGATGAACGAGATTCAAGACAATCCTGAAAAGTACAAGAAACGCCGATGAGCCGATTGACGATACCGCTTTCCGCGCTGCTCGGCGCCGTGCTTGGCGCCGGCGCGATGCTCTGGGGCAGCGGCCATTTCGCACCTCTGGGTGATCGCTCGCAGATCGAGCAGGTCGTGCACGACTATCTGCTCGCACATCCCGAAGTGTTGCCCGATGCGATGGATGCGCTTCGCGACAAGCAGCATGCCAGGACGATCGCCGACAATCGCGCGGCGATCCTGGAGCCGTTTGGCAGCGCCTGGGCGGGGAGCGCGCATCCCGACCTGACCATCGTCGAATATTACGACTATAATTGCGGCTATTGCCGCGCGAGCCTTCCAGCGATCGCGCAGTTGCTGGCGAGCGATCCCAAGTTGCGGATCGTGTTCCGCGAATTTCCGGTGCTCGCGGATTCGAGCGCGAGCGCGGCGCGCATGAGCCTCGCCGCCGCCGAGCAGGGCAAATTCAAGCCTTTCCATGATGCGCTTTATGCGGGCGGCCCCGTTACCGATCGGTCGATCGCAGCGGCGGCGAAGGTCGCGGGCGTCGATCCCGCGCGAGCGGCGGCATTCGCCCCTACGGCCGATGCCGAAATCGCGGCGAACATGGGCATCGCCCGCCAATTGGGGCTAACCGGTACGCCGAGCTGGGTGATCGGCAACCACGTCGTGTCCTCCGCGCTGCCGCTGGATGAATTGCAGAAGCTGGTGGCGCAGGCGCGGGCCAAGAGCTGACCTGCTCCTAGCGATAGGCGGACACGGCTTCATGCTCGGCCTGCGCGCTTCCGGCGTGCATCCGCTGATCGATCATCCGCTGCCAGAACGCCGCTTCCCGCTGCGCGCGTTCGGCGCATTCGCGCGAGCGACGCGCCAGGTCGATCATGTCTTCCAAAGTCATTGTTGCCCCCATTTCAAAGACGTTGAAAGCTCTGCGTCGCGGCACAACGTCGCGATGCACCACAGGATGCCACGGAAAAATCGTTAACCCTTTGTGATGTGGCATTGCTGGGACGAGCCGCGTCAACGCACGCGCCGTTGCGGTGCCGCGCGGTCATCCCTATTTGCGCCGCCACAAGGGGAAGCACATGCAACCGATCCTGTCTGTCCGGGGCGTTTCGAAAACCTACGCCTCGGGCCACCGCGCGCTCGATCCCGTCGATCTCGATATCGCCAAAGGCGAAATCTTCGCGCTGCTCGGGCCCAACGGCGCGGGCAAGACCACGCTCATCAGCATCATCTGCGGCATCGTCACGCCATCGACCGGCACGATCACGGTGATGGGGCACGACGCGATCCACGACTTCCGCGCCGCGCGCAGCGTGATCGGGCTGGTGCCGCAGGAACTTTCGGTCGACATGTTCGAAACGGTGCTGGCGAGCGTCCGCTATAGTCGTCGGCTGTTCGGCAAGCCCGGACACGACAGCTATATCGAACAAGTCCTGCGCGACCTGTCCTTGTGGGACAAACGCAACGCGCGGATCCGCGAGCTGTCGGGCGGGATGAAACGCCGCGTGCTGATCGCCAAGGCGCTTAGCCACGAACCCGACGTGCTGTTCCTCGACGAGCCCACCGCCGGCGTCGATGTCGCGCTGCGCCGCGACATGTGGAAGCTGGTCCACCGGCTCCGCCAGAAGGGCACCACGATCATCCTCACCACGCATTACATCGAGGAGGCCGAGGAGATGGCCGATCGCGTCGGCGTGATCGACAAGGGCCGCATCGTCCTGATCGAAGAGAAGACCGAATTGATGAAGAAGCTCGGCAAGCGCCAGATGCTGATCTCGCTGCAGGAGCCGATGGCGGCGACCCCCGCCGATCTCGCTGACTGGCATCTGACGCTAGAGGACGAGGGGCATATCCTGCGCTACGTTTTCGACGCACAGGCCGAGCATACCGGCATTCCCTCGCTCCTGCGCAAGCTGACAGAGCTCGGTATCGGCTTCAAGGATCTGGAGACGAGCAAGTCGTCGCTGGAGGACATTTTCGTCGATTTGGTCGAGCGCAAGGAGCAAGCGGCGTGAGCGCAGGCATCAATACCCACGGCGTCTGGGCGATCTATCGCTTCGAAATGGCGCGCTCGCTTCGTACGATCTGGCAGAGCGTCGCCACCCCCGTCATCACCACGTCGCTGTATTTCGTCGTGTTCGGCGGCGCGATCGGATCGCGGATCAACACGGTCGGCGGGGTCGGTTACGGTAGCTTCATCGTCCCCGGCCTCATCATGCTGTCGCTCCTGACGCAGAGCATCTCGAACGCGTCGATCGGCATCTACTTCCCGAAGTTCACCGGCACGGTGTTCGAGCTGCTGTCGGCGCCGGTCACCGCGATGGAGATGGTGGCGGGGTTCGTGGGGGCTGCGGCGACCAAGTCGATCGTGCTCGGGCTGCTGATCCTGGCGACCTCGGCGTTGTTCGTCCCGCTCCATGTCGCGCATCCGCTCGCGATGATCGCGTTCCTGGTGCTGACCAGCGTGACGTTCAGCCTGTTCGGCTTCATCATCGGCATCTGGGCCAACGGGTTCGAACAGCTCTCGGTGGTGCCGGCGTTGCTCGTCACGCCGCTGACCTTCCTCGGCGGCGCGTTCTATTCGATCGACATGCTGCCGCAGCCGTGGCGGACGATCAGCCTGTTCAACCCGGTGGTGTACCTCATCAGCGGGTTCCGCTGGAGCTTCTTCGACAAGGGCGATGTCAGCATCGGGTTGAGCTTGGGCGTGACCGCAGGTTTCATGGCGGCCTGTCTGGTGGCGATCGCGGCGATCTTCCGCACAGGCTGGCGGCTGAAGAACTGATCCGTCGCCCCGGCGCAGGCCGGGGCCGCTATGTCAAGAAGCACATCGGCCGCCCAACACGCAACGGCCCCGGCCTGCGCCGGGGCGACGGTTCAGTGTATGATCGGCAGCGTCACCTTCGATCCGGCGCACACCCGCTGCGTCGCCTTGACGAAATCGGCCGGTTTCGCGCGCGCGATGTTGGGCACGAAGGTCTGCGGGTTGCGGTCGATCACCGGGAACCAGCTCGACTGCACCTGCACCATGACGCGATGGCCCTTTTGGAAGACGTGGTCGTGGTCGCGCAGCGGGACGTCCCAGGCGATCACGCGGTTGGGCACCAGCGGGCGTGGCGCGGTGTCGCTGGCGAGGAACTTGCCGCGCCGCACCTCCATCGCGATCGGCCACTGATAGCCGTTGAGCTGGCGCGTGTAGGCGCCGAGCGGCGCGGCCATGTCGAACTGCTCGTAGGTCTGCGGCAGCACGTCGATCAGCTTGACCACGAAATCGCTGTCGGTGCCGCTGGTGCTCGCCATCAGCGTGGCCGCAAGCTTGCCGGTGACGGTGAGGTCGGCATCGAGCGGTGCGCTGACATAGCTCAGCACGTCGGGGCGATGATCGACGAAGCGCTGGTCCTCGCTTTCCCACCAGCGCCATTCGGGGCGCGGATAGGTCGACGAGATCGGGCGCGGCCGGAACGGCACGGGATTGGCGGGATCAGACACATACTCGCGGCACGCCTCGCCCTTCGCCGGCGCGGTAAACGAGAGCGAGCCATCGGCGTGCAAATACAGGTCGGTCGGCGCGCTGCCCGCCGGCGGCCAATGCCGATAGGTCTTCCACAGATTCGATCCCGATTGCAGCATCTTCGCTTCGAAGCTCGGGCGTTCGCCGGTGCCGTGCAGCCAGTAGCGGAAGAACGGCGCTTGGATCTGCTCGCGGAACTCGGCGCCGGTGTCGCGGCCAAGCGGGATTCGTCCGAGCATGTCCATCTTGCCCTGCCACGTGCCGTGCGCCCACGGCCCCGCCACCATCTGCGCGAGATGATCGGGATCGTTGGCCTGCTGCTTCTGGTAAATCTGCCAGCTTCCCCACGGATCTTCCTGATCCCAGAAGCCCGCGACGTTGAGCGTCGGCACCGTCGTCTTGCCGAGCGCGGTCGTCCAGTTCTGGCCGGTATAGAAGCTGTCGTGGTTGGGATGGTCGAGCAAGGCGTTCAGCATCGGCACGCTGCCCTTGAAATAGCGCGTGTCAAGGGTCTCAACCGCGCCGAGCGCGAGGAACCACTCGTAGGTATCGACATTGCCATAATCGAACGGCTTGTTTTGGGTCTTGTCGACCTGGAGGCTCGAGACCCAGTCGGTGGTATAGCTCAACCGCAGCGCGCCGTTGCGGTGGAGATCGTCGTTCTGCCAATAATCGATCCACGCCGCTTGCGGGCTGACCGCCTTGAGCGCCGGATGGGGGTGGACCAGCGACACGGCGGCGGCGAAGCCGGGGTAGGAGACCCCCCACATGCCGACGCGGCCATTATTGCCCGGCACGGATTTGACCAGCCAGTCGATTGCGTCATAGGCGTCGGTCGCCTCGTCCACCGCCTTGGGATCGGCGGGATGCACCGCCGTGGACAGCGTGAACACGCCGTCCGAGCCGAACCGCCCGCGCATCGACTGGAAGACGAAGATATAGCCGTCCTTGGCGAGCGACTGCCAGCCAAGCGGCATGGTCTTGGGGGCAGACTCCGGCACCCCGTACGGCGTGCGCTGGAGCAGGATCGGCAACGGCTCGGCGCGGTCGCGCGGGCGCAGGATGACGGTCTCCATCTTCGCGCCGTCGCGCATCGGCACCATCACCTTTTCGTAGGTGAAGGGCGACTGCTGCACCGCCTCGGCAACCGGGGCGGCTTGCGGGCGGGCGGCGACGAGTGCGGGCAGGGCCGTGGCTGCCAGCAGCAGCATGAGACTTGGTGGGGCACGCATCCGAACTTCCTCCCGTTTTCCGGGAGCCTAGCCGGGATCGGCGCGCGCTGCCAATGGGATCAGAGCGGGATACGCGCCATCAGGAAGTCTGGCATCGGACCGTTCCAGCCGTCGTCGGGGCCGTCATCCGGCTCACGGCGATCCCGGCGCGGGGCGCGATCGTCGCGCGGCGGGCGCGTGTCGCGGGGCGCGCGGTCTTCGCGCGGGGGGCGCGCTTCGCGGACGGGTTCGGCAACCGGTTCGCTCTTCGCGGCGGGGGCCTTCGGCTCGGCCTTTTTCTTCCCGCGCGTGCGCTTGCGCGGGCCTTCGCCTTCGGCATGGGCTTCGTCGATCGCGCCTTCGAAGCGCTCGATCTTCATGCCGGTGAGCTTCTCGATATTCTCGATATTCTCGGCATCGTCGGCGGTCGCGAAGGTGAAGGCGACGCCGGTCGCGCCAGCGCGGCCGGTGCGGCCGATGCGGTGGACGTAATCGTCGGGATGCCACGGCGCATCATAGTTGAAGACGTGGCTGACGCCCTTGATGTCGAGCCCGCGCGCGGCGACGTCGGAGGCGACGAGGATGTTGACATCGCCTTTCTTGAAGCGTTCGAGCTCGGCGATGCGCTGCGCCTGTTCCATGTCGCCGTGGATTTCGGAGGAGCGGAAGCCGGCGCGCTGCAAAAGCTTGTTAAGGTCGCGCACAGTGGTCTTGCGGTTCGAGAAGATGATGGCGGTCTTCACGTCCACCGCGTTCAGCAGTTCCTCGAGCTTTTCGCGCTTCTTGGAGGCGGTGACCGGGACGAGCCACTGTTTGATGTTGGTGTTCGCCGTGGCCGGGCGCGCGACCTCTATCGTTTTGGGATTGCTGAGGAATTTGTCGGCGAGCTTCTTGATGACCGGCGGCATCGTGGCCGAGAACAGCAAGGTCTGGCGCTGCGGCGGCAGCTTGGTGCAGATTTCCTCGATATCGGGGATGAACCCCATGTCGAGCATCCGGTCGGCCTCGTCGATCACCAGCAGCGAGCAGCCGGTGAGCAGGATCTTGCCGCGCCCGAACAGGTCCATCAGCCGGCCCGGCGTCGCGATCAGCACGTCGACGCCCTTTTCGAGTGCGGCCATCTGGTCGCCCATCGACACGCCGCCGATCAGCAGCGCCATCGAGAGCTTGTGATATTTGCCATACTTCTCGAAATTCTCGGCAACCTGCGCCGCCAATTCGCGCGTCGGTTCGAGGATCAGCGAGCGCGGCATGCGCGCGCGGCTGCGGCCGTGGGCGAGAATGTCGATCATCGGCAGCACGAACGACGCGGTCTTGCCGGTGCCGGTCTGGGCGATGCCGATGATGTCGCGCATCATCAGCACGCTCGGGATCGCATTGGCCTGGATCGGAGTCGGCTCGGTATAGCCGGCCTCGGTCACGGCTGCGAGAAGTTCGTCGGAAAGGCCGAGATCGGCAAAGGTCATGAAGGTTCCGGATTATTAACGCGCCGCGGGGCGATAGCGCCTACAGGCCCGCCTAGCGCTTGCGGATTGCCGCGCGAATGTCAAGAAAAAGGGGAGGTTAACGCCGTTCCACGAGCCGTCGGAAGGTCTCGATCGGGCATACCCCGCCCGATCGTGAGCGAATCGCGTCACGTCCGGCGCACAGCAGGCCGTCGTCGGGCAACCGCAGATAGAGGTCGGGGTAGAAGTCGAGCGCCGGGCAATCGTCGTCGAAGCGCGCGCGGATGCGCTCGCCCGTTTCGAGCAGCAGGTCGATGCTGTCGCTTCCGGTGATGACCGCGCGGTCGAGCGTGGTCAGCGGCACGCATTTCGGCCCGCGCTTTTCCTCCAGCCGCACCGGCCGATCGGGCCGCTCGCGGCTTCCGTGCGGATCGGTCATGCGCGGGATGCGAATGACGATGCGCGAATGGAAGGTGAGCTGCGCCATTTCGATCCGCTCGATCGGCGCGTCACGCGGCCGATCCGCCGCTGCGGCAGGGGCGAGCGCCAGCAGCGCGAGGAGGGTAGCGACCGGATTCGACATGGACCTCTTCGGGTTAACCGCGACGCTTGAACAGATGATGAATTCGCACGGCGGGACTTGGCCGTGCGATTGCAGGGCGTAACACGCGCGTGATAGGCGCGGGTTCCATGAATACAGCACAGTCCGCGCTCGTCGATGCGGTTCGTTCGGCGCTCGGCGAAAAGGCGGTCGTCACCGATCGGCACGACATCGCCCCGTGGGAGGCCGACTGGCGCGGGCGCTACCACGGCCATGCGCCTGCGATCCTCGCGCCGGACACGCTCGCGGGCGTCGTGACGGTGCTGGCGCTGGCGCATGCGCGCGGTGTGCCGCTCGTGCCGCAGGGTGGCAACACCTCGATGGTGGGCGGCGCGACCCCGCCCGCCGACGGATCGGCGCTGATCCTGTCGCTGCGGCGGATGAACCGCATCCGCGCGATTTCGGCGGCGGACAATCTCGCGGTCGCCGAGGCCGGCGTGATCCTCGCGGATCTGCATATGGCAGTGGCGGAGCGGGGCCGGCGCTTCCCGCTGACGCTCGGCGCACGCGGCAGCGCGACGATCGGCGGCCTGACCTCCACCAATGCCGGCGGCACGCAGGTGCTGCGGTTCGGGACGATGCGCGGACTCGTTGCCGGCGTCGAGGCGGTGCTGCCCGACGGCAGCGTTCATGACGGACTGGCGGCGCTGAAGAAAGACAATCGCGGCTATGACCTCAACCAGTTGCTGATCGGGGCGGAGGGGACGCTCGGCGTCGTCACGGCCGTGACGTTGCGGCTGGCGCCGGCGGTCGCCGGGCGCGCGGTGGCGTGGGCCGCACTCGCCGATCCCGCCGACGCGCTGGCGCTGCTGCGCCGCCTGGAAGCAGCGACCCACGCGATCGAGGGTTTCGAGATCATCCCCGGCGATTCGCTCCGGCTCGTGCTCGATCATGTTCCGGGCACGCGTGCGCCGCTCGCGGGCACGCATCGCTGGCACGTGCTGATCGAGGCGACCGCGAGCGAGCCGCAGGAGGAGGCCCCCGCCGTGCTGCTCGAACGGCTGCTCGCCCCCGCCATTGCCGACGGCCAGGTGGCCGACGCGGTGATCGCGGCGAGTGAGGCGCAGGCGGAAGCGCTCTGGCGAATTCGCGATTCTCTGTCCGAGGCCGAGCGCGCCAGCGGCCCGGCGGTGCAGCACGACATATCGGTCCCGGTAGCGGACATGCCGCGCTTCATGATCGAAGCGGCGGCGGCGTGCGAGGCACGCTTCCCCGGCGTCCACGCCACGGCGTTCGGGCATCTCGGGGACGGCAACGTCCATTTTCACGTCCGCGCGCCCGCCGGCGCCGATCCCGCGCGATGGTATGCCGAGGACGCACCGGGCATCACGCGCTTCGTCAACGATCTGGTCGTCGCGTCCGGCGGCTCGATCTCGGCCGAACATGGCATCGGCCAGATGAAGCTCCGCGAACTCGAGCGGCTGTCGCCACCGGCGCGGCTCGCGACGCTCCGCGCGATCAAGGGCGCGCTCGATCCGCACGGGATTATGAACCCCGGCAAGCTCGTCACGCTTGCGCCGATCCCGCGCGCGCCATAGAGGCCAGCGCCAATCGGCGCGCTCGCTAGCGGCCCGCTTACACGACCCTTTGGAGATGACGTATGGCCAGCGCGCCGCAACAAGCCTCGCTTCCCTTGTTCTACAACGCGCTCGAACCGCTTTCGAGCGGAGCGCACGCCGCGTTCAAGCTGCGCCAGATCGATCGCGCACCGTTCCTCGTCAACCAGCATGCGATTCCCGTGACGGTCGACGAGTTCATCCACGTCCAGCGCAGCATGCCGATCGTCTTCACCGCGGGCGACGATGCGGTGCCGATCGCGCTGATGGGCCTGAACGAAGGCGTCAACGTCTTCATCGACGAGGAAGGCAAGCTGACCGATCCGTCGGTGTACGTCCCGGCCTATGTCCGCCGCTATCCGTTCATGCTCGCCAAGCTGACCCCGGACGCGCAGGAACTATCGCTGTGCTTCGATTCGACCGCCGACGTGATCGGCGCGTTCGACGAGGGCGAGCCGCTGTTCGAAGACGGCAAGCCGACCGAGATCGTCCAGAACATCCTCCAGTTCAACGAGATGTTCGAAGAGGCCGGCGCCCGCACCGGCAATTTCATGCGCGAACTGCGCGAATTGGGGCTGTTGATGGAAGGCGAGATTTCGATCCAGCCCGAAGGCGCGCCGCAGCCGTTCGTGTATCGCGGCTTCCAGATGGTGAACGAGGAGAAGCTTAACGAGCTGCGCGGCGACCAGCTTCGCAAGATCCAGAAGAACGGCATGTTGCCGCTGCTCTATGCGCACCTGTTCTCGCTGCAATTGATGCCGCAGGTGTTCGATCGCCAGAACCGTCTGGGCAAGGTGCCGCTGCCGCAATTCCCGAACTGAGCAGGGGCGGGGCGGGTTTCGCCCCACCGTGCCTACCGGCTTCGACAATGGGCTTCCGCTCGCGCGGGAGCCCATTTCCTTTGGTGGATGATCGTGCGTCACGCGGCGCTGCATCATAGCCGCACGCGCGTCGATCGGACGGGGTAATGTCACAAAAGCGTAAGACTTCCGCCATTTCGGCGGGTTCGTCGCAATGTGATTTTTTGGCCTTGAAGGCCCCATACCCCCTGCCTATATTGCGGTTGCGTGGCTTCGTGTCCCCCCTTTCGCGAGGCCATGCGATACGCTTTCAGCGTATCTCCTCCCTGAACCTTGGCCACCGCGTGCTCGGCACGCGGTGGTTTTTTTGTATTCCGACGCTGGAGATTGGTGGGGTCGGGAGCGGGCCGGGGAGGCTATTCCGCCGCGATCGCGGCGGGGCCCGGAAGCGCTTCGTCCGCCACCGCCGTGATGATCCGTCGGAGCAAGGCGGTGGTCGCGATCAGGCCGTCACCGGGCCGGTCGAGCGCGCCGTCGAGGTACAGCGCGCGATCGAACTCCAGTTGCACCGCGAAGATGTGGCGCGCCGGGTCGGCATGGGTGTCGATGATGTGCCCGCCCGCATAGGGCACGTTGAGCGCCACCGGCACGCCGGCGGCGGTGGCCTCGGCCTCGATCCGCGCGATCATCCGCGACGGCGCGGCGCGACCGAAGCGGTCACCGATCACGAGGCACGCCTGTCCCGCCCCGAGCGAGGGCATCGAATGCACGTCGAGCAGCACCGCCACGCCGAAGCGCTCCCGCGCGGCCGCCAGCAGCCCGCGCAGCGCGGCGTGATAGGGGCGGTAATCCCGCACGATTCGCGCGGTCACTTCCTCGCCGTCGAGCTTGCGCCGCCAGATGTCGCCGGTGCTGGCGGTGCGGCGCGGGATCAGCCCCAGGCCGCCGCGCAGCTTCGCGGTCGCCGCCGGCAGCGACTTCAACGACACGCCGGTGTCGATGGCGGGATCGCGCTCCTGCTCGCTGCGGTTGAGGTCGATCCAGGCGCGCGCGCGGCGCTGCACGATCATCGCCTCGTCGCCACGCGCGCCCAGCGCGAGCGTATCGGCATGGCGATCCTCGAGCGCGACGAGCGTCGCCGGCGGGACCCGCAGCGCCGCGCGCATCGTCAGCGGATAGTCGCGCCCGGCGTGCGGCACCGAAAGCACGACCGGGCTGGCCGGAGCGTCCGCGTCATACAGATCGAAGGACGGAAGTGGCTGCGCCATGGCGCGAGCCTACGCCCCGCCACGGGCCACCGCAATCACGGGATGGCGGCTGGAAAATGTTAAGGGCTTTGCGCATAGACGCCGCTCGAAGGCTTGGGCGGAACGCGATGATACGGATTTTGTTGGCGGAGGACGATCGCGTGATGCGCGAGTACCTCACGCGCGCGCTGGAGCGCTCGGGCTATGCGGTGAGCGCGGTCGATCGCGGTACGGCGGCGATCCCGCTGCTGAAGACCGAACATTTCGACCTGCTGCTGACCGATATCGTCATGCCCGAGATGGACGGCATCGAGCTGGCGCAACATGCCGGGGAGATAGCGCCCGATCTGCGCGTGATGTTCATCACCGGCTTCGCCGCGGTCACGCTGAAGGCCGGCAACACGATCCCGCGCGCGCGCGTGCTCTCCAAACCCTTCCATCTGCGCGAGCTCGTGCTGGAGGTGGATCGCATGTTCGAGATGGAGCGCGTGAGCGGCGGCTGATTTTTTTCTGACAAACCGCGCTTGCGTGCGGGGCAAACCCCCGTTATTGGGCGCGGCTCGCAAGGCTCACGGGCCAAGCGCGTGGGCGTGTAGCTCAGTGGTAGAGCACTGTGTTGACATCGCAGGGGTCGCAAGTTCAATCCTTGCCACGCCCACCATTAAAGGGCCGCTGATCCGCCGGATCCGCGGCCCTTTTTGCTGCGCCCGGCTTGCCGCCGTCGCGTGCGCCGCTAAACATCCGCGCGGGGCAGGGGAGACGCGGACGTGGCGACGATGGCAGCAGAGGCGGGGGTGATCGAGCCCACCCGGCGCGACATTCAGCGTGTCATCGCGGCGTCGTCGCTCGGCACCATGTTCGAATGGTATGACTTCTTCATCTACGGCACGCTCGCCAAATATATCGGGCAGGCGTATTTCCCGACCGATAACGTCACGGTGCAGACGCTGCTGACCTGGGCGGGGTTTGCGGTCGGGTTCGGCTTCCGGCCGCTCGGGGCGATCCTGTTCGGCTTCCTCGGCGATCGGCTCGGGCGCAAATATACGTTCCTCGTCACGATCGCGCTGATGGGGCTAGCGACCGCCGGGGTCGGGCTGGTGCCGTCGAGCGCATCGATCGGGCTGGTCGCGCCGCTGATCGTGATCGGCTTGCGCATATTGCAGGGGCTGGCGCTGGGCGGCGAATATGGCGGCGCGGCGATCTACGTCGCGGAGCATTCGCCGCCGGGCAAGAGCGGCTTCTACACCAGCTTCATCCAGGCGAGCGTGGTCGGCGGCTTCCTGCTCAGCCTGATCGTCGTGCTGTCGGCCAAGGCGCTGATGCCGGCGGCGACATGGGCGGCGTGGGGCTGGCGCTTTCCCTTCATCTTCTCGCTGGTGCTGCTGTCGATTTCGCTGTGGATGCGACTCAAGCTCTCCGAAAGCCCGGTGTTCCGCGCGATGAAGGACAGCGGCGAGACCGCGGCGAACCCCTTCGTGGAGAGCTTCACCTTTCCGGGCAACCTCAAGCGCATCTTCGTCGCCCTGTTCGGCATCTCGGCAGGGCTGACGGTGATCTGGTACACCGCGATGTTCAGCGTGCTGGTCTTCCTCGGCACGATGCGCGTCGACGATACCGCCGCGCAGATCATCATCGGTGTCGGCGCGGCGAGCGGGGTGGGGTTCTTCGTGCTGTTCGGCTGGCTGTCCGACCGGGTCGGGCGCAAGACGCCGATCGTGGTCGGCTATGCCGCCACGCTGTTGCTGCTGTTCCCGATCTACTGGATGATGGGCAGCGCCGCCAATCCCGCGCTGGCCGAGGCGTCGCGGCGTGCGCCGGTGGTGGTTTCAGGCCCGCACTGCAAATATGATCCGTTCGCCGCGAAGCAGCGGGACGCGTGCGGCAAGCTGCTCGATTATGTCTCGAAGAAGGGGGTACCGTACCGCAAGGCGCATACCCCGGTGACCCTGGTGCTGATCGGCGGCGAGGCGGTGCGCGACACCAGCCCGGCGGGGCTCGACGCCGCGCTGACACGCGCCGGCTACCAGCTCGACAAGGTCGTGCCGTCGGCGGGCAATATCGTCGTGATGCTGATCGCGATCCTGATGCTGGGGGCGCTGTCGGGGCTGACCTTCGGGCCGGTGGCGGCGCTCCTGTCGGAAATGTTCCCGCCGCGCATCCGCTACAGTTCCATGTCGATCCCGTATCATATCGGCACCGGCTATTTCGGCGGGTTCCTGCCGTTCATTAGCCAATATATCATCGCGCGCACGGGCAATCCCTATTCGGGCCTGTGGTACACGATGGCGGTGGTGGCGATGGCGTTGCTGGTGACGATCTGGGGGCTGGGCGAGACGCGCGCTGGAACGGCGGAGGTCGAGTAGCCGGATTGCCGCGCGCCGTGCGCCGCCCTAGACCGGCTGGCGATGGATGATCCGCACACACCGGTCCCCGCCGCGACGCTGGTGATCTTCCGCGATCGGAATGGTGCCGCGCCGGATCTGCTGATGGTCGAGCGCGCCAAGGCGATGGCGTTCGCGGGCGGCGCGACCGTGTTTCCCGGCGGCCGCGTCGATCCGGGCGATCACGCGCTGGCGGCGCGGTTCGGCGGCGAGCCCGAGGACATCGCCGCGCGTATCGCCGCGATCCGCGAGACGATCGAGGAAGCGGGTGTGCCGATCGGCCTCACGCCGATGCCGGACGCCGACGCCGTGGCGCGCCTGCGGGCGGCGCTGCACGCAGGCACGACCCTTGGGACCGCGCTGGACGCGCACGGTTTCACGATCGATCCCGCGCCGCTGGTGCCGTTCGCGCGCTGGGTGCCGACGCATCCCGCGCGGCGGGTGTTCGACACGCGCTTCTACCTCGCCGCGCTTCCCGGCGGCGCGCCCGAGCCGACGGTCGATGCGACCGAGAACACCCACGTCTTTTGGGCGGGTGCCGGGCGCGTGCTCGATGAGGTCGCGATGGGGCGGCGGCATGTCATCTTCCCGACGCGCCGGAATCTCGAACGGCTCGCCCGCTACGCCGGCTTCGCGCATGCGCGCGCCGACGCGCTGGCCTGTCCGGTTCGCACCGTGTCTCCGTGGACCGAGGAGCGGGACGGGGTGCCGCATCTCTGCATCCCCGACGATCTCGGCTATCCGGTGACGGCCGAGCCGCTGGCGGATGCGAAGCGCGGGTGATGGCGGCACTTCGACGCGCCGCGCTGGCGGTGCTGGTCGCGGCGCTGCTGCTGGTGCTGATCCTCGCCGCGATCGCGGGCTTGCGTGCCAACCCCGAGGATCTGCCCTGGACACCGCTGCACCTGAGCCAGCCGGTCGGCCTGTTCACCGGCCGCAAGCTCGCCGGGCTGCACGGCGAACACCCGAAGTGTGAGAAACTGCTCACCGAGGCCGGGGTACGGTTCGAGGCGGCGCCGCCGATCAAGGACGGGATATGCGGCTATGCCGATGGCCTGCGCCTCGCCGCCGGGGGCGCGCGTCGCATCGCGCTCGCGCCGGCGGCGCCGGTGATGGCGTGTCCGGTCGCGGCCGGTCTGGCGATGTGGGAGTGGAATATCGTCCAGCCCGCCGCGCAGCGCTATCTCGGCGCGCCGGTGGTCGCGATCGAGCACCTCGGCACCTACAATTGCCGGCCGGTTCGTGGCAGCAGCACGACGCTCAGCGAACATGGCACCGCCGACGCGATCGACGTGTCGGCGTTCCGGCTGGCCGACGGCACGCGGATCACGCTGAGCGGCGATTGGAAGGGCGACGGCCCGCGCGCGACCTTCCTCCACACCGTCCGTAACGGCGCCTGCAAACTGTTCGCGACCGTGCTGTCACCCGAATACAACGCCGCCCACCGCAATCATCTGCATCTCGACCAGGCGCCGCGCGGCGCGATGGGCTGGCGTGCGTGCCGGTGAGGTGAGTTACCATATTTCCCCCTCCCGCTCGCGGGAGGGGTTAGGGGAGGGGCTGTCAACCGCCGGTACGCGATCGGACAGGCCCCCCCGACCCCTCCCGCAAGCGGGAGGGGAGGAGATCAGGAATTGTCGTTCAGTTCCGCACCGCGTTGGGTTCGACCTTCTCGACCCATTTCGGATAGAAGGCCGGCTGCCGGTTCGACCAACCCGATGCGGTCGCCGCGGCTTCGCTGATCGACTGGAGCAGCTTGCGCCGGAGATCGGGGTGCAGTTGCGGCAGCGCCGCCGCCGCGCAGAAGGCGGCGGGTAGCCACGGCCGCACCTCGGCACCGATCAGGCGCTCGTACAGGAAGCGATAGGCCGAAAAGGTGGTGAGCCGCCCTTGGCCGAGATCGAACGCCGTCACCGTCATCAAGGGGCCGAGGAACGGTTCGATCGCATCGAGGCCGCTATCGTCAGGGATCATCAGCCGGATGTCCGGAAGCCGGCTGTAGAGCCGCGCCTGCGCGCGGATGCTCGCCGCCTCGACAACGTCGCGCGACCAGCGGCTCATCGCATCGTCGCGGTCCAGACCGATATCGAGCGACCGGCGCACATAGCGCTGAGTCGCCGACGAAAACCCCGCGAATTCCTTCATCTCCGCCAGCGTGACCGCACCATTTGCCGGCTTCATGCGCGCACCCATAAATCCACCCCGCTCGACCGTTGAACCGGGCGAGAATGCGCCGAGATGGTTGAGGCCATGCTGAACGCACCGTCGCCCGATATTCACATCGCATCATATTACGTGTTGCGATGCAACAAAGGTTGCGACGAACGGAGATCGAACTGCAACGTTACGGTAACGCGGGCGACATTTGTGTCTGGGCAGGCGACTTGCATCACGTTGCCGCCCCCGCCGACAGGCGGCGGGGGCGGAGCGCATCAGGCGGATTTTTCTTGCTGCAGCTTGCGTTCCGCGTCCTCGTCATAGCCGGAGGAGGCTGGCGGCGCGTCGTTGCTCTTGGGCTGGCTGGTCGAGGGCGGATCGCTCGCGTCCATCGATTCATCCAGGCCGCGGTCGAGCTTGGCCTCGGCATTCGCCGGGTCGCGCTCGAGTCGCGCGGTGATCGACTCGTCCCGGCCCGCATCCTTGCGGGAATCGTCGTCCTCACTCATTGCCGTTCTCCTAGCGGTTACGCGGGTAGAACGACTGAAACACAGGCCGCGTTCCAGCGGCTCATTCGTCGAGGCAAGTGACGACGATCTGCTGCTGGTTGAGCATCGCGGCGCCGAAGGTGGTCATGAAGGCGATGTCGGTGGCGTCGCGCCCGACCGCGATCCGCACCAGATCGCGCGCGCTGCCCATGCCCGTCGCGTCCACCAGCCGCCACGCCCCATCCAGCCATAGCTCGGCGACCGCGTGGAAATCGGACGGCTCGACGCCTGGCCCATAGGCCGAGACACAGCGCGCGGGGATGCCGCCGGCGCGGGCGAGCGCGACGAGCAGATGGGCATAGTCCCGGCACACGCCCTGGCGATTGGCGAAGGTCATCAGCGCCGTGGTGGCGCCGGTGCTGCTGCCCGTGGCGTAGGTGAGGTGATCGCCCACCCATTCGGCGAGCGCCGCGGCGAGCGCACCCCCGCGCAGGCCCGCGAACGTCTGTTCGAGGAAACCGTGGAACTGGTCCGACTCGCAATAGCGGCTCGGCATCAGGTATGGCACCGCCTCGGGCGGCAGCAGCCGCGGCGCGGTCTCACCGAGCGACGCGAGCGCGACATCGTCGCGCTCGATGGTCACGACCGCCTGATAGGTGGCGTGGAAGCGGTTTTCGGCAAGCGCCCAGCAGCGGACGCCGACGCCATCCGCGCCCGGCATCCCGCGCAGCGGCTCGTTGCTGGAAACCCGCAGATCGTCATAGTCCAGGTGCTGGTCCGCCATCGCCGCCGCCTGAACCAGCAGCAGCATGTCGGTCGCGCCGTCGATATCATAGTCCAGTTCGACGTCGATCTTGAGGCGCATCGTGATCCTTCAGGGCAAGCGAAAGGCCCGGCGGATCGCTCCGCCGGGCCCTCGCGATATCAGACGTTTGTGACGCCGCTTAGTTGCGGTTGCCGAACAGACGCAGGATGAACAGGAACATGTTGATGAAGTCGAGGTAGAGGCTCAGCGCCGACATGATGATCGTGTGCTGCTCGGCACCGGTGCCCGCCACCTGCGCATACAGGCTCTTGGTCCGCTGCGTATCGTAGGCGGTGAGGCCCGCGAAGATCAGCACGCCGACGAAGCTGATGACCAGCTCGAGCGGACCCGAGCGGAAGAACAGGTTGAGCAGGCTCGCCACGATCAGGCCGACCAGGCCCATGATCAGGAAGGTGCCCATCGCCGACAGGTTGCGATTGGTGGTGTAGCCGTAGAGGCTGAGGCCACCGAACGCCGCCGCCGCCGCGAAGAACGCCTGCGCGATCGCGACCGGCGAGTAGACCAGGAAGATCGTCGATAGCGAGAGGCCCATCGCCACCGCGAAGCCCCAGAACATCGCCTGAAGCGCGCCGGCGGACATGCGGCCACCGCCGAAGCTCATGCCGAACACGAAGCCGAGCGGCGCGAAGCTGATGACCCACTTGAGCAGGCCGGGGCCGCCGAACACCTGCGCGGCCATGCCGCTGGCGACGAAGCCCAAGGCGACGATGCCGCTCAGCAGCACGCCCGAGAGCATGTAGTTGTAGACCGACACCATATAGCGGCGCAGACCCGCGTCGAACGCGCCTGCGCGCGCCGCGGAGTCCGCCCCGAAGGGGGCTGCGCCGGGACGGGGATCAGACCAATTGGCCATTGTAGTACATCTCCTTGGACCGGCCATGTGCCGGTTCTTCGCGAATATCGGCGTTTGCGAGGGGGTTTTCAAGCAAATCCGCCTAAGGAGGATGTCGTTGTCTTCTGTTAATGGTGTGTTGCCATGCATCGACTTTTTGTTGCTCTCCGCCCGCCGCGCGCGATTCGCGAGCACCTCGCCGAAGCGATGCACGGCATCGCCGACGCGCGGTGGCAGGACGACGACCAGTTACACCTGACGATCCGCTATATCGGCGAGGTGGACCGGCGCATGGCCGAGGATGTCGCGGCCGCGCTCGGCCATGTCCATGCCGGCGCGATCACGGCGGCGGTGGCGGGGGTGGGTGCGTTCGAGCGGCGCGGGCGCGTCGATGCCGTGTGGGCGGGGCTGACGCCGCATGATGCGCTCGCGGCGCTCCACCGCAAGGTCGATCACGCGCTGGTGCGGCTCGGCCTGGCGCCCGAGGGCCGCGCCTATCTGCCGCACATCACGCTCGCGCGCGTGCCGCGCATCGCCGATCCTCAGGAGATCGAGCGCTGGCGCGCGGCGCAGGCGGGGCTGGCGAGCGCGCCGTTCGCGATGGAGCATCTGATCCTGTTCGAAAGCACGCTCGGCAGCGAGGGGGCGCGCTACGACACGGTCGCGCGGTGGCCGCTGGGGTGAGCCGACCACCCGTTCGTCCCGAGCGAACTCGAGAGACATGCCTCATGCAATACGCACGGTGTCTCGACTGCGCTCGACACGAACGGATGGTCGGGCAGTCGGCGGCGCTCAGATCCCGTCGATCATGTCCGCCAGCACTTCCAGGCACGATCGCGCGAGCCGCTTGCACCGCTCGGGCGACCAGCCGAAGTCGGGATCGGCATTGGCGTCATGGTCCTTGAAGGGCATCTCCAGCGTCATCGCCACCGCGCCGAAGCGGTTGGCGAGCTGGTTGGTCGACATGGTGAGATTGGCCTTGCCGGGCGCCGATTTGCCATAGCCCTGCTCCATCTGGAAATCGGGCGTATGCGCGGTGAGGCGGCGCTGGAAATCGTAGAACTTTTCGCCCTGCGCGTCGGTCCAGTTGGGAATGCCTTCGAACCCGGCGATGAAATTGGCCGGGATCGATTCGTCGCCGTGAACGTCCATCGCGAAGGCGACGCCGGTCGCGTCCATCGCGTCGCGCACGCACAGCACCTCGGGGCTCCTCTTCAAGGTCGGCGCATGCCATTCGCGGTTGAGGTTCACGCCCGCCGCGTTGGTGCGCAGATGGCCGCGGAAGCTGCCGTCGGGGTTCATGTTGGCGACGATGTGGAAGGTCGCCTTGGCACGCAACGCCGCCGTCACCGGGTCGGCGGCGTCGGTGAGGCGTTCGAGCGCGCCCTCGATCCACCACTCGGCCATCGTCTCGCCGGGGTGCTGGCGCGCGTAGAGCCACACCGGCTTCGGCCCGTCGCCGAGCGTCAGGCAGTCGATCGCGCGCCCGTCGAGCGTCTGGCCGAGCTCGCGGTGGGTGACGCCGGGTTGCCGCGCCATCCGCGCGATCAGGGCGTCATGCCGGTCCATCGTGTACGGCGCGAAATAGGCGAACCACACGAGATCGCTGCTCCCGTCCGAGCCGAACTCCAGCGCGCCATCGGCATAGCGGGTCGGCGCGAGCCGCCACGTCTCGCGATCGGTGCTCATCCGCACCTTGTAGCCCGGCCAGCCCGGCGGATAGGCCGATCCGGCGGCGTTGACGATCCGGTAGGTGAGCGCGCGGCCGCGCGCACCCGCCACCCGGAAGTGGAACCACTGGTAGAAATCGCTGTCCTTGTCGGTGACGATTTCCAGCGTGACGACATCGCCGTCGATCCCGACCACGCGAATGTTGCCGCTGTCGAAGGCGGCGTTGATGCTGATGCTCATCGTACCGTGATAGTGCTGCCCGATTTGCCGGGGAAGCCCCGGAACAGGGCATCGGCGAGTTTGTGCGCGGTGACGTCCGCTTGCGCGGCCGCCGCCGTCTCGGGGGTGGCGGTGCGCGCGCGGCCTTCCCACACCACGGTCGAATCGCTGCGGCGTTTGATCTGCACCGACAGTTCGGTGAGGATCACGTAGCGCTGTTTGGGCTTGCCGATCGGGAACGAGATGCCGCCGCCGAGGCCGACCCCGCCGCCGCTGCGCCGCCCGCCGGTGAAGCCGCCGCCGCCGAGACCCAGCGATACGCCGGAGCGCTGCGCCGGGCCGTCCTCCTCGGTGGTGCGGGCGAAGCCCACGATGGCGAGGAACTGGCCGGGTTCGCCCGCCGCCGGCACGCCATAGCCATATTTCAGCGCCTCGGTCTGCACCGCGGCGGCGTAGGTCTTGAATTCGAGGCTGGCGGGCGAGCCTCCCGGCATGGGTTGGACGGCGAGCGTGCCGGTCTCGAGCGGCTCGCCGATGTTGAAGCGGGTCACCTGCACGGGGCTTCCGCCCGTCGTCGCGCAACCCGCGAGCGCCAGCGCGGGGAAGGCCATCGCCGCTGCAATCAAGGCTTTCATTATCGTGATTCCTTACCCTTACGAACGCGCTCGTTACCCTGGTGGAACGCTCACGCGGCGTTATCGTATCCCGCTTGAGCCGCAAGGATTTGTCAGCAATGTGTCGGCGGCATGAGATTTTTACCGGGCGCGCCGCCTTGACTTGGCGGGGGCGCGACTATAGGCGAGCGCCTCTTTTCACGAACCCCTGAACCAAGAAGCGAATCGATCATGAAGATCCGCAATTCCCTGAAGTCGCTCAAGGACCGGCATCGCGACAACCGCGTGATCCGTCGCCGTGGCCGCACCTATATCATCAACAAGACCAACCGCCGCTTCAAGGCCCGCCAGGGCTGATCGTGGCGGCGATGCCGTCTGTCGTCATTTTCGACGTCGGCAATGTCCTGTTCGACTGGAACCCACGGTTCCTCTACGAGCGCCTGATCGACGACGATCGGGCGCTCGATGCGTTCCTGCGCGATGTCGCGACCAAGGAATGGCATTTCCAGCATGACGCTGGCCGTCCCTTCGCCGAGACCTCGGCGGAGCTCGCCGCCGCGCATCCGCAGCATAGCGCTCTGATCGCCGCCTGGGGGCCGCGCTTCATCGAGCAACTCGGGGATATGCTGCCGGGCATGCGCGAGATCGTCGAGCAGCTCGATGTGAACGGTGTGCCGCTATATGCGATCACCAATTTCTCGGGCGAGTTCTGGCCGCCGTTCCGCGACCGTGAGGCGGACATCTTCGATCGCTTCCGCGATATCGTCGTCTCGGGCGACGAATTGCTGACGAAGCCCGACCCGGCGATCTATCACCTCGCGCTCGATCGTTTCGGCGTGGCGGCGGCCGATGCCGTATTCATCGACGACCGTGCCGACAATGTCGCGGCCGCAAACGCGGTTGGCATCCACGGCGTGCTGTTCGAGAATGCCGCGACGCTGCGCGCCGATCTCACCGGCTTCGGATTGCTGTAGACGCACGCGCGTCCCGCGCGTTCAGGTGGAATGGCGCACAAAAAGCTCAACCTCCCGACCAAGATCTGCGCTGCGTGCGCGCGACCGTTCGCGTGGCGCAAGAAGTGGCAGCGCGATTGGGACAACGTCAAGTTCTGCTCTGACCGCTGTCGCGCGCAGGGCGCGCGCGAATAGCGCAGGCGCTGTTACGCCGACTCGATTGCGCCGGCCGTCCGTTTGGTGTACACCGCGTACACAAGGAGCTTGGCGATGGAAATGTCGGTACGGGAAGCTCGCGCGAATTTCGCCGCGGCGCTGGACGCTGCGGCGAAGGGCGAGCAGGTCATCATCACCAAGAACGGCGAACCGATCGCCGAACTCGGCCCGCCGCGCAAGAAGAAGGGCGGGTTCGACTTCGAGCGCAACGAACGCGTCCGCAAGGAACTTGGCCTCGACAAATATGACGGGCCGCCACTCGACGATGCGTGGCTGGAAGAGTTCAACGACGCGGCTTGGGGTCGGGAGTTGTTCGGGCTTGGCGATGATTGGCAACCTGGTCGTAAATGAGGCTGTTGCTGGATACCCACATTCTGCTTTGGATGGCGCGATTCCCCGAGCGGCTGAACCGACGCGAGCGGGACGTCCTTGCCAATGAGGGTGTTTCGCTGCTCGTTTCGGTTATTTCTATCTGGGAAATCCGGATCAAGTGGCAGAAGTTCGATCGCAATGGTGTCCGAAAGGGTGTGCTTTCTCCGGATGACGCACTTGCTTACGTAGCGCGGCATGGCCTCGAGCTCGTTCCGCTATCGGGCGCGGATTGCGTGATACCGCTCGATCCCGGCTTGGAACACAACGATCCGTTCGACGAGATGTTGCTTGTGCATGCGCGAAGGGTCGGTGCGAGGCTGCTGACGCGCGACCGCCAGTTGGTTGCACACCCGCTGGCATTCATCCCCGCCTAATCGCTACCTTCCGCGTCCACGCCCAAAGCCACCGCATCGATCTCCCGCAGCATCGCGACGAAGTCCGCCACCCGTGCCGCATCGAAGCCGCCGAAAATGCGGCGCTCCAGCTCCAAGGCTTTGGGCGCGACCTGTTCGTAGAGCGCCTGCCCGGCCGAGGTCAGCCGCAGCAGATGCGAGCGGCGGTCCCCGGCGTTGGGGACACGCTCGACAAGCCCGCGCTCGACCAAGGCAATGGCAGCGCGGCTCACCGTCACCTTGTCCATGCGGGTATTCGCGCCGATCGCCTGCTGGGTGATGCCGTCGCTTTCCGCGATCACCGCGACCAGTCGCCATTCGGGAATCGTGAGCCCGAACAGCGCCTGATAGGCGCGCGCGATCCGGTCGCTCACCAGGTTGGAGGTGAAGGAGAGCCGGAACGGGAGGAAATCGTCGAGCTTCAAGGCGGCGTTAGGCATCGCATCAGCCTAAGCGGCCGCGCCGCCGGGTTCAACCGGCGGGCAAACTCGCCTTGGGGAAGCCCGCCCACGCCGCATCGTAATCGGGCTGGGCATGTTCGAGCGCGAAGCGCGTCGGGCGATAGGGCCAGCAGCTTTCGACCATGAACGCCATCGTGTCGGTGATCTTGCGTGGTTGCAGTTCGGCCTCGCTCGCCGCGCGCCAGCTCGCCACGTCCGGGCCGTGCCCCGCCATCAGATTGTGCAGCGACAAGCCGCCGGGCGCGAACCCCTCGGCCTTTGCGTCATACGCACCGGTGATGAGGCCCATGGCTTCGGACATCACGTTGCGGTGGAACCAGGGCGGCCGGAACGTATCCTCCGCCACCATCCAGCGCGGCGGGAAGATGACGATATCGGCGTTGGCGCGACCGGGTACGTCCGATGGCGAGGTCAGCAAAGTGAAGATCGAGGGGTCGGGATGATCGAAGCTGACGCTGCCGATCGTGTTGAACCGAGCGAGGTCATACCGCCACGGCGCGAGGTTGCCATGCCACGCCACCACGTCGAGCGGGCTGTGGTCGAGCGTGGTTATCCACAGAGTTCCCAACGCCTTTTGCACAAGCTCGCACCGTGCATCGACATCCTCGAACCACGCCACTGGCGTCTCGAAATCGCGCGGATTGGCGAGGCCGTTGGCGCCGATCGGGCCGAGATCGGGCAGGCGAAACAGCGCGCCGTGGTTCTCGGCGATATAGCCGCGCGCAGCCCCATCCGGCAGCAATGCGCGGAAGCGCACGCCGCGCGGCACGAGCGCGATCTGGCCGGGCGCGACGTCGATTTGGCCGAGTTCCGTCAGCAACGTGAGGCGGCCGGCTTGCGGCAGGAACAGCAGCTCGCCATCAGCATTCACGAACGCGCGGCGCGTCATGTCGCGGTTGGCGGCGTAGAGATGGACCGCCACGCCCTCCAGATCGGCGGGGTCGCGGTTGGCGAGCATCGTGGTGATGCCGTCGATCAGGTCGGTCGCCTCAACTGGCGCGGCGATCGGCGACCAGCGCAACCGGTTGGGCGCCAGTGGCGTGTCGCTGGTGCCCGGTGCGAAGCGGGGCGCGCCCGCGTAGCGCGCATAGGGCGGATGCTCGGCCGACGGGCGCAGTCGGTACAACCAGCTCCGCCGGTTCTCGTGGCGCGGCGCGGTGAAGGCGGTGCCCGAGAGCTGCTCGGCATAGAGGCCGAAGGCGGGGCGCTGCGGCGAGTTTCGCCCGATCGGCAGCGCGCCGGGCACGGCTTCCGTGGAAAAGTGGTTGCCGAAGCCGGTGAGATAGTCGGTCAATTCGCGGCTCCTTCAAACGCCCCCGTTCGTCCCGAGCGAAGTCGAGGGATGGCCCCACGCGCCACGCCATGTGTCTCGACTGCGCTCGACACGAACGGCTGTGGACGCGGAGGGGGTTGGACTTACCCCTCCACCGTCACCACGCCGCGGCGAATCTGATCGAGTTCGATCGACTCGTACAGCGCCTGGAAGTTGCCATTGCCGAACCCTTCATTGCCCTTGCGCTGGATGATCTCGAAAAAGATCGGCCCGAACATGTTTTCGGTGAAGATCTGGAGCAGCAGCCCGTCGGTCTCGACATCGCCATCGATCAGGATACGGTTGCGCTTGAGCCGCTCGAGATCCTCGCCGTGGCCGGGAACGCGCTTGTCGACCAGCTCGTAATAGGTCTCGATCGTGTCCTGCAATCGCACGCCGCGCGCGCGCAGCGCCTCGACGGTGGCGTAAATGTCGTCGGTGGTCAGCGCGAGATGCTGGATGCCTTCGCCGTTATACTCGCGGATGAACTCCTCGATCTGGCTCTTGTCGTCCTGACTCTCGTTGAGCGGGATGCGGATCGCGTGATCGGGCGCGATCATCGCCTGGCTGAACAGCCCGGTCGCCTGGCCCTTGATGTCGAAGAACTTCTGCTCCTCGAACCCGAACAGCGTGCGGTAGAATTCGCTCCAAACGCGCATCTGCCCGCGCCGGACATTGTGGGTGAGGTGATCGAGCAGATCTAGCCCGACGCTGTTCGCCGCCTCCTTCTCGCGCCAGCCGGGGAGCTCGGCCCAGTCGGCGTAGAGGTCGATGCCGTCCTGGATGAAATAAAGATACGAGCCGCCGATCCCCTGGATGACGGTGTCGTCTTCCTCGGTCGGCTCGGCGCCATTGGCGAGCGCCCATTCCATCGCCTTGGCGGGATCCGCGACGCGGAACGCCATCGCGCTGGCCGAGGGACCATGCTCGCCGCGGAACGCGGCGACGCGGCCGGCCTCGTCGCGGTTTATCATCAGGTTGATGCGCCCCTGCTTGTAGCGGGTGACGTTCTTGCTCGGGTGGCGGTGGGTCGGCGTGAAGCCGAGTTGTTCGAACAGCCGGCCCATGCTTTCCGGATCGGGCGAGGTGAACTCGACGAACTCGAAGCCGTTGAGGCCGAGCGGGTTGTGCGGCGAAGCGGGGGCGGTATCTTGTATCATGTGATACTAGATATGCCTCCAGGCAGATGGTGTCAAACGCAACCATCTCACTTCGCCCGCCAAGATCGTCGCCCCGGCGCAGGCCGGGGCCGTTGAGTTTGGGGCAACCGCCTAGCCAAGCAACGTAGCGGCCCCGGCCCGCGCCGGGGCGACGATCAGGCTGGGCGCCGCCTCTGCCGCGCGACATTGCGCGCGCCGCCTACGATCCGCGAGAGGATCAACTCGTCGAACCCGGCATAGCCCAGCCCGAGATGATCGGGCCGCACGCTCGCGGTCGCGATCAGGCCGAGCGCGCCCGTGCGCAGGCCGATACGCCCGACCCGCGCCCAGCGCCGCGCCGTCTCCCAGCGCAACAGCCGGCGGCTGGCGGCATCGGGGCGCCGCGTCTCGATGAAATGGGTTTGCAACCGCACCAGCGCGTCGCCCAGCCGTCGCAGCGTGGCGCGGTCGGGCACGGGGATTTGGCCCATCACGTGGCGCACCAGCAGCGCCGCGACCGCCTCCGCCTCGTCGCCAAGGTGGTCGCGGTGGGCGTCGGCGAGGATCGACACCGAACAGGCGCGCAGTTCCTCGACCCGGCGCTGCGACAGGCCGCCGCCATGCCGGCGATAGGTCACCAGTTCCGCGTCGAGCCGCGCGATCGTGCCGAGCCGCGCGATGCGATGATAGAGATCATAATCCTCGGCGCAGATCAGCTCGGGCCGCATGAAGATGTCGAGCTTGCGCGCGGCCTCGGCGCGTATCATCACCGACGACCAGACCAGCGGGTTCTCGATTCTGAGCAGCCATTCGATCACGCTCGGCGTCGTCGCGGCGGCGAGCGTCGCGGGGAGGATCGCGCCGTTTTCGAGGATGTTTGCGGCGGTGCCGAGCAGCACCGTGTCGGGATGCGCGTCGAGATAGGCGACCTGTCTGGCGAACCTGTCGGGGTGGCAGAGATCGTCATGGTCGAGCGCGGCGAGATAGCGCCCGCGCGCGTGCGAGAACGCCGTGTTGCGCGCCAGCACGACGCCCTGGTTGGCGGCCGATTCTATCACGCGGATGCGCGGATCGCCGATCGCCCTCAAAACCGCGACGCTGTCGTCGGTCGAGCGATCATCGACCGCGATCAGTTCGAAATCGCCGAACGTCTGCGCCTGTAGCGCCGCGATCGTCTCGCGCACCAGCGCCGCGCCATTGTGGATCGCCATCAGCACGCTGATCGTCGGGGCGGGGGCCGGTATCATCGCGGGCGGTGTATCGCAGGCGATGCTAAAAACCCGTTACGGCGGCTATTCCCCGCTTTGCGCGACGAGGCCGAGCCGCGCCTCGATCCGGTCGAGCCGCTCGGCGATCGCCATGTCGATCTTCTCGTGCAGCCGCAGGATCTCCAGTTCGGTGCGCAGGTTCACCTCGTAATCGAGGCTCGCGGCGAGCCGGTCCTTTTGCGACTGCCGGTTCTGGCTCATCATGATGACCGGCGCCTGGATCGCGGCGACGGTCGACAGCATCAGGTTGAGGAAGATGAACGGATACGGATCGAACGCGAGGCCCCAGCGCGTCAGCACGTCGCTGTTGAGCAGCATCCAGGCGAGCAGGATGATCGTGAAGATGATGATGAACGACCACGAACCGCCGATCGCCGCGACCTTGTCGGCGAGCCGCTCGCCGTAGGTCGAACGTTCGTCGGCGACATCGGCGGCGTCGCGCGCGATCGGCAGCCGCGACTCGATCTTGTCGAGGACGTTGCGCTCCTCGGGGTCGAGCGCCTGGCGGTGGCGGCCGGGGAACATGCGGGCGAGGGGGTTGTATTGGGAGGCCATGTCGCCGCTTACTCCAGTTTCATCGGCAACGCTGGCGCGACGTAGGTCGCTAGATCGAGCGTCCATTCGGTGCGGCCATCCGCGCGTTCCGCCGTCTTGGCGAAGCCGAGCTTGGCGAAATGATCGCGCACCATCGCGTTCTTGGCGGTCGGGATATACTCGCCCGCCAGCCGCGCCGCGCCGGCCGCGCGCGCCGCCGTGGCGACATGCGCGAGCACCGCTTCCTCGACCCGGCGGCCGAGGACGCGGCAGCTCATCAGCCAGGTCTCGCAGCGCCACTCCTCCGCGCCACGCGCGAAGATCAGCACCGAGATCATGCCGTTGTCGCCGAAACGGTCGGCGAGGCGCACCTGCATCGTGAAGCGCGTGGGATCGGCGGCGATCGCGGCGATATCGGCCTCGGTGTAGCGGCGCGTCGTCAGGTTGAACTGGTTCGATTTGTTGGCGAGCTGCGCGATGCGGGCGCGGCCGGCGTCGTCGAACGGCGCGATCGTGCAGACCATCTCTAGCGACGCGTGATAGTCGGCGAGGTTGCTGATGTTGGTCAGTGCCGCCGCGCGCTCGGCATTGGCGCTGTACATCGCGGCGCGACCGCGATCCTCGTCGCCGAACGAAATGGCTTCGAAATAGCCCGCCTGCCCGAGAATGCGGACGAAGTCGGCGGGATTGGCGCCGACCTCGGGCACCGCCACCTCGGGGAGTTCCTGGCGGACCTGCGCGCGCTCGGCGGGATTGTCGTCGAGAAAGACGAGCGCATCGGTGCCGATGTTGAGCGTCGCGGCGATCGTGCGCAGGTTCGTCGCCTTGTCAGTCCAGTTGGCGAGGAACACCGCGATATGCTCCTCGCGCAGCAGCATCTCGCTATGTCCGGTGAAGGGCAGGCGTGCCGCCGCATCCTCGTTCTTCGAACAGACCGCCAGCACGATGCCGCGCGCGCGAAGATCGAGCGCGAACGCCTGCACCGCCAGATGCGCCTCGCCGGTGCCGGAACCCTGGCCGAGCAGGATGCCGTCGACCCCGTCGTCGCCGATGATGCCGCCCCACAAGGTATTGTCGAGATCGAGCACCAGACATTTGCGCGACAGCCCGCGGAACGCCGCGAGCAGCCCGCCGAGCTTGTCGGCGTAGAGCGGCAGCGCCTCGACCGCGAAAGGCAGTTTGGCGTCGTGCCACAGCCGCGCGTCATGCCATTGCGCCAAGCCGACCGTGCTGGCGAGAAACGCGACGTCGAGCACCAGATCGCCGCTTCCGGTGACGTCCCGCAACAGCCGCGCGTTGAACTCGGCGACCAGCCACCGCACCGTGCCGGCGAGCTGGCCGTCGAAACTGCCGAACAGACTTTCGACCGGGGGGACGAGCGTCTGCACGATCACCGGCGCGCCGGCATGATCGCGTCCGCCGGCGCGTAATGCGGCGACATAGTCCAGCGCGCGGGTCACGGTCGCTTCGGCTTCGCTCGCATCGAGGCAAGGGCGAGCGAGGCCGAGCGCCTGGGCGTCGAGCGCGAGCAGGATGACATCTGGCGCGGCCTGGACGAGGCTCGATCTGGGATCGAGCAGCGCCTGCGCCGCTTGCCCGTAATCGGCGAGATCGACGCTCAGCAGCAGCCCGTGGCGCAAGGCGGCGGCGGGAAGCGCGTAGGCGATCGTCTTGGCCGTGTGCGACGCGACGATGCCGAGCTTGAGCGGCCTCAGCCCCGCGTCTGCCAAATCGGCGGCACGCGCGGAAACGACGCGGCCAGCCTGTTCGAGCTGGGTCGCGTCCAGCGCGAACTGCACGAGCGCCCGCAAACCAGCCGCATCGACGCCGTCCGCGGTGCGGATCGCCTTGAGGCGGGCGCGGAAATCGGCCGGGGGCGGCAGCAGCCAGGGGAGGGCGAACGGATCGCTCACGGTCGCGCGCTCAGCCGGATCTTACGCGATATGCGCGGCGATGCTGTCGACAAGATCGCCGACCTTGGAGAAGCCTTCGATTTCGGCGCTGGAGAAGCGGAAGCCGAAACGCTTCTCGACCGCGACGATGAAGCGGATGTGGCTGAGGCTGTCCCACTCGTCGATCACCTCGGCGGAGAGATCGTCGGAATATTCGAGGTCATCGAGATCGAACACGTCGCACATGATCTCGGTAACGATGCCGGTGATCTCTTCGCGGTTCATGCTGTCTTCCCTTACGAATGCGGCGCCGATCTGGCGCATATCGCCCGGCAAGGCAATCGCGCAAACGCGGTTCGCTCAGCCGACGCTGAGGAACCAGCGCTGCATGCTCTCCAGCCCGATCGCGGTGAGCTTGCCGCCATAGGCCGCGCCGGTGTCGATGCCGATGCGGTTGGGCTGGACATCGACCTCGCCCATCGGCGTGTGGCCGTGGATGATGAATTTGCCGAAGTCGCCGCGATGATCGAGGAATGGCTGCCGTATCCAGCGCAGATCGGTGGGTTGCTGCGCGTCGAGCGGAATGCCGGGCCGGACGCCGGCATGGACGCAGAGATAGCCGCCGATCTCGACCCGATCGTCGAGGCCGGAGAGAAACGCGACGTGCTCGGCGGGGACACGCGCGCGCATCACGTCGATCAGTTCGGCATCGCTGCCCGAGGCATAGATCTCGTCGACGATGCCGTAGCTGGCGAGCGTCGCGTCGCCGCCGATCCGCAGGAACATGCCGAGCGCATCGGCATCGCCGTCGAGCGCGAGCAGAAACACTTCCTCATGGTTGCCGATGATGCAGGACACGCGATCGTCCGACAGGACGAGGCCGCGCACGCGCTCCACCACGTCGCGCGAACCAGGGCCGCGATCGATCAGGTCGCCGAGGAAAATTAGCCGCAACCTTGCGGGGGCGCGGCGGGCATGATCGGCGAAGACATCGTCGAGCAACGCGTCCAGGAGATCGGCGCGGCCATGCACGTCGCCGATCGCATAGGCGCGCACGCCCGGCGGGATCATCGGCGGCGGTGGCGGCGGCACACGTTTCTGGAACGGTAAGCGGAACATGATCAGCCTTCGATACGCCCATCAGCGGCGGCGCGCCACCACGGGATCAGAAGGCGTTCCGGTGCAGCAATACGCGGAACGTCATGGCGATGATGAGCAGGTCGCGCCAGATCGACCAGGTATCGAGATATTCGAGATCGGCCTGGAGCCGGTTGCGCAGATCCGATTCATAGACGGTCGCACCGCGATAGCCGCGCACCTGCGCCAGTCCGGTCAGACCAGGCTTGGCGGCGTGGCGATGCCAATAGCGGGTATCGACCTCCCAGAACAATTTGTCGGCGGCGCGTGAGCCGAGCGCGTGCGGGCGCGGGCCGACGATGCTCATGTCGCCTTTGAGCACGTTAATAAGTTGAGGAAGTTCGTCCATACTGGTGCGGCGGATGAACTTGCCGACCCGCGTGATCCGGTCGTCGTCGCGCGAGGCCGAGCGATGGCCGGCGGCATCCGATTCGAGCACGCGCATGCTGCGGAACTTGAGCATCTGGAACATCTGGTTGCCGCGCCCGATGCGGGTCTGTTTGAAGAAGACCGGGCCGGCGCTGTCGAGCTTTACGAGCACCGCGATGACCGCGAGGATCGGCAGCAGCGCGAGCAGCGCGCCGAGCGCGAGCGTGAAATCGAAGGCGCGCTTCATGAACCGGTCGAACAGGCCGAGCGGGCCGTTGGCGATCACGATCGTGGGCTCGCTACCGTGATTGCCCATGCCGAGCGGTGCCAGATCCCGCAATTCGGGCGCGACGATCTCGCTCTGGATGTTGGCGCCCTTCAGCGCGTGCGCCCAGGCGGTGCGGCGCTCGGGGCTGCACGCAACCACGACGCGATCGGCGCTTTCGAGCGACTTGGCGAGCCGGTCGTACATCACCGGATCATGCTGTTCGGGATCGAAGAACGCTTCCGGCGAAATCACTACCGAGAAATTGCCCGGCGGAACGCTCTGCCCTCCTTCGCAGATCAGGATCACGCTGAACGGGTTGCCGCCGATGATCGCCGGCATGTGCTTCACGAACCCATAACGCGCCGCGATCAGCGAGCCGAGCGAGAAGATCGCCCCGATCGTCACCAGCATGCGTGGGAAGCCTTCGGACGCGCGCACGAAGAAGGCCACGAAGATCACCGCGCTGATCGCGATGACGAGCGCCTGCGCGCCCTTGGCGACGGAGCGGATCGGATCCTGAAGGTTGGTCGAGGCATAAGCGTGCGCGTTGAGCGCGATCACCAGATACATCGGGAGCAGCACGGCGAGCAGGACCAGCCAGTTCTTGTCGCTGCCGAACCGCGCCTGGAGCAGCGCGGCGACCACGAACGAGATCGTGATGCACGAAAGATCGAGCACGACGAGCCCGGTAAAGGCGCGGCTGCGCAGCGCGGAGGCGCGGGGGCGCCACGAAGGTTTGCCGACCGAGGTCATCGAATCACGAGACCCAGGCTCTTGCGCCCAGTCGGATCGTCCGAATTCCAGGTTCATGATGGTTTCCCGCGCAGTGATTCAACCGTTGCGTGCCCATAAAAGTAGAGGAATTCATCTTGGTTATAAAGCGCATTTTTGCAGTGCAGCATAAAATGGCGGCACCGTGACCTTACTACCGCACAGCCGTGACGCAAGGACCGGACGGATGATCTGAAAAGACCGCGAAGTAATAGGCGGACCTCGGCGCTGTACGCTCGCGACATCCGCGTTCACCGGGCCGGGACGAACGCCCGATCGCAACGAGCAATGTGCGGGGTAGGACCGCGTCGATGCACGAACGCCCGCCCTAAGTCGCCGCCATGCTGATCGACGTGACGCCGCGCGCAAGGCGTGATAGCCGACGCGGTCGGTTGCGTTCCCCAACGCACTTTCCATCGCGCTCCCCTTCTTGCAGCAACGGCCAGTATCGGTCCCTGGTCGCAAGCGATCGGAAACGTGCGCGCAATGGCACATTGCGACACGATCACGCAATGACGATCATCCGTGGCGAACGCGATATGTTTCTGTTGAATTTCCGCCGCCTCGGTCCGGCGGCGGGTCAGGGCGGTCAGCCGGCGAGGCGGAGCGGTTCCGTCTCCCCCCACGCCCTTGGCGCGGGTTGGTCCGGCCAGATGCCGCGCGTGTCATAGACCTGCTTGTCGATACGCTCGTCGAGCGGGACCGATTTGAACATGTCATGATCGACCAGCACGATCATGATACCGCATCGCTCGATCGCGGAGTCGATATCGATCAGGCCTGCGCCGGTGCCGGCGAAGGCGTCGGGCAGCGTGTTGGTATAGGGTTCGACCACCGCGATGCGGTTTCCGAAGCGGCGCGCCAGCTCGGTCGCGACCTTGAGGGCGGGACTTTCGCGGAAGTCGTCGATGTTCGCCTTGAACGCGAGGCCCAGGCACGCGACCGGCACGCCCGGCTGCGCCGCGATCAGCGCGGCGGCGCGCGCCACGACATAGTCGATCTTGGCGTCGTTGACTTCGCGCGCGGTGCGGATCAGCGGCGAATTGGCGGGATCGGCATGGACGAGGAACCAGGGATCGACCGCGATGCAATGCCCGCCGACGCCGGGGCCGGGCGACAGGATGTTGACGCGCGGGTGGCGGTTGGCGAGGCGGATCACCTCCCATACGTCCACGTCCATCGTGTCGGCGAGCCGGCTCAGTTCGTTCGCGAAGGCGATGTTGACGTCGCGGAACGCATTCTCGGTGAGCTTGGTCATCTCGGCGGCGCGGCTCGTCGTCGTCACGCACGCGCCGCGCACGAAGCGGCGGTAGAAGGTGAGCGCCTTTCGCGCGCAGCGGGGCGTGATGCCGCCGATCACGCGGTCGTTGTCGATCAGCTCGACGAGGATGCGGCCGGGCAGCACGCGCTCCGGGCAATATGCGATCGCGATGTCGGCGGCCTCGCCGGTCTTGCCCGGCACCTTGAGATCGGGGCGGAGCTTCGCGAGCAGATCGCGCACCTTCTCGGTGGTGCCGACCGGTGAGGTCGATTCGAGGATCACCACGTCGCCGGCTTTCAGCACCGTCGCGATCGTGGTGGCGGCGCGCAGGACGTAGCCGATGTTGGGGGCATGATCGTCCGCGAAGGGAGTCGGCACCGCGATGACGAACACGTCGGCTGGCTCGACCTCGGTGGCGGCGCGCAGCGTGCCGCGCGCGACCACGCCCGAGACCAGGCCGTCGAGATCGACTTCCTCGATATGGACCTTGCCCGAATTGACCGTTTCGACGACGTGTTCGCTGACGTCGATGCCGAGCACCTTGGCGCCGGTGCGCGCGATCACCGCGGCGGTGGGCAGCCCGATATAGCCGAGGCCGACGACGACGACCTTGAGTTCAGCGTTCGAAACCATCAGCGACGATCCTTGCAATCCGCTCGGATGCATGACCGTCGCCGAACGGGTTGTGGGCGCGGGCCATGACCGAATAGGCGTGCTTGTCGTCGAGGAGGGTTGATATTTCGGAAACGATGCGGTCGGAATCCGTGCCGATCAGCTTGGCCGTGCCCGCGATCACGCCTTCCGGGCGCTCGGTCGTCTCGCGCATGACGAGAACGGGCTTGGCGAGCGCGGGAGCCTCCTCCTGCACGCCGCCCGAATCGGTCAGCGCGATCTCGCACATGCCCAGCGCTCGGATGAAATGCGGATAATCGAGCGGAGCGATTCGGGCGACGTTGGCGCGCTCGCCGAGCACCGCGTCCATCACTGAGACGACGTTGGGGTTGGGGTGGACCGGGAACAGCACCGCCGTGTCGGGCCGGTCGGCGATGCGGCCGATCGCGCGCGCGATGTTCTCCATACCGCCGCCGAAATTCTCGCGCCGATGCGTGGTGACGAGGATCAGCCGCTTGCCCTGGAAACGCTCGGCGATCTCGTCGAGCCCGGCGGCGAGCGCCGGATCGGCATCGAGCTTCGCGCGGGTGGCGTGGAGCGCGTCGATCACGGTGTTGCCGGTGACGTGGATCGTCGCGGGCGCGATATTCTCGCGGCGCAGCGCCTCGGCGGCGGTTTCGGTCGGCGCGAAATGCTGGTCCGCGATCGGTGCGACGATGCGGCGGTTTACTTCCTCGGGCCACGGTTGGTATATATCCCCCGAGCGTAGGCCCGCCTCGACATGGCTGACGGGCACTTTCCTGTAATATGCGGCGAGCCCGCCGACCATCGCGGTCGCGGTATCGCCCTGCACGATGACACGATCGGGCTTTTCGGCGTCCATAACGCCGCCCAGTCCGGTCAACAGGCGCGCGGTGAGCCGGTCGAGCGACTGGCCCGGCTCCATCAGGTCGAGGTCGATGTCCGGCGTGAGGCCGGCGATCGCGAGCACCTGATCGAGCAAGCCGCGATGCTGGGCGGTGACGCAGGTTCGCACGGTCAGGCCGGGCACCCGTTTCAGCGCCGCCACGACGGGGAAGAGCTTGATCGCCTCCGGGCGCGTGCCGAAGATGAGGAGGACGGTGCGCGGGGCTGAGGTTGTCATGTCGGAGCCTTTGCCGTCGGAGCGTTAAAGTCCGGCTAACCGGATCATCGTGACGAAGAATTCATGACCAAGGCAAGGCGGCCGGGAGTATGCGGCCGCCATTCGTTTTTGAAATCGCCACCGGAGCTTGGGTCGCACGGCCCGGGGCGTTACTGACGGAGCTTAATTGAATGGATATCGTGCAGCGTATTTCCTGCATCTTCGGAAGACATCACCGCAGTCGTCACTCGGTCTGGCATGACGGCACCGCTTTCCGCAGCGTTTGCAAGGGGTGTCGTGTGCCGATGGTAAGGGATTTCCATGGCTGGCACGTACTGGGCGAGGAGGAGCGGCCGGCGACGAAGCCGGGCTCCTAATCCGCCGCGCCGCCGCATCCGGGGCAGCCGGGGTCTTTGGGCAGGCCGATCGTACGGAAGCGAAAGGCAAGCGCATCGACCAGCAGCAGCTTGCCCGCGCTGTCCTCTCCAAAACCGGTGATCGCGCGCAGGACTTCGAGCGCGGCGAGGGTGCCCATCACCCCCGCCATCGCGCCGAGCACGCCGGCCTCGGCGCAGCTCGTCTCGGGGCGGTCGGGATCGTCGCCGACGAAGCAGCGGTAGCAGGGCTTGTCCGGCTCCCAGCCACGGAACACCGCGAGTTGCCCTTCGAATTGCGCGACCGCCGCCGAGACGAGCGGTACGCGCGCCGTCAGCGCCGCATCGGCCACCGCCAGCCGCACGGTGAAACTGTCCGTCCCGTCGAGCACGACGTCCGCACCCGCGATCAGATCGGCGGCGTTGCCGGCATCGAGCCGCGCGGAGCGCCGCGTTACGCGCACCGCCGGGTTGAGCCGCATGACCGCCGCCGCCGCCGTCGCGACCTTGGGGGTGCCGACATCGTCGCCGCCGAAGATCGTCTGCCGCTGGAGGTTGGAAAGATCGACGCGATCGTCGTCGATCAGGATCAGCTCGCCGACTCCGGCGGCCGCGAGATACTGGATGGCGGGCGATCCGATCCCGCCCGCGCCGACCACCGCCACGCGCGCGGCGCGCAGCTTCATCTGCCCGGCGCCACCGACTTCGCGCAGGACGATGTGCCGGGCGTAGCGTTCGAGTTCAGCGTCGCTCAGCGTCATCCATGCCAATCATAGACCAGGGTGGCGCGATACCACATCGTCACCGTGCCCGCGTTGAGATTGGCGCGCGCGAAGCTGCTGACAAGCCCCGCGCTATATTGTTCGACCGTCGGGCAATCGATCGCGCGCGGCACCGCGCGGCGCAGCGTGCCGTCCTGATCGACGAGCGTCGCGACATCGACCTTGACGACATAATGGCCATCAGCCGGCTTCGGCACCGCGCAGCGCCCGGCGGCGATCTCGCCGGCGACAAACTTCACGAGCGGCGCGGTGAGCGTCGGCGCATCGACATAGGGGATCGGCGCGAGCGTCGACCAGTCGGTCGGCAGCGGCGGCAGGTCACCGGTCGCCTGAAGCAGCAAGGCGAGCCCGAGCATCACCGCCCGGTCGATCCGAACCCGCCGACGCCGCGCACGGTCTCGTCGAGATCATCGGCCTCGTCGAGCGCCGCGCGCTGGACGGGGGCGGGGACGAGCTGCGCGATCCGGTCGCCGCGCGCGATCTCGAACGGTTCCTGGCCGAGATTGGCGAGGATCACCTTCACCTCGCCGCGATAATCGCTGTCGATCGTGCCGGGCGTGTTGAGGCAGGTGACGCCATGTTTGAGCGCGAGCCCCGAGCGGGGCCGGACCTGAACCTCGAACCCGTGTGGAATCGCGATCGCGAAGCCGGTCGCCACCGCCGCGCGCGCGCCGGGCGCGAGCGTCAGCGCTTCGGCGGCGACCACGTCCATGCCGGCGGCGCCGTCGGTCGCATAGGCGGGCAGGGGAAGGCCCTTGCCGTGATCGAGGCGCTTGATGCTGATGGTGATCGGCGGGGGAGTCATGGCGCGCATCTTAGCGGTTTTGACGCATTTGTCTAAGGGCGCGCGCTCATCCGCGTCCGGCGAGCGTCGCCAGGATCCGCTCGGCGAGCGCCTTCGCGACCTCGTCCTTGGGCATGCGCGCCCAGCTTTCGACGCCGGATTCGGTGACGATATGGACCGCATTGTCCGCGCCGCCCATCACGTCGCCCGACACGTCGTTCGCGACGATCCAGTCGGCCGCCTTGCGCGCGCGCTTGGCGGTGGCGTGTTCGATGACGCGCTCGGTCTCGGCGGCGAAGCCGATCAACAGGCGCGGTCGACGGGGGCTGCGGGCGAGCCCGGCGAGGATGTCGGGGTTTTCGACGAGGTGAAGCACGGGCGTGCCCGCGCCTTTCTTGATCTTTTGCGGCATGCTCTCGACCCGCCAGTCGGCGACGGCGGCGACCAGCACGGCGGCGTCGGCGGGAAGTGCGGCCTCGACCGCGTCGGCCATCTCGCGCGCGGTCTCGACATCGATGCGATCTACGCCTGGCGGTGTGGCGAGCGTCACCGGCCCGGCGACGAGGGTGACGCGCGCACCGAGCGCCGCCAACGCCCCGGCGATCGCGAAGCCCTGTTTGCCCGAGGAGCGGTTGGCGATGTAGCGCACCGGATCGATCGGCTCATGGGTGGGGCCGGCGGTGACGAGGATGTGTGGCGTTTTCGTCACCCTCACCCTTCCGTCGCTTCGCTCCTCCCTCCCTCTCCCAATGGGAGAGGGAAGGCCCCCCCCCGGCGCAGCCGGGCGGGAAGGGTGAGGGTGACTATCACGCGCCGAGCGCCGTCCGTATCGCCGCCAGGATCGCCTCCGGTTCGGGCAGGCGCCCCGCGCCGAACTCGCCGCAGGCCATCGGGCCTTCGTCGGGCTCGATCACGGTCACACCGTCGCCGCGCAGCGTCGCGACGTTGCGGCGGGTCGCGGGATGGTGCCACATCCGCACGTTCATCGCCGGCGCGGCCAGCACGGGCTTGTCGGTCGCGAGGAGCACGGTCGTCGCGAGGTCGTCCGCCATGCCGACGGCCATTTTCGCCATCAGATCGGCCGTGGCCGGCGCGACCACGATCAGGTCGGCCTCGCGGCTGAGCTGGATATGCCCCATCTCGGCCTCGTCCTTGAGATCCCACAGCGAGGTGAACACTTGGTTCTCGCTCAGCGCCGCCAGCGTCATCGGGGTGACGAATTGCTGCGCGGCGGCGGTGGGCACGCAGCGCACCGAAATGCCGGCCTTGCGGCACAGCCGGATCAGCTCGCACGCCTTATAGGCGGCGATCCCGCCGCCGATGACGAGCAAAATCTTCACCGCACCACCCGCGTTACCGTGATTCGCCGCCGTTCGGCAGCGGCGCGGACCAGGTCGCGCACGCCATCGGGCGCGAAGGCGAGGCCGACGAGGAGCGTGGGCGCGATCATCAGCCCCCAATAGAAGGTGTCGGCGCGCCCGAACAGCGCGATCAGCACGGCATAAGCGGCCAAGGTCACTGTCACGCGCAGGCCGAGATCGCTCTCCGAGGCTGCCCAACCCGCCAGCGCGAGCGCAACTAACGGCGCCGCCACCGCCAACGGAAACAGCGTGAGCACGGTCGAAACCGCGATCGCCTCGGCGAAGAAGCCGAAGCCGAGCATCCCGGCCCAGCCTGGCGACGCGGGATCGGTCGCATGTACGACTTGCGAGACGGCGTGCGCGTGCAGCGCGATCACCACCGCGAACACGCCGAGCGTGGCGCCCCAGACCAGCCCCTCACGCCGTTGGCCCTGCACCAGCGCGAGCACCGCCATGATCGCGACGTAGAGCGCCGCCGTCTCGCGGATCAGCATCGCCATCATCCCGAACGCCACCGCCTCGACCCAATGACCGGGACGGCGCAGCGCGAGCGACAGCGCGATCAGCAGGCCGGCCCAAACCTCATGGAACGCGGCCAGGTCGCTCTGAACGAAGCCGAGCATTCCGCCGGCGAGCAGCAGCAGCGCGACCACCAGCGGAAGGCGCCGCGCGAAGGCATCTCGCAGCCGGAAGAACCACGCGATGAAGACGCCGAGCGCCAGCGCGTCGAGCAACGCCACGAGAGCGCCGTCCGGCAGCGCCGCCTCGATCACCGCCAATGTCGGCAGGCGGAAGGTGACGAACGGTTTGAGCGGGAAATCGCCCGCGCGCAGCGATCGCGCCGCGACGCTGTAATAGTCGCCGCCGGTGCGCACACCCTCGACGATCGTCTGATAGAGGTTGAGATCGGTCCGCGCCGACTCGGCGGATGGGTCGCTCGCAGGCATCGGCAGCGCGAACAGGCTCGCCACGATGAGCAGCGCGAGGCCGATCAGCACCAGCCGCGCCTGTCCGCGGCTCAGCCGCGCGAAGCGGCTGGGCGCGGCGAGCCAGAGTGGGGCGACCGTGCGCGGCACCGCGTCAGTGCAGGGCCAGCCAGGCGGCGGCGAAGCTGGCGCTCGCGCTCACCACCGCGACCAGGACATAGCGCATCGCGATGTGCCGCCCTGACCCGAGTACCGCGATCGGCCGCATCGGCGGCTCGGGCGGCGCGCCGCCGGGGCTGGGGAATTGGCGCTCGATATTGCGCACGAGCTCGGGGATGCGCGCCAGCGTGCGCAGATCGGTGATGAGCCGGTCCGCGACGGCGGCCTCCGGCCCGAGCTCGGTGCGGATCCATTCGCGCACGAAGGGGGCGGCGGTGTCCCACAGGTTGATGTCGGGATCGAGGCTGGTCGCGACGCCTTCGACCATCACCATCGTCTTCTGCAGCAGCAGCAGATGGGGTTGCGTGCGCATGTCGAAATCGCGGGTGATGTTGAACAGGCTGTCGAGCATCATCCCGATCGACATGTCCTTGACCGCGAGACCACGCATCGGCTCGCCGACCGCGCGCAGCGCCGTCGCGAATTCGGCGACATTGTGGTGCGGCGGCACGTAGCCCGCCTCGAAATGGATTTCGGCGACACGCTTATAGTTGCCGGTGATCAGCCCGTAGAGGATCTCGGCGAGCCAGACGCGCGCGCGCCGGTCGATCCGGCCCATGATGCCGAAGTCGATCGCGGCGATCCGGTCCCCCGGCAGCGCGAACAGATTGCCCTGATGCATGTCGGCATGGAAGAAGCCCTCCGCGATCGCCTGGCGGAGAAAGGCGTGGACGAGCGTGTTGGCGAGCTTGGGCAGATCATACCCCGCCTCGACCAGCGCGGCGCGGTTGGACAGCTTGATGCCGTCGATCCATTCGAGCGTCAGCACCTTGCCCGTGGTGCGCTGCCAGTCGATCTTGGGGACGACGAAATCGGGTTCCGCCGTCATCGCATCGGCGAGTTCGGAGGCGGAGGCGGCTTCGCGGCGGAAATCGAGCTCGCGCGCGGTCCAGCGCTTGAACGTGGCGATGACGAGGCGCGGGCGCAGCCGGGCGAGCTCGCCGCCCATCGCCTCGATCTGCGCGGCGGCCCATTCATAGGTGTCGATCGCCTGGGCGAAATCCTCCTCGACGCCCGGACGCAGCACCTTCACCGCGACCCGGCGCCCGTCGGTGGTGACGGCGCGGTGGACCTGCGCGATCGAGGCCGCGCCGACGGGCACCGGATCGATCGAGGCGAACAAGGTCGCCGGATCGCGCTGGAACGCCTTCGCCATCGCGGCGTGGATGGTCTCGTACGGGAGCGGCGGCAGCGCATCCTGCAAGCGCAGCAGATCGTGCGCGGCGGCATCTCCGACGATATCGGGCCGGGTCGCGAGCGTCTGCCCGAGCTTGACCGCGGCCGGGCCGATCGCGTGGAAGGCGTCGGCATAGCGCGGCGTCGCGGGGACGCGCGCGCCGAACCGTGCGATCCGCACCAGCCGGCGGATCGGGGTGGGCGTGTTGGGATCGCGCTCGATGCCCTGAAGCGCGCCGTGCCGCGCGAGGATGCGGCCCCATTTGAGCAGTCGCCAGAGATGGACGGTGGGGGTGGTCACAGCTCCCCTCCCGCTTGCGGGAGGGGTTGGGGGAGGGCGTGTGTCAGGCGACGCGTCCTCGACAGGCCCTCCCCCGACCCCTCCCGCAAGCGGGAGGGGAGAGTCTTTGCCGACATCAAATCTTCCAGCCGCTGTGAATCGCCACCAGCCCGCCGAGCATCGGCTCGACCTTCGTGTTCACGAACCCGGCCTCGCCGATCATCGCCTCGAACGTCGGCATGTCGGGGAAGCGGCGGATCGATTCGATCAGATAGCGATAGCTGTCGGCGTCGCCGGCGAGCAGCTTGCCGAGTTGTGGCACCATACGGTGCGAATAGGCATCATAGACCTCGGCGAAACCCGGCCACACCGTGGTCGAGAATTCGAGGCAGAAGAAACGTCCGCCCCGCCGCAACACGCGGTGCGCCTCGCGCAGGGCCTTGGGGATGTCGGTCACGTTGCGGATGCCGAAGGCGATCGTATAGGCGTCGAAGAACCGGTCGGGGAATTGCAGCGTCTCGGCGTTGGCTTCGGTCCAGACGAGGCCGTCGATGCCGCGCTTGGCGGCGCGCTCCATGCCGACCGCGAGCATGTCCGGGTTGATGTCGGCGACGGTGATCGACGCGCCCGACGTCTCCAGCCGGAACGCTATGTCGCCGGTGCCGCCGGCCATGTCGAGGATCTGCTCGCCCGCGCGCGGTTTGACGCGGCGCACGAACCGATCCTTCCAGATCCGGTGCATGCCGCCCGACATGGCATCGTTCATCAGGTCGTATTTCGCCGCGACGTTCGAGAAGACGCCGCCGACGCGGGCGGTCTTCTCGGCTGCGGGAATGTCTTCATAGCCAAAGGATACGGTATCGGTCATCGGGCCGCTCTAGCGGGCGCTTGTGGCGCGGGCAAACGCAACCTAGCTCTTTGGTTCAACCCACATCCGTTCGTCGGGACGAACGGCGGAATCGGATGGCGATGCCTGAACTCCCCGAAGTCGAAACCACCGTGCGCGGTCTCACGCCCGTGCTGGAGGGCGCGCGCCTGACCTTGGTCGAGACGCGCCGCCCCGATCTGCGCCGGCCGTTCCCCGCGGATCTGCGCCAGCGGCTGACCGGTGCGCGCGTGACCGCGCTCGGCCGGCGCGCCAAATACGGGCTGATCGGCACCGATCGCGGTGACACGATGATCTTCCACCTCGGCATGTCGGGGAGGTGGCGAGTCGATCCGGGCGAGCTCTTGCCGCACGACCACCTGATCCTCGAAACCGATACGGGCCGGCGGTTGGCGCTCAACGACGCGCGCCGGTTCGGCTCGGTCGATCTGGTGCCGACCGAGTCGCTTGACGTCTATCCGGCTTTCACCGCTACGGGGCCGGAGCCGCTCGGTGACGATCTTACCCCCGCCTATCTGGCGCGGATGCTCGAAGGGCGAATCGCGCCGATCAAAGCGATGCTGCTCGATCAGCGCATCGTCGCGGGGCTCGGCAACATCTATGTGTGCGAAGCGCTGTTCCTCGCTGGCATCAGCCCCAGGCGCGCCGCCGGACAGGTGTCTCGCGCGAAGCTCACCCGGTTGGTCGCGGCGATTCGCGAGGTGCTGCTCGCCGCGATCGCGGCGGGAGGCTCGACGTTGCGCGATTACGCCCGGCCCGATGGCGAACTCGGCTATTTTTCCAAGCAGTTCGCTGTCTATGGGCGTGAGGGTGAGGCGTGTGGCTGTGGCGGGACGGTTTCGCGCTATGCCGATGGTGGGCGATCGACCTTCTGGTGTCCGCGCTGCCAACGCTAAAAGGTTGACCTGCACGGGCCGACTGGCTAAGGGGCCTGCCTTCCAGCGCGGGGAGCGATCCCGGCGCGTCACCCGATTTCAGACTCAGAGGGCTTCATGGCCAATACGCCACAGGCGAAAAAGCGAATCCGGCGCAACGCGAACCGCGCCATTGTGAACGGCAATCGGGTCGGTCGCATCCGTACCTTTGTGAAGCGTGCGGAAGCCGCGCTCGCATCGGGCGACAAGACCGCCGCGACCGAGGCGATGGCGCAGGTGCAGCCCGAGCTGGCACGTGGCGTCGCCAAGGGCGTGATGCACAAGAACACCGCCTCGCGGAAATTCTCGCGGCTGACCAAGCGCCTCGCCGCGCTCGCCTGACGCTTTTCCCTCTACCGGAATGCTGATGCCCGCTTGGGGTTTCCCAAGCGGGCTTTTGCTGCGTCCGCGATAGATGCGGTGCGAATTTCCGCGCTGCACCGATAGGCGCGCGCAAATATCGGGCCAAGTAACAAACATAGGATTCCCCGCGATTCGCGATGTGTGTTGAACCGAGGGCATCCAGAAAACATATGTATTTCAGCAGATTATAAGATTTTTGACGGGAATCCTTGGCCCGAGACGAGTCAACCGGATTATTTCAAATATCTGACGGCTGCGGCTCTTGATCGACTCGTCGCGATCTTCATAATCGACCTCCGAAGCGCAGACGGTCGTCCGCGCTATTCAATTGATTGATCGTCACCAACAGCGGGACCGTGATTCCGGCTGGGGGAGGGTGTGTCTGAATTTGCGGCCGCGACATGCGCGCGGCCGGCGGAAAGGTGTTGCGTGAGCGGGATCGGGGCCAGGGGAGCGTTACGTTCGGACGTTCGGGACGGACGCGGCGAGATCGCCAAGGCTTGGAGCGTGGTGCGCGCGCATCTGCGCGAGTCCGCCGGGGTGCGGCTGTTCGACCAGTGGCTGAAGCCGATCGAACTGATCGAGGACGATGGCTTGGAAGCGGTGCGGCTGGCGCTGCCGTCCGCGTTCATGAGCAACTGGGTCAGCAACCATTATGCCGACCGGCTGCTCCAGGAATTCCGCGCGCTGGTGCCGAGCGTGCGCACCGTGTCGATCGAGACCCGGTCCACGACGCCGCAGCCCGCGACGCTCCGGGCCGAATCGGCGGAGATCGCCGTGTTGCGCCCGGTGCCGGCCGCGCCGGCGCCTGCCGCCGCCGCCGAGCGCCCGCCGCTCGACGCGCGCTTCACCTTCGACCGGTTCGTCGTCGACGCCTCGAACCGTGTCGCGTTCAACGCCGCGCGTGCGCTCGCCGAGCCGGGCGTGCCGCGCTTCAGCCCGTTGTTCCTCCACAGCGGCACCGGGCAGGGCAAGACGCACCTGATGCACGCGATCGGCGCGGCCTATCTCGACGCGGTGCCCGGCGCGCATGTGATCCTGATGTCGGCCGAGCGGTTCATGTTCGAGTTCGTGCAGGCGCTGCGCGCGCGGGACACGCACAGCTTCAAGGCGCGGCTGCGCTCGGCCGACGTGCTGCTGATCGACGACCTCCAGTTCATCGCCGGCAAGGATTCGACGCAGGAGGAGTTCTTCCACACGATCAACGAGGTGATGGGCGCGGGCAAGCGGCTCGTCATCAGCGCCGACCGCTGCCCGCAGGATCTCGATGGAGTCGAGGCGCGGATTACCTCGCGGCTGTCGTGCGGCCTCGTCGCGGACATCAAGGCGCCCGATCTCACGCTGCGCCGCGCGGTGCTCGCGCGCAAGCTCGCCGATCTGCCGAACGTGACGGTGCCGCAGGAGGTGCTCGATCTGCTCGCGACGCGGATCACCGCGAGCATCCGCGATCTGGAGGGAGCGCTCAACCGCGTCGTCGCCTATTCGCAACTGACCGGCGACGCGATCGATCTCGAATTCGCGGTGGCGACGTTGGGCGAGGTGTTGCGCGGCGCCGAGCGGCGCGTGACGATCGACGAGATTCAGAAGGTGGTGTCGGCCCATTTCGATCTCAAGCCGCTGGAACTGGTCTCCGCGCGCCGCGCGGTGGTGATCGCGCGCCCACGCCAGATCGCGATGTATCTCGCCAAGCGGCTGACCACGCGGTCGCTGCCCGAGATCGGGCGCAAGTTCGGCGGCCGTGACCATTCGACCGTGATCCACGCGGTGCGCCGCATCGAGGAACTGCGCGACAAGGATCGCGATGTGGACACCGCCGTCAGGACGCTGCTGCATACGCTGGAGGGGTGAGGGGGCGGCCTGGTGCCGCTCCCATCGGAGGCCGCGCCAGCCGTTCGCGCCGGGCGAAGTCGCGGCACCTGCGCAGGCGCCGCGACTTCGCCCGGCACGAACGGTCGTTGTTAAGCCATAGCCCGGGTCGTGGCCGCGTAAAGCGCGATCGCGGCGGCGTTGGAGACGTTGAGGCTCTCCATCCGCGGCGAGATCGGCAGCCGGCCCAGTTCGTCGCAATGCGCGGCGGTGTTCTGCCGCATGCCTTCACCTTCGGCGCCGAGCACCAGCGCGACGCGCTGCTGCCCCATCGCCTGCTCGAGCGTCTGCGGCGCCTCGCCGGTCAATCCGACGCGCCAGAAGCCGGCTTCCGCGATTTCTTCCAATGCACGCGCGAGGTTCACCACCCGCACCCACGGCACGATCTCGAGCGCGCCCGAGGCGGCGCGGGCGATCGTGCCCGATTCGGGCGGCGCGTGACGATCGGGCGTGATGATCCCGAGCGCATCGAACGCGGCGGCCGAACGCAGGATCGCGCCGACATTGTGCGGGTCGGTCACCTGATCGAGCACCAGCAGCGGGCGTCGATCGTCGGCGCCCTGTTCGAGCAGATCGCCGAGCCAGATATCCTCGAGCGGATCGACTTCCGCGACCAGCCCCTGATGCGGCGCGTCGGACGGCACCAGCCGCGCCAGATCGGCGACATCGGCATAGGTGATCGGGACCACGGGCGGGATGTCGAGGCTCGCGAGCGCTTCGCGCGTCGCCCAGATCTTGCGGACGACGCGGTCCGGGTTGGCGAGCGCGGCGATCACCGCATGGCGGCCCCAGAAGCGGGGCCGGCCGGCGGGCGCCTGTGACGGGCGGTGTCCGCGCCGCGCCATCAGTTCGGCACTCGGCGGGTTACGGCCGCGCGGGAAACGGGGGGGAGATCGACACGGGTCATCATGAAGGGCGTCCGATAAGCGGGGGATCGACATCCGCCGCGATGAATCTTGCCGTTCGGTATGCGCCGCGCTGCCGGCATGCAAGTCTCGCCCGCGATTTGCCGCTGTTGGGCGTTGACAGCGGGCTTCGAGGTCGGCATTGGCACGCCTCGCTTTTTGGCGGCCCAATCTGGACAGGTGGCCGAGTGGTTAAAGGCAGCAGACTGTAAATCTGCCCGTGCAAGCGTACGCTGGTTCGAATCCAGCCCTGTCCACCAAGGCTTTCAAGGCCTTGTTTTGACGAAGAAACGGCTGAAATCGTGGCTTCTAAGCTCCAATCCGGTACAAAAAACGGTGCGGAAGCTATCATGGGTAAGACCCTCGATTACGTCATTGAAGAAGCCACCGGTAGGCTCGTTTTCCGCCGGGTGTACCCCCGAGACGTCCGAGATTTCCTTCCCAAGCCCAAGTCGGTCCTGAAGGTCCCTCTAGGCGCTCGTACCTACATGACGGCGGACGCCTTCCGCATATACGAGCGGGCCAAGCGGCAATTCGACGATGACGTTAAGGCGGCACGAGGCCGAGCGCGTCTGAAAGCCAAGGGGGCGGCGGCGGCGTTCGACAGGCTCACCCCTGCCATCATCGACGACTTAGCGGCGGTCCTCCTTCACGATCAGCGCACAGGGATGGAGCAGCGCCTCCAAGAAGGGCACGGTGAGTTTGCCGGGGAGGGTTGGATATGGCTTCTCGATGAGCTGCGGAAGCTACGGGTGCGGCCGGACGACGAGCTTCTAGAGGGCATCCTCGGGCCCACGGCGGACCACATTCTAGCTCTCGAAGGGCTCCGGCTCGACCCGGCGAACCGCGAAGAGCGGCGACGGCTCCTGTGGGCGCTTAACGCCAAGCTGGTAGGGGCCACGGAGGAAATCCATCGGCACCTCGCAGGCTATGCGCCTCCGATCCCCCCGAGGCCGGCGCGGCCTCTCAACCCCCGAGGACGCAAGAGGACCGTCTCGGCCCTCGTGGACGCCTATCGTGCGCACAAGTGGGAAGGGTGGAAACGGTCATCACGCGCAGCTTCGGAGGCGGTTTCTAGGGTCCTGAAAGACGCCGTGGGAGATCGGGAAGCGGCCTCAATCACGCGAGAGGATGCGCGAGACATATTCGAATTGGTCAAAGGCCTGCCGGTCAACCTCGGGAAGCAGAAGAGCCTAGCTGGTCTTTCTGTCCCAGAAGCGGTTGAGAGGGCTCGGGAGCTAGGCCTGCCGACTATCCAGCCGCGCACGATCAACAACGCGTACATGGTTCACATTTCGTCAATCTGGAACTTTGGGGTCAAAGAGGAGTGGGTGGAGAAGAACCGCTTCATCGGCCTGAGCGTAGCGGACCCAGTGGCCGATAGGGATAAGCGGGACGCCTTCAGCACGGAGCAGCTCACCAAGCTATTCTCAACGGCGCCTTGGGACACGCCAGCTCCCCCGGACGTGGCGAAGCCCGGAGCGTTCTGGGTTCCCCTCATCGCCCTCTTTACGGGCGCCCGACTCGCAGAGATTGCCGGTTTGCGGATCATGGACGCGGCTGAGCTTGAGGGCGTTTTGGCGCTTCGCATCCGCCCGTACACTGGTCGCAGCCTGAAGAACGAAGATAGTCGGCGGGACGTGCCGGTCCCTTCGGCCCTGCTGCGGCTGGGCTTCCTTGCTTTCGTTGAGCAGAGGCGGGCCGACGACAAGCCGGAAGAAGCCTTGTTCCCAGACGCTAAAGCCAGCTCGCGCGGTCAATTCGGCGCCAAGTTTGGAGAGCGGTTCAGCGCACACCTGAAGAAGCTGGAGATTACCGGCACCAAGCTCGGGATGCATAGCTTCCGGCACGGCGTCGAGGACCGCTTGAGGGCTGCTGGAGTCTACGGGGACGCGGAGGCCCTCGCGCTGCTCGGCAGGGCCATAGCGGGTTCCCAGAGCATCTACGGGACCATCGGTGGCGGCTTCCCGATCGCTAACCTACTCGCGGTTCTGGAGAAGATCACCTATCCCGGTCTGGACCTCGCGCACCTTGAGGTGACGATTGACGGCAGCGAGGGCAATTAAGGCGGACATTTGCTCCGCATCTGTGGAATGTCCACCATCCCAAAAGCCTGTTGACCGCAGACTCGGTCCCGTGGAGTAGCCCTGTAGGCAACACGAGGGAGCTGCAATGTCGAGCAACGGTATCACCGCCTATTACTACGCGCACCGGGCTTTGCTCAAGTACATGAAAAAGACCGTGACGCTTCGACAGATCGACGTGTTCCTGCACGTAGCTCTTCAGGGCCCCGTCACCATGAAGCAACTCACAAAGGCGCTGGGAGGCAAGTCGGGGGCTCTCTATGACGACTTGCAGGACCTCGGAAAGGTCGCGGCATCTGGTCGCCCAGGAGCCCGCTTAATTGAAGAGGTGCCGCCCGCCGTCGAGGGGAAAGAGATGGCTTATCGACTCTCCGAACACGGCCGAAATGCTGCGGAGGCGGTGGCGTTTCACCTGAGCCCGCAGCTCCTTGAGACAGACGACGAGGACGACGAGCCGCTTGAGGATTACTGGGTTTCGCGGGCTGTCGTGAGGGGCTAAAGTGCACTGTGATCGTGGATTATCCACAGTTGAAGTTTATCTTACGGGCGGCTAGGAGGGGCCAAACAGGGAAGAGCTGGATATGAACGACCACCTAGACCGGGCGCTGCGGATCAACCGCGTGTTTCAGGAAGCCATGACGGTGGAGATACCTCTGTCGGTCGTTCAAACGTTCCTGATGGTCGCGCAAAACGAGGGGAAGACCCCCAAAGAGCTAGAGGCGCTGATGCACGGCAACCGCTCGACGACTTCGCGGCACCTCTTGGACCTCTCGGAGAACCTGCGCAGCGGCAAGCCCGGCTACGGCCTTCTCGTCCGCAAGCGTAACCCCGGCGACCTCCGATCGGCGATCTTCAAGGTTAGCGCCCGAGGCAGGGCTGTACTTGAGCAGCTTAAGGCCGCTTTGGACGGGTGAATTAGTGCAGACGTATGCACGAACAGCCGGCGCCGGAGTTACAACCCACGTATGCACAAGGGTCTCGACGGGATTAGGGTCCATGTAGGGGGGAGCAGCGGGTCGCGGGAATTAGTGCTGACGTATGCAGAAAGCGGGCAATTACCACTCACCTACGCAGGACCGCTCCCGCCCGTGGAATTACTCCACATGTATGCACAACCCGCGCGGCAGGGATTTACAGCCAACGTATGCAGATGGACGGCGCTGTGAGAGTTATCCCCAACGTATGCAGAAGTCCGAAACTGCGGCGGTGCTCAAGCCTGCCGTAGTGAGGATTGACGCACCCACGGCGACTTGATACCCAAGCCGCATAACGGAAGTGAACCGGGCGTGTTTTACACGTCTTTTATAGCGCCCGAGGCCGGTTCACACACAGGATAGTCAGCCATCGCCTAGCGTATGGTCCCGAGCGCTGCCCGACCTCGTTTCGACAGGGCATCCTGATAGGCTCCGACCGGCAGGCGTGAGCGCAAACACCACCAGCCGCCCTTCGTGGGCTTTTCTCAACGCGCCTTGGCGTCTCCGTCGAATACGGCGGCGTCCCGGCATGATTATAGGTGCCTGCATGACTTCCATTTCGATCCGTTCGGCCGCCCTCTGCCTCAACGGCGTTCCTATCGTCGCCTATGCCGTTGACGGCGTCCCCCATATATCCGTCTGGTCAGTTTGGGAGGCATTGGGCCTCGTCTCTGATACGGAGTGCAGCGGTATACACCTCGACGCTCTCAACCACGCTGTCGGGATCACGGGCGCGGTGCCCGTAGTCGCGCTTGAAGGTGAAAATGCCGACCGCCTAGACGAGTTCACGTTGCCTCTTGGCGATACCTATACCGTTCTCGATTGGCTCGAAGCTAATGCGGGGATTTTCGGCCGCTTCGACGTGACCGAGCTTGCTCCTGCGCTGCGGGAAGGCCTCCGCGCCAACGCTGACTGGCTCCAGACCCATGCGCCTCGCGCCATCATGGACGAAGACGGTCTGGACAATCGTTCCGAGGAATGGCTCGCTTACGTCGCCCGGACCTCGAAGGAACAGGAGGACGAGAGCGGTGGCATCGGCAAGGCCCTTTCGACCGATGAAGTGCACGACCTGATCGATAACGCGCGAAAGACCATCCCGGCGAGCCCGTCCGGAATGATCGAGATCGGGGCCACCCAAGGCCTCGCTGCGTTCATCTCGGAGCGTCGGTCCAGCCTTTCAGACGAGGAAGTGGCGATGCTGGTGGGCGCCGCTGCGGTCATCGCGGAGAGCGGTTCCGGCAAGTTCTTCGCCGCGATCGATGAGGCCGTAGCCGCCTGTGACGTAAACATGCAGGAACCCCCGGCCTTGGCGGACTGCACGGTCCAGTAAGGCACGGCGGGGGTACGCTGCGGGTGGACTTGAGGGATGCCCTTGAGACGCCCGCAGCGGCCTCGTGCGGCATTTAATGCAGACATATGCACGACCGCTCCCGCCGTAATCTCGCGGTCATCCAGAGACCTACGCCCGGTCCGCGTGTTGTCCGACGAGGGCTTGGAGAAACTGGAGGCACTGGAGAAACCGCAGCGGGGCACCCTCGATCTGGCGGACGTCTTGAGGGCCGATTACGCCTTCGCGTGATACGCTCCACGAATGCGGATAGGCCACGAATGCGGAATTACTCCTGACTTATGCACAACCGGAAAATCCCAAGGACGGACCCGAAACCCCAAGCAATTCTATAAGATACCTTAAGGTCTCTTGGGTTTTGTGGTGAAGGACCCGAAGAATGATAGTCAATGGAATTGTAAATGATAAACTCTCAAGGGCTCTTACAGGACCCTAAAGGGACAGCGGTATATTCGGTCCGGAACACAATGGACCTCATGCTCTCAGGATCACTCAAGACCGACAAGTATCTTCTGTCCGCCCTCGATCCCGGAGCCGGCAAGACCGAAACCTTGTGCAACTTCCTCAACGAATGGAAGGCTAAGAATTTCAGTCCCCCCGCCGGGGCCTTGATCGCCTTTGCGACCATCAAGGAAATCGAGAGCTGCATAAGCCGGGCGGAGTTTGGCACACAAGATTGCGCTGTCCTCGTCAACAAGGGTGCTGCGCTGTCGGCCAAGTATTCCGCCGACCCCTACACCACTCCGGTCCTCTTCACGACCCACGAGATGCTCCACAGGCGATGCCAAGACCAATCCTTCGCCGATACCGCCTACTTCCACTACCTCGGCAAGCCTCGGGCATGGCGCGTCTGGGACGAGTCCCTTACGCCCGCTCGCCCTGCGCAGCTCCGCAAGGACCACATCGTCAAAGCGCCAGAGAAACTACGCCCGCACGATCCCGCCGCCGCGAAGGCTCTGGAGGCCCTAGGAGACACGCTCAGGGACGATGCGATTGGGCAGGCTGTCACAGTGCCGGTTGGGGTCCACCACGCTCACAGGGCGCTCAAAAAGCATCTGGATTGGGATATCGCTGGACCTCTAGCGGCCCTCCCGTTCTTCGCGGATCGAGAAGGCGTAGTGGTCAACTGCAAGCTCTACGGCCTGCACCTCGCCGGGGCCGTGTTGCCCCTCCCTGCTGACTTCGCGCCATGCCTAATCCTCGACGCTTCCGGCAGGGTCCGAGAGACCTACAAGACGATGGAAACGGCGGGCACGCTCCAGCGCCTTCCAGACTTCACAGCCGACTACAGCCGCCTCCGCGTCCACCACTGGAACCGTGCGGCCAGCCGATCAACCTTGGATGACGAAGGAGCCCGGCGAGATGTCCTGTCATCCGTCTCCGCGCTCATCAACCAAGGGGACGACGCCGATCCGTGGCTAATCATCCATGCGCAGGACCGAGACAGCTACGGTATCGTGGAGGAGCTTCGGGGCCTCACCGTCAATCCGGAGCGCCTCTCATTCCTGCACTGGGGAAACCATCACGGCACCAACGATTACAAGGACATCTCCCGCGTCGTCGTCATCGGGCTCTGGAGGCAACCCAGCGCGACCTACACGGCCCTGCACATCGCCGCAGGAGGCCCGCTGGCGACCGCGACCGCAAAGGCGACCGTGGACGCCATCGAAGCCGGCGAACACCGCCACAACCTCTTGCAGGCCATCTGTCGCGCTTCAGTCCGGCAAGGGGCTGACGGGGTCTGCGGGGACTGCGAAGTCTACGTGATCGACAAGCAACCGGGCTTGGCGTCGTTACTGGCAGAGACGTTCCCCGGTGCGTCTGTACGGCCCTGGCGCCCGGCGGGTGCGAAGATGCCGAAAGGGGCGCTGCGGGCCTCGCTGGCGATTGCAGAAGGCCTGAGGGCCTCGCCGGACCGGAAGGTCACCAAGGCGGCTGTGCGGGCAGCTATGGGCGTCACGAGCGAAGCCCTGCGGCAGACCTTGGCGCACCCGGCGCTAATCGACTGGATGGGACGGAGGGGACTGCGGGTGGCGCCACGGTATTTCGAGGACTTGAGAGCCGCGTGAGCTGGAGGGGCTTGCAGTCCCTCTGCGGCCTTCATCGTGTCGTCCGTATAGGCTCTGACCTGTCACAAAATCTTGTAATGTAACATCATTACATAGCAAAGGCTTAGGCTCAGGTCCCCACGGCAAACTGCGGATTTCGCCACCCGATTATTTTTCCGGCCTGCGAGCGCGGGATATGCTCAAAAGGGCGTTAGGTCCCCTCCCTACGCGGGGCCGGCCGGGGGCGAAGCCTCATGTTTTCTACATGAGAGCGGACGGGAAATGCGCAGTGTGGCCCAGGGGCCTAAGGTGCTGTTCGATGCCCCCCTTGTCCGATATGGGGCATGCGGGGCTCGGTCGCTTCGTGCGGTGCTGCTACTTGGACGCCCAGTAGCGTGCCACGGTGGCCTTTGAGAGCCCGAAGTGGTCGCAAGTGGCCTTGATGCTGGCGTTGTTCGCCCGGCGCCATGCGATCACCTCTCGGGGCTCTGCGGCCTTGGGGCGGCCCAAGCTCTCCTTGCCCCGATGGGTCTTCCCGGTGGCCTCAAGGGACACCCGAGCCGCCGCACGGCCGCTGTCGCACCGCTCCTTGATCCGCAGGCGCTCCATGTCAGCTATCTGGGCGAGGACAGCGACGATGATTTCTCCGACGCCCCGACCGATTACTCCGAGGCCTCGAACATCAATCATCACCCCTTTGTCGAGCAAATGACGGACCATTGCCTGCACGTCCAGCGCATCGCGCCCCAGCCGGTCCAGAGCATAGACGTAGATCGTGTCACCCTCTCGGACATACTGGAGGAGCTGGGCGAACGCTGGGCGCTCCTCGGCCTTGATGGCGCCGCTCACGCCCTCATCGGCGAACTCACGGTCAAAGCCACCCCCGAGGGCCTGCCGCTGTGCTTCGATGCTCTGGGAGTCTCCGGAGGTGCGGTAGTAGGCGATGCGGGACATGAGGGCCTCGTGTCTCTGAAGGTATGCTGCACTTATGAGACCTATCGCATAAACTGTCAACCTATCTTGTGAGACAAAGATGCAGACCGCTAAGCCCCGGTCTCACAACCTTCAACTTTTGAGTCTGGCGCACCGAGGCGCTTGGCAGACCTAAGAGCCTGCGGCATCAAGGCCACGAGGGCACGCAAGGGGGAAGCTATGCGCCGGACCTATACGCTTGCAGTCCTCGCTTTCCTGATCGCCCTGTCGGGCTGCGGGGGCGGCGAGAGCAAGCAAGACCAGATCGACCGCCTCGAAGGGGAAGTTTCCTCGCTGCGGGACCAGATCGACAAGGCGCGGACCGACGCCCAAGCCCTATCCGACGATGTTGACCGCTTCGATAGCGAGGACTGGAAGGATGTCGTCGGCGACGTGAAGGACAAGCGAGACGCGGTAGTCAGCGATCTCGCCGACTCCTGAGATTGCCACCAACCTAGGGCCAATCCCTCCGGCGATCTGCGGCCCCATCGGCCCTAATGTCCCCCGCAGTCCCTCGACGACATAGGGCGGGGCACAGGAAGGCAGCACGGGCGCGGCAAGCCCCCGGCGATCGGCGGGCCTTCGAGCGCCTTGCGAAGTGGCGGGTCCCCTTGGGCCCCCTCCGGGCCCGGCGGGTTCCCGTCGCCAGTCTGGGCCAAATCGCAATTCGAAATGGCCGCTTCGCTCGACCGGCTGCGCAGCCGTCAGACCCTACACGCCGCAACCGCCGCCCCAAGATTTCTACGGGTCCCCTATTTCCTTTGGGTCCCATCCCCCTTTCCGATGGAACCGGACGCGCAACGACAATCGCTCCACAGAACACCGGGCCTCCTGAAACCACAGGGTCCCATCAGTTCCGTCCGAACCACCTCCGTTCACCTTGCCGGGTTCCTCCGATCCTGAACGGCTCATCCCATGCCCCAGCCAAGCCGCTGCGGGCATCCTCATTGCACAATAGAAAGCAATCCAATGACATCGCCACTTCCCCTCAGCGGGGGAGCTGAAACCCTCATGTTCCGAGGGGACCGCCCCGTCCGCATCCTGAAGCGGGAGGACGGCCTGCCGTACTTCAGTGCCGAGGACATCTGCCGCGCTGCCGGCCTCCCTGTCTATCAGGCGAGCAACGCTCTCTCGCGTTCGTTTCCCGACTATGCCCGGCACTCCGATCCCGATGCCACGGAGGACGGCATGGATAACCTCGTGTCTCCTGTTGGCGTCCTATTCCTCACGCAGTCGATCAGCGCCGGGAAAGGCCAAGCAATCGCCGCGTGGGCTCGGCGGGAAGCCTACCGGTGCGGATTCCGACGATCGCGCGCAGGCATTCCAATCTGATGCCGCGCAGCGTTCCGATTTGATCGCGCGCACTTGAA